>NZ_JACCFW010000001.1:1435754-2153632 GCF_013410455.1 Allobranchiibius huperziae | reverse complement strand
CACCCCCGAAGACGAAGTACGCGACGTAGCTGCCGATCACCGGGATCGAGAGCATGAACCCCTGGGCGGCACGGATGCCGGTACCGGACAGCAGGTCGTCGGGCAGCGAGTAGCCGGCGAAACCCTCGATCGTGGCGAGCATGAAGAGCACGACGCCGATGACCCAGTTGATCTCACGTGGCTTGCGGAACGCGCCGGTGAAGAACACCCGGAACATGTGCAGCATGATGGCGACGAGGAAGAGCAACGCCGCCCAGTGGTGGATCTGCCGGATCAGCAACCCACCACGGATGTCCATCGAGATGTCGACGGTGGACTTATAGGCCTCGCTCATCTGCTGGCCCTGCAGCGGGGTGTAGGAGCCGTGGTAGACGGTCTCGCCCATGCTCGGCACGTACCAGAAGGTGAGGAACGTACCGGTGATCAGCAGGATGATCAGCGAGTACATCGCGACCTCGCCGAGCATGAACGACCAGTGATCCGGGAAGACCTTGTTCATCAGGTAGCGGATGCCCTTGGCACCGCCGGTCCGCTCGTCCATCCAGTTGGCGACGCCGCCGACCGCACCTCCGCCCTTCTTCTTGGGCGCGGACGATGTCTCGTCGTCGCCGCGCAGTGCGTCGGCGGGTCGACCTGTGTGCATGTCGGAGGTCATGCGCGCTCCCAGAAGCTAGGCCCGACGGGCTCTTGGAATCCTTGGTCAGCGACGAGGTAACCCGCGTCGTTCACCGAGATCTTCAGCTGGGGTAGACGGCGCTTGGCCGGGCCGAAGATGACCTCACAGTCGTTGGTCATGTCGAACGTCGACTGATGGCAGGGGCAGAGCAGGTGGTGCGTGGTGTGTTCGTAGAGGCCGACGGGGCAGCCGACGTGTGTGCAGATCTTTGAGTACGCGACGACGCCCTGGATGCCCCAACTGGCTTCCTTGGCGTTCTTGATGTCGCTTTCCTGCATGCTGACGAGAAGGACCGCGGCCTTGACCTTGGCGTCCTGCGGGTTCTGTACGTCGTCGATGCCCTCGGGCAGCACGTGGAAGACGCTGCCGAGGGTGACGTCGGACAGGCGGATCGGGGTGTTCTCCGGATCGCGCATGAGCCGACGACCCTTGCCGTTCAGCTTGCGGTCCCAAAGCGTGACGCCGAGGTTGTCGTGCGGCAACGGGCCGAGGGAGCCCACGAGCTGCAGACCTAGCGGCACCACGAACAGGCCGAGCGCGCCGCCGAGGGAGTACTTGATCAGCGGCCGCCGGGTGATCTGCGTCGACTCGGCAGCGTCGGTCAGGATCTGGACCGTGCCCTCCCGGTCCTCGTCGGGGGAGCGCAGCGTGTGGCGTTCCTCCACGACCTCGGTGTCGGACATCAGGGTCTTCGCCCAGTGCACGGCACCCAGGCCGATGCACAGCAGAGAGATCCCGAGTGTCACGCCGAGTGAGACGTGCAGCGCCTTGGTCGGTCCGATGAGCGGCAGCGTGACGATGGCGCCCTTGCCGACGACGATGTAGGAGATGACGAAGAGCAGGGTGGCCACCATCGAGACGGCGAAAAGACTGGCCACCTGACGCTCCGAGCGCCTCGCGGCGGCCGGGTCATCGTCGCCGAGGCGGTGCACGTGCTCCGGCAGCCCGGGGTTCTCGAACCGTTCGAGCAGCTGGCCGCCGCCCTCGTGGTGCCCGTCGCCCAGGTTGATCAGGTCCGATCCGTGGCCACCGCGAGCGACCTCGCCCGGCTCGGGCTGGTGCTCGGAGTGGTCGTGGCGCTCCGGTCCGGTGAACGACGTTGTCATCAGGCTGCCTTCCGTCCCAGCCAGACCGCGGCGCCGATGAGCAGGCCGATGCCGATGGTCCAGGCGAACATGCCTTCGGTCACCGGCCCGAGGTTGCCCAACGTGTGGCCACCCTGACTCGGCTCGTTCTTGACGTTCTTGAGGTAGGCGATGATGTCCTTCTTGTCCTGCGGCGACAGGTTGGTGTCGTTGAAGACCGGCATCGACTGGGGGCCGGTGAGCATCGCCTCGTAGATCTGGCGTCCGGTGGCCGGAGCCAGATTCGGCGCGTACTTGCCGCGGGTGAGGGCACCGCCGGAGCCTGCGAAGTTGTGGCACATGGCGCAGTTGACCCGGAACAACTCACCGCCAGTGGCGATGTTGCCGCCGAGGCTCGTGTACTTGCTGGAGGGGATCGCCGGGCCGGCGCCGAGGGAGGCGACGTACGCCGCGAGTTGGCTGATCTGCTGGGAGGTGAACTGCACGTTGCTGCTGTTGCGCGCGGCCTGCACCGAGGGGTTGGACAGCGGCATCCGGCCACTGCTCACCTGGAAGTCGACAGCTGCGGCGCCCACGCCGACCAACGAGGGGTTGTTGGCGCGGCCGTTGGCGTTGACGCCGTGGCAGGTCGCGCAGTTCGCGAGGAACAGCGCCTTGCCCGACTTCAGGTCGGAACTGGACGCGGCGGCGGCACCGGCGCTGCTGGGCGCCAGGAGCGCATAGAGGCTACCGGTGATCACCAGGCCGAGGAGAAGCACCAGCACGATCGATGCCGGGTGCCTACGGTGTGCGGCGAGCGAACTCACGAGGCGCAGATCCTGTCGTCGGGGAGGGAGTCGGAACAGTCAGGCAAGGGGGTCACTGCAGCAGGTAGATGGTCGCGAACAGGGCGACCCACACCACATCGACGAAGTGCCAGTAGTACGACGTCACGATGGCGCCGGTGGCCTGGTGGTGGGTGTAGTTCCGGCTGGTGAACGTGCGGCCGATGATCAACAGGAAGGCGATGAGCCCGCCGGTGACGTGCAGCGCGTGGAAGCCGGTCGTCAGATAGAACATCGACCCGTAGGAGTCGGAGTTGAGACTGATGCCCTCGGCGAAGAGGTTGGAGTACTCCATCATCTGGCCGCTGACGAACAGCGCGCCGAAGATGTAGGTCAGCACGTACCACTCGCGCATTCCCCACAGGCCCGGTTGCAGCAGCTTGCCGGTGCGGGACGGGATGCCTGCCTCCGCCTTGAAGACGCCGAGCTGGCACCACACCGAGGAGATCACCAGGATCGCTGTGTTGACCGCGGCGTACGGCACGTTGAGGTGACTGGTGCGGTCCGCCCACAGCGGGTGAGCGACCGACCTGATCGTGAAGTACATGGCGAACAGCCCGGCGAAGAACATCAGTTCGCTGGACAGCCAGACCATCGTGCCGACGGCAGTCAGATTGGGACGCGTGACCGGGCCGTGCCCGGTCGGAATCCCGTGGTCGCTGGTGGTAGCGGTCGTTGTGGTGGCCACCCGAACATTATGGCCCCATCCACCGACGAGGGGCACGGCCGACCCCCGCCGCGAGGCCATCTCGTGACCATCTCGCGGGGACTCGCGCAATGACGTCGCCCGGAGTGGCGGCCCGGTGGGCGCACACTCCGCGTACGGCGTTGCGGCGGCTCGGCGTTCGAAGCGGTCAACGATCCGCATGCCCGGGAGGTTCCGGCGTCGTCGGTGTCTGTTCGACCGACCGGACGCGATGGGTAGCATCCTCGGCATGGCCGACACGCCCCGAACCCTGAAGGTGCTGCTCTACAGCGACGACATCGCCACGCGCGACGCCGTCCGTATCGGAGTCGGCAAGCGCCCGGCCAAGGATGTGCAGATCGGCTCATGGCGTGAGTGCGCGACGGCGGCGGCCGTGATCGAGGCAGCGGACAACGAGGACCTCGACCTGTTGATCCTCGACGGTGAGGCGACGCCGGTAGGCGGGATGGGCCTGTCCAAGCAGCTCAAGAACGAGATCTTCGACTGCCCCCCGATCATCGTGCTCACGGGCCGGCCCTCCGACGGCTGGCTGGCGTCGTGGTCGCAGGCGGACGCCGCGGTGCCCCACCCGATCGACCCGCTCATCCTCAGCTCCACGATCGCCGAAGTCGCGCGCCGACACAGCGATCGCGAGCAACTCGCCGCGCCCACCGGCCAGTAGTGATGTCCGGCGCGTCCGCCCGCAGCTGGTCGCGTCTGCTGGGGGCGCTGCTCCAGGGCGGTGACCTCACCGCCGACGACACATCGTGGGCGATGGACCAGGTGATGTCGGGGCAGGCCTCATCCGCGCAGGTCGCCGGTTTCCTGGTCGCGCTGCGGGCCAAGGGCGAGACGGTCGGCGAGGTCCGAGGCCTCGCCGACACGATGCGGCGTTTCGCCGTGCCGATCAGCGTGCATGGCCCGACCCTGGACATCGTCGGCACCGGCGGTGATGGTGCCCACACCGTCAACATCTCCACGATGGCGGCGATCGTGAGTGCCGGCGCGGGCGCTCGGGTCGTCAAGCACGGGAATCGAGCCTCCTCCTCCTCTTCGGGCGCCGCCGACGTCCTGGAGGCGCTCGGCATCGCCCTGGATCTGCCGGCGGACCGGATCGGACCGATCGCCACCGAGGTCGGCATCACCTTCTGCTTCTCGCAGACCTTCCATCCCTCGATGCGCTACGCGGCGGTCCCTCGTCGCGAACTGGGGATCCCGACGGCGTTCAACATCCTCGGACCGCTGACCAACCCGGCCAGGCCGCGGTACTCCGCCGTGGGCGCCGCGGACCCGCGGGTGGCCGATCTGATCGCCGGGGTGTTCGCCGAACGCGGAAGCGCCGCTGCGGTCTTCCGGGGTGACGACGGGCTGGACGAGTTGAGCGTCGCCACCACCTCGAGCGTGCGGTGGGTGCGCGACGGCGAGATCTCCCAGCACCGGGTCGACCCGGCTGAGGTCGGGATCGCACCGGCGGGCGCGGACGCGCTGCGCGGTGGCGATGCCGTGCACAACGCGGGCGTGGTCCGCGAGGTGCTCGCCGGGGCGACGGGGCCCGTGCGGGACGCCGTGGTGCTCAATGCGGGCATCGCGCTGGCCGTCGCCGACGAGGACGGGTCGGGTCGTTTCGGCGCGCACGCATCGTTCGGTGAGGCGCTCGGCGCGGGTGTCGCGAGGGCGCGGACCGCCATCGACGACGGTGCGGCCGCCCGATCGCTCGACCAGTGGGTGGCGGCGACCCGTCGAGCCTGACTGCCGAGTGAAGGATCGGGCCGGTTAGGGGCAGGGCTCAGTCGTCGAGGCCGATGGAGAAGCCGGCCCCGAGGTCACCGCTGGAGTAGGTGCGGAACGCGATGTGGGTCTGCGACTCGCGCATCCCGGGGATCTTGTTGATCTTGTCGGCGATGACATCGGCCAGGTCCTCGTGGCGCGCCACCCGGACGACGGCGATGAGGTCGACGTCGCCGGTCGTGGAGTAGACCTCGCTCACGCCCTCGATCTCCACGACCGCCTCGGCCACCTCCGGAATCTGCTGGATGTCGGCCTTGATCATGACGATGGCGGAGATCACCGGGACAGCTTAGAACTCAGGCCGTCGCAGAGGTCTCGAAACCGTTGTCGACGCGGCTCATCAGCGGTTCGAGCTGCTCGCGGACCTCACCGGCGCCGTGCACCGGGCAGCTCCACTCACCCTCGATCCGCACCATCCGCACCTGCGGGGTCTCCAGCCAGCGCAGGATCTTCTCCGTCTCCTCCGGATGGGTCGCCGGTGCGCGCCCGACAGGGCGGGCCACCACCTCGGCGGAGTCGACCAGGGCGTCGATGTAGGGACGCGGGTCGGCACCGGGCGGACTGAGCGTGGTGCCGGCGAGCTTGCCGTAGCGCACGCACACGAACTCCCACCCGCCGACGGCACCTGGGCGTGCCGCCACGACCTCGGGGCTCGCAGTCAACGGCGCCATCCGCTGAGCGCGGTCGGCGGCGCGGACCAGGGCCAGCATCCGGTCGCGCACCGTGGCTGCCTCCTCGAAGCGCTCGCTCTCGCACAGTCGGCGCATCCGCTCGTGCAGATCGTCGACCAGCGGCCGGGCATCGCCACCGATGGCCTCCGCCACGCGCGCGGCGACCTGGGCGTAGTCCTGCGGGCTCTGCTGACCCGTGCACGGCGCTCCGCACCGGCCCATCTCGGCGAGCGCGCAGGACGAGGAGGTGGTCGTCGCGGACAACCGCTTCGTGCATTGCCGCAGGGGCACCACCTCGTGCACGGCGGCCGCCGCCATCTCGGCCATCGCGCGCGAGCCGAACGGTCCGGCGTACTCGGCGCCGTCGTCACGCGTCTCGCGCACCACCGAGAGCCGGGGGAAGGTCTCGACAGTGAGCTTCAGCCACACACCCTTCTCCGGGTGGCGCGACCGCCTGTTGAACCGCGGCTTGTGCTCGGCGATCAGCCGCAACTCGCGCACCTGGGCCTCGAGCACCGTGGCGCACACGATCGGGGTGACGCTGGTCGCGAGCCCCACCATCTGCGCCATCCGTGAACGATGCTCGCTCGCCGTGAAGTAGCTGCGGACCCGGCGCTGGATGTCGACGGAGGTGCCGACGTAGAGCACCCGCGCACGGTCGTCCTTGAAGATGTAGACACCCGGCGCCCGGGGCAGGTCGTCGGCCAGGTAGCGCTTACGTCGCTGCTCCGGGCGGACCCGGCTGGTGTAGGACGCGAGCTCCTCCAGGGTGTGCACCCCCAGATTGCCGACCCGCCCGAGCAGGGCGTGCAGCACGTCGACGGTGGCCTGGGCGTCGTGCAACGCGCGGTGGTCGGGGGTGATGGTGGCCCCGAAGAGCTGCGCCAGGGAGCCGAGCTTGCGGTTGGGCACCTCGTCGCGGCTCACCAGCTGGCGCGCGAGGTGGACGGTGTCGATCACCTGGTGCCCGGGCCAGGGGTGGCCGAGTTCGGCGCAGTTGGCGCGCAGGAAGCCGATGTCGAAGGGTGCGTTGTGCGCCACCAGCACGCTGCCGGCCGCGAACTCCAGGAAGGCCGGCAGCGCGGCGGCGATACCCGGTGCGCTAGCGACCATCGAGTCGGTGATGCCGGTGAGCACGGAGATGAATGCCGGGATGGGACCGCCGGGGTTGACCAGCGTCTGGAACTCGCCCAGCACCTCGCCGCCGCGCACCTTGACCGCGCCGATCTCGGTGATCCTGTTGGATCGCGGGTTGCCACCGGTCGTCTCGAGGTCGACCACGACGAAGGTGACCCCGGACAGCGGTGTGCCCAGATCGTCGAAGGTCGCCTGGATGGCGTGTGCGGTCGGCATACGACGGACGCTAGGTGGGTGCACCGACACCCACCCGTCCGCCACGCCGTCGGAAGGGGTTGTCGGACCCGGCACCTAGCGTCTGCGCACAGGACGACAGGAAGGAGTCCCGAGATGCACATCGAATGTCGAAGCTGCCCGGCCCGTGACCGCCACTGCGCGGACTGCATGGTGACCGTGCTGCTGCAGATGCCGGTCCCGCGCACGGACGCCCATGATGCCGACGCCGATCTCGCGCCCGACGAGCAGGAGCGCCGCGGGCTGGAGGTGCTGGTGGCGGCCGGTCTGGTCAGCCCGGCCGACGCGTACGCGGCCAGGGCGGTGCGCGAGCCGGGTCGCGCCCTGCGGGTGACGGGCTGAGTCACACCTAGGCTCTCAGGGTGCGGACGATCGGGCGAGGACAGCGCACCCGAGCCACCGAGGGGGGCGCCCGACGGGCAGGGGCGGCGGCGGGCGTGGTGCTGGCCGCGATGCTCCTCGGTGGATGCGACGGTTCGGGGCCGGGCGGCGGGGTGCACACGTCGACCGGGTCCGTTTCCTCCCGGTCGGCCACGTCCTCTAGGTCCTCGGCGCCCTCCGCCGCGACCGGCACCGTCGTCCTGAGCACCGCCGGCCTGCAGGTCTCCGGGTCGGTCGGGACGACGCAGCTCGCGCAGGTGCTGGCCGAGGCGCGGGTCGCCCGCACGTGGGTCGCCCGCACCTGGCCGACGCAGGTCGCGGCCGCCGGCACCGTCCGGGTGCAGGTCGCCGCGAACGCCGCGCAGTTCGCCCGGCTCCGCGGCGGGGTGCCCGAGAGCGACGACCTGGCCGCGAGCACGACCGCCTCCGGCGAGGTCGTCATCGGCCAGGCGGTCATGCAGGGGTTGACTGCGCAGGGTCAGCGCGTCGTCCTCGCTCACGAGATCACCCACGTCGTGCTGCGGCAGACGACGCGCACCGGACTTGCGCGGTGGGTGGTCGAGGGGTCCGCGGAGTACACGGCGTATCGCTGGACCGGGCTGTCGCTCGGGGCGGCGTGCCCCACCCTCGCGGCCGACGTGCGCGCGGACCGACTGCCCGCGGGGCCGCCGCCGGACGCGGCGTTCTCCGGTGGCCAGCAGCAACGGGCCTACCAGGACGCGCACGCCTACATGAGTTTCCTCGTCGACCGGTTCGGCGAGAACGCCTGGAAGCAGTTCGTGCTCGCGACTTCGTCCGGGTCGACGGATGCGTTCGGCGCCGACTTCGACGGAGCCACGACGACGGGTCTACGCGCGGCCTACGCCGCGTTCCTGCGTCACACGGTCGGGTGACCGGCGCGCCGACCGGGCAGCCGTCGGGACGCGGGGGAGAGCACTCATCACCGGCCGTTACTGTCTGCGCTATGTCGCAGAGCACCTCGTCGTCCATGACCATCACCGCGGACCCCGCGGTGGTCCTCGACGTGATCGCCGACTTCGACGACTACCACCAGTGGGCCGAGAACGTCACCCGGGCACAGGTGCTGACGCAGGACTCCGACGGGTGGGCACGCACCGTGCGGTTCGAGCTGGACGCCGGCGTGCTGCGCGACACCTACGTGCTGGCCTACGACTGGGACATCCTTGAGGACGGCACCGGCACGGTCAGCTGGGAGCTGGTCGAGTCCACGGTGATCCGCGCGCTCGACGGCAGCTACCAGCTGGAGCCCGCGGGCGACCGCACCCAGGTGACCTACCAACTGTGCGTCGACGTCAACATTCCGGTGGTCGCCGTGCTGCGCCGCAAGGCGGAGAAGAGCATCATCGACCAGGCACTGCGCGGGCTGAAGCAGCGCTGCGAGAGCTGATGGGTGCGCAGTGCGTGCTCGTCGCCGGTCCCGGCGGCACGGGGTGCTCGACCTACGCCGCAACGCTCGCCCGCGCGTACGCCGACCGCGGCCGATCCGTGCTGCTGCTCGGCACCGACCCGTACGACGACGCGACCCGCCTGGTCGACGCCCCGGCGGACGGCCCGCTGCGGACCGCGGACCCGCGGGACGCCGATGACGCGGACGGCACGATGGCGCCGCTGCTCGACATGGTCGGCCTGGACCCCAGGCTCGCGGCGGAGGTCGCCCGCCTGACCGAGGCCGCGACCGTGCGCCTGCTGTGGGCGATCGGTGCCGAGCGGCCGCCCGGCGAGGTCGTCGTGGTCGATGCCGGCCCTCGTGCCGTGGACCTGGTGCGCCTGGCCGGGGCCGTGCCGTGGGTCCTGCAACGTCTCGCACCGGCACAGCCGGGGGTGGCTCACGACATCCCGACCACTCCTCGCGGCGGCGCTGGGATCGCGATGGCCGGGCGAGCAGGTCACCGATCAGGTCCGGGCCGCCCTCGTTCACGCGTCCGCGGCGCGCGAGGTGCTCATCGGCGAGGGCAGCACGGCCGTCGTGATCGCCGGATCGGCGCCGTCGGCGAAGGTGCGCCGCGTCGTGGCCGGCATGGCGCTCGGCGGGGCCCCGGTGAACGCGGTCGTCGGCGGACCGCGCAGCGGCCCGCACGATCCGCCACGGTGGCGCACGGGACGTGGAGTCCCCGATCAGCTCGGCGCGCTGGACGACCAGGCACGCACGGGCCGGCTCGCCGGGATCTCCTGGGAGCACGACGGTGCGGACTACGTCTGGCGAATGCCCCTCCCCGGTGTCCGCTTCCGCGAGCTGCGCCTGTCGATGATGCAGGACGACCTCGTGCTGCAGACCCAGGGCCACCGCAGCGTCCTCACCATGCCCACGGCCCTGCGCCGATGCCGACCGGTGGACGCTCGGCTGCACGACGGCATCCTGACGGTGCGCTTCTCACCCGTGCGGCAGGATGAGGCCCGTGACCAGGGATGACGACACGCCCGCCGGGCAGCGGGAGCCTGCCGACCATGACCATCGGGCCGACGACGGCGGGGAGGCGGCCGACGCCCTGGTGGCGGAGGCGACACGCCTCGCCGACGCCTTCACCTCGTGGGTGGGCGGGGTAGGCGGCACCGGCGACGCAGGCGATCGGGACGGATCCGAGCCTGTTGCAGAGGAGCCTGGGGAGGACTCCCCGCCGCAGCCGGTCGGCGACGAACCTGCGGCAGATGGCACCGCTGCACCCGCCTCGATGGCCTGCGACTGTGGACGGACCGCCGGTCTGGACGCGATCTGCCGGGTGTGTCCGGTGTGCCGGATCGCGTCGTACATGCAGACCGTGCGGCCCGAGGTCCTGGTGCGCGTCGCCGATGTGCTCGCCATGGTGGCGGGGAGTCTGCAGATGATCGCCGCGGACCGCGGCTCCGATCCGCAGGCCTCGCCCTCGAAGGCATCCACGAACGACCCCGAGGACGGGGCCGGTCGACCGGACCCGCGCCCGGCCGACACCGGGATCCCGATCCCGGTGCGTGGCGACGACGACCCCACCGCACCCGAGAGGCACTGACATGGTCACCAGCATCGGCATCGACGTCGGCGGGACGAAGATCGCCGCCGGGCGCGTGGACGAGAAGGGCAGCATCGTCGCGCGGGCCCGCCGTTCCACGCCTGCGCAGTCGCCGGATGCGATCGCGACGGCGATCGCGGAACTCATCGCCGAGCTGCACACCGAGGACGTCGCGGCAGTGGGCGTCGCGTGCGCCGGTTACATCGACCGCGCCGGCACCACCGTGCTCTTCTCCCCGAACCTGGCCTGGCGCGACGAACCGCTCAAGGAACGGGTCGCGACCAACACCGACCTGCCGGTCATCATCGAGAACGACGCCAACGCGGCGGCGTACGGCGAGTTCGTGCACGGCGCCGGTCGCGACCTCGGCCACATGGTGATGGTGACCGTGGGCACTGGCGTCGGCGGCGGAATCGTGAGTAACGGCAAGCTGTTCCGAGGCGCGTACGGCATCGGTGGCGAGCTCGGCCACATGCTGCTGGTGCCCGGCGGCCGGTTGTGCGGGTGCGGCAACCGGGGCTGCGTCGAGGCGTATGGCAGCGGCACCGCACTCACCCGGGACGCGCGCGAGCTGGTGCGCAGCGGTGCCCAGTTCGGCCGTCGACTGACCGACCTGTGCGACGGCGACGCCGACAAGCTGACCGGCGCGATGGTGACCACTGCGGCCCTCGAGGGGGACGTCGCCTCGATCGACCTGCTCGCGCAGGTCGGCAACTGGCTGGGTGAGGCCACCTCCTCGATGGCCTCGCTGCTGGACCCGGAGGGTTTCGTGATCGGCGGAGGCGTCGCCGACGCCGGTGAGCTGCTGATCGACCCGATGCGCAGCGCGTACGGACGCTCACTCACCGGGCGCGGCTACCGGCCCGTGGCGTCGTTCGTGCGGGCGGAGCTGGGCAACGACGCCGGGGTGATCGGCGTCGCGGCGCTCGCCGTGAACCCGGGCGACCGGTGAGCGCCGGACCCGTGGGCCCGCGCCCCGGGCACGGCGAGGACCCCCACGATCCGGGGATCTCCGACGAGTTCGCCCAGGACGAGTTCGCCGTCGGGATCGACATCGGCGGCACCAAGGTCTCCGGCGGCTTGGTGTCGGCAGACGGCACGGTGCAGCAACGCGCCCGACGTGACACCCCGCACCGCTCGACGTCCCCTCGCGTCGTCGAGAACGTGATCGTGGAGGTCGTCGAGGAGTTGCTGGACGCCCACCACGGGTCGGCGCCGGTCGCGGTCGGGGTGGGCGCTGCCGGATTCGTGACGGCCGACCGGGCGACGGTGGTCTTCGCGCCGCACCTGTCCTGGCGGCACGAGCCGTTGCGCGACGCCCTGAGCAGTCGACTCAGCGTGCCGGTCTTCATCGACAACGACGCGAACGCCGCGTGCTGGGCCGAGTGGCGCTTCGGTGCGGCCCGCGACCGGTCGCACGTCGTGATGGTCAACCTCGGCACCGGCATCGGCGGCGCGGTGATCGCCCAGGGGGCGGTGCAGCGCGGCGAGTTCGGGATCGCCGGCGAGTTCGGCCATATGCAGATGGTGCCGGGAGGGCACCGCTGCGAGTGCGGCAACCGGGGGTGCTGGGAGCAGTACGCCAGTGGCAACGCGCTGGTCCGTGAGGCGCGTTCGCTGATCGCCGCGGGCTCGCCGCTCGCAGCCGATCTGGCCGAGCGCGTGGGGGAGGACCCTCGCGCGCTCACCGGGCCGATGATCACGCAGGCCGCACAGGGCGGGGACGCGACCGCAGCCGAGCTGCTCGCCGAGGTAGGCACCTGGCTCGGGGTGGGCCTGGCCAACCTCGCGAACGCGTTCGACCCCGGGCTCTTCGTGATCGGCGGCGGCGTCAGCGCGGCGGGGGACCTGCTCCTGGATCCCGCACGGGCGGCGTTCGCGCGGTCGCTGACCGGCCGGGGGTACCGCCCGCGGGCGGACATCGTGCAGGCCGAACTGGGCAACGAGGCGGGTCTGATCGGCGCCGCCGACCTCGCCCGCCTGGGCGACGAGGATGACTGAGCGTCCGGAACCCCGCGACGCCCACACGGTGCGCGTCGCGTCGTACAACGTGCGCGCGTTCAAGGACGACCGCGAGGCGCTGGTGGAGGTGGTGCGTCGGATCGATCCCGACGTCCTGCTGCTGCAGGAGGCGCCGAGGCATCCCGGGTCGGGCCATCGGGTGGCGGCGTTCGCCGAACAGGTGGGACTGACCTGGGCCGACGGACGGCGCGGTCGGATGAGCACCACCTTGCTGAGCTCGCTGCGGCTCGACCTGCTCTCCTGCGAGCACCGCAACCTGCCGGTCGGGCGGCGTGAGGAGCCGCGGGGGTACGCCGTGGCGCGCCTGCGCCTGCCCGGTCATCTCCCGTTCACGGCGGTGAGCGTGCACCTCAGCCTTCGGTCGGCACAGCGTGGGCCGCACGTGCAGCAGATCCTGCGCGACATCGACGCGATCGGAGCTGCGGCCGCGGTGCTCGGCGGTGACCTCAACGAGACGTACGGCGAGGGCGCCTGGCGCGACCTGGCCGTGCGGATGCGTGAGGTGACCGGCGACGTCCTCACCAGCCCGTCGGGGACCCCCGGCAAGACGATCGACGGACTGCTTATCTCCGGTCCCGTGGGCGCGACGGTGCCCCGGCTGGATCTGGACCCGCTGCAGCTGCGGATGGCCACCGATCACCGGCCGGTCTACGTGGACATGGACCTCACGGCTCTCGCCGAACCGCACGAGTTGTAGGAACGTGCGCGCCCTATGGAGCGCGCACGTTCCTACAACTCGTGGGGTGACTAGAGTCTGGCGCCGTCGTCGAAGGGGTCCTGGTCGTCGCGGCTGTTGGGTTGCCTCAGCACCAGCAAGACGACCCCGAGGATGCAGACGAGGCACGCCAGCACCCACCAGATGGGCTGGCAGTCGCGCTCGAAGGCGAAGAGGTAGATCAGCCACAGCGGCCCGCCGACCAGCGAGGCCCAGATGGCCCAGAACTGCACGTCGTCGCGGGGCAGCGGCGCGGGGGGTGGAGGCTCGTAGGTGCCGTCGTCCTCCAGGATGTCGTTGGCCGCGCCGGAGTCCGGCACCCGCCACTGCACGGGCAGAGCGGGGGGTGCGGGCGGTTGCGGTTCGGGCTCCTCGACCTCGGGTTCGGCCAGGGCGTCCGGATCGACGGTCCCGGACAACTGCGCGACAATCTCAGCGAACCGCGCGTCGTAATCGGTCTGCTCGTCGTGGCTCTCGCTGCCGGGTGCGCTCATAGGTCCGCAACTCTCGTGATGAAGTCGACGCAACGATCCTCGATGAGGCCGGCGTCGTTGTCCAGGGTCGCGACGTGATAGCTCTCGTGCAGCACCACATCGGTGACGTCCTCGCTGGAGATGCGGGACAGGAACAGTTCCGAACACGCCGGGGGCACGACGTGATCCTGCGGTGAGTGGAAGAGGATCACCGGCTGCGTGATCTGCGGCAGGTCGCGGGTCACCTGCTCCCACATCCGCATCTGCGAGCGCAACGCCTTGAGCGGCGTACGCGCGTAGCCCACCTCGGCGACGCCCGGTTTCTTGATGTCGCCGCTGATGGCCGCGACCGAGGGCACCACGTGCTGCAGCGCGGGTACGGCGAGCAGTCGTCTGTCCTTCATGACGTACGCCGGGTTGATGAGCACCAGCCCGGCCACGTCGTTCTGGTGGGTCTCGGCGACCAGGGTCGCGAGGGTGCCGCCCATCGACAGACCCACGACGAAGACCTGGTCGCAGGTGGCGGCCAGCTCGGCGTACGCCGCGTCGACCTCGGCGAACCAGTCGGTCCACCGCGTCTTGTTCAGCTCCTGCCACGTGGTGCCGTGCCCGGGGAGGCGCGGCAGGCGCACCGAGAAGCCTTCGGCGGCGAAGCGTTCGGCGAGGGACCGCATGCTCTGCGGCGTCCCGGTGAAGCCGTGACACACCAGCACGCCCACCGCCCCGGCGTCGTGGGTGAACGGCTCCGCGCCGGGGACGATCTGCATCGGGTCATCCTTCCACTTCGCCCGTCGGGGTGTGGTGGGTGCCGTATTGTGCGAGGCGCCTATCTTGCGATGAAGGAGCCCAGCGAAGGTGTTCTACTGGTTGCTGAAGTGGGTCCTTGTCGGACCGCTTCTGAAGAGTGTCTTCCGACCCTCCGTGGAAGGCGTTCACCACGTCCCCGACGAGGGGGCCGCGATCCTGGCGAGCAACCACCTGTCGTACGCCGACTGGCTGTTCATGCCGCTCTCCCTTCCCCGGCGGGTGACCTTCGTGGCGAAGGCCGAGTACTTCACCGGCACCGGCGTGAAGGGCACCCTGCAGCGCTGGTTCTTCACCGGCGCGGGTCAGGTGCCCATCGACCGCAGCAGCGGCAGCGCCGCGGCCGGCGCGATCTCCACCGGCCTGCGGATCCTGGCGAACGGCGAGCTCTTCGGCATCTACCCCGAGGGCACCCGCTCACCCGACGGGCGTCTCTACAAGGGCAAGACCGGCGTCGCCCGGATGGTGCTGGAGGCCAAGGTCCCGCTGATCCCGGTGGCCGTGATCGGCACCGACGAGGTCGCGCCTCCCGGCAAGATCTTCGGGCGAATGGCCCACCCGCACGTGCGGTTCGGCCAGCCGATGGACTTCTCCCGCTACGAGGGCATGGAGGACGACCGCTTCATCCTGCGCTCGATCACCGACGAGATCATGTACGAGTTGATGCTGCTGTCGGGCCAGGAGTACGTCGACGTCTACGCCTCATCGTTGAAGGACCGGGTCACCCAGCGGGCCAAGGGCATCGGCGAAGGTGCCGCGGCCCTGGCGAGCACGGCGGCCCACAAGCTCGTGCCGGGCTCCGAGGGGCGGGCCGCAGGGGAGCACGCCGAGATGAGCACCGTGCCGAGCGAGGACGTCGAGACGGCGACCAGCTGAAACGCCCCTGACCCTCAGCTTCCGGGGGTACGGTCCGGGCGGGGCGATCAGACCCCTGCGATGCGAGGAGCGTGCAATGGCTTTCGGTCGACGTGATGGTGCACCACTGCCCGGTGCCACTCAGGCGGGTGGACCCCCGGCAGCCGGACCGCAGATCCCCGCTGCTGCCAGCAATCGGGTCCAACGTCTCGCGGCCCGGGAGCAGAGCGACAGATCCGCGTTCACCTCGGACCTGTCGGTCAACGAGTTCGTCCTCGTGCACAAGCTCGGCTTCGAGCCGCTCGGCTACGTCATGGGCACCTCGATCTACCACATCGGCTACCAGTTCCAGAACTGGGGACAGTCGATGGAGCTGGAGGTGCTGTCGGCGGCGATGTACCACGCGCGGTCCCTCGCGCTCGATCGGATGCGCAGCGAGGCGCACGCGTTGGGCGCCGACGGGATCGTCGGCGTCGATCTGCAGATCCAGCGGTACGCGTGGGCGACCGACGAGCTGGAGTTCATCGCCCAGGGCACGGCCATCCGGGCGCGCGAGCCCAACCCGGCGTACAAGCTGCGCGACGGGGGCCCGTTCACCTCGGACCTGTCGGGTCAGGATTTCTACACGCTGGTGCGAGCAGGACATTTCCCCAGGGCCTTCGTCTTCGGCGCCTGCGTCTACCACGTGGCGCACCAGAGCATCCGCCAGTCGATGCGGATGGCCGGACGCAACATGGAGATGCCGCAGTTCACCGAGGCCGCCTACACCGCGCGCGAGCTGGCCATGACGCGGATGGAGGACGAGGCCAACCGCTTCGGGGCCGACGGGATCGTGGGCGTCAACACCCAGGTCAGCGGACACGTGTGGGGTGCGCACGCCTCGGAGTTCCTGGCCGTCGGCACCGGCGTCACCAGTTCCCCGGAGAGCGGCATCCCCGACCCCACGATGACCCTGTCGCTGGAGTGACATGGGTTTCCTGAGCCGTCGGGGTCGAGATCTGACCCCGCCCCCACCGGCGTACGGCCCTACGGTCCCGCGGCCGTTCTCGGAGTTGCTGGGGAACGCGCCCAGCAGCGCGTTGGAGACGCTGGCGCGTCACGCGCGCGTGCCGGATGCCGCACGCGAACGGATCCTGCGTCTCGACACGCAGACGCTCCAGGCGCAGCAGTACCTGGCCGCTTGCGGGATCACCGGGCGGGACGCGTTCGAGGTGGTCCAGATCCGCGACGACTTCGGGCCCTCGGCCGTGCACGCCTACCTCGGGCTTCCTCCGACGACGGCGGACACCGCGGTGCTGCAGGACGGCCGGACCGGGGCGGACCTCCTGATCGAGGAGTTGGACCTGCTGTTGGAGGCGGTCCGCGGCCTCCTGGACAGGGCCGGCGAGGTCGGCCAGACCCAGCTGCGCGCCAATCACCGTTTCCTCGAGGAGAAGTACGGCGAGCGCGACCCGGGACTGGAGCTGTAAATCCGCCGGTCGGGGCGCCGTTATTCTTGATCGGTGAGCATCATCAGTCCCACCCTGTCCGCCGCGGCGTCCCACGAGCCCTCATCCCTGCCGCAGTGGGCCGACCTTCCTGCCGCACAGCAGCCGCAGTGGCCCGACCAGGACGCCCTGGCGGCCGCTCGGGCCGAGCTGGCTGCCGCGCCCCCGCTGGTGTTCGCGGGTGAGTGCGACGTGCTGCGGCAGCGGCTGGCCGCGGCCTCCCGCGGCGAGGCATTCCTGCTGCAGGGCGGCGACTGCGCCGAGATGTTCTCCGCCGCGACGGCCGACGGCATCCGCGACCGGATCAAGACGATCCTGCAGATGGCCGCGGTCCTCACCTACGGCGCCAGCACCCCCGTGATCAAGGTGGGTCGGATCGCCGGTCAGTACGCCAAACCGCGCAGCAGCGGCAGCGAGACCCGCGGCGACGTGACGCTGCCGGCGTACCGGGGCGACATGGTCAACGACTTCGCGTTCACGCAGGAGTCCCGCACGCCGGACCCGCGGCGCCTGGTGCAGGCGTACCACACGAGCGCGTCCACGCTGAACCTCGTGCGGGCGTTCACCCAGGGCGGTTTCGCCGATCTGCGGCACGTGCACGAGTGGAACCGCGGCTTCATCGCCAACAGCGCCTACGCGCGCTACGAGAGCATCGCCTCCGACATCGACCGCGCGATGAAGTTCATGGCCGCGTGCGGCGCCGACTTCGACGCGCTGCGCGCCGTGGAGTTCTTCGCCAGCCACGAAGCGCTGCTGCTGGACTACGAGAAGCCGCTCACCCGTATCGACAGCCGCACCGGCAACCCGTACGCCGTGTCCGGGCACTTCCTGTGGGTCGGCGAACGCACCCGCCAGCTGGACGGTGCACACCTGGACTTCGTCTCCC
This sequence comes from Allobranchiibius huperziae, assembly GCF_013410455.1. Lineage (NCBI taxonomy): Bacteria > Bacillati > Actinomycetota > Actinomycetes > Micrococcales > Dermacoccaceae > Allobranchiibius > Allobranchiibius huperziae. Next base: position 2,135,904 of record NZ_JACCFW010000001.1, on the reverse strand, counting down.
GCATCCACAACCCGATCGGCATGAAGGTCGGACCGACCGCCGACCCCGACGAGCTGATGCGGGTCATCGACAAGCTCGACCCTGAGCGCGAGCCCGGCCGACTCACCTTCATCACCCGGATGGGCGCGGGCAAGATCCACGACGCGCTGCCGCGGATCGTGGAGCGGGTGACCTCCGAGGGCGCGAAGGTCGTCTGGGTCTGCGACCCGATGCACGGCAACACCTTCGAGTCCTCGACCGGCTACAAGACCCGGGAGTTCGACGACATCATCGCGGAGGTGCAGGGCTTCTTCGAGGTGCACCAGGGCCTTGGCACCATCCCCGGCGGCATCCACGTCGAGCTCACCGGCACCGACGTCACCGAATGCCTCGGCGGGTCCGAGAAGATCCTGGCCGGTGACCTGGAGAAGCGCTACGAGACGGCGTGCGACCCGCGGCTGAACCACCAGCAGAGCCTGGAGCTGGCGTTCCTCGTGGCGCAAATGCTGAGCGCCCGCGCCGAAGGGCTCACACGACCGACAGTGTGACGGTGCTGCCCTTGCGCACCCTGGTGCCCGGCGAGGGGTCGCTCGCCCGGACGTCGTTGAACAACCCGCCGAAGAAGCGGTTGATCGTGACCTTGAGCCCGAGCGCCTCCAGCGCGGCCTTCGCCTTCTGACTGGTCTGGCCGGTCACGTCGGGGACGGTGATCAGCTCCGGGCCCTTGGAGATGACGAGGGAGACGCTGTCACCGCGGTAGCCGGTGCCGGTCGAGGGAGTCTGGCTGATGACGTCTCCCTGGGCGACGGTGTCGCTGAACTGCTGGGTGCCCTGCTGCACGGTGAAGCCGAGCCCGTTCAGCGTGCTCGTGGCGTCGCTGCCGGAGACGCCGACGACGTTCGGGATCGCGATGGGCTCCCGGCCCTTGCTGACCACCAGGGCGACCTGGGTGCCTCGCTTGAGGGAGGCACCCGCCGCTGGGTTCGAGCTGATCACCCGGCCGGCCGGCACCGTCTCGCTGTAGCCGTCGCCCACCGTGCCGAGCGCAAGGTGGGCCGCGGTGAGCGCAGCCTGGGCCTGCGCCTGGGTGTTGCCGACAAGCGTGGGCACCTCGTGCCGTTCGGGCCCGCGAGACACCTGAAGCGTGACCGAGCCGATCCGGCGTACCTGCGCTCCCGCGCCCGGCTCGCTCGCGACCACCGCGCCCTTGGGGACTGATTCGCTGTAGACCTCGCGCACCGCGCTGTCCAGGTGGTGGGCGTGCAACGCGGCGAGCGCTGCGCCCTGCTGACGACCGACGACGTCGGGCACCTTCTCCTCGCCGAGCGGGCCGGCGGTGAAGAGCCAGCCGCCCGCCACGATGAGCGCGAGCACCAGGGCGCCGACCACGGCGAGGACGAATGGTCGGGCACCCCGTCGGCGCGACGTGCCCGAGAGCGCCGCCGGCGACCCGTCGTACCGGCCGAGCGCGTGGGTGCTGTCGGTGCCGAGCCGTGAGGTGTGGGCGACCTGAGGGTCCGACCCGTCGCCGCCCGCGGCCGGCAACGCATCGAGCTGGTCGGGGCTCAGACTGCGCTGGGCGGCCTGCAGGTGATCCAGCATCTCCGCCGCGTCCGCCGGGCGCTCGTCGGGGTCGGTCGCCGTCGCGTGGGCGATGAACTCGTCCAGCACCGGCGGCACGGTGGGCACGACCGCCCCGGCGCGGGGGACCGTGCCGTGCACGTGCTGGTAGGCGACGTGGATGGGGGAGTCGCCCGGGAACGCCTTCGCGCCGGTCAGCATCTCGTAGACCAGCAGGCCGACCGTGTAGACGTCGGAGCGTTCGCTCGCCGTGCCGGTCTCGACCTGCTCGGGCGCCAGGTACGCCGCCGTACCGAACATCACGCTGGCGTCCGTGCTGAAGGTGTGGGTCGTCACGGCTCGGGCGAGGCCGAAGTCGACCACCTTGACCGTGCCGTCGTCGCGCAGCAGGACGTTCTCGGGCTTGATGTCGCGGTGCACGATGCCGGCACGGTGGGCGACGGCGATCGCCGCGAGGATGCCGCCTGCGATGTCGAGGGTGCGGCGGGCCGACAGGGGCGCAGAGGCGCGCAGCAGTTCGCGCAGCGTGGTGCCCTCCACCAGCTCCATCGCGATGAAGACGTACTGCTCGTCCTGGCCCTGGTCGGTGACGGCCACGATGTTGGGGTGCGACAGCCGGGCCGCGGACCGCGCCTCGCGACGGAACCGCTCGACGAACGCCTCGTCACGGGCCAGATCCGGGCGCATGATCTTCAGGGCGACGTGCCGGTCCAGTCGCTCGTCGAGGGCGACGTAGACGGACCCCATCCCCCCGTCGGCGAGGTGGTGCAGCACCTGGTACCGCCCGTCGACGCGGCGGCCGACGAGAGACGGCGATGCGGTGGGCGGCACCGTCGCAGTCTACGAAGCGACCTTGTGGGTCATCGGGAGGCGCGGCGCATGGGAAACTGGCGCCATGGCTGATCTGGAGGACCTGGTGGGGGAGTGGCTCTCGGTGCCGGAGGTGGCCGAGGCGATCGGGCTGCGCCAGCGACAGGTGCGCAAGATGATCACCGACGGCGACTTGCTCTCGCACCGCGTCGGCCCCAACGCCGCGATCGGCGTGCCTGCGGCGTTCGTCCGGGACGGGGAGATCCTGCCCTCGCTGCAGGGCACGGTCACGGTCCTGCGCGACGCGCGCCTGCCGGATGAGGAGGCGCTGGAGTGGCTGTTCACCCCGGACGAGACGCTTCCGCTGCCGGGGGCGCCCATCCACATGCTGCTGGCGGGTCGCAAGGCCGAGATCCGCAAGCGCGCGAGCGAACTGGCCTTCTGACCCGCCCGGTCAGGAGTCGCGCGCCGTCGCGACGTCGATCAGATCGTGCAGGATCACGGCGGACTCCTCGTCGAGCACGGCACCGCGCAGCTGCTCCCGCGCGACGAGCACCCGCTCCTGGATCATCCCTTCGACCCGGTCGACCGCACCCGAGCGTTTGCACAGGTCGCGCAGCCACGCCACCTGCTCCTCGTCCAGGTCCGGCGACCCGAAGAGCGCCGTGAACCGGCTCAGATCCGCCGGGGCGACGTCATCGAGCGCGAAGGCGACGAGCGCCGTGCGCTTGCCCTCGAGCAGGTCGTCCCCGGCCGGTTTGCCCGTCTGCTCGGGGTCGCCGAAGACCCCGAGCAGGTCGTCGCGCAGCTGGAAGGCGTCGCCGAGGGCCGTTCCGTACGCCGCGAGCGCCGAGCGCGTCGAGGCGCCGACCCCGGCGCAGTCGGCTCCGATCAGCAGCGGTTGGACCACGGTGTAGTTGGCGCTCTTGTAACGAACGACGCGAAGCGCTTCCTCGATCCGCTCATCGGTGGTCAGCGTCGCCCAGTCGCGCACCGAGTCCAGCACGTCGAGGAACTGGCCGCCCATCAGCTGCGTGCGCATCGCGTCGAACTGGTCCCGGCCGCGGGCGAGCTCGGCGTGCGGCAGACCGCTGCCCACGAACAGCTCATCGGTCCACACCAGGCACAGGTCCCCGGCGAGGATGGCCCCGGCGTTGCCGAAGTCCTCGCCGTCGCCCTCCCAGCCCTCCCGGGCGTGGCGAGCGGCGAGGCGGCGGTGCGCGGTCGGCATACCCCGTCGCGTGTCGGAATGGTCCATCACGTCGTCGTGGATGAGTGCCGCCGCCTGGAACATCTCCATCGACGTGGCGACCTGGACCAGGGCGTCGCTGTCGCGCCCGCCGGCCGCGCGGTAGCCCCAGTAGAGGAATGCCGCGCGCAGTCGCTTGCCTCCGCGCAGGAGCTGGAAGATCCCGTCGGACAACTCGGCGACGTCGGGTCCGAGCGGCGCGAGCACGTCGCGCTGACGCGCCTGCGCGGTGTCGAGCACCGCCTGCACCCGGACGCGCAGATCCGCGACATCCAACGGGTCCGGCACGGGCTGTCCTTCCGGTGGATCTCGCGGGCTGTTGTCCCGCAGCGTAGTTGGCGCACGCACCTCTATCATCGTCGCATGTCAGAGGCCGTTCCCGGACGCTTACCCCCACGGCCCGGCGAGCATGCGCGCCGGACCGTCGGCGCGCGCGTGAGCATCCCCGATCTGCTGTCCGCCGGGCCGCCCAGCTTCAGCTTCGAGTTCATGCCGCCCCGCGACGAGGCGGGCGAGGCCGTGTTGTGGGAGTCGATCCGCAGGCTGGAGCAGGTGCGCCCGTCGTTCGTGTCGGTCACCTACGGCGCGGGGGGTTCGACCCGTGACGGCACCGTGCGGGTGACCGGCCGCATCCAGCGGGAGACCACCCTCACGACGATGGCGCACCTGACCTGTGTCGGGTCCTCGCTGGCATCGCTGCGGCAGGTGGTCGGGGAGTACGCCGACGCCGGCATCCGCAACATCCTGGCGCTGCGCGGTGATCCCGCCGGCGGCCTCGGCACCCCGTGGACCGCGCACCCGGAGGGCCTGGACCACGCGGATCAGCTCGTCGGTCTGATCGGATCGCTCGGCTCGTTCACGGTGGGTGTCGCGGCCTTTCCTGACAAGCACCCGGAGTCGCGCAGCCTCGAGGACGACGCCGACGCGCTGGTGCGCAAGGCCGACGCCGGGGCGTCGTTCGCCATCACCCAGATGGTCACCGACGTGGATGCCTACCTGCGGTTGCGCGACCTGGTTGCCGCGCGCGGGCGGGATCTACCGATCGTGCCGGGCCTGATGCCCGTGACCTACGCGAGCCAGTTGGATCGGATGACCAAGCTTAACGGTCAGCCGCTCGCGGCCGACGTCGTACGCCGGATCGAGCAGGTCGCGCACGACAAGGAGGCAGTGCGACGGGTCGGTGTGGCGATCTGCACCGAGCACGCCGACCGGTTGCTCGACGAGGGCGCGCCGGGCATCCACTTCATCACGATGAACCGGTCGACCGCGACGCTGGAGGTCTACCGCAACCTGGCGTCGGGCAGGAGCGCCGTGCCGGTCGGCGCCGTCTCGGGCTAGGGCCCCGCCCGGCACGTCGGCGGGCATTGCCGCTGTCGGTGGCACGGCATAGAGTCGTCGAACAGACGTTCGATACGACGAAGCGAGGCCGTCATGCCCAGCACATCGACCATGCCCATCACCCCCGACGCCCCCACCCTCTCCCGCCCTGCGCGAAGTCCCGCGCCTCGCAGTGTCCCGCCTGTCGCCGACAGCACCGGCGGAGCGTCGTCGGTGGCGGTGCTGGAGCTCGTCGACCGCGCACGGGAGGCGCTCCTGGAGGCGTGTCACAGCAACGGCACCACCGAGCGCTACGCACTGGCCCAGCTCGGCGCGCTGCGGGCGGCCACCGCCCTGGTGGCGAACCGGATCTCGACGCGACGGCGGTCGGCCCGCCGCGACGTGTGGACCACGCTCGTCGCCGGCGTCCCGGAGCTCACCGAGTGGGCGGAGTTCTTCGCCCTCACCAGCGCGCGGGGAGCGAGCGCGGAGCGCGGGCGGGCACATCTGACGGCCCGGGAGGCCGACGATCTGGTGCGTCAGGCGGAGATGTTCCTGGAGCTGGTCCTGTCCCGGCTGGGGCTGCCGATGTATACACCCCTTCCGGGGTACGTCAGCCCGCTCCGACGGCCGTAAGATGAGGAGGAAAAGGTGTCCCGACCCATTCGCAGACGCGTGTGGGATGCGACACTTATTCTTGGGTCCATGGTCCGCGATGGCCCTTCGCGAACTTCTTGCCCATGACGAATCGTCGGGAGGTCACCGTGCCGCTCTCCGAGCGCGAGCAGCGTCTGCTCGAACAGATGGAAGAGGCGTTGAGCGCCGATGATCCCAAGTTCGCGTCGCACATGGTGGCCGACCCTGCTCGGGCCCGCGCCCGACGGCGACTCGCTTTGGGCGCTGTCCTGTTGGTCGTCGGTGTCGCCACCCTCGTGGCCGGCATCCTCATCCGAGTGGTCCCGGTGGGTGCGCTCGGTTTCGCGGTGATGGTGGGTGCCGCCGCGTACGCAGTGAGCCCGACCGGCCCCGGTGGACCCTCGCTCGGATCGGTGCAGCCCGACGGCGGGGTGCAGCGGCTGAACCGGCGTCGTCGGCGCCGGTCCGCAGGGCGCGGCAACGGACCACAGGGCGGCTTCATGCAACGGGTCGAGCAGCGGTGGGAACGCCGTCGAGGCGGCTCCGGCTGGTAGCACGCCCTCCCCGCATCAGCGGGTGAGCAGCAGGCCGCACACCCACAGCACGGCGATCGCCGTAGCTGTCGACAGTTCGATCCCCACGCTCATCAACACCGCCCGCACGGCGGCCGCCGTGGCTCGCCGCGCAGCGACGGCATCCCGTAGACGGGCGTGCTCGGCCACGTAGACCCCGATTACGAAGCCCAGCGCGAGTCCGACGTACGGGATCACGAAGAACCCCACGACGGCACACACGGTCCCGACCAGCATGGTGGCCCGGGGGACACCGGCGGAGCTGAGGCGCCGACCGGGCAGCAGGTACTTGCACGTCCAGCCGACCAGCGCGAGCACGACGCTCCCCGCGAAGATCGACCATGCCGTGGCTCCGCCGGTCGTCGCCGACCAGAGCAGCACGCCCGCCACGCACAGCAGCGTCCCCGGCAACACCGGGATCAGCACCCCGAGCGTCCCGACGACGATCAGCACCGCGGCGAGGACGGTGGCGGTCTGCATGACGTGCCTCTCTCATCGGACATGACGACGCCCGCCCCGCGGATGCGGAGCGGGCGTGTCCGTGGCCGGGGACGATGACCGTCCCGCGGCCGATCAGACCTGCGGTGTCGAGGGGGTCTCGTCGAGACGCTCGGTCTCGTCGACGACCTCGAGGGCGACGGCGCGCAACTTGTCGATGTGCTCACGACCGTGGTGCGCGCAGAAGAGCAACTCGTGGTCTTCGGCGAGGCGTGCACGGATGAAGGCCTGGGCGCCGCACCGGTCACACCGGTCGGCCGCTGTCAGAGTCGGGGCGAAGGCTGTTGCCATGGTCGTTCATCCTTTCGTCGGGACGCCTGCGGGCGCCTACGGCGGTTGGCCCACGTGGGCCGCGTACCTAGGACGTCATTCGAAGCCGAGATGTTCCCGGATCGGGTTTCGCCCTTCGACACGATCAACAGTCAAGCATGCAATGCCATTCCCCAGTGGTAGCTGGCCCGCGTGTGGTGCGCATCACCTGTCACCGGGCCGGGATAGCCTGCCCGCCAGTAGCTCTCGACGAGCAGATTCCAAGGACACGAGACCGCGGCACGACTGCGGGCGGAGGAGTGGCGGGTGGCAGGCAGCAAGCAGGGCGTGGACCGGGCCGGTGACTATTCGGCGCGGCACCTGCAGGTCCTCGAGGGTCTGGAGGCGGTCCGCAAGCGGCCGGGCATGTACATCGGCTCCACCGATTCGCGCGGCCTCATGCACTGCCTGTGGGAGATCATCGACAACTCGGTCGACGAGGTGCTGAACGGGCACGGCGACCGCATCGACGTGGTGCTGCACCAGGACGGGTCCGTGCAGGTCGTCGACCGGGGCCGCGGTATCCCCGTCGACGCCGAGCCGCGCACCGGGTTGTCCGGCGTCGAGGTCGTGATGACCAAGCTGCACGCGGGCGGCAAGTTCGGCGGCAGCTCCTACACCGCCACCGGCGGACTGCACGGCGTCGGTGCGTCGGTCGTCAACGCGCTGTCCAGCAGGCTGGACATCGAGATCGACCGTGACGGCAAGACCCACGCGATGAGCTTCCGGCGCGGTGAGCCCGGTGTCTTCGACGACAAAGCGGGCACCGGTCCGGACAGCCCGTTCACGCCGTTCGTCGACCGCAGCGAGCTGCGGGTGGTGGGCAAGGTCAAGCGGGGCGTGACCGGCACCCGGATCCGCTATTGGGCCGACCATCAGGTCTTCCCCAAGGACACCCACTTCGACGACACGGTGCTCGCGGCGCGCGCGCGGCAGACCTCGTTCCTCATCCCTGGTCTGCGGGTGGTCATCCGCGACGAACGACGCCTGGCCGGCACCCCCGGCGCGGACGGGCCGCACGAGGAGATCTACCACCACGACGGCGGTATCTCGGAGTTCACCGACTTCCTGGCTCCCGACACTCCGCTGACCGGCACCTGGCGCCTGCAGGGATCGGGCACGTTCACCGAGACGGTGCCGGTGCTCGACGAGCTCGGTCACATGAGCTCCCAGGAGGTGGAGCGCGAGGCCGTCGTCGACGTGGCGCTGCGCTGGGGCAGCGGCTACGAGACCACCGTGTCCTCGTTCGTCAACATCGTGGCGACCCCCAAAGGCGGCACGCACATCGCCGGTTTCGAGCAGGGCCTGGTCAAGGCGTTCCGCAAGCAGCTGGAGGCCAACGCCCGCAGGCTGAAGATCGGCTCGGACAAGCCGGAGAAGGACGACATGATGGCGGGCCTCACCGCGGTCGTCACCGTGCGCCTGGCCGAGCCGCAGTTCGAGGGGCAGACCAAGGAGATCCTCGGCACCTCGGCCGTGCGCGCCATCGTCGCGAAGGTCGTGGAGACCCAACTGAGCGCCACTCTCAGCGCCACGACCCGCGACCTCAAGACGCAGTCCGCGCAGCTGCTGGAGAAGGTCGTCTCCGAGATGAAGGCGCGCATCAGCGCGCGCACCATGAAGGAGACCCAGCGCCGCAAGACCGCACTGGAGAGCTCGTCGCTGCCGGGCAAGCTGAAGGACTGCCGTTCCACCGACGTGGAGCGCACCGAGCTGTTCATCGTCGAGGGCGACAGCGCGCTCGGCACCGGGCTGGCCGCCCGCGACTCGGAGTACCAGGCGCTCCTGCCGATCCGGGGCAAGATCCTCAACGTGCAGAAGGCCTCGGTCGGCGACATGCTGAAGAACGCCGAGTGCGCCGCGATCATCCAGGTCATCGGTGCGGGGTCCGGGCGCAGCTTCGAGGTCGAGGCCGCCCGCTACGGCAAGGTCATCCTGATGACCGACGCCGACGTCGACGGCGCGCACATCCGCACCCTGCTGCTCACTCTGTTCTTCCGCTACATGCGCCCCCTGGTCCAGGCCGGCAAGGTGTACGCCGCCGTACCTCCGCTGCACCGCATCGAGACCACCGCGCAGGGCCGCTCCAAGGGGGAGGTGCTCTACACCTACTCCGAGGCGCAGATGCGCCAGACCATCGGGCAGCTGCAGAAGCGCGGGCGGACCATCAAGACGCCGCAGCGCTACAAAGGCCTCGGCGAGATGGACGCCGACCAGCTGGCCGAGACCACGATGGAGCCGCGGCACCGGATGCTGCGCCGCGTCACGATGGCGGACGCGGAGAAGGCCGAGTCGGTCTTCGACCTGCTGATGGGCAGCGATGTGGCGCCGCGCAAGGACTTCATCGTCGACTCGGCCGCTGCGCTGGACAAGGAACGCATCGACGTCTGAACTCGGTTGTCAGCGTCTTCCTGGTGCCGACGCCAGGAATCTGCTGACGACCGCGGTGCTCAGCCGGTGTGGTGCACCTCCTGCAGCGCGTAGACCGGCGTGTCGAGGCCCTCGAAGCGGGCCTTCAGCTGCAGCGCCAGATAGAGCGAGTAGTGCCGTGACTGATGCAGGTTGCCGCCGTGCATCCAGAGGTGCTCGACGTTGGTCGGCTTCCACATGTTGCGCTGCTCGCCCTCCCAGGGGCCGGGGTCCTTGGTGGTGTCCGAGCCCAGTCCCCAGACCTTGCCGAGCCGGTCGGCGGTCTCCTGGTCGATCAGGTCTGCCGCCCACCCGTTCATCGACCCGTAGCCGGTCGCGTAGACGACCAGATCGGCCGGCAGCCGGGTGCCGTCCTCCAGCACCACCGCGTCCTCGGTGAGGTGGTCCACGTTGCCGTGTGCGAGCTTCACGTCACCGTTCGCGACCAGGTCCGCCGAGCCCACGTCGATGTAGTAGCCGGATCCGCGGCGCAGGTACTTCATGAACAGGCCGGAGCCGTCGTCGCCCCAGTCGTGATCGAAGCCGGCCGATGCGAGCCGGTCGTAGAAGTCCTTGTCGACCTCGGCCATCTTCTCGTAGGCCGGGATCTGGAAGCGGTGCATGATCCGGTAGGGCAGCGAGGCGAAGATCAGGTCCGCCTTCTCCGTGGTCACCCCGGCCTTCAGGGCCCGCTCGGAGTAGAGGTCGCCGAGGCCGTACTCCATCAGCGAGGCGCTGCGCACGATGTGGGTCGAGGAGCGCTGCACCATCGTGACGTCGGCGCCCTTCTCCCACAGCGCACCGCAGATGTCGAAGGCACTGTTGTTGCTACCGATGACCACGCACTTCCTGCCCGCGTAGGCGTCCGGACCAGGGTGCGCGGACGAGTGGTGCTGGTCGCCCCGGAAGACCTCCATACCGGGGTACTGCGGCAGGTTGGGCTTGCCGGACATCCCGGTGGCCAGCACCAGGTGAGTGGGTCGCAGGGTGAACGGCTTGCCCTCCTTCTCCACCTCGACCGTCCAGGTCTGCGTCTGCGGCGAGTAGGTCGCCGACGTCGCCGTCGTGCTGGGCCAGTAGGGCACTTCCATGATCTTGGTGTAGCCCTCCAGCCAGTCGGCGATCTTGTCCTTCGGGCTGAACACCGGCCAGTTCTCCGGGAACTTCAGGTAGGGCAGGTGGTCGTACCAGACCGGATCGTGCAACGCGAGGCTCTTGTAGCGACTGCGCCACTGGTCGCCCGGGCGCGGGTGCTTGTCGATCACCAGGCTGGGCACTCCCAACTGACGCAGTCGAGCACCGAGGCCGATGCCGCCCTGGCCTCCGCCGACGACCAGTACGTACGGCTGCGTGGTGGTGCCGAAGCTGTCGATCTCCTCCTGCTGCTTCTCCAGCCACGACCGACGGTCCTTGGTGGCCCCGTGTTGCGCGCCCTGGGGGCGGTGCTCGTTCCTCGGCTCCTCGTGGCCCTTGAGCTCGTACAAGGTGGTGAGGAGGGTGAAGGCCTTGGGCCCGTCCTCGTCCACGAGCCGCAGGAGCCCGCGACCGCGTCCGACGGCGGTCTCGAAGGTGAACCACGCCGTGATCACGCCGTCGGCCTCGTCGGCGGCTTCGGTGAGCGCGAATCCAGAGGGGTCGGTGGCCTCCAGGGTGTTGGAGAGCAGGTCCGTGACACCGCGGCGGCCCTCCACGGTCTTGAGGTTCCAGGTGAACGCGATCAGGTCGCGCCAGTAGGACTCGGTCGCGAACAGCTCGGCGGCCGCGCGGACGTCGCGGGCGGCCAGTGCCCGCTCGAAGTCTCCGAACCACTCCTCGGCAATGGAGGTGGGGCTGTCGGGCTCGGCCGCGTCGGCCTGTTCCGTGGGATCCAGCGTCTGGGACATGGTGCTCCGATCACATCGACTGTGACCCATGACACACCACGAACCCCTGGGGCCGCACCGTCCGTTCGGACGGCCCGACGGTCATCGGATCGGGTCGGGACGTCGTCACGATCCGGCAGAGGATCGGCACCGGTCTGGCGCCTGGCCTGCGGGGGTGCGAACATGTGTTCGTGTCCATCCTGCACGCCGACCTGGACTCGTTCTACGCCTCGGTCGAGCAGCGCGACGACCCGTCGCTGCGCGACCGCCCGATGGCGGTGGGCGGGGGCATCCTGCTCGCGGCCAGCTACGAGGCCAAGGCCTGCGGCGTGCGGACGGCGATGAGCGAGCGGGCGGCGCGCAGTCTGTGCCCGGATCTGGTGGTGGTACCACCGCGGATGAGCGCGTACACCCAGGCCAGTCGGGCTGTGTTCGAGGTGTTCCACGACATCACGCCGGTGGTCGAGGGGATCTCCATCGACGAGGCGTTCCTGGACGTCGGGGGACTGCGGCGCCTCGTGGGACCACCGGAGCTGATCGCGCGCACGGTGCGGTCGCGGGTGCGCTCCGAGGTCGGGCTGCCGATCTCGGTGGGGGTCGCGCAGACCAAGTTCGTCGCGAAGATCGCGAGCGCGGTGTCCAAACCCGACGGGCTGCTCGTCGTACCGGCAGGTGGTGAGACCGCGTTCCTGCATCCGCTGCCGATCGAGCGGCTGTGGGGAGTGGGCAAGGTGACGTCCGCCAAGTTGCACGCGCGCGGGATCGCGACGATCGGCCAGCTCGCGGCCGCGCGGGAGGACGCCGTGGTGGGGGAGCTGGGCGCCGCAGCGGGTCACCACCTGTGGGCGCTGGCGAACGTCCGCGACCCGCGACCGGTGATGCCCGGGCGTCGGCGCCGGTCGATGGGTGCCCAACGGGCGATCGGCGGACGGCCGCGTACCGGCGACGAGCTCGACGAGATCCTGATGGGACTGGTGGAGAAGGTGTGCGGGCGGCTGCGCGACTCAGGGCGGTGGGGAGCGACGTTCACCCTGCGGCTGCGCCTCGCCGACTTCAACCGGATCACCCGCTCGCGCACCCTGCCGCTGCCGTCGGCGGCCACCCAGACGTTCCTGCGGGTCGGTCGGGAGCTGCTGGAGCAGGTGTCGCCACTCATTGCAGATCGTGGGATCACGTTGCTGGGCATCACGATCGCCGGTCTGACGACTCCTGATCGGTTGCAGCCCATGCTGCCGTTCGACGCGGTCGAATCCGGTCGGGTCGATCAGACGCTGGATGAGATCCGGGAGCGTTTCGGCAACACGGCGCTCACCCGCGGCGTGCACGTCGGGCGGTCGGGCGGTTGGGAGATGCCGAGACTGCCGGAGTGAGGGCGCCTATCCTCTGCGGATATGACGACGCTGCGGATTGCCCAGGACGAGCGCGCGGACGAACTGCTCAGCACCGACCCGTTCGCGTTGCTCGTCGGGATGCTGTTGGACCAGCAGTACCCGATGGAGCATGCGTTCCGGGGCCCGGCCAAGATCATGGATCGGTTCGGCTCGCTGGATCCGGCGCGGATCGCCGAACAGGACCCGGAGGCCTGGGCCGATCTGTGCTCCACCCCGCCGGCCATCCACCGCTACGGGCGCTCGATGGCGGGCCGGGTGCAGGAGCTCGCGGTCGTCGTGCGCGACCAGTACGAGGGCGACGCCTCCCGGCTCTGGACGACCGCGGGCGATGCGGGCGAATTGCTGCGCCGCCTGCAGGCACTGCCCGGCTTCGGCCAGCAGAAGGCGCGGATCTTCGCGGCCCTGCTCGGCAAGCAGCTCAACGTCCGGCCGGCGGGATGGCGTGAGGCGATCGGCCCGTACGCCGAGGACGGCAGCCGCCGCTCGGTCGCGGACGTCGTCGGGCCCGAATCGCTGCAGCAGGTGCGCGACTTCAAGAAGGCGGCGAAGAAGCAGGCGAAGGCCGCGGCTGCCGGCGACTGAGTGTCCGCCGTAGCGCGATGACGGTCGACGGACCGCGGAAATTTCCGCATTCGTCAGCCGCTCGGTTCAGCGGCGCGGCCACTCCCAGGGCGGGGTGGTCAGCATCCCGAAGTCGGGCAACCGGGTCTGCCCGTCGGCCTTGTCCAACCGCAACCGCCCGACCTGCGCACGGCCGGCGTTCTCGATGCACGTGGCGAGGTCGGACGCATGCGTCACCACGACGAGCTGGGTTTGGGCGGCGGCCGCGGCCATCAACGCGCCGAGGGCCGGGTAGAGGTCGGGATGCAGGCTGGTCTCGGGTTCGTTGAGCACCATCAGCGAGGGCGGGCGCAGGCTCAGCAGCGCTGCGGCGAGCATCAGGAACCGCAGGGTGCCGTCGGACAGCTCGGCGGCCCCGAGCACCCGCAGCATGCCCGGTTGATGCAGCCCCACGGAGAAGACGCCGTCCCGCGACTCGATCATGAGCCGCGAACCGGTGAACGCGTCCTGCACGACGTCCTGCAGCAGATCGCCGTGGCCGAACTCGAGGATGGTCCGCAGGGCCGCGGCGAGGTCGCCACCGTCCGACGCCAGGACCGGGGTGCGGGTGCCGACCTGCGGCAGTCGAGCCGGAGCACCCGGGTCGGTGCGCAGATGGTCGTAGAAACGCCACTCCCGCAACGTGTCCCGCAGACCCAGCACCTCCGGCGCACTCGCCCCGTCCGCGACCTCGGACAGCACGCTGCGGTGCCCGGGGACGGGATACGGCAGGTCGTGCCAGGTGTCGTCGCGCACCCGCACCACCTGCCGGTTGCGGTCCACCAGGAGTCCCGACGGCTTGGGGAACGCCCCGGCGAAGACCCACTCCCGTTTGAGCACCGGATCCTGGCGGAACATCGAGTCCTCGCCGACGTCCATCGGAGTGGGCAGCCCGAGGTCCGCCGCGTACCCGACCCCGTCGCCGGAGAAGCCCAGCCGCAGCGCGACGGGCCCCTTGCGTCGGGTGCCCTGCGCCGGGTGTCCGGCCGCGTGCGCGGCGCCGGAGCCGAACTCCGGACCGGCCCACAGCACGGCCCCCAGGCCGCCCTCCCGTGCCAGGGCGTTGATCGCGCTGTCGGTCGCCAGGCCGCTGATCAGGCGCAGCGCCCGGTAGACGTTGGACTTGCCGCTGCCGTTGGGCCCGGTGACCACGTCGAGACCGGTCAGGGGCAGCACCAGGTCGCGGATGGAGCGATAGCCCGAGATGGCGACGGTGTGCAGCACGCGGGCATGCTCGCACCGGCCGCCGACAGCTCGGTCGGCATGCGACCGGTCGGCGAGTGTCCGCAGTTCCGTGCCGACGGGTGCACGAAAGTGCGGACACTCGCAGCCCCGGGGACATGTCCGCGCCCGGACCTAGGGTCTCGGCCATGACCACCACGCCGGACTCGCACGATGCGCGAGTCGATCCGCCGCACGCCGCGAGCGAGTTCGAGACGCTCCTCGGCTTCCTCGACTACCACCGCGACACCCTGATGATGAAGGTCGACGGCCTGTCGCCGGCCCAGCTGCAGGCGACCCACCCGCCCTCGACGCTCACGCTGGGCGGTCTGATGGCACACCTGGCGCTCGTGGAGGACAACTGGAGCGGTGAGGTGCTGCTCGGCGCCGACCCGGTCGAGCCCTGGGCGTCCGCTGACTGGGACGGCGACAGCGACTGGGAGATGACGACCGCGGCAGGCAGGAGCGTGCAGCAACTGCAGGCTCAATACGCCGAGTCCAGGTCGCGCAGCGACGCCATCCTGCGCGAGCTGGCGGCCTCGCCGACCGCTTTGGACACGTTGAGCGCACGACCGAGCCGTCGTACCGGAGAGCTCTTCTCGCTGCGCTGGGTCATCCTGCATCTGATCGAGGAGTACGCCCGGCACAACGGGCATGCCGACCTGATCCGCGAGTCGGTCGACGGCGTCACCGGCGAGTGAGTGTCCGCACTTTCGCGCAGACGGGTGCACGAAAGTGCGGACACTCGCGGAGCGGTCAGCGGGGCGTGCCTCCGACGGCCGCGATCGGACCGCCCGCAGGTGCACCGCTGCCGTCGCGACGGTCGTCGGGCTCGGGCAGGTCCACCGGCGTACCGGTCGGTCCGGCGGCACGCGGGGGAGTCGGACCGACCCAGGCCAGCACGAGCACGTTCTCACCGCGTACGAAACGTTGCGCCCGCACGCCGCCGGTGGCACGTCCCTTGCCGGGATACACCTCGAAGGCGGTGACCTTGACCGATCCGGGGGTCGCGCTGTCCATCCCGGGGAGGGCGTCCGCACTGCCGGCGACGGTCACGACGGCGTTCGGCAGCTGCGGGTCCACTGCGCCGAACCACACGGCGGTGTCACCGCTGCCGAGCTTGATGCCGGCCATTCCGCCACCCGAACGCCCCTGCGGGCGCACGAGATCGGCGTTGAAGTGCAGCAGCTGCGCCTCGGTGGTGACGAAGATGAGCTCCTCGGTGCCGGTGCGCAGCTCCACCGCGCCGATAAGGGAGTCGCCCTCCTTGAGCGTGATCAGCTCGAAGGTGTCCTTGCTCGGGTAGTCGGTGTTGACCCGCTTGACCACACCCTGACGCGAGCCGAGCGCCAGCCCGGGTGAGTCCGCGCGCAGCGACGTCAGGGTGAGCACCTGCTCGCCGGGGGTCAGGTCGACGTACGCGCCGACGGGTGCGCCGCCGGACAGGACCGGCGCACCGCTGGTCGGAGGCATGGTCGGCAGGTCGATCGCCGAGACACGCACCAACCGGCCGGTGGAGGTCACCATGCCGAACTCGCCCCGCGCCGTTGTCGACACCCCGGCCACCACCACGTCGTGCTTGCGCCGGGTGCCCCCCTCGGGCAGCGGGTCGGCGGTGGTGGTGCGCGCGAGCAGCCCGGTGGAGGACAGCAGCACGTGACAGGGGTCGTCGGCGACCTCCAGCGACGCGGCCGCCGCAGGTGTGCCGGAGGACTCCAACAGCGTCGTACGACGTGGCGTGCCATGGGTTTTGGAGATCTCGGCCAACTCGCTGGACACCGTGCGGTGCAGCAGCTTCTCGTCGGCCAGGATCGCCCGCAGCGCCTCGATCGCCTCGAGGAGCTCCTGCTGCTCCTTCTCCAGCTCGATCCGGGAGACCCTGGTCAGTCGGCGCAGCTGCAGGTCGAGGATGTAGTTGGCCTGCGCCTCCGACAGGTCGAAGACCTCGATCAGCCGGGACCGCGCGGCGCCGGAGTCGTCCGAGGTGCGGATGACCTGGATGACCTCGTCGATGTCCAGGATCGCGATCAGCAGACCCTCGACCAGGTGCAGCCGGTCGAGCCGCTTGTCGAGGCGGTACTGGGTGCGGCGGCGTACGACGTCGATGCGGAAGTCGACGTAGACCTTCAGCAGCTCCTTCAGGCCCAGCGTGCGCGGCTGGCCGTCGACCAGCGCCACGTTGTTGATGCCGAAGGACTCCTCCATCGGGGTGAGCCGGTAGAGCTGTTCGAGCACCGCCTCGGGGTTGAAGCCGTTCTTGATCTCGATGACCAGCTGCAGACCCTTCGTGCGGTCCGAGAGGTCCTTCAGATCGGCGATGCCCTGCAGCCGCTTGCCCTGCACCAGGTCCTTGACCTTGTCGATGACCTTCTCGGGCCCGACGAGGTAGGGCAGCTCGGTGACCACGATCCCCTTGCGGCGGGGAGTGACGTTCTCGATGCGCACAGTGGCCCGGGTGCGGAAGCTGCCGCGACCGGAGAGGTAGGCGTCCCGGATGCCGTCCAGGCCGACGATCTGCCCGCCGCACGGCAGGTCCGGACCGGGCACGAACTTCATCAGGTCGTCCAGGGAGCAGTCCGGGTGGGAGATCAGGTGGCGTGCCGCGTCGACGACCTCGACCAGGTTGTGCGGCGCCATGTTGGTCGCCATCCCGACGGCGATGCCGCTCGCGCCGTTGACCAGGAGGGCGGGGAACGCCGCGGGCAGTACGGTCGGCTGCTGGAACTGCTCGTCGTAGTTGGGCTCGAAGTCGACGGTGTCCTCATCCAGCGCCGCGACCATCGTCATGGACGCCGGGGCCAGGCGGGCCTCGGTGTACCGCGCGGCCGCCGGGCCCTGGTCCAGCGACCCGAAGTTGCCGTGCCCGTCGACCAGCGGCAGGCGCATCGTGAAGTCCTGGGCGAGTCGCACGAGACTGTCGTAGATCGGCTGGTCACCGTGCGGGTGGTACTTGCCCATCACCTCGCCGATGACCCGCGAGGACTTCACGTGCGAGCGGTCCGGGCGCAGGCCCAGCTCGTCCATCGAGAAGAGGATGCGCCGCTGCACCGGTTTGAGGCCGTCGCGCGCGTCCGGGATGGCGCGGGAGTAGATGACCGAGTACGCGTACTCCAGGTACGCCGTCTGCATCTCGTCCTGGACGTCGATGTCGGTGATGTTCTCCACGAAGTCGTCCGCGGGAGGTGGTGTCTTGGTGCCGCGCGCCATGCGTCGGATGTCTCCTTGGGTGGGTCGGTGACTGCCGGGTCAGTGTCTCTCACCGCCGCCTGCCGGGCTCGGCACCCACGCCGTGAGCCGTCGGGCGCGTCCTGCCGGCCGTGCGACGATCGACGGGTGCCCGCACACCTGGACCAGCAGCCCCTGACGTATGCGCCCGTGGGCCTGACCCGCGGGATCACGCCGGTGCCGGAGGGGATGCACGCGAGCGGCACCTCCCGGATCGTCGGCGGACCGGAGGTCTTCGAGCGGGCGTGCGACTTCGTGCTCGGGCTCGGCATGCAACGTGCCGTGGGGGCCCGGGTGCAGGCGCCCGACCGTCCGCTCGAGGTGGGGGACACCGTCGTGATGACCCTCGGTGTGCGAGGTCGGGGACTGCGGATCCCGACCCGGGTGGTCCACGTGGTGCGGGAGACCGACCGGCGCGGCTTCGCCTACGGCACGTTGCCGGGCCATCCCGAACGCGGGGAGGAGCTCTTCCTCGTCGAGCGGCTGGCCTCCGGTGAGACGAGGGTGAGCGTCTCGGCGGTGTCGGCGCCGGGGCGGTGGTTCACCCGGCTGGCCGGGCCGCTTGGTCGAGGGGTGCAGCGCGCCGCCAGCTGGCGGTACGTCGACTCGGTGCGGCGGCACTGCCGCGCCGGCTGAGGACCGCCGGGTGTGCCACCACTGCGGCGGCGCACCCGGGCGGGTGGGTCAGTCGCCGACCGACAGCGAAGGCTCCGCATCCGGCGAGGCGGCGGGAATCGCGCGGGTGGCGGCGAGCTCGGCATACCAGTGCGCGCTGTCCTTGGGCAGCCGCTCCAGGGTGTCGTAGTCGACGCGAACGATGCCGAACCGCTTGGAGTAACCGAGTGCCCACTCGAAGTTGTCCAGCAGCGACCACACGAAGTACCCCCGCAGATCCGCGCCCCGCTCGACGGCGCGGTGTACCGCGGTGAGGTGCCGCCTGAGATAGTCCACCCGGTCCGCGTCGTGCACGGCCGGACCGGTCTCCTCGGTCGTCACCGTGTCCTCGAACGCGGCGCCGTTCTCGGTCACGAGCAGCGGAAGTCCCGGGAACTCCGCGTGCACGGCGAGCAGCAGGTCCTCGAGCCCGCTCGGATCGATGTTCCACCCCATCGAGGTGTGAGGACCCGGCTGCGCGAGGAACTCGATGTCGTCGTCACCCGGCCACGGTGACGCGTCACCGGCGACGTGACCGTCCGCCCTCTGGCGCTCGCCGCGCCCGTCCCACACCCGCACCAACGACGTCGAGTAGTAGTTGACGCCGAGGGCGTCGATCTTCTGGTGGATGATCTCGGCGTCACCCTCCTGCACGAAGGACCAGTCGGTGATGGACGCGGTGTCGCGCAGCAGGTCGGCGGGGTACGCGCCGTGCAGGAGCGGTCCGGTGAAGATGCGGTTGCCGACCGCGTCCAGACGTCGTACGGCCTCGTCCCCCGTCGGCCCCGATCCACGCAGCATGTGCAGGTTCAACGTGACCGAGAACTGCGGGTCGTTGGTCACCACGGCGCGCAACTGCTCGATGGCCAGCCCATGCGCGAGATTCAGGTGGTGCGCTGCCTGCAGCGCCGCCGACGGATCGGTGAGGCCGGGTGCGTGCACACCGGACGCGTGCCCGAGGAACGCCGCGCACCACGGCTCGTTCAGGGTCGTCCAGATCGCGACCCGGTCACCCAGCGCCTGACCCACGATGCGGGCGTATTCGGCGAACGCCAGCGCCGTCTCGCGGTTGGTCCAGCCGCCCTCGTCCTGCAGCGCCTGGGGCAGATCCCAGTGGTAGAGCGTGGCGACGGGGGTGATGCCGCGCGCGATGAGTCCGTCGATCAGCCGGGAGTAGAAGTCGAGGCCCGCCTGGTTGGCCGGGCCGCGACCGGTCGGCTGGATGCGCGGCCAGGCGATGGAGAACCGGTAGGCGTGCAGGTTGAGCGACTGCATCAGGTCCAGGTCGGCCTCGACCCGGTGGTAGTGGTCGTCGGCCACGTCGCCGGTGTCGCCGTCGAGGGTCTTGCCGGGCGTGTGGCTGAAGGTGTCCCAGATGCTCGTGCCACGTCCGTCCGCCTCGACGGCGCCCTCGATCTGGTACGACGCCGTGGCCGAGCCGATGACGAAACCGTCCGGGAACCTCAGCCCGTCACCTCGGTCGGCCGCTCTGTCTGTGCTCGTGCTCATCGCTGCATTCACCCTTTCGTTCGACGATTCGTAGGAGGTGTCCGTGTCCAGCCCGTGTGTGGAAGCTGGGCGCGACGAGGTGGTGGGCCGGTGTCTACCAGGTGGCCGGTGACGATCCCTTCGGCACCGGCTCCGGTCGTTCGACGGTGCTGACCAGGTGCACGACCTGATGTCGCCCGGCCGACAGCAGGACGGCGTCCATGATCTCCAGCACGTGGAACGCCAGGTCGCCGGATGCGCGGTGCGGGCGGTCGGTCTCGATGGCACGTGCCATGTCGGCGAGCCCCACCCCCCGCCCCGCGTCCGGGTAGCCCGCCGACACCTCGACCCCAGCCCAGTCCCCGGTCGCGGTCGTCCAGACCTCGACGGGCTCTGCGAACCAGTTCGGGTCCGGGACGGCGATGGTGCCGCTGGTGCCGTACACCTCGAACAGGGGAGTGCGGGAGGCCCAGACCTCGAAGCTGACGGTGACGGTCGACGTGACGCCGTCGCGGTGCTCCAGGATGGCGCTCACATGGGTGTCGACCTGCACCGGGACGGCGGCGGTCGCCTCGGGGCCGGTCGCCACCGTGCGCTCACGGCTCGACCTGCGCGTGACACCGCTGACCCGCACGACCGGACCGAAGAGGGTGATGAGGGTGCTGAGGTAGTACGGCGCCATGTCGAAGAGCGGGCCGCCGCCGGGCTGGTAGTAGAACTGCGGGTGCGGGTGCCAGAGCTCGTGGCCGGGCGAGGCCCACTGGACGGACGCAGCGACGGGGTCGCCGACCGCGCCGCTGTCGAGCAGCGCGCGCGCCGTCTGGACGCCTGTGCCGAGGACGGTGTCCGGGGCGCTTCCGACCCGCAGACCCGACGAACGGGCCAGCTGCAGCATCGGAGCCGCTTCCTGCGGGGTCAGGCCGAGGGGCTTCTCCGTGAAGACGTGCTTGCCGGCCCGCAGCGCCCGCATGCTCACGTCGACGTGCACGGCGGGAATCGTGAGATTCAGGACGACATCGATGTCCGGGGCGGCGAGCAACGCGTCCACACCGAGCGCCCGCACACCCTGCGCAGCGGCCACCTCGGCCGCGCGAGCCTCGTCGATGTCGGCGACGGCGACCAGGGTCAGACCCGGCAGTGAGGGGAACTGGGCGAAGTACTGCGCACTGATGACGCCGACGCCGATCACACCCACGTTCATCGCGCGGCCCACAGCAGACCGCGCTGCACGATGGCGCGTACGTCGGGGTGATCCAGGATCGACAGGGTGTGGCCGGGGGTCGAGACGAACACCCTGCCCTTGCCCCATTGCCTCGTCCAGATGGCAGGGAACGTGACCGGCCGGTGCCACGCGTCCCACGGACGGGCCGGCTGGGTGACGGTGGCGAGCACCTCGTTGTGCTCGTCCGTGAGCACCCAGTACAGCTCCGTCTCCAGATCGAAGTCCGCGACGCCCCGGGTGATGGGGTGGGCCCGACCCGCCGGTGTGATCTGCACGGTGAACGGGAGGTAGTTGTCGGACTGCTCGCCGGTGCGCAGCGCGGGGTGCTTGGCGGCATGGTGGGCGAACTGGCCGCCCATCATGTGCAGGTAGTCCGCGCTGTCGCGGTAGGAGTCGACGATGCCGCCGTGCCAACCGCCCAGTCCCGCGCCGCCCAGGACCGCGGCCTGCAGGCCCGCCAATTCGTCGTCGGCGATGGAGTTCATCGTGTTGGTCTGCAGGATCAGATCCACCGTGCCCATGTAGTCGGCGTCGGTGTAAACGGCCGGCGACTCCTCGACCCGGACGCTGAAACCGTTGTCCTGCAGGAACGGGATCATCGAGTCGGTCGTCTGCACCGGCTGGTGGCCGTCCCATCCGCCGCGGACGATCAGCGCGCTGCGGGTCGGATCCGTCGCGGCGGTCATGTCGCCGTCAGCTGCCTGCTCGGAGGGGCGGTACTTCCTCGGACGACCAGGCTGGTCGCCATCTCCAGGCGCATCGTCGACGGATCGCCGTCATTGCGCAGCTGCAGAAGGAATCGGGTCGCCTGCTCGGCCATCTCGGTCAGTGGTTGGCGCACCGTCGTCAGTTGCGGCGTCATCCACCGGGCGGCTTCGATGTCGTCGAACCCCACGATGGACAGGTCGTTCGGAACGCTGATCCCGAGGGACCGGGCGGCTTCGTAGACGCCGAACGCCTGCTGGTCGTTCGCGGTGAAGATCGCGCTGGGGCGGTCGGCGGCGGCCAGCAGCCGGGCGCCGCCCTGGACTCCGTCCTCGTACTCGTACCGACCGGCGATGATCAGCCCCGGGTCGATCTCGATCCCGGCCCTCGCCAGTGCGGTGCGGTAGCCGGAGGTGCGCGCGTGCGAGCTCATGATGTCGTCCGACCCGGTGATCAGACCGATCCTGCGGTGTCCGAGCTCGATCAGGTGCTGGGTGGCCATCAGCGCGCCGGACCAGTTGGCCGAGCCGACGGACGCGACGTCGAGGGCCGGATCTCCGGCCGGGTCGATGATGACGAACGGGATGTTCCGGGTGCGCAGCCGTCGTTTGGAGTCGTCCGACAGCTCGGAGGAGACCAGGATGACCCCCGCAGGATTCCGTGTGGTCGCGCCGACGATCCACTCCGGCGCTGGTCCGTGGTGCTCGCCGCTGACGGTGAGCAGGACGCTGATCCCGTTCTCCCGAGCGACACGGTCCACCCCTGCCAGCAATGCCGTGGTCCATCCGGCCTGGATGTTGAACGGGCCTGCGAAGACCAGCTCGATGAAGCCGGAGTGGGACTTCTCGTCGGTGCGCCGCTGATAGCTGGCCGCCGCGAGGAGGTTCTCGACACGGATGCGCACCGGCTCCGAGACACCCGGACGACCGTTGAGCACCTTCGAGACCGTCGACATGGAGACCGATGCGTCCATGGCGATCTCTGCAAGTGTCGCCCGTCGAGGCGAAACGTTTCGCGTGGTCATGGCGGGAATGGTACTGACATCCGATGCTTTTCGCGAGATCAAGGGTCGCCGTCGTCGCTTGGACCCTCATCTCGGCATCCGCGAAGGCGTTTTGCGTGATCTGCCTCACAGAAACTGTTGACAGCCGCACGGCAGGGCTTGGATACTCTTCGCACCCCAGAGCGAAATGTTTCTCCGATCGGCGGGTACTCGTGCCCGCGAAGTCGCATCTTGTCGCTGACCGGGGCACTGCGAAGAGAACAGGAGATCGAGATGGATTCTCACCTTGCGGGGGCGTCGTTCAGTCGTCGCGGCGTCCTCGGCATGACCGGCGGCGCGGCCGTCGCTGCTGCGCTCGCTGCGTGCTCCTCCAGCGGAGGCACGAAGAGTGGTGGGGGCGGCGGCAGTGGCAAGGCCCTGAAGTTCTGGAACATGCCGTGGGGCGGCACGGCCTTCAACCCGTTGGACAAGAAGATCACCACGGCCTACAAGCCGACCGGTGGGTTGCCGGCAGCGACCTACCAGGAGATCCAGTGGGCGAACTTCACCCAGACGTTCGCCTCCGCCATCGCCTCCAGGACAGGCCCGGCCGTCAGCTCGGGCGGCGGCACGCAGGCGTTCCAGTTCGCGCACCAGGGGCAGATCGCGTACGCCGACAACCTGCTGGACTCCTGGAAGAAGAACGGGATCTACGACGACTTCTTCCCCGGTCTGGTCGACACCATGAAGACCGACAAGGGCTACGCCGGTGTGCCCTACAACCTCGACGTGCGCGTGTCCTGGTACAACAAGTCGCTGCTCGCCAAGGCCGGTGTCGAACCGCCCACGACCTGGGCGGAGTACGAGAACGTCTGCGCGAAGCTCAAGAGCATCGGCGTCTACGGGTTCGGCCTCGGAGCCGGCACCGGCAACAACATCATGGCGCACATCCTGACGGCGTTCATGATCAACAACGGCGGTGGCCTGTTCAACGCAAAGCAGGAGCCCGACTGCGCCAGTGACGCGAACGTCGAGGCGGTGGAGTTCATCCTCGGACTGGTGAAGAAGGGGTACTCCGACCCCGCCGCTGCCACCTACAGCACGGCGAACGTCTACTCGCAGTGGACGGCCAAGAAGTTCGGGATGGGCTGGGACACGGCCGGTGCCGCGGTCTCGGTCGGCGGCTCGGTCGCCAAGGACATGGTCGTCGGTGTGCCCCTCGCGAGCACGAGCGGCAAGAAGGGCGGCCTGTACTTCCCGAACAACATCATGATGTACACGAACACGCCGAGTCAGAAGGGCTCGGAGGCGTTCCTGACGTACTACTACCAGAGCATGAAGTCGCTGTGGACGCAGAACACCGGTATCGGTCTCCCGCCCCTGAAGTCCATCACCGCCACCGAGCAGTTCAAGGCCGACCCCAACAACGTCAAGATCGTCGACGACTGGCAGCCCATCTTCAAGACGTGGGCCGCTCCCGGCGGGACGGCCCTGTTCTACAACGTCGCCAACACCGTCGACGGAACAGCGCCCATGAACAACTTCGCGCAGAGCATCCTCGGCGGCAAGGTCTCCGCGAAGGCGGCACTCACCACCCTGCAGAACGCCATCGAACCGCTGATGACCTAGAGGCCGCGCGGCGGGTGGTACGGCCAGCAGCAGGCGCCACCCGCCGTTCGCGCCACCATCACACCCCCGGCTCACAGGAGAAGTGCATGGCATCGTCGTCAACCGGAGCTCTGGTGCGGGCGCGCAAGGGCGTGGGCGTCGGTGGGCGTGGGCGCCCGCCTCGATCGGTGCACCACAGGCGGCGCAACCGGTTCGCACGGGTCTTCGCGATCTTCGCGCTGCCCTCGGTCGCGTTGCTCCTCCTGCTGAACCTCTACCCCGTCATCTACGCCGCACTGCAGTCGTTGCGCAACGGCAGTCTCATCGACTCCGGCACGTTCATCGGGTTACGCAACTACACGGGCGTCCTTCATGACCCGAACTTCTGGCACGCGGCGCGGTTCACCGTGGTGTTCACCCTCGTCGGGGTCTTCGGCAGCTGGGCGATCGGGCTCGCACTCGCGCTGCTGCTGCGGACGCGGATCCCTGGCAGGAGCATCTTCAAGGTGCTGCTGCTGCTGCCGTGGGTGGTCCCCGTGGTGGTCTCGGCCACGTCGTGGAACTGGCTGGTCGCGACGCCGCAGTCCCCGATGTCGAAGCTCTTCGCAGCGCTCGGCTTCGGCAACGTGCTCTTCCTCGCCGATCCGCTCCTCGCCCAGATCCTCGTGTGCGTGTTCAAGGTGTGGATCAGCTTCCCGTTCATGATGATGATGATGTCCTCCGCCCTGGCGTCGGTGGACGTCAACGTGTACGAGGCCGCCAAGATCGACGGTGCCGGCAAGTGGCAGACGTTCCGGGAGATCACGCTCCCGATGATCTCCCGGTCGACCTACATCAGCTGGGTGCTGATGACCATCTTCTGCGTCAACGACTTCCCGACGATCTTCCTGCTCACCGGGGGAGGCCCGGTGAGAGCGACCCAGTCGTTGGTGGTGATGGCGTATCTGACCGTCTTCGCCAACTTCCAGACCGGTCCCGGCGTGGCCATCGCCTTCCTGATGACGATCGTGCTGGTCGTCATCGCCACCCTGCTCTACCGCCAGATTCGAAAGGTGGACATCGAGTGAGTGCCGAGAGCTCGCCGATCCGACTCGGCAAGGCGGCCGCGGTGCGTACCGACACCGACACCGCGCGCAGGCCGCGCAAGCGCGGCGCCATCAGCTCGTCCGAGAGGCGCGGTCAGTGGTGGCGGTTCGCGGTCATCCTGGTCATCACCGCCGTGGTGCTCGTCCCGATCGTGGCCGTGCTCTACCTGTCGGTCCAGCCATCGCTCGGAAGTACGGCCACCGGCCTCACGCTGGAGAACTTCAGCAAGGTCTTCCAACAGACCTCCGTCGGGACCTGGCTCAAGAACAGCCTTCTCGTCACCCTCGTCACGGTGGTGGTCGCCGTGAGCGTCGCCGCTCCCGCCGGTTACGTCCTGTCCAGAGGACGCAACCGGCTCGTGTCCGGGTACGCGCTGATCCTGTTCGTCGCGCAATCGCTCCCCGTGGTGACGTCGGTGATCCCCCTGTTCATCCTCTTCGCCAAGGTCGGGCTCGTCGACAGCCTGACGGGCATCACGATCATCTACGTCGGCTCGACCATGTCGGTCGCCGTCTGGATGATGGCCGCGTACTTCGACTCGATCCCCATCTCGCTGGAGGAGGCCGCCTGGATCGACGGGTGCTCGGTCTTCGGCAGCTTCTTCCGCATCGTGCTGCGCAACTCCCTGCCCGGCCTCCTGTCGACGGCGATCTTCTCCTTCCTGCTGGCCTGGAACGACTACCTCATCGCAGTCGTCTTCCTGCGGTCGGACCAGAACTACACGCTGCAGATCGGCCTGCAGACCTTCTTCCAGCAGAACGCCACCAACTGGGGCCTGGTGATGGCCGTCGCGGTGATCATGATGGTGCCGCCCGTCCTGCTCTTCTCCGTGCTCAACAAGTACTTCAGCGTCGGGGGCATCGGCGGTTCGCTGGCCGGGCGCTGATCCGGTCTCGTACGCGGCGCAACTCCTCCCGTCTTCCATCCACCATCGATCGCCCGGCAGTTCACTGCCGGTGAAGGAAAGGACTCGCCATGGCGACAGTCACGTTCGACCGGGCCGTGCGGCTCTTCCCGGGTGCCGACGCCCCGGCCGTGGACGCCCTCGACATCGCGATCGAGGACGGTGAGTTCCTGGTGCTGGTGGGGCCGTCGGGATGCGGGAAGTCAACCTCGCTGCGCATGCTGGCCGGTCTGGAGGACGTCGACGACGGGCGCATCCTGATCGGGGACCGGGACGTCACCGATCTGACGCCGAAGGAGCGGGACATCGCGATGGTCTTCCAGAACTACGCGCTGTATCCGCACATGACCGTGGCGGAGAACATGGGCTTCTCGCTCAAGATGTCCGGGGTCTCGAAGCCGGACATCCGCTCCCGCGTCCAGGAAGCGGCCGGACTGCTGGATCTGGTGCCCTATCTGGACCGCAAGCCCAAGTCGTTGTCCGGCGGCCAGCGTCAGCGGGTGGCGATGGGCCGGGCCATCGTGCGTCAGCCGCAGGTCTTCCTCATGGACGAGCCGTTGTCCAACCTCGATGCGAAGCTGCGCGTCCAGACCAGGACCCAGATCGCGTCCCTGCAGCGGCGGCTGGGGGTCACGACGGTCTACGTCACGCACGATCAGGTGGAGGCGATGACGATGGGGGACCGGGTCGCGGTCCTTAAGGACGGTGTCCTGCAGCAGTGCGACACACCCCGCACGCTCTACGACCACCCCGACAACGTCTTCGTCGCCGGCTTCATCGGCTCGCCTGCCATGAACCTGCTGGACCTGCCCGTCACCGACGGCGGGGTCAAGCTCGGCAACGCGGTCGTGCCTGTCCCACGTGAGGCCCTGGCACGGGCCGGCGGATCGGTCACGGTCGGGGTGCGACCCGAGGACCTCGTCCTCAACACCGAGCGGGAGGGCCTGGAGGTGCAGGTCGAGGTCGTCGAGGAACTGGGCGCCGACGCCTATATCTACGGACGCACGACGGGCGCTCAGGAGGGGCAGATGGTGGCCAGGTTGGGAGGACGCGACGTACCCGACAAGGGCACGAAACTGCACTTCACCATCAAGGCCGAACGCATCCACCTGTTCGACCGGGCGTCCGGAGAGCGCATCGAGACCTGAGCCGGCGCCGTGCGATGCGTGCCGGCATACCCGCACGCCGGGGAGCGCCGGGCGGCTCCGGCGGTGATCAGTCACGGGCGGCGCGCCACCCCGCGGCGACCGCAGCCGCCTCTGAGCAGAAGTAGCGCTCGCCCGTGCTCGGCGTGATGACGGTCTTGTCGTACGTCGCGCTGCCCGGCAGGTGGTAGATCTTCTCGCCCCTGGAGTTGATGTTGCCCTCGATCCGGCAGCCGGCCGGTGCCGCGGCGGGGTCGTTCGGGCCCGCCGGAGCGGGCGCGGTGCTCGGCTGTGAACCGGCGACGGGCGAACCGAACGACGGGCAGGCGCCCCACAGCCCGGCGCGGGCGCCGCGCGCGGCGCTCTCGGCGGCCCGGAACTGAGGTTGGAACCGGTACGCCGTGTCGTAGGTGTACTCACGGCCGAAGCCGCCCGCGATGAGCAGCTGAGCGACGTTGCGGCCGTCCGCGGTGAAGACGTAGCGCAGCGACCGGCCGTACTTGTCGGTGTCGCCCTGCGACGGGTCGGCCTGCAGCCGCACGCTGCGGCTCTGCACGAGGCTCTGCATCTTGCTGCTCGCCTCCTTGCCGAAGCACTGCACCGGCGTGTTCGGTTTGCGGGTCTCGGGGGTGTCGACGCCGATCAGTCGGATCTTGCGGCGTACGCCGCCCTCGCGGACGGCGATGGTGTCGCCGTCGATCACGCTCAGCACCGGAACGAGCGCTCCGAGAGAGGGCGGCGGCGTCGCTGCGGACGAGGGCGAGGTCGGAGTCGCGCCGGAGCCCCGTCCCGCCCCGGTCGCACGGCTGCCGGGCGTCGTCGACGAGGCGGAGGCCGGTCCGGGCCCGGTGGCGGCCGTCTTCGCGTTCCCCGCCGGTCCGCACGCGCCGAGGAGCGCGACGAGCACTGCGCCGGCACCCATCAGGGCGACGACGCGACGACCTCTGCTGCATCCCCCGGTGGCCACGCGCCCGAATGTATCCGTCGGCACCCACGGCCGGGCCGAGGCGAGCTCACACCTTCCCGTTGTCCGGGCCCGCAGGTAGGTTCGTCACGACCGTCACCGCCACCGGAGGTTTCATGTCCTACCGTTCGCTGACCGCGCGCCGGATCACCGCCGTCGTCGTCACCACGTCCGCCGTGCCCGCCCTCGCCCTGGCCACTGCGACCACGGCCACGGCCGCCACACCGCGCGGACCCGGCCACTCCGCCGCCGTGCGCGAGCTGCAGCGCTCTCCGCTCGGCGTCGGCGAGCGTCTCGCGCCGCGCACCCACTTCACGATGGCTCCCGACGGCTCCAGCGGGGCTACGCAGGGCGGCGCCGGCATCCCCAACATCGACTCGGTGAAGTCGACGGTGCGCACCTACTACAACGCCACCAACGGCATCGCCAGCAAGACCAGCTCGCCGTACATCGACCAGATGAACGCGCTGATGACCCGCGAGACGAAGAAGCTGCCCGCGTTGCTCGCCGGCGCGAAGAAGACGGGCAAGAAGCCCGCCCTGGTCTTCGACGTCGACGACACGACCCTGTGGACCTACGACATGGAGGACGCGGGGATGCACTTCAACTTCGACCCCGCGCTGCAGGACGTCTACGTGCTGGACGAAAGGTTCCCGGCCGTCCCGGCGACGGTGGCGTTCGAGAAGAAGGCCGCGGCCATGGGGTTCACGATCTTCGGTCTCACCGGGCGCAACGACGACCAGAGGACGGCGACCCTCAAGAACCTCGCGAAGGTCGGCTTCACCGGCTTCACCGCGGACCACTTCTACACGAAGTGGACCGGCAAGGGCACGAGCCAACAGCCGTCGTACATCACCTGCGCGACCGCGAAGTGCACCACCGTGGAGTACAAGGCGGGCACCCGCGCCCACATCGAGTCCCAGGGCTACGACATCGCGCTCAACCTGGGCGACCAGTGGTCGGACCTGCAGGGTCGGCACGCGCAGCACTACCTGAAGCTGCCCAACCCCACCTACTACCTGCCGTCGCCGGACCTGCCCGGGCTGTCCGAGCCCAGGCTCGCCCCGCGCACCCACTTCACGATGAAGCCGGACGGCAGCAGCGGCAAGACCGCCGGGGGTGAGGGGATCCCCAACATCGATTCGACCAAGGCGACGATCCGCACCTACTACAACGCGGACTCCACCGGCATCGCCAACAAGACCAGCTCGCCGTACATCACCGAGATCACCGGTCTGACCCGGCGGATCTCGCCCCTGCTGGACGCCGCGTGCGGGGTCACCCGGTACTTCGGGATCCGGCCCGCCGTCGTGCTGGACGTGGACGACACCACCTTGTCGACGTACGACATGGAGGACGCCGCGATGCACTTCAACTTCGACCCGGCGCTGCAGGACGTCTACGTGCAGCAGGAGCGGTTCCCGGCCACTCCCGGCATGGTCGCGCTGGCCAATGCCGCGAGCGATGCGGGCTGCACGATCATCGGCCTGACCGGCCGCAACGACGACCAGAAGGCCGCGACCCTCGCCAACCTGCGCAAGGTCGGCTACACCGGCTTCACCTCGGCCAACCTCTACACCAAGTGGACCGGCGTCGGCTCCAGCCAGCAGCCGTCCTACATCCACTGCGCCACGGCGAACTGCACGACGATCGAGTACAAGAGCCAGACCCGCGCGTACAAACAGACGACGGCCGGCGGCGGATACACGATCCTGGCCAACTTCGGCGACCAGTTCAGTGACCTGATCGGAGGCTCCGCGCTGGTGCCGATCAAGCTGCCGAACCCGACGTACTACCTGCCGTAACACCGGATGTCGATGCGCGAGACGCTCCATGAGTTGGAGGGCACTGCGCGGGAACGGCTCGATCCGGACGTCTGGCACTACATCGCCCGCGGTGCGGGCGATGACCAGAGCGCCCGAGAGGCTGAACCGGCTTGGAACCTATGGCGATTGCGCCCGCGTGTGCTGCGGGATGTGTCGTCGGTGCACACGTCGTGCGCGGTCTTCGGTGACTGGGAGAGCCCGATCGGTGTCGCGCCCACGGCGTACCACCGGTTGGTGCATCCCGAGGGTGAGGCGGCCACCGCGCGCGGTGCCGCCGCCAGCGGCGCACCCTTCGTGCTGTCCAGTCGCTCGACCGTGCCGCTCGAGCAGGTGGCGGAGCAACTGGGCGCCAGGCCGTGGTGGTTCCAGGTCTACCTGATGCGCGAGCGCGGCGTCAGCGATGCGCTCGCGCTGCGGGCTGCCGCGGCCGGCGCCACCGCATTGGTGCTCACGGGTGACACGCCGTATCTCGGCTACCGGCCGACCGCCGGCCGGGCGCGACCGGTGCCGTTGGACGACGAGCTGGCCCTGATCGGGGTCCGTCAGCATCTGCCGACCGACGTGCAGGATCCCTGGTCGCTGATCGATCAGACCCCGCGTCAGACGCTCGCCGACATCGAGCGGCTGGCCGACCTGACCGGGTTGCCGGTGATCGTCAAGGGAGTGCTGCGCGGTGACGACGCGCTGGCCTGTGTGCAGGCCGGCGCCGCGGGCGTGTGGGTCAGCAGCCACGGCGGCCGGCAGTTGGACGGCGCCGTCCCGACGGCGTACGCGCTCGCGGAGGTCGTCGACGCGGTCGGCGACCGCACCACCGTGCTGGCCGACGGTGGCGTGCGGTGTGGTCGTGACGCCTTGGTCGCGCAGGCGCTCGGAGCGTCGGCGGTGTTCGTCGGCCGCCCCGCCGTCTGGGCCCTGGCCGCCGGTGGCGCGGAGGGTGTGGCCCAGTTGCTGACCGGGCTGCGCGAGGAACTCGGCCATCTGATGGGCCTGGCCGGTGCGACGGGGTTGGAGCAGCTCGACCCGTCGCTGGTCACCCGAGTGCCGCTGAGATTCGATCCTCGGTAGGCGACCTGCGCTAGCGGCGAGGTGGTCGGTTTGCGTTGGTGGCCAGTGCTGCAGCACTGGCCACCAACGCAAACTGTTCACCTGGGCGGAGAAGCGGTCGGCCCGGCTCTGCAGTCGGTGCCCGGCGCACGCAGGTTCAGTGCAGCGGGGCGCCGAAGGTGCCGTCGTGGAAGACCTCGTCCAGCGGCCGGCGGGCACGGGTGCGGGTGCTGCCGCTCGGCCGGTCCTCGGCGGCGTAGCCGAGTGCGACGACGCCGACCAGGTGGTGGCCCTCGGGAATGCCGAAACGTGCCAGGACGGTGTCGGTCCGGTCGGCCGGCACCCCGAAGAAGAGCGCGCCCAGCCCCTCGTCGACCGCGCCGAGCAACATCAGCAACGCGGCCATGCCGGTGTCGACGTCCCAGTAGGGGACCGGCCAGGGCGAACCTGCCACGCCCGAGCGCGCCTTGTCCGGCTCGGCGTAGCGGCGCAGGTAGCGCGACCTGTCCGAGCAGCACAGGATCAGCACGGGCGCGTCGGACACTCCGTGCAGCCAGCCGTCGGTGGGCGCGTCAGGGTCGGATGTGGCCGCCCAGTACGCCGCCCGGTCGGCGTCGTCACGCAGCACCACGAAGTCGAACCCCTGGCTGAACCCGGCACTCGGCGCCCGCAGCGCGAGCTGTACCACTCGTCGCAGCACCTCGGGCGGGACCGGTCGGGTGGCGTCGAAACGCCGCACCATCCGGCGTCGCAGGATGGCTTCGCGCAGTTGCACCGCCGTCAGTCCGTGCGGCCGGGCGAGGTGGACGACGACGTCGACGAGGACGATGAGTCGGGCGCCGACTTCAGGTCGGGGAAGTCGGACTCCCAGAACTCCGTCGGTCCCGACCGCCGCGCATCGGGCGCGCCGGTGCCGTGCTGATCCTGCTCCCGGGCGCGCAACTCGACCCGGCGGATCTTGCCGGAGATCGTCTTGGGCAGCTCGGCGAACTCGATCCGCCGGATCCGTTTGTACGCCGCGAGGTGCTCGCGCGCGTACGTGAGGATGTCGAGCGCGGTGCGCTCGTCCGGTGCGTGGCCCGCGGCGAGGACGACGTACGCCTTTGGCACGGCCAGACGGGTCGGATCCGGCGACGGCACCACGGCCGCCTCGGCCACCGCCGGGTGCTCGATGAGGACCGACTCCAGCTCGAAGGGGGAGATGCGGTAGTCCGACGCCTTGAACACGTCGTCGGAGCGCCCGACGTACGTCACGTAGCCCTGCGCGTCCCTCACGGCGACGTCGCCGGTGTGGTAGACCCCGCCGCGCATCGCCTCGGCAGTGCGCTCGCGGTCCGCGTCGTAGCCGACCATCAGTCCGACAGGCCGGCCGAGCGGTCCGTCCAGACGCAGGCAGATCTCGCCTTCGTCATCGCCGGTGTCGGCGCCGGAGGCCGGGTCGACCAGGACCACGTCGTAACCCGGCAGCGCCCGGCCCATCGACCCGGGCACGACCCGCTGGCCGGGGGTGTTGCCGATCTGCGCGGTCGTCTCGGTCTGCCCGAACCCGTCGCGCACGGTGATCCCGAGCGCGGCGCGCACCTGCTCGATCACCTCGGGATTGAGCGGCTCGCCCGCGCCGACCATCTCGCGCAGCGACAACCGCTCGCGCCAGGGCGCCAGGTCGCTCTGCACGAGCATCCGGTAGACGGTGGGCGGCGCGCAGAAGGTCGTGGCGCGCTCCTGCGCGAGGGACCGCAGCAGGCCCTGCGCGTCGAACCGCGCCTGGTTGACCATCAGCACCGTGGCGCCGGCGTTCCAGGGTGCGAAGATGCAGCTCCACGCGTGCTTGGCCCAGCCGGGCGAGCTGACGTTGAGGTGCACGTCTCCGGGCTGCAGACCGATCCAGTACATCGTCGACAGGTGCCCGACCGGGTAGGACGCATGCGTATGGGTGACGAGCTTGGGAGCCGCCGTCGTGCCCGAGGTGAAGTAGACGAGCATCGGATCGTGCGCGCCGGTGACGGCCGCGGGCGCGGACCCTGCGTACGACTCGCTCTCGGAGTAGGAGCGCCAGCCCTCCGGGTGGCCGTCGCCGACCGCGATGCGGGTGAAGTCGCCGGGCACCGTCTCGAACGCGTCCGCCGCGTCGGCCCTGACGATGGCGTGGGCGACGACGCCGCGGTCGATCCGGTCCCGAAGATCCGCCGGGGTGAGCAGCGTCGCTGCGGGGATGGTGACCGCGCCCAGCCGGATGCACGCCAGCAGGCTCTCCCACAGCTCGACCTGGTTGCCCAGCATCAGCAGCACCCGGTCACCGGGGCCGACGCCGAGCGACGCCAGCCAGCCGGCCACCTGCTGAGAGCGTCGGGCCAGCTGCGCGTAGGTGTGGCTCGTACGGCGGTCCTCGCCGTCGCCCTGATCGACGATGGTCAGCGCCGCCCGATCGCGCGAGTCCGCCTCCGTGGCCAACACGTCGAACCAGTCGGTGGCCCAGTTGAAGCGTTCGAGGCGTGGCGGCGAGTAGCCTGCGATCGCGGCGTCGTAGTCGGTGCGGTGGGACAGCAGGTGATCCCGCGCAGCGCGGAAATCGTCTGCCGGCGTAGCGATAGGGTGCTGGCTCGTCGACGGCATATGTGAATGTAACCAACGTCACGCGCCGGGCGCAGCGAAGGTGCACCAACCGATCGGGTGCCTTCGGCGTCTCAAGGGACATGACCACCATCTCCCTCCTGGCGCCCGCCGGCGTCCGGTCGCGGCGACACACGCGTGAAGAGGGGAGGGCGACGGTGGTTCGGGGGGCATCAGCGACCGACGCGGCGGTGCGCGAGGTGTACGACGCGCACTTCGGTCGACTCGTCGGATGGGCGACGTCGTTGGTGGGGGACCGCGATCTGGCGCACGACTTCGTCACGGAGGCGTTCATCCGGTTGATCAACCACTGGGGCCAGGTCGCCGAGCCGCGGCCGTGGCTCTACACGACGGTCGCCAACCAGGTCCGCGACCACTGGCGCAAGCGGGGCCGTGAGGCGGCGGCGTACGACAAGTTCACTGCCGGGCGACCCGTCGACATCGACGTGGCGGCGCCCGAACCCGATGTCGCGACGCGGTTGACCGTGCGCGACGCCGTGGAATCGCTGCCCGGGCGACTGCGGATGACGGTGCTGCTGCACTACTACGCCGATCTGTCGGTGGCCCAGGTCGCCCGCGAGCTGGGCAAGTCCGAGGGCGCAGTCAAACGAGACCTCTACGACGGCCGCAAAATGCTGGCCGAGCATTTGAAGCAGGTGCGATGAGCAACCACGACCGGTACGACACCGGCGACGACCACCGCGAACCGGCGTACGACGACGACCCGGTCGCGCGCTTCTTCGGCGCGCACCGCTCGTCGGTGCGACCCGAGGCCGCCGGTGACCTGGACTGGGCCCGGATCACCCGGGCCGCCCGGCGCCGCCGCCCGCACCGTCTCCTGGCCGGTGGCGTCGCAGCCGCCGCGGTGGCGGCCATCGCCGCGTTCGGGGTCTGGACCGCGCAGACCCCGCAGTCGAACGCCCCGGCCCTCGCCGGTGGATCGACGACGAACTCGTCGGGCGCGCCCCAGGCGAGCGGCCCCGCCGGCGCATCCGATTCACCCGGCTCGTCCGGCTCATCGGGAGGGCGGTCCGGCACCCTGCAGCCGCAGCAGCAACAGAGCGGGACGTCGACGTCGCCCGGTGGTCAGTCGCAGTCGCAGGCACAGGCGCAGCCTCGTCTGGCGCCGCCGGACACCTTCGTCACCTGGTCGCTCAGCAACGCCGGCGACAACGTGGTCTACGACCTCGGGTCCAGCACCTGCGGGGGCTTCACCTGTCCGGTGCTGCTGCGCTCCGGCGACAACGGCACGCACTGGTCCTCCGTGCACACCTTCGACGCATCCCGCTACTCCACCCCGGTCGGGCCCGGAGCCAGTCGCATCCAGGCCGATGACCAGTTGCGCGACGTCCGCTTCGTGACGCCGACCACGGGGTACGTCTTCGGCGGCGACCTGTGGGTGACCCACGACTCGGGAGCGAGCTTCTCCCGGGTGGCCCACCCGGGCCGTACCGTCCTCGACGTCGAGGCGTGGCACGGCGACCTGCTGGTCCTCACCGCCGACAACTGCGCCTCCTCGACGTGCGACGGGTCGGTGAGCGTGACGCGGATGGACACCTCCGCCGACACCGTGCCGCAGGCCGCGTCCTCCACCGCCGACCTCACGGCGCCGATCGTGTCCGGGCAGATCGTGGTCCGCAACGGCATGGCCTACCTCTCGCTCACCAGCGCCTCCGGGTCGCCGCTGCCCCCGCTACGGTTGACCGGCGACACGCTGGAGCCGATGTCCGCGACGGACGCATGCGCCGGTACGCCGCTGCAGGCCATCACCCCGTCCTCCACCCTCGACCACCAGCTCTTCGCACTGTGCGCCCCGACGCCCAACGGATCGCTGACGAATTACACGCTGGTGCACAGCACCGACGACGGGTCGACCTGGACGAAGGTCTCGACCGGGGCGTTGCAGCTGCCCACCGGCGCTCGGCCGGACCTGGCATCCATCGACGCCGATCACGTGGCCGCCTCGGCCGGTCCGACCGACACATCGGGTGGGGCCGCGACCGTGGGAGCGGGGTCCCTGGTCGTGTCCACCGACGGCGGCGCCACGTTCACGGCCAAGGACGGGCCGCTCAACCTGGGCACGAGCGGGATCGACTGGATCGCCAGCCCCGGCGGGAGCCAGTACTACGCGATCACCCTGAACGGCGCGGGGTATTGGTGGTCCAACGACGCGGGGGCCACCTGGAGGCTCGTCGATCCGGTCGGCTGACGTGGGAAGCTGACCGAGTGAGCGACGGGGACCCGCGGCCGCCGGGCTATCCCTCCCACTGGGAGGCCGATGTCGTCCTGCGCGACGGCTCGATCGGGCACGTGCGCCCCATCCGGCCGACCGATGCCGCCCTGATCCAGGAGTTCCACGAGCGGCAGTCCAAGGAATCGATCTACCTTCGCTTCTTCGCACCGCTGCCGCACCTGTCGGACCGCGACGCGCATCGTTTCGCGAACGTGGACCACCACGCCCGGGTCGCCCTGGTGATGGAGGCGGGCGAGCAGCTGGTGGGCATCGCCCGCTACGACCGCGTGGGTGACGCACCGCCGCGTGCCGAGGTCGCCTTCAACGTGGCCGACGACTTCCAGGGCCGCGGTGTGGGATCGGTGCTGCTCGAGCACCTGGTGGCCATCGGCCAGGAGGGCGACATCGAGGAGTTCACCGCCGACGTACTCCCGCAGAACCGCAAGATGCTCGGCGTCTTCTCCGAGGCCGGCTTCGAGGTGCGTCGTCACTTCGACGACGGGGTCGTGGCGCTGTCCTTCCGCATCGAGACCACCAACCGCAGCCGGGAGGTGCTGGAGGCCCGCGAGCACCGGGCGGAGGCCCTCAGCGTGGCCGCGCTGCTGCACCCCACCAGCGTGGCGGTGGTCGGTGTCGGCTCTCGCCCGACCTCGGTGGGCCGGGAGATCTATGAGCGGCTGGTCGGGCAGGGGTTCACCGGCACGGCGTACGCGGTCAACGGCAACCCGCACCGTGAGGTCGAGGGTGAGGTCTACGCACGGGTGAGCGACCTGCCCGGACCGGTCGACGTCGCGGTGATCGCGGTGCCGGTCGGCGGGGTGCTCGAGGTGGCGCGGGACTGCGCCGCGCACCGGGTGAAGGCGCTCATCGTGGTGTCGGCGGGTTTCGCCGAGGTCGGCGAGGAAGGCGCCGCTCTGCAGCGCGAACTGCTCCAGGTGGCGCGGCGGGGCGGTATGCGGGTGGTCGGCCCGAACTCCTTCGGGATCATCGACACGCGCGAATCCGTGCGGATGAACGCCTCGGTGGCGCCGGACATGCCGGAGGCCGGCGGGTTCGGTCTCTTCGCGCAGAGCGGCGTCCTCGCCATCTCGGTGCTCGCCTCGGCCGGGCGTCGCGGCCTGGGCCTCAGCGACTTCGTGTCCGCAGGCAACCGGATCGACGTCTCCGGCAACGACATCATGCAGTTCTGGATCGATGATCCGACCACGCGCGTCGCCGGTCTCTACCTGGAGTCGATGGGCAATCCCCGCAAGTTCTCCCGCATCGCCCGACGGCTGGCGCAGGAGAAGCCGGTCATCGTGATCAAGTCCGGCACCTCGGTCTACGGCGTCCCGCCCGGTCACCGGGTGCGTGACACGACCGTCGGTCCCGAGGCGTTCGCCCAGATGCTGCGGCAGGCCGGCGTGATCCGGGTCGAGAACCTGCACCAGTTGCTCGACGTGGCCCAGCTGGTCGTCGATCAGCCGCTCCCGGGCGGCACCGGCGTCGCGGTCGTCGGAAACACCGTGTCGCTTGGCGCGCTCGCCGCGGACGCGGTCGTCAGCTGGGGCTTGGACGTGGTGCACGGTCCGCGCAGTGTGCCGCCGGACGCGTCGGGCGCGCAGGTCGAGCAGGCTCTGGAGGAGGTCTTCGCCGACCCGGACGTGCACAGCGTGGTCGCGTGCTTCCTGCACGCGAAGACCGAGCCGAGCATCGCCTCGGCGACCGCGCTCGCACAGGTCGCGGCGCGGCACCGCAAACCCTGCGTCGCCACCTTCGTGGGGATCAACGAGGTGCGCGCGGCCCTGGCGTCCGGCCGGCGTACGACGCCCGACGGCGAGGTCACCCCGGTGATCGTGCCGGCGTACAGCACTCCCGAGGACGGGGTGCGCGCGCTGGCCGCCGCCACCCGGTACGCCGAGTGGCGGGCGGCCGACCACGGTGAGCTGGTCACCCCCGAGGGCATCCACCGCACCCGCGCCGATGCGGTCGTCGACGCCGTGCTGGCCGGGTCACCGCAGGGCCGCGCCTTGCAGCCCGGCGAGGTGCGCGAGCTGCTGGCGGCGTACGGGATCGAGGTCTGGGAGACGGTGCCCGTCGACTCGCCGGCCCATGCCGCCGCGGCGGGCGCGCGACTGGGCTTCCCGGTCGTGGTCAAGTCGACGTCGCCCATCGCGAGCAGCCAGCCCATCGCGAGCGTGCGGCTGGACCTGCACAACCGCTCCGCGGTCCGCGCGGCCTACACGACCCTCGACGACCGACTGCGCCCCCTGCACGCCAACCGGCTCGTGGTGCAGAGGATGGCGACGCCAGGGATCCCGTGCGTGATCTCCTCGGTGGAGGACCCGCTCTTCGGCCCCGTGGTGAGTTTCGCGCTCGCTGGCCCGCCGCGGGAGGTGATGGGCGACATCGGCTACCGCATCCCGCCCCTGCGCACCGGGGACGTGCGAGACCTGATCGGATCGGTGCGCGCCGCGCCTCTGTTGCGCGGACACGGAGGTCGCCCGCCGGTCGACCGGGTCGCGCTGGAGGATGTGATCGCGCGGGTCTCGATGATCGCGGAGCAGATGCCCGAGGTCGTCTCCCTGGAGCTCAACCCGGTCAACACCCACGAAGACGGGATCGAGGTCCTGGGCGCGAGCATCACGGTCGCGCCGGGCGCGGCACGGACCGATCGCGGACGGCGCGCACTGGCCTGACCGGTCGTCCTACGGCACGCGTCCCCGCGGCCGGGGTGCAGTACCGATGCTTGGGAGGCAGGCCCGCAGGGGTGAGAGGATGCCCCAATGTCCTATGCCGGTCCCCGCAGTGACGCGCTGCCCGAAGCCCTGCTCTCCGACATCGACACCTCGGGCTACTACCCGGCGCTGGTGAGCGATGTGGTCGCCACCGCGCTCGGCGACGACACCGTGGTGTCCCACCTGGTGCACGCGGAGACCACCTTCGACAGCGAGACCGTACGCCGTCACGTCACCGTGCTCGTCCTCGCGCCGCACCGTCTCGTAGTGGTGCACGCCGACGACCACGCGCCCTCCGCCGACACGCCTGCCGAGCACCTCGGCGCGGTCGCGACCGCCACCTCCGAGACCATCCCGCTCGGGAGGGTCCGCGGGGTGATGCTCGCGCACGTGGTCTCCGCGCCCGAGGACTACCGGCCCGGCAGCCTCGGCCGCGAGATCACCCTCAAGCTGGGGTGGGGCACCGTCGCGGCGATCGACATCATGCCCGCGCAGTGCGCCGACCCGCAGTGCGAGGCCGACCACGGGTACGAGGGCACCATCGGCGACGACGACATCACCTTGCGCATCACCGGAGAGGTCGACGGTGACGACACCCTGGAGCAGGCCAAGCAGTTCGCCGCCGTCCTGTCCCGCGCGCTCGGACAGCCCACGAGGTGACCTTCCCCGGAGCCGTGCTCCCGTCGTACGACGAGCGCGGCCTGGTCGGAGTGCTGCCCCGGCTCGTGGCGTCGCTGGGCGTGCGGCTGCCGGGCGAGCCACCCGTAGCGCCGCTTCCGCCGGCACGCCGCGCCGTCGTGGTGCTCGTCGACGGGCTGGGTTGGGAGCAGTTGCGTGCCCGGGGTGGGCACGCGCCGTTCCTGCGTCGTGCCCTGGCCGGGGCAGCGGAGATCGCCGAACCGCTGACGGCCGGTTTCCCCTCGACCACGGCGACGAGCATGGGCGGCTTCGGGACCGGATGCGGACCGGGGGTGCACGGGCTCGTGGCCTACCAGGTGCGGGCGCCGGGAGCCCGCTACGTCTTCAACGAACTGACCTGGCAGGGCGGTCCTGATCCCCTCGAATGGCAGCCACGCCCGACGGTTTTCGAGCAGGCGACGGCAGCGGGGGCGCACGTCACGATGGTGGGGCCGGACCACTTCGACGGCTCCGGCCTGACGACCGCGGCGCTGCGCGGTGCCCGGTTCGTGGGGAAGGAGGAGTTGTCCGGGCGGGTCGACGCCGCGCTCGCCGCACTGCGCGCCGCACCCGCGGACGATCCCGCGCTGCTCTATCTCTACTGGGGCGAGGTGGACAAGGCCGGTCACGTGCACGGGTGCGACTCCTGGCAGTGGGGTGACGAGCTGGAGCTGCTCGACCGGGAGCTCGCGAGGCTGCACGCCGCGCTGCCGTCCGGGACCTCGCTGACCATCACCGCCGACCACGGGATGGTCGACATCCCCGCCGACGCCCGCATCGACGTCGTCCACGATCCCGATCTGCGCGACGGTGTACACCTGGTCGGCGGCGAGTTGCGCGCACCTCAGGTCTACTGCCTGCCCGGGGCCGCCGACACCGTGCTGGCCGCGTGGCGTGAACGGCTCGCGGCGTCCGCGTGGGTGCTCAGCCGTGAGGAGGCCGTGGCCGCAGGGCTCTTCGGGCCGGTGCTGGACCGGGTGCTGCCGCGCTTCGGCGAGGTCATCGTGGCGATGCACGCGCCGGCCGGCGTGTTCGACAGCCGGGTGATGACGCCTCGGGTGTCGGGTCTCGTCGGTCAGCACGGGTCGCTCACCGCGGCCGAACAGCTGGTGCCGTTCGTGCATCTGCCCGCCTGATTTGCTCTCGCACGGGGGCGTGCTGGCTGGGAGGGTGCCGCGCGGTCCCTTGTGAACGTCGGGACGTCCGCGCCTATGGCACGCAGGCACCGCGTGGTCCCTTGTGGTGACGGCGCCGGATTTCGGGCGGCCTGGACCAGGGGTGTGCTGGCTGGGAGGGTGCCGCGCGGTCCCTTGTGGGGGCCGGGACGGGTGCGTGCCGGATGGGAGGGCACCGCGCGGTCCCTTGTGCGACGTAGTGGGGTCTCTGGCGGTCGTCTGGGGCCGAGCGGGCCGAAACGCGGGGGAGGCGGTCAGCTGGTGGGTCGGAGGGCTGTCGCCGTTTAGGGTGGTGGACCGTGGCTGAGCTGGTCTTCTTCTCCGGGACGATGGACTGCGGCAAGTCGACCCTGGCGCTGCAGATGGAACACAACCATCGCGCCCGCGGTCACGACGGGCTGGTCTTCACGCGGCACGACCGGGCGGGCGAGGCGGTGCTCTCCAGTCGACTCGGGCTGGCCCGTGAGGCGCTGGAGGTGAGCGACGGACTCGACTTCTGGGACGTCGTCGTCGAGCACGCCACGCGCGGTCGCGACCTGCGCTTCCTCATCTGCGACGAGGCGCAGTTCTACACCTCCGAGCAGGTCGAGCAGCTCGCCCGGGTGGTCGACGAGATGGACATCGACGTCTACGCGTTCGGAATCACCGCCGACTTCCGCGCGCAACTCTTCCCCGGGTCGAGGCGGCTGATCGAGCTCGCCGACCGGGTGTCGACCCTGCAGGTCGAGGCGCTGTGCTGGTGCGGGCGCACAGCCACCCACAACGCGCGCGTCGTCGACGGTCAGATGGTGGTCGAGGGCGACCAGGTCGTCGTCGGCGACGTCGGTGAGGTGACACCGGGCGCACCGGAGAGCCTCGTCGAGTACGAGGTGCTCTGCCGGCGGCACTACATGCGACGGATGACGTCGTACGCCGCGCGCGTCACCTCCCAGCACCCGCTGCCGTTCGAGGCGGAGGTCTCCGCCCTCTGTCCGTTGCCCACCCTCGCCGCACACGGCGCCACAGAATCGACGCCGCGAGCCGCCGGGGAGTGACACCGGTGCGGGGGATGATGTGGGCATGAACGAGCCGGGACCCGACGACGCGCGGACCCTGCCGCTGCCCCGGGCCCCTCGACCTGACCGGACCCGACCCGTCGACCGCTCCGACGGGCGGGCGACGTCGAGGTCCGGCCCCCTGCGCGACGGGTCGCCGCACCGTGAGGGCGCGCACGGGCGCGTAGAGGACGCCCACGCGGACAAGACGTACGCCGACGGTGCAGATACGGAACACGGACACCCGCCACGCGGGCGGGCGGCCAAGGCGGTCGGCCGGGGCGCCGTACGAGGGGCGGCACTGCTCGGCCGCGGCAGTGCCGGATTCGGCCGCGGGTCCTATCGGCTGGCGCGCCGGGCCAGCCAGGCGCAGGGCGCGGGCGAGACGGGCCTGTCACGGCTGATCGAGGTGCACGCCTTCAGTTCGGCCGGCGACGCCGCCGTGACGGTTGGCCTCGCGGGCACGGTCTTCTTCGCCGGCAGCAGCAGCCAGGCGCGCGGTCACACCCTGCTCTTCCTGCTGCTGACGATGCTGCCGTTCGCCGTCATCGCGCCCCTCATGGGACCGCTGCTCGACCGTTTCCGGCACGGTCGACGGTGGGCGATCGGGGCGACCCTGGCCGGGCGTGCGTTCCTCTGCTGGGTGCTCGCGCAGGCGGTCGACGCCGATTCACTCTGGCTCTTCCCGGTGGCGATGAGCGTGCTGGTGGCCTCGAAGGCCTATCTGGTGACCCGTTCCGCGGCCGCGCCCAGGCTCCTGCCCTCGCAGCTCACTTTGGTCAAGGCCAACGGGCGTCTGTCGCTGGCCGGTGTCGTCGGCGCGGCGATCGGCGGAGGCATCGCCGGCCTCGCCACCAAGCTCGGCGGCCCTGCCTGGTCGCTGCGGGTCGCTTTCGTGCTCTTCATCATCGGCACGGTGCTGGCGGTCCTGCTCTCGCCGCGGGTCGACTCCAGCGAGGGCGAGAAGCCGGCGTCGATGGTCGACCTCGCGACGGGAGAGAACGTCGTACGACGGGGCGTGTCCCACGACGTTGTGCTCGCGCTGCGCGCGAACGTCGGCCTGCGCTGGCTGTCCGGATTCCTGACGATATTCCTAGCGTTCCTCATGCGGGCCCACCCGTTCCCCGGGTGGGAGCACCGCACCAACCTGCTGCTCGCCCTCGTCGTCGGCGCCGCGGGCGTCGGCAACGCACTGGGCACGGTGATGGGCTCGCTGCTGAAGTTCGCCGCGCCGCGGGTCATCGTGCTCGTGACGCTGCTCGCGGATGCCGTGGCGATCGTCGCCGCGGCCGTGTTCTTCGGGCTGCGGACCGCCATCCTGGTCGGGCTGATCGCAGGCATCGGTCAGCAGCTCGGCAAGCTGGCTCTGGACTCACTGATCCAGGACACCGTGCCGGAACACATGCGCACCAGCGTCTTCGGCCGCTCCGAGACCCTGCTGCAGCTGTCGTGGGTCGTCGGCGGCATCGTCGCGGTGGTCATCCCGAACAACGCCACGGTGGGCATGGTGCTCGCCGCGACGGTGCTGTTGCTGTGGGTGACCGCGGTGCTGATCTGGCGCAGCGGTCGCGACCTGCCGCGGGTCAGTCTCGGCCGCGCCGGCCGCCGAACATGATGTCGTCCCAGCTCGGCACGCTGGGCCGTCCGGACCGTGCGCCGCTCGGACGACGGGGCGGGGCGGCTGAGGGCGTCTCGTCCGACGGCACGTCGACCGTCGGCTCCTCGGCCTGATCGCCCGGCTCCTGGTCGTCGCGGTCGGGGGTCGCCCCCGGCGTTTCTGACGCCGGGTCGGGGGCACCCGGTGCGACGCGGTCGCTGTCATGCAACGCGCCGACCGCCGTGGCCCCGTGCCCGATGCTCGCGTCGGGCAGGTGCCGGACATCCTCGGCGTCCTCAAGCGCCCCGGCATCCTCGCCGCGCTCGGACTCGGCGGTTTCGTGGGTGTGCTCGGCGTGTTGAGAGTGCTCGGGATCGGTGGTCGGCGCGGTCGCCTCGGGGTGATCGGGGCCGGGCACCGGGGCGGCGGTCTGCGGGCGCTCGGCATCCCCGACGGCAGAGTCCTCGTCATCGTGGTCCGAGGCGGACCCGGACTCGTCCGGGTGCAGAGCGACCGCCCCGAAGAGGTCCACCGTGCCGGTGACCGGGTCGTGCCCCAGGTCGTCGACCGTCGGTGCCGCGGGCGTCTCGTCCGGCGCGGCTCGGTCCGCTCGGTCGGCCTCATGACCGGTCTGCCCGGGCTGCTGCACGGGCACCGACTGGGGCTCCGGGTGCGTCGACCGGGTGGCCTGCGATCCGTCGGACAGGGACTCGATCGGTGGCACGTCGACCGGCGTGCGACCGGAGCGGTTGCGCGAGCCTCTCGTGCGCCGGCCGCGCGAGCGGGCCTGCATGGCGGACACCAGATCGACTGCTCCCGCAGAGGTCGCGGAGGCCGCGGATCCGGCGGATGTGGACGCGCTCGCGGACGCGGGTGAGCCGGAGGGAGCCCCGGGCTCGGACACCCCACCCTCGGCCTCGACGTCGAACACCTTCACCGGTGCGACGGGTGCGGGGATCGGGCCACCTGCGGCTCGCTCGTCCTCCCCGAGCCAGCGGGCCTCGTCGTCGACGGCGTTGAGCGAGCGGGTGGCGGCACGGAACAACCAGGTCGCCTCGCGGGTACGGCCGCCGGCGCTGAACCGGCACACCACGACCCAGCCGCGACCCGCCGTGCGGTGTGCGTCCCAGGCGACGGTGTCGCCGGCGACGCCTCGGTCGTGCAGCCGTGCGGCCACGCGCTGTCCCACGGTGGCTGCCGTGTCGGTCGTGCTGGCGCCGACGGGGAGATCCTGCGCGAGACCGGCGATGTAGGAGCGCTCGGCCTCGATGGGGGCCGCGTAGCGCTCCACCTTGGCCTGGTCCCACCCGGCGGCCG
Organism: Allobranchiibius huperziae; assembly: GCF_013410455.1. Taxonomy (NCBI): domain Bacteria; kingdom Bacillati; phylum Actinomycetota; class Actinomycetes; order Micrococcales; family Dermacoccaceae; genus Allobranchiibius; species Allobranchiibius huperziae. The sequence continues at coordinate 2,091,256 of NZ_JACCFW010000001.1, read as the reverse complement.
CGGCGACATGTCCCACCGAGTGGCCCGCGCGCAGCAGCTCCTGCACGGCGCGCGGGGTGACCAGTTCGCCAGGAGGCAGATGGGGCAGGTCGCCGATCGGCGCAGTGGGTTGCTCCGGCACGAGGCTCACCGCACGGGCCGCCGTGGCTGGGGCCGGGGCCGCACTTCTGCCCGTGCCCGGCTGCGTGCCCTCGGCGCGAGGCGCACTGCCGCGAGACGACTCTGCCTCTGTCGTCGGTGCAGCCACCGCTGCCGCCGTGACCGACTCACGCACCCGGTCGTCGACCGACAGCCGGTAGCGTCCGCCCTCGTCGTCGACCAGCTGCAGGTCGGCGCCGTCGACCCCGGTCACCTTCAGGTCCCGCATCGCTTCGTCCCGCCTCTCGATGTCTTCTGGTCCGCAGGATGTCACGATCGGCGACGGCCGTCGGCAAGGCCACGCCGACCTCCCGGGCCGCACACGCGACGTGCGCGGCAGACTGGCCCGATGAACGTTCCCAGCGACGGCCCCGAGTCGTCCCACCCGGAGGAACCGGTCGCTCCTGCGGCGCGGCCCCTTCCGGAAGCGGTCCCCGCACCGGTCCAGCAGCCCGAGCCGGGCGGCGTGAGCGAAGAGGTCCTCGCCGCCGCGACCGAGCCGGTGCCCGACCCGGGGCCGCAGGAGGAACTCGCCGCGATGGTGCCGTACGACGCGGTCGTGCTGCTGTCGTTCGGCGGCCCGGAGGCACCGGAGGAGGTCATGCCGTTCCTGCGCCGCGTGACCGCAGGTCGCGGCATCCCCGACGAGCGGCTGGAGTCGGTGGCGAAGCACTACTACGACTTCGGCGGAGTCAGTCCGATCAACGACCAGTGCCGCGCGTTGCGCGACGCCCTGCACGGCGAGCTGCGCCGCCGCGGCATCGCGACGCCGGTGCTGTGGGGCAACCGCAACGGCGAGCCGTTCCTGGTCGACACCCTGCGCGAGGCGTACGACGGGGGAGCCCGCCGGGTGCTGGTGGTCACCACGAGCGCGTACTCCTCCTACAGCTCCTGCCGGCAGTACCGAGAGGACATCGCCGCCGCCCAGATCGAACTGCAGGACGAGGGCCTCGAGCTGGCCGTCGACAAGATCCGCCCCTACGCGACCCACCCGAGCTTCTCCCGGGTCAACACCCGCCTCGTGACCGACGCCGTCCGCGCATGCGGTCAGCCGGACGACGAGAAGCTGCGGGTCGTCTTCGTGACCCACTCGATCCCGGAGGCGATGGACGACACCTCCGGTCCCGGCGACGGTGAGGGCAGCCTCTACGAGCACCAGCACGACGAGATCGCGCACGTCATCCTCGACGAGGCGGGGATCACCCTGGACCGCGACCTGCACGGGGCGCTCGTCTACTGCTCCCGCTCGGGTGCCCCCGGGCAGCCGTGGCTCGAGCCGGACGTCAACGACCACCTTCGTGAGCTGGCCGCCAAGGGCGTCACGGACGTCGTGGTGGCGCCGATCGGCTTCGTCTCCGACCACATGGAGGTCAAGTACGACCTCGACACCGAGGCGCGCGCGACCGCCGACGAGCTCGGCCTGCGGATGACCCGGGTGCCGACCGTCGGGGTGGACCCGGAGTTCGTGAGCGGGCTGGTCGACCTCGCCGAGGAGCGGGCCGCCCAGGCGCGCGGCGAACAGGTGCTGCTGCCCGCGTGGCCGGGTGCCGCGATGCCGTCGGTGTGCGCCGCGGGCTGCTGTCCCAACCTGCGCACGCCCAAGCCGGCCGCGTGCGGGAGCGACTGATGGCGACCGACCGTCCGCAGCTCGGCCACCCCGAGCTCGCCACCCTGGAGCAGATGGCGTGCGACCTCGCGATGTCCGCGGGGCGCCTGATCGTCGACGAGCGGCCCCGCGGGCTCGGCGTGGCGGCCACCAAGTCCAGCGACACCGACGTGGTCACGGTGATGGACCAGCGCAGCGAGGCGTTCCTGCGTGAACGCCTCGACCAGTTGCGTCCCGACGACGGCCTGCTGGGCGAGGAGGGCGCCCAGCACGAGGGCAGCTCGGGCATCACCTGGGTGGTCGACCCCATCGACGGCACCGTCAACTACCTCTACGAGATCCCGGCGTACGCGGTGTCCGTCGCGGCGTGCGTCGGCGACGTACGGCAGGGCGGGGAGTGGAGCACGGTGGCCGGCGCGGTTTACAACCCGGTCACCGACGAGCTCTTCCACGCCCACGCCGGCGGTGGCGCGTTCCTTCGGCGACGCGGCGACGTGCAGTCGCTCTCGGTGAGCGGGGAGAAGCATCTCGCGAAGTCGCTGGTGGGCACCGGCTTCGGGTACGAGATCGCCAAACGCGAGCGGCAGGGCGCGGTCGTCGCGAGCCTGATCGGCCAGGTGCGCGACATCCGCCGGATCGGCAGCGCCGCCCTCGACCTGTGCTCGGTGGGGGCGGGCCGTCTCGACGTCTATTACGAGTCGGGCCTGAATCCTTGGGACCAGGCCGCCGGCCAGCTCGTCGTCACCGAGGCCGGAGGAGTGGTCGTGGGCAGGGGTGACGGACCCCCGGACAAGGACCTCGTCGTCGCTGGTCCAGCCCCTCTGGTGGCCGCCCTGAAGAGCGTTCTGAAGGTGTAGTCGCCACCGGGAATGACCCCGGTTGGCCATGCGTTCAGCGGGTAGGTAACAATTCCTCCGCCCGTCGGCGAAGTTCACGGGCGAGCGCATGAGCATCAGAGAGGGCATGGCATGGCGACTGACTACGACGCCCCACGTAAGACCGACGACGACCTGAGCGAAGACTCGATCGAAGAGCTGAAGTCGCGCCGCGTCGACAAGAACGCCGCGAGCGTCGATGTCGATGAGACCGAGCAGGCCGAGGGCTTCGAGCTGCCCGGCGCGGACCTGTCCGGCGAGGAGCTGTCCGTCCAGGTGATCCCGCGCCAGGCGGATGAGTTCACCTGCTCGCGCTGCTTCCTCGTGCACCACCGCAGCCAGCTGGTCAGCGACGCCGACGGAGTCCTCGTCTGCAGCGAGTGCGCGGCCTGAGCGCTTCGTGAGCGCCGTCCCGGTCCCGATCCGCAGGCTGGATCCGGGACTCCCGCTCCCGTCGTACGCCCGCCCGGGCGACGCGGGGGTGGATCTGCACGCGCGGATCGGCCTGACCATCCCGCCGGGGCACCGTGCACTGATCCCGACGGGGATCGCCATCGAGCTGCCCGACGGGTACGCCGGATTCGTGCACCCGCGCTCCGGCCTCGCGGCCCGACACGGCATCACGATGGTCAATGCCCCGGGCACCATCGACTCCGGCTTCCGCGGCGAGATCCAGGTCAACCTGATCAACCTCGATCCCCGCGAGTCGTTCTCGTTCGACCGGGGCGACCGCATCGCGCAGCTGATCGTCCAGCGCGTCGAAGAGGTGCAGTGGAGCGAGGTGGACGTCCTGGGCTCCAGTGAGCGCGGCCAGGGCGGTCACGGTGCGTCCGGCGGTTTCACCAGTCCGCCGACGCGGGATACGGTGCGCTGACATCAGTTCGAGGAAGGGAAGTTGGACCCGTGGGGATCTTCCGCCGCAAGGCGCGTGAGGACGGGCCGACCGCGTCCGGGCACGACGACGACGCGGCGTCGGCCGAGGTCGAGTCGGACGACACCGGAGCAGAGGACATCGAGGCGACGGATCTCGCGTCCGAGACCGACTCCGTCGGCTCCGATGTCGGCGACGCCGCCGACGCGGACCTGAGTGACGCCGGCGACGACGAGGCCGACGACTCGCACCACGAGCTTCCCGGTCGCCTGCCGCGGCCGCACGACCTGGATCGCAGTAAGGGCCCGTTCGACCGCTCGGAGGTCAAGAACCTCGACGACCGGCTCGACTTCGGCGCACTCGCGCTGCGTCCGCTGGCCGGCATGGAGTTGCGCCTCGACGTGGACCAGGAGGCCGGAAACATCACCGGCATCACTGCCGTGTTGGGCGAATCGGCCTGCCAGGTGCAGGTGTTCGCAGCACCCAAGAGCCGGGGCATCTGGGATGACATTCGCGACGAGATCGCCGACGGGCTGATCACGGGCGGTGGGTCGGCCACTGAAGAGCTCGGTCCGCTCGGCATCGAGCTGGCCGTGCGCATCCCGGCGCGCGGCAACGACGGCCGTACGACGTACTCCGCCGCGCGCTTCGCCGGCGTCGACGGCCCACGCTGGTTCCTGCGCGCGGTCTTCTCCGGTGCCGCAGCGACCGACGCGGCGGCAGCCGCCACGTTGGTGGACTTCGTGCGCGACACGGTGGTCCTGCGCGGCAGCGAAGCGCGGGCGCCGCGGGAGCTGCTGGAACTGAAGGTGCCCGATGCGGTGGCCGAGGCCGCCGAGGAGGAGAATGCTCCTCGTACGCTCGATCCGTTCGAGCGAGGGCCTGAGATCACGGAGGTGCGCTGATGGGCGCAACGGCGACGATTCGCGAGGCGGCGCGCCGATTCAGCAGGTCGTCGGCTGCCATCGAGCGCGACGAGCTGCGTGAGGCCGCCACCAAGCGGGGCGGCACCCCGATCGAGGCGTGCTGCGACCGTCAGATCGCGGGCTGTTGCGGCACCGTTCGCTACACCAGCCTGCGTCCGCGCACCGATTCCGTGCCGGCGTTCGTCGTCGGTCTGGACGACGGCACCCGGATGATGCAGCTGGTCTGGCTGGGCCGCCGGAGCATCGCCGGCATCGAGCCGGGCGTCTACCTGACCGTCAAGGGTCGGGTGCTGCACCGTCGCGGCATGCCCACGATCTTCAACCCCGAGTACGAGATCAAGCCCGCCGTCGAGGTGGACTGACCCGGCTGATCCGACGCACCGGGCATCCGGCCGGGCGACATAGCGAAGGGCGCGCTCCGCGGAGCGCGCCCTTCGCTATGTCGCCGAATTGCCGCAGGCTCAGGTGCTCTCGTGGGAGACAGTGCGCACGTCGGCGATGTCGCGTCCGGTCATCGCGGCACCGAGCGCCGCCTCGGCGTCGGCGGTGGCGAGGAAGAGCAGCTCGTCAAGACCCTCGATGGGCTCGGTCCGGGTGGGCACGATCGGCCGCTCGTCCCGGATGATGCCGACCAGCACGCAGTCCGGCGGCAGGTCCAGCCCGCCCACGGTCTGACCGACGGCCGGGCTGTCCGACGGGATGGTGATCTCGACCATCGTCGCCTTGCCCTGCTGGAACTGGAAGAGGCGCACGAGGTCGCCCACGCTGACGGCTTCCTCGACGAGTGCGGTCATGATGCGCGGGGTCGACACCGCGACGTCCACACCCCACGCCTCGTCGAACATCCACTCGTTCTTGGGGTTGTTGACGCGTCCGACCGTGCGCGCGATGCCGAACTCGGTCTTCGCGAGCAGCGAGACGACGAGGTTGACCTTGTCGTCACCGGTCGCGCAGACCACGACGTCGCAGTCCTGCACCTGCGCCTCCTGCAGGGTGCTCATCTCGCACGCGTCGGCGAGCAGCCAGGACGCGTCCGGCACCGACGCGGTGCGGTCGTCCTCCGCGTACTTGTCGATGAGCAGCACCGCGTGCCCGTTGTGGATGAGTTCGCGGGCGATCGAGCGGCCGACACTGCCCGCTCCGACGACGACGACGCGCATGGTGGGGAACTCCTACAGATCTGCGGGTCGGGGTGAGGTGAGGGTTTCCTCGATCTCCGGACGACGGTCGCGCTCGGCGAGGACCTGCAAGAGGTCGCCTTCCTGCAGCACCGTGTCCGGGTCGGGCAGGCGGCCCTCGCCGAGGCGGGTGAAGTACCCGACGCGGGCGCCGGTCTCGCGCTCGATGACCCGCAGCGGTGTGCCGACCCAGCTGATGTGCGGGCTCAGATCGAGCAGGCTGATGCGGCCGCTCGGGTCGGTGTGCAGCGGGATGGCGCCCTGCGGCACGAGCCGGCGCAGCACCTGGTCGGCCGTCCAGCGGACGGTGGCGACGGTCGGGATGCCGAGGCGCTGGTAGATCTCGGCGCGGCCCGGGTCGTAGATGCGCGCGACGACGTGCTCCACGTCGAAGGTCTCGCGAGCGACACGCGCGGCCAGGATGTTGGAGTTGTCGCCGCTGCTGACCGCGGCGAACGCGTACGCGTTGCGGATGTCCGCACGCTCCAGCGTCTCGCGGTCGAAACCGACTCCGGTGATGCGCGATCCGGCGAAATTGGACCCGAGACGACGGAAGGCTCCCTCGTCCTGGTCGATGATCGCGACCTCATGCCCGTGCTCCTGTAGGCCGATGGCCAGCGTGGAGCCGACCCGGCCGCATCCCATGATCACGAAGTGCACGCCGAGGACGCTACCGGAGTGTGCGCGAAGCTCCGGCATCTCGCCCCTAGACTCTGCGGTTGTGTCAGTGACTGGACGAACCATCAAGCGTGTGCTCGTCGGTCGCGCGATGCGCAGTGACAAGCTGGGCGACACGCTGCTGCCCAAGCGGTTGGCCCTGCCGATCTTCGCGAGTGACGCGCTCTCCTCGGTGGCGTACGCGCCCGACGAGATCCTGATCACCCTCGGCGCGGCCGGTGGCGCGTTCGTGACCACCAACTCCTGGTACATCACCGGCGCCGTCGTCTTCGTGATGGCGATCGTCGTGGCGTCCTACCGCCAGAACGTGCACGCCTACCCCTCCGGCGGTGGCGATTACGAGGTCGCGACCACCAACCTGGGCCCCAAGGCGGGCCTGACCGTGGCCTCGGCCCTGCTCGTGGACTACACGCTCACGGTGGCGGTGTCGGTGTCCTCCGGCGTCCAGAACGCGTCCGCGGCACTGCCGTTCGTGCAGGGCCGCGAGGTCATCGTGGCCGTGCTGCTCGTGGTCGCGTTGACGGCGCTCAATCTGCGCGGCGTGCGCGAGTCCGGCTCGTACTTCGCCATCCCCGTCTATCTGTTCATCCTCGGCATCGTCGGGCTGGCGATCGTCGGGGTGTTCCGCAAGCTGATGGGCGACCTTCCGCTCGCTGAGAGCGCGAAGTTCTCCCTCGCCCCGCAGGCGGGCATGTCGTCGTTGTCGCAGTTCGCGATGCTCTTCCTGCTGTTGCGCGCCTTCTCCAGCGGATGTGCCGCGCTCACCGGTGTCGAGGCGATCTCCAACGGTGTGCCGGCGTTCAAGAAGCCCAAGAGCAAGAACGCCGCCACGACGCTGCTGATGATGGGCTCCATCGCGGTCATCATGCTCGTCTCGATCATCGCCCTGTCGCGCTGGACCGGCATCCACATGCAGGACCCCGACCACCCGGGCAGGCTCCTGCTGCACGGCAAGCCGGTCGAGAACTACAACGAGAACACCGTCCTCGGGCAGTTGTCCCATGCGGTCTTCCACGGCTTCGCGCCGGGCATCATCTTCGTCTCGATCGTGACCGGCATCATCCTCGTGCTGGCCGCGAACACCGCGTTCAACGGGTTCCCGGTGCTGGCGTCGATCCTCGCGAAGGACGGCTTCCTGCCTCGGCAGCTGCACACCCGCGGCGACCGGCTGGCCTACTCCAACGGCATCCTGATCCTCGCGGGCGCGGCGGTCGCCCTGATCGTGATCTACCACGCCGAGACCACCCGACTGATCCAGCTCTACATCGTCGGCGTCTTCGTCTCCTTCACGACCAGCCAGACCGGCATGATCCGGCACTGGAACAGGCACCTGAAGGAGGAGCAGGACCCCAAGGTCAGATACCGGATGCGGCGCTCGCGCGTCATCAACGCCGTCGGCGCGGTGATGGCCGGGCTGGTGCTGGTCGTCGTCCTGTTGACGAAGTTCACCCACGGCGCCGGGTACGCCGTCGGCGCGATGGTCGTGCTCTACATCCTTATGCTCGGCATCCGCCGCCACTACGCGCACGTGCGCGACGAGCTGGCGCTGTCCGACATCGACGGCGACGAGCAGGTGCTGCCCGCACGACTGCACGTCATCGTGCTGGTCTCCAAGATCCACAAGCCGACGATGCGGGCGCTGGCGTACGCGCGGGCGACCCGTCCCGCGGTGCTCGAGGCGCTGACCGTGGACGTGAACCACGAGGAGACGCAGGCGCTCAAGGACGAGTGGAAGCGGCGCGACATCCCCGTCACGCTCAGCACGGTGGCGTCGCCCTACCGCGAGATCACCCGGCCGGTCATCAACTACGTGCGCGCCATCCGGCGCGACAGCCCGCGCGACGTGGTGATGGTCTACATCCCCGAGTACGTGCTCGGGAAGTGGTGGGAACAGCTGCTGCACAACCAGTCCGCGCTGCGCCTGAAGGCCCGGCTGCTCTTCACGCCCGGTGTGATGGTCACCAGCGTGCCGTGGCAGCTGCACTCCTCCGAGGGGTCCGAGGACCGCTTCGACGGGTCTGCTCCGGGGTCCGTCCGGCTCGGTCGCTGACCCGCGATGCCCCAGCGCCCCCGCTCCGGCGAACCCCGCCGCGGACGACCCGAACGGCGCGGCGGATCGCGTCGCCCCGCACGCCGCACCGGCAGCGATCCCGCCGCGCCCGGCTCGATGGTGGGGACCGAGCTGGTCCTGGACATCGGGGCGGTCGCGCACGGTGGATCGTGCGTCGCGCGTACGGAGGGCCGCGTCGTCTTCGTGCGGCACACGCTGCCGGGGGAGCGGGTGCGCGCGCGCGTCACCGACGGCACCCGCACCTCGCGCTTCCTGCGGGCCGACGCGGTCGAGGTGCTCGATGCCTCACCCGAACGGCGCACGCCGGCGTGTCCCTGGTCCGGCCCGGGCCGCTGCGGAGGGTGCGACTGGCAGCACACGAGCGCGGCGTACGGACGAGAGTTGAAGACCGCGGTGGTCGCCGAGCAGCTGCGCCGGTTGGCGGGCATCGACTGGACGGGCGACGTCGAGGCCGTGCCCGGCGACGAGGACGGGCTGCGCTGGCGCACCCGCGTCGAGCTCGCGACCGGTCCGGACGGCCGGGCGGGGTTCCGCGCACACCGCTCACACGACGTCGTACCCGTCGAGGACTGCGTGATCAGCGTGCCGCAGGTGCGGGCGACCGGGATCTTCACCGAGCGCTTCGAGGCCGGGATCACCGGCGTGGACGTCGCCGTGTCGTCCGACGGCTCGGCGACCGCAGTGCTGCTGCCGCACCGCGGCGAGGTGCCGGGTGTGCTCGAGAGCGTGACCGCGGGTGGGACGTCACTGGACTTCGAGGTGTCCGCGCGCGGTTTCTGGCAGGTGCACCCCGGGGCGGCGCCGACCTTCGTGGACGAGGTGCTGCGGCAGCTCGCGCCGCGACCGGGCGAGCGGGTGCTCGACCTCTACTGCGGCGTCGGGCTCTTCACCAGGTTCCTCGCCGAGCGGGTGGGGCACAGCGGTGCTGTCCTCGGCATCGAGGGTGACGAGCGTGCGGTGTCCGACGCGCAGGCCGCCCTGCGCGAGGTGCCGCAGGCGCGGATCGAGCGCTCCGACGTACGTCGTGCCGAGCCGCTCGTCGAGCGGCACCTGGGCGGCGCCGCCGATCTGGTGGTGCTGGACCCGCCGCGCACCGGCGCCGGTCGCGAGGTCGTGCAGCAGATCGCCCGACTGCGCCCGCGGGCCGTCGCCTACGTTGCGTGCGACCCCTCGGCGCTGGCCCGTGACCTGGCGTACGCGGCGGACGAGGGCTACGCGCTGACGTCGCTGCGCGCGTTCGACGCGTTCCCGATGACCCACCACGTCGAGTGCATCGCGATCCTCGTTCCAGCTGAGCGGGGCTGACCGGCACGACGCCGGTTGTCAGCGTTTCTGTGACGCCGCCGCCCCTGATCCGCTGACAACGGAGGCGGGGTGCGCGTTAGGTCGACCTTTGCTGCCGGGAGCGCAGCGGATATGCTTGACTTATCTTGACGTCAAGATAAATGAGATGCGGCCGGAACGGCGCGACGGACAGGACGAAGGAGTCGGCGTGAGCACCAACAGCTTCGATGCGAAGGACACCCTGAAGGTGGGGGAGAACTCCTACGAGTTCTATCGCCTGGACAAGGTCGAGGGGTCCTCGGACCTGCCGTTCAGCCTCAAGGTGCTGCTGGAGTGTCTGCTGCGCACCGAGGACGGCGCGAACATCACCGCCGACCACGTGCGGGCGCTGGGCGGATGGAAGGCCGACGCCGAGCCGGACACCGAGATCCAGTTCACCCCGGCCCGCGTGATCATGCAGGACTTCACCGGTGTGCCGTGCGTGGTCGACCTGGCCACCATGCGCGAGGCCGTGGCCGACCTCGGTGGCGACGCCAAGAAGATCAACCCCCTTGCTCCGGCCGAGATGGTCATCGACCACTCGGTGATCATCGACGTCTTCGGCCGCGCCGACGCGTTCGAGCGCAACGTGGAGATCGAGTACGGCCGCAACAAGGAGCGTTACCAGTTCCTGCGCTGGGGCCAGACCGCGTTCGACGACTTCAAAGTCGTGCCCCCGGGCACCGGCATCGTGCACCAGGTCAACATCGAGCACCTGGCCCGCTCGATCATGACCCGGGGCGGCGTGGCCTACCCGGACAGCTGCGTCGGCACCGACAGCCACACCACGATGGTCAACGGCCTGGGCGTGCTCGGCTGGGGCGTCGGCGGCATCGAGGCAGAGGCCGCGATGCTCGGCCAGCCCGTCTCGATGCTCATCCCGCGCGTCGTCGGCTTCCGCCTCACCGGCGCGATCCCGGCCGGCGCGACCGCGACCGACGTCGTCCTCACGATCACCCAGATGCTGCGCGAGCATGGCGTGGTCGGCAAGTTCGTGGAGTTCTACGGCGACGGCGTCGCCTCCGTGCCGCTGGCCAACCGCGCGACCATCGGCAACATGAGCCCGGAGTTCGGCTCCACCTGCGCGATCTTCCCGATCGACGACGTGACGCTGGAGTACCTGCGCCTCACCGGCCGCGACGAGGACCACGTCGCGCTGGTCGAGTCCTACGCCAAGACCCAGGGCCTGTGGCACGACCCGTCCAACGAGCCGCGCTTCTCGGAGTACCTCGAGCTCGACCTGTCCACGGTCGTCCCCTCCATCGCCGGTCCGAAGCGTCCGCAGGACCGCATCGTCGTGTCCGACGCCAAGACCCAGTTCGCGCTCGACGTCAAGAACTACGGCGTCGAGGGCGGTCTGCGCGAGGAGCAGGTGACCCCGGCCGAGGGGCCGGCGTACGGGCTGAAGGACGGCTCGGTCGTCATCGCCTCGATCACGAGCTGCACCAACACCTCCAACCCGTCGGTGATGATGGCCGCGGCGCTGCTCGCGAAGAACGCCGTCGACAAGGGCCTCACGGTGCCGCCGTGGGTGAAGACCTCGATGGCGCCCGGCTCGCAGGTCGTCACCGGTTACTACGAGAACGCCGGCCTGTGGCCCTACCTGGAGAAGCTCGGCTTCTACCTCGTCGGATACGGGTGCACCACGTGCATCGGCAACTCCGGCCCGCTCAACGAGGAGATCTCCCAGGCCGTGCAGGAGCACGACCTGACCGTGGTCTCCGTGTTGTCCGGCAACCGCAACTTCGAGGGCCGGATCAACCCGGACGTGAAGATGAACTACCTGGCCTCGCCGCCGCTGGTCATCGCGTACGCGCTCGCCGGCACGATGAACTTCGACTTCGAGGTCGACCCTCTGGGGCAGGACACCGCCGGCAACGACGTCTTCCTCAAGGACATCTGGCCGGCCCCCGACGACGTGGAGAGGACCATCGCGTCGTCCATGGACCGAGCGCTGTTCGTCAAGGACTACGCCGACGTCTTCGCCGGCGATGAGCGCTGGCAGAGCCTGCAGACCCCCGAGGGCGACACGTTCGCCTGGGACGCCGACTCGACGTACGTGCGCAAACCGCCGTACTTCGACGGCATGCCGGCCGAGCCCGAGCCCGTCTCGGACATCAAGGGCGCACGCGTCCTGGCGAAGCTGGGCGACTCGGTGACCACCGACCACATCAGCCCGGCCGGTTCGATCAAGGCCGACAGCCCCGCGGGCAAGTACCTGTCCGAGCATGGCATCGAGCGCAAGGACTTCAACTCCTACGGCTCGCGCCGCGGCAACCACGAGGTCATGGTGCGCGGCACGTTCGCCAACATCCGGCTGCGCAACCAGCTGCTGGACGGCGTGGAGGGCGGCTTCACCCGCAACTTCCTCGCCGGCGGCGAGCAGACCACGATCTTCGACGCGTCGGCGGCCTACCAGGAGGCCGGCGTGCCGCTGGTCGTGCTCGGCGGCAAGGAGTACGGCTCCGGCTCGTCGCGTGACTGGGCGGCCAAGGGCACCCGGCTGCTCGGCGTCAAGGCCGTCATCACCGAGTCGTTCGAGCGCATCCACCGCTCCAACCTGATCGGGATGGGCGTGCTCCCGCTGCAGTTCCCGCAGGGGCAGAACATCGAGTCGCTCGGCCTGGACGGCACCGAGATCTTCGACATCAGCGGCGTCGAGGCGCTGAACGAGGGCCGTACGCCCAAGACGGTGCACGTGACCGCGACCAAGGGCGACGGGGCGGTCGTGGAGTTCGACGCGGTCGTGCGCATCGACACCCCCGGGGAGGCGGAGTACTTCCGTAACGACGGCATCCTGCAGTACGTGCTGCGCTCGCTGGTGAAGGCCGGCGCCTGACGTAGACACCGGCTTCACGCCGAACGACCCCTGCCGTCACGCGGCAGGGGTCGTTCGGCGTCCGGGTCAGGAGGCGATCAGGTCGTCGATCTGGTTGATCGCCTGGGAGGAGCCCTCGATCACTCCCATGTCGAGCACCTTCTGCAGACCCTCGGCGGTCGTGTACGTGCTGACGTAGGTCGCCCGCGTCTTGCCGCCGATGTCCTCGAACCGGTAGACGTTCTGCGACACCGGCATCGCCTCGTCGGGGGCGAAGTCGTCGGCGTTCTTGGCGAAACCGTCCTCGAACTCGAAGCCGTGCGGGGCGTCCACAGAGGTCACGTGCCACCATCCGGGGTACTTCTCGCCCTCGGGGCTCGTCATGTAGTAGTGCACCCGGCCGCCCTTGGTGAGCGAGTGGTCCACGACGGTGGCCGGGTAGGTCGGCGGCCCCCACACGCGCTCGAGCTGGCGCGGGTCGGCGTACACCTCCCAGACACGCTCGACGGGTGCCGCGAACTCGGCGGTGATGGTCAGCGTGCGGGCCTCGGCCTGGGTGTTGACATCGGTGACGGGCATGTCACTTCTCCTCTGGTGTCGGGTTGTTCGTGATGTCGGTCGTTCCGGTCTTCTCGGTGGTGAGCAGTTCGTCGATCCGGGAGATCCGGCCGCGCCAGATCTGCTCGAGCTCACCGAGCATCGACGCGACCGAACGGATCGCTTCGACGTCTCCGCTCGCGAGCTGTTCGCGTCCGTGGCGGCGCTTGACGAGCAGCCCTGCCCGTTCGAGGACGGCGACGTGCTTCTGCACGGCCGCGAAACTCATCGGGTAGTGCTCCGCCAGCGCCGACACCGAGTGCTCGCCGGCGAGAATGCGGCGCAGGATGTCGCGACGCGTCCGGTCGGCGAGTGCGCGGAACATCGCGTCCGCGGCGTCCTCGGGATCGGTCATGAGCACAACGTACAACCAAATGGTTGTACGTTGTCAAGAGTGGATTCAAGATCGAATGCCGGATGTCCCGCCGCGCGGCGGCGGCTGGCCTAGCGTGATCGTCATGGCGACGACGCAGGCACCAGAGGTGCGCGCCCCGAGCGGGGTGGAGGCCAACGGTCTGAACGTGATCGAGGAGTCCGAACGGCACGGGCAGCCCGCGTCGCTCTTCTGGCCCTGGTTCGCCTCCAACATCTCGGTGCTCGCGATCGCGTACGGCGCGTTCGTGATCGGCTTCGGACTCAACATCTGGCAGGCGCTCGGCGCCGCGGTGGTCGGCAGCATCGGCTCGTTCCTGCTGTGCGGGTTCGTCTCCGTCGCGGGCAAGCGCGGGTCGGCGCCGACCCTGGTGCTGTCGCGAGCGGCGTTCGGGCTCAACGGGAATCGCGTGCCGTCGGCGATCTCCTGGATCCTCACCGTCGGGTGGGAGACGGTGCTGGTGGTGCTCGCCACCCTCGGCACCTCGACGGTCTTCGCGCAACTCGGGTGGAGCCACGGCGCCGCCACCAAGCTGGTCGTCCTGCTGGTGGTGGCGGCGATCACGGTCGTCGCGGGAGTCTTCGGCTTCGCGCTCATCATGCGGCTGCAGACCGTCATCACCCTGGCGACCGCCGTCCTCACCATCGGCTACATCGCCCTTACCGTGCACCGCGTGCACTGGCACACGGTGAGCACCATGAAAGCCGGGGGAGTGCCACAGGTGCTCGGCGCGACGATCCTGGTGCTGACCGCGCTCGGCTTGGGGTGGGTCAACTGCGCGGCCGACTACAGCCGCTACCTGCCGCGTTCGACGCCCAGCCGCGGCGTCATCTTCTGGACCACGTTCGGCGGCGCGCTCGGCCCGGTGATGCTCGTGGTCTTCGGCATCCTGCTGGCCGCGTCCGATCCCAAGCTCTCCACCGCCATCGGTAGCGACCCGATCGGCGCGCTCACGTCCGCACTGCCCACGTGGTACCTGGTGCCGTTCGCGATCGTGGCGATCCTGGGCCTGATGTCCGGTGCCGTGCTCGACATCTACTCCTCGGGACTGTCGCTGCTCAGTCTCGGGCTGCGCGCGCCGCGCTTCGTCGCCGCGCTGATCGACGGCACGATCATGACGCTCGGCGGGATCTACGTCGTCTTCTTCACCTCCAGCAGCTTCGTGGCCAACTTCCAGGGCTTCCTGGTCACAGTGGGCGTGCCGATCGCCGCGTGGTGCGGTGTCTTCCTCGGCGACCTGGTGCTGCGGAGGCGCGCGTACGCCGATGCCGAGCTCTACGACGCCCGTGGCCGCTACGGTTCGTTCGCCCCGATCCCGTTGGTGCTGATGGTGATCGGGTCGGTGCTGGGGTGGGGGCTGGTCGTCACCTCGGCCAAGGTGTCGTGGCTGACATGGCAGGGCTATCTGCTGGACCCGCTGCACCTCGGCGGCAAGGAGGGCACCTGGGCGTACGCCGGACTCGGCGTGCTCGTCGCCATCGTCGTCGGTTTCGTGGGTGCCGTCGCCCTCACTTCCAGCACCGTCCGGCGCCAGGAGCGCGTCGATCCCACCTCCACCGCGAAGGCCGCGAGTGCCGTCTGACGTGCTCGTCGTGATCGACGCCCAACACGTCTTCGCCGACCCGGGCGGCCCATGGGCGTCGCCCATGTTCGCTCAGACACTGCCCGCCATCGAGGCGGCTGTGCAGGAGTATGCCGACCGCGTCGTCTTCACCCGCTACGTCGCTCCGCGCGAGCCAGCGGGTGCGTGGACGGCGTACTTCGAGCAGTGGCCGTTCGCCCTCACCGGGCCGGATCACCCGCAGTACCAGCTGATCCCGCAGTTCGCCGGCAGGCCGACCGTCGACGCCACGACGTTCGGCAAGTGGGGCGATCCGCTGCGCGTCGCGCTCGGCGACGCGCGGTCGGTGCAGCTGTGCGGCGTGTCCACGGACTGCTGTGTGCTGTCGACGGCCCTGCCGATGGCCGATGCCGGCCTCGAGGTGACGATCCGAGCGGACGCGTGCGCCGGGTCGACCCAGGAAGCGCACGAGAACGCGCTGGCGGCCATGGAGCTCTACGCGCCGCTGATCACCGTTCTGCACTGAGCGATCCGTCTCAGCCGGCCGGGCCCCTGACGCGCCCAGCGACTCGGGGTCCGTGGCGTCGTACCCCAGCGCATAGACTCGGGCGTTGGACCGTGGCCGGAAGGGATTTTTCTACGTGGGTTTGCTCGATGGCATCAACGAGCCGGGTGACGTGCGCGCGATCCCTGCTGAGCAGCTCGACGCACTGGCTGCCGAGATCCGCACCTTCCTGGTGGAGTCGGTGTCCAAGACCGGCGGACACCTCGGCCCCAACCTGGGCGTCGTCGAGCTGACGATCGCACTGCACCGGGTCTTCGACTCACCCCGGGACACGCTGGTCTTCGACACCGGGCACCAGTCCTACGTCCACAAGCTGCTCACCGGTCGGCACGACTTCTCCGCGCTGAAGAAGCAGGGTGGCCTGTCGGGCTACCCGAGCCGCGCCGAGTCCGAGCACGACGTGGTCGAGAACTCGCACGCGTCCACGTCGTTGTCCTGGGCCGAGGGCATCGCCCACGCCCGGGTGCTGCAGGGCCAGGGCGATCGGCACACCGTGGCGGTCATCGGCGACGGCGCGCTCACCGGCGGGATGGCCTGGGAGGCGCTCAACAACATCGCCGTCAGCAAGGACCTGCCGCTGGTCATCGTGGTCAACGACAACGAGCGGTCGTACGCGCCGACCATCGGCGGGCTTGCCGCGCACCTGGCGACCCTGCGGACCACGCGCGGTTACGAGCGGGTCCTGGACTGGGGCAAGTCGACGCTGCAGCAGACCCCGGTCGTCGGCCATGCGATGTACGAGACCCTGCACGGGGTCAAGAAGGGCATCAAGGACATCGTCGCCCCGCAGCAGGGCATGTTCGAGGACCTGGGCATCAAGTACGTCGGTCCGATCGACGGCCACGACGAGCAGGCCGTCGAGATGGGTCTGCGCCGCGCCAAGGACTTCGGCGGACCGTGCATCGTGCACGTGATCACCCAGAAGGGCCGCGGCTACCAGCCGGCGATGGACGACGAGGCCGACCAGTGGCACGGCATCGGCAAGTTCAACCCCGAGACCGGGCTGCCCTTCGAGGTGTCCGGCCGGATCTGGACCGACGAGTTCAGCGACGAGATGGTGCGCATCGGTGCCGAGCGTGCCGACGTCGTCGCGATTACCGCGGCGATGCTCATCCCCGTCGGGCTGGACAAGTTCGCCGCGGCGTACCCCGACCGGGTCTTCGATGTGGGCATCGCCGAGCAGCACGCCGTGACGATGGCCTCCGGCCTCGCGTACGCCGGGCTGCACCCGGTCGTCGCGGTCTACGCCACCTTCCTCAACCGTGCCTTCGACCAGTTGCTGATGGACTGCGCGCTGCACCGCCAGGGCGTCACCTTCGTGCTCGACCGGGCGGGCGTCACCGGCTCGGACGGACCGTCGCACAACGGCATGTGGGACATGGCGATCTCCTCGATCGTGCCCGGGCTGCGGCTCGCCGCGCCGCGCGACGGCGAGCAGGTCAAGCTGCAGTTGCGCGAGGCCCTCGACGTGTCCGATGCGCCGACCGTCATCCGCTTCCCCAAGGGCGATGTCGCAGAACCGCTGACGGCGGTGCGCTCGGTCGGGTCGCTCGACGTCCTGCACGACGGACCTGCGGCACCTGATGTCCTGCTCGTCGGCGTCGGAGCGATGTGTGCCACGGCACTGGGCGTGGCCGAGAAGCTTGCGGCACAAGGGATCTCGACACTGGTCGTCGATCCGCGCTGGGTGCTTCCGGTGGCCGACGAGCTGGTCGAGCTGGCGAGGTCGGCCCGCCACGTGGCCGTCATCGAGGACAACCTGGCGACCAACGGCGTCGGTATGGCGGTCACCGCGCGGCTGCGCGCGGCGGGCTGCGAGGTGCCGGTGCACCCGTTCGGCATCCCGAAGCGCTTCCTCGACCATGCCTCGCGCGGACAGGTGCTGGAGCAGATCGGCCTGACCTCCGACGTCATCGCGACGGACCTGATCGGGCGCATCGCGCACTGAGCCTGCCCGGTCCGAAGCGGTCGTCACACGCAGTCCCGCGCGGTGTGGGGAGACCGTGCTCCCTCGCCGAGGACCTACGTCAACCACAAGCGCCGCTCAGGCCGGGTGGCTACGTTGATATGACCTAGGTCACATCTCGCGTGACATCCGAGCCAGGAAGGTCGCAGTCATGGCAAGCAACAGAGTCGTCGTCTACAAGGGTCCGGGCGAGGTCGCCGTCGAGGAGATCGACTATCCCTCGCTCACGCTCCCGGACGACGTGGTCTCGGGGATGAAACTGAAGAAGGACGCGCCGCACGCCGCCATCCTGCGGCTGGTGACGACCAACATCTGCGGCAGCGATCAACACATGGTGCGCGGCCGGACCACGGCGCCCGTGGGCCAGACCCTCGGCCACGAGATCACCGGTGAGGTGGTCGAGCTCGGAGACGACGTGCTCTTCGTCAAGAAGGGCGACATCTGCACGGTGCCGTTCAACATCGCCTGTGGCAGGTGCCGGATGTGCAACGAGGGCAAGACCGGCATCTGCCTCAACGTCAATCCGGCCCGGGCGGGCGCGGCGTACGGATATGTCGACATGGGCGGCTGGATCGGCGGGCAGGCGGAGTACGTGATGGTGCCGTACGCCGACTTCAACCTGCTGCCGTTCCCGGACCGCGAGGAGGCGATGGAGAAGATCCTGGACCTGACGATGCTGTCCGACATCTTCCCGACGGGTTACCACGGCGCGTACACAGCGGGCGTCACCACCGGTTCGACGGTGTACGTCGCGGGCGCCGGTCCGGTCGGGCTCGCCGCCGCACACGCCGCGCAGCTGCTCGGTGCGGCCGTGGTCGTCGTCGGCGACATGAACGCCGAACGCCTCGCGCAGGCGCGCAGTTTCGGCTGTGAGAGCGTGGATCTGTCGAGTGGCGACGACCTGGCCGACCTGATCGAGCAGGTCGTGGGCGAGCGGGAGGTCGATGCCGCCGTCGACGCGGTGGGCTTCGAGGCGCGCGGGCACGGCGCGGACGCCGACGAGGCGCCGGCCACTGTGCTCAACGACTGCATGACGATCGCCCGCGCGGGCGCCGGCATCGGCATCCCGGGGCTCTATGTGACGGGCGATCCCGGTGCTGCCGACGACAACGCCAAGGAAGGCACCCTCGGTGTCCGGCTGGGCCTGGGCTGGGCGAAGTCGCACTCGTTCATGACCGGTCAGTGCCCGGTGAAGCAGTACAACCGCAAGCTGATGAACCTGATCCTGCGTGACAAGGCGCAGATCGCGAAGGCGGTCAACGCGACGAAGATTAGCCTGGACGAGGCGCCGACTGGCTACGCCGACTTCGACAAGGGCGCGGCGAAGAAGTACGTGATCGACCCGCACGGGATGGTCGCCTGACCGACCGGCACACGGCCACCCTGACGGTGTTTCGCAGGGTTGACGGCGTTCGAACGCCGTCAACCAACGCGAACGCCGTCAGGGTGCGGCCGCTTCCTCACGGCGTGCGCTCCATCAGCAGCGGGGTGGTCGCGAAACCGGCGCGGTGGTAGACCTGCACCGACTTCGGCCGGGAGTGCACGATGACCCGGTCCGCGCCAGCGGTGCGCGCCCGCTCGATCAGGGTGTCGACCAGCTGCGAGCCGATCCCGCGCCCCCGGTGGCTCGCCGGGACGTACACCGACTGGATCTCGGCCACCCAGCGGTCACCGGTCGATGGTCGCGGCGGCCGGGGTGTGCGCACTAAGAACGCCATGCCGACGATGTCATCACCCTCCTGCGCCACCCAGCAGGTGTGGGTGCCCTGCTGCGCGCCGATCCAGTCGGCGAAGGTGCGGACGAACTCGTCGTGCTCGTACGCCGGGGCGTCGCCGTCCTCGATGTCCCACACCCATCGCAGCTCGCCCGCCGCACGCCAGTCGTTCGGACCGGACTCTCGAATCGTCAGTGCGGACAGCATGGTTGCGAGCCTACCGAGGCTGCGACGTCGGCCTGGAACCGAGACGGGCTGTCTGCTCGCAGCAGAATCCGTCCACCGCACCGGCGCCGCGGCCTAGTCTCGCCATATGCGAAGTGTGGTGCCCTTCCCGTCACCCGACGACGCGCGCGTGCGACGTGCGGCGCGCCGGGGTGAGCCGCTGTGGCGCCAGCTGCTGGGAGAGCAGCTGCGACGGGAGCGGACCGCCCGCGCCGAGCGGCTGGCGGACGTGGCCCGCCGCGCAGGGGTCTCCCCGCAGTACCTCTCGGAGGTCGAGCGGGGTCGCAAGGAGCCGTCGTCGGAGATGTTGGCGGCCATCGGCGGAGCACTCGACCTGACGCTGCTCGACCTGACCTCGCGCGTGCGCGACCAGCTGGCCGCCGGCTCGGGTGCACCGACCTCGACGTCTCAGCAGGCGGAGCTTCGCCTGGCCGCCTGAGCGCGCCTGCGGCACTCATGCCTTCCGCGATGCGATGACGGTGTCGACCACGCCGTACGCGCGGGCGGCGTCGGCGGTCAGCACCAGATCCCGCTCGGTGTCGCGCCGGACCTGCTCGGGCGTGTGCTCGGTGTGCTGCGCCAGCAACTCCTCCAGGAGCGTCCGCACCCGGTCGACCTCCTCGGCCTCCAGGATCAGGTCCGGGATCGCCCCACGTCCCTCGGCTGCCGGCGCATGCAGCACCACCCGGCCGTGCGGCAGCATCTGCCGGTATCCGGGTGCGCCACCGGCGAGCAGCACGGCCGCCGTGGAGACGGCCTGACCCACGCAGGTCGTCTCGACCCGCGCGCGGACGTACTGCATGGCGTCGTAGATCGCGAGCATCGCCGAGATCGATCCGCCGGGGGAGTTGATGTAGAAGTTGATCGGCTGGTCCGGGTTGTCCGATTCCAGGTGCAGCAACTGCGCGATCAGCACGTTGGAGACGCCGTCGTCGATCGCCGTGCCCAGATAGACCACCCGGTCGGCGAGCAGCCGGCTGAACACGTCGACCGTGCGGTCACCGCCGCGTTCGCTGCGGGTCGTGACGTAGGGCACCGTGTAGGAGCTCATCGCGTCGCCCCCAGTCCGGCGGTGCGGGACGCGATGGGTCCGACCTGGTCCATCGAATCCACGATCGCGTCGATGAATCCGTAGTCGAGGGCCTCCTGCGCCGTGAAGAAGCGGTCGCGCTGCGAGTCGCGCTCGACGGTCGCGATGTCCTGCCCGGTGTCCTGCGCGACCAGCGACAGCACCGTGTCCCGGGTGTGCCGCAGCTGCCCGGCCTGGATCGCGATGTCCATCGCGGTGCCACCGAAGCCGGCCGAACCCTGGTGCAGCAGCACCTGCGCGTGCGGCAGCGCGTACCGCTTGCCCTTGGTGCCCGAGCTCAGCAGGAACTGTCCCGCGCTGTACGCGGCGCCGAGCGCCACCGTGCTCACGTCGTTCGGGATGACCCGCATGCAGTCGCGGATCGCGAGCATGGCCGAGACCGACCCGCCGGGGGAGTTGATGAGCAGCCGGATGTCGGCGTGCGCGTCCTCGGCGGCCAGCAGCAGCAGCGCGTTGCAGAGCCGATTGCCGTTCGCCTCCTCCAGCGCTGCACCGAGCAGCAGCGTGCGCCGTTGCAGCAGTCGGCGCTCGAGGTCGGCGTCCAGAGGATTGACCGTGGGTGTCTCGTCGTCACTCATGCGAACGACGCTGCCACCGTTGCGCATTCGCTGTCAGGTCACGCTGCTGACAGCAGATCCGCTAACGGCGTAGGCGAGTGTCCGCACCATCGCGCATACGTCCACACGACACCGCGGACACTCGAGGGACGGCGCTCAGACCTCGTGCCACTGCCCGCGTGTGATGAGCACCTCGCGCAGCAGGTCGGCGCGGTCGGTCATCAGCCCGTCGACGCCGAGGTCGAGCAGGCGGTGCATCGCCGCCGGCTCGTCGACGGTCCACACGTGCACCTGCGCGCCGGCCTTGTGCGCCTGGCGGATGAGCGTGCGGGTCAGCACCGGCAGCTTGCGGGTGTGCTCGGGGATCTGCAGGCAGTCGACGGCTCCGATCGGCATACGCGCCAGGGGTGTTCGTCCGAATGCCAGGGCAACCCCGACGAGCACGGGGCTGGCGGTGGTGGCCACCGGACGGGTCAGCCGCGCGAGGACCGATCGCCGTCGCCGGTCGGAGAACGACGCGACGCCTACCCGGTCCCACGCGCGGTGCCGCTCGATCGCGTCCGCGAGCGGTGCGACTGCGGCGTCGGACTTGCAGTCGATGTTCAGACGTAACTGCGGCCACGTCTCGAGCAGCTCGTCGAACCGGGGAATGGGCTCCACCCCACCGATCCGAGCCGTCTCGACCTCGCGCCACGGCAGGTCCACGATCGCGCCGCTTCGACCGGCGACCCGGTCGAGCGAGCTGTCATGGAAGGCCACGAGCACCCCGTCGGCGGTCGCGTGCACGTCGGTCTCGACATACCCGTACCCGAGGTCGACGGCGGCGCGGAACGCCGCCATCGAGTTCTCCAAGCCGTCGCGGGAGAACCCCCGGTGGGCCATGGCGATCGGGCCCGGCCAGGCCAGGTACGGCGTACGCGGCGTCACGTCGGCGCGTCCCCTCACGTTGGTCTCATCCGCCCGGTGATGCACTCGGTTGTCAGCGGATTCGTGGCATCGGCGCCGTGAACCCGCTGACAACCGCGCGGCACGGATCAGATGTCGCGGAAGGACTGGATGTCAGCGCCGAGCGCGTTCAGCCGGGTGTAGATGTCCTCGTAGCCACGGTTGATGACGTAGACGTTGCGCAGCACCGACTCACCCGGCGCGGCCAGCATCGCCAGCAGCACGACCATGCTCGGCCGCAGCGCGGGCGGGCACATGACCTCGGCGGCGCGCCAGCGGGTCGGTCCCTCGATGAGCACCCGGTGCGGGTCCATCAGGTGCACCTTCGCGCCGAGCGGCGTGAGCTCGGTGAGGTAGATGGCGCGGTTCTCGTAGACCCAGTCGTGGATCATCGTCTGCCCCTCGGCGACCGCGGCGATCGCGGCGAAGAACGGCAGATTGTCGATGTTGAGGCCTGGGAAGGGCATCGGGTGGATCTTGTCCTTCGGCGCGACCAGCGGGCCGGGAATGGTGCGCAGGTCGGCGAGGCGGGTGCGGCCGTTGGCGGAGGTGTACTCCGGCGACAGGTCGTACTTCATCCCCATGCTGGCCAGCAGGGTCAGCTCGATCTCCATGAACTCGATCGGCACCCGCTTGATGGTGATCTCCGAGGTGGTGACGACGGCGGCCGCGAGCAGCGACATGGCCTCGATCGGGTCCTCGGACGGGTGGTATTCGACGTCCTGGTCGATGTGCGGGCGGCCGTGCACGATCAACGTCGTGGTGCCGATGCCGTCGATGCGCACCCCGAGCTTCTCCAGGAAGAAGCACAGGTCCTGCACCATGTAGTTGGGGCTGGCGTTGCGGATGGTGGTGGTGCCGTCGAAGCGCGCCGCGGCGAAGAGCGCGTTCTCGGTGACGGTGTCGCCGCGCTCGGTGAGGATGATCGTCGCTCCGGCGGCGACCTCGCGGTTGACGGTCGCGACGTAGTAGCCGTGGCTGGCCTCCACCTGCAGACCGAACGCCGACAGCGCGTGCATGTGCGGCTCCACGGTGCGGGCGCCGAGGTCGCAGCCACCGGCGTTCGGCAGCTTGAAGTCGTCGAACTCGTGCAGCAGCGGGCCGAGGAACATCAGGATCGTGCGGGTGCGCTGCGCCGCGGCCTCGTCCATCGCGTCGAGGTCGAGGCGGGCCGGCGGGGTGATCTCCAGGTCGCTGGAGTCGGGCAGCCACCGGGTCTTGACCCCGATCGAGTTCAGCACCTCGGTGATCCGGTTGACCTCCTCGATGCGCGCGAGGTTGCGCAGCGTGGTCTTGCCCTTGTTCAGCAGCGAGGCGCACAGGCAGGCGACGGCGGCGTTCTTGCTGGTGCGCACGTCGATCTCACCGGAGAGCTTGTGACCGCCCTTGATGCGCAGGTTGAGGGGGGTGTTGGTGGCGACCTGCACGACCTCGGTGTCGAGGGCCTCGCCGATCCGGGCGACCATCTCCAGGCTGAGGTTCTGCTTGCCCTGTTCGATGCGGGCGACCGCGCTCTGGGAGGTCTGCAGGGATTCGGCGAGCTCGGACTGGGTCAGCTTGCGCTGGCGGCGGGCGTCGCGAATGAGGGTGCCGACGCGGTCCAGATAGTCATCCGTCATACGGCGAGCGTATCTCATATATGAGATAACGACGAACGCCGCCGACCGGCGTGTCGCGGGTCGGCGGCGTTCGGCAAGATCGGGGGTGGAGCAAGTGCCTCATCGAGAGTACGGGTGCGCCACGTGAAGCGCACACCCGTACTCCCGACGGTAACGGCAGCGGGCTACGCCGGGACGCTGGCCACGCCGGGGGCGAGGAACCGCTCGCCGGTGACCTCCTGCGAGATCCCGGTCCGGTCGAGCAGGGGCGTGACCCCGCCGTTCCAGAACGGGAAGCCGGCGCCGGTGATCATCGCGAGGTCGATGTCCTGCGCGGCTGCGACGACGCCCTCGTCGAGCATCCGGCGCACCTCGTCGCCCAGCGCTGACAGCGCACGGTCGCGGACCTCCTGCTCGGTCAGAACGGTCGGATCGGCGGGGGCCTCGAACAGGTCGAGCACCGCCGGGTCGATCGTGCCGTCCGCGCCGTAGAAGCTGGCGATCTTCGCCTCGACGACCTTGGCCAGGTTGGGCGATGCCTTGAACCGGTCGGGGAACGCACCGGCCAGGGTCTCGCTGTTGTGCAGGGCGATGGCCGGTCCGACCAGGCTGATGAGCATGAACGGCGGCATCGGCGTGAGGCCGCCGAACGCGCGCTCGACCACCTCGATCGGGGTGCCCTCGTCGACGATCGCGCCCGACTCGCCCATGAAGCGGCCGAGCAGCCGGTTGACCACGAACGACGGTGAGTTCTTGACCAGGATCGAGGTCTTCTTCAGACCCTTGCTCGTGGCGAACGCCGTTGCGAGAGTAGCGTCGTCGGTCGCGTCGCCGCGGATGATCTCCAGCAGCGGCATGATCGCGACGGGGTTGAAGAAGTGGAAGCCCACGACGCGCTCGGGGTGCTTCAGTTCCGCGGCCATCTCGGTGATCGACAGCGACGAGGTGTTCGTGGCGAGCACGCACTCCTCGCCGACCACGGCCTCGACCTCGGCGAACACCTGCTTCTTGACCGACATCTCCTCGAAGACGGCTTCGATGACGAAGTCGGCGTCGGCGAAGGCCTCCTTGGTGACCGACCCGGAGATCAGCGACTTCAGGTGGTTGGCCTTGTCGGAGGAGACCCGGCTCTTGGCGAGCAGCTTGTCGATCTCATCGGTGCAGTAGGCGACGCCCTTGTCCACGCGCGCCTGGTCCAGGTCGGTCAGCACGACCGGCACCTGCAGGCGACGGGCGAAGAGCAGCGCCATCTGGCTGGCCATCAGACCGGCGCCGACGACGCCGACCTTGGTGATCTTGCGGGCCAGCGACTTGTCCGGGGCGCCGGCCGGCCGCTTGGCCCGCTTCTGCACCAGGTCGAACGCGTAGAGCCCGGCGCGCAGTTCGTCGCTCATGATCAGGTCGGCGAGGGCGTCGTTCTCGGCCTCGAACGCCGTGGCCCGATCCGCCGTACGCGCGGCCTTGATCAGTTCCAGCGCCCGCAGCGGGGCCGGGGCGGCCCCGCCGGTGCGACCCTCGACCTGGCCGCGGGCGGCCTCGATCGCGGCGTCCCATGCGGTCTCGTCCAGGTCGACCTCGCGGCGATCGACCTGTTCTGTGCCGGCGATGACACCGGCGGCGAAGGCCAGCGAGTCCTCCAGGAAGGTCACCGACTCGAGCAGCCTGTCGGCCACACCGAGCTTGAACGCCTGCTTGCCGCCGATCATCTTGTTGTTGGCCAGGGGGTTGGCCACGATCAGCGTGAGCGCGTCCTGGACCCCGATGAGCCGCGGCAGCAGGTACGTGCCGCCCCAACCGGGCACGAGCCCGAGGAAGCACTCCGGCGTGGCGTACGCCGGAACGTCCGCGGAGATCGTGCGGTAGTCGGCGTAGAGCGGCAACTCGACACCGCCACCCATCGAGGCGCCGTTGATGAAGCCGAAGGTCGGCACGGGCAGGTCCGACAGCTTCTGGAACGTTGCATGCCCGAGGCGGGCGATCTCGTACGCCTGCTCCCGGGTGGTGATCGACGGGACCGCGGTCAGGTCGGCGCCGACGGCGAAGATGAACGGCTTGCCGGTGACGCCGGCGCCGACGATCTCGCCGGCCTCGGCGCGCGCGTGCAGCGTGTCGAGGGCCTCGCTCAGCTCGCGCAGGCCCTGCGTGCCGAAGCTGCTGGGCTTGGTGTGATCGAAGCCGTTGTCGAGGGTGATCAGCGCGAACGTGCCTGCACCGCCCGGCAGTTGGAGGTCCCGCACGTGCGCGTGGGTGACGACCTCGTCGGGCTGGATGAGCTGCTGCTGCGTCTGGTCCTGAGTGGTCGTCGTCATCAGGCGGCTCCGTCCGTGGTGGTCTGGATGCTCGGGACGTAGTCGGCGTGGTGCGGGTTCTCCCAGATCACCGCGCCACCCATGCCGATGCCGATGCACATGGCGGTGAGGCCGTAGCGCACCTCGGGGTGCTCGGCGAACTGACGCGCGAGCTGGGTCATCAGGCGCACGCCGGAGGAGGCCAGCGGGTGGCCGACGGCGATGGCGCCGCCCCACGGGTTGACCCGCGGGTCGTCGTCCGCGATGCCGAAGTGGTCCAGGAAGGTCAGCACCTGCACGGCGAAGGCCTCGTTCAGCTCGAAGAGGCCGATGTCCTCGATGGAGAGACCGGCGTTCTTCAGGGCCTTCTCGGTAGCCGGGACGGGACCGATGCCCATCACCTCCGGCTCCACGCCGACGAAGGAGTAGTTGACCATCCGCATCGCAGCCGGCAGACCGAGGTCCGCGGCCGCCTGCTCGGAGGCGAGCAGACACGCGGTGGCGCCGTCGTTCAGGCCCGCAGCGTTGCCGGCGGTGACGTGACCGTGCGGGCGGAACGGCGTCTTCAGGCTCGCGAGGCTCTCCAACGTGGTGCCGGGGCGCGGCGGCTCGTCGGCGGTCGCGAGACCCCAGCCCAGCTCTGCGTGCCGGGTGGCGACGTCGACCAGGTCGGGCTGGATCTTGCCGTCGTCGTACGCCGCGGCGAGCTTGGTCTGGCTTCCGACGGCGAACGCGTCGCAGCGCTCCTTGGTGACCTCGGGGTAGCGGTCGTGCAGGTTCTCCGCGGTCGAGCCCATCACCAGCGCGCTGGGGTCGACGAGCTTCTCGGCGACGATGCGAGGGTTGGGGTCGACGCCCTCACCCATCGGGTGGCGTCCCATGTGCTCCACGCCACCGGCGACGGCGATGTCGTACGCGCCGAACGCGATGCTCGAGGCGACGTTGGTGACGGCGGTCATCGCGCCGGCGCACATCCGGTCCACGGAGTAGCCGGGCGTGGTCTTCGGCAGACCGGCGAGCAGCGAGGCGATGCGGCCCAGGGTCAGACCCTGGTCGCCGATCTGGGTGGTCGCCGCGATGGCGACCTCCTCGACCTTCTCCGGCGGCAGCTGCGGCTGACGGCGCAGCAGCTCACGGATGCATTTGATGACCAGGTCGTCGGCGCGGGTCTGGGCGTAGATGCCCTTCTCGCCGGCCTTGCCGAACGGCGTACGCACGCCGTCGACGAAAACGACCTCTGACAGCGTGCGGGGCACGGCGCCTCCAGAGGATTGCAGTGGTGGGTTGGTCGAACTCCGCCACTCTAGACCGGATTGTTACTCGTCAGTAGCCGGGTGATCCTCGACGGCCTGCACGACCAGCGGCGTCACGGCGTCGACCTGCCAGGGGCGGGCGCCGTACGACGCGAGCTGCTCGCGAATCATGCTCTCGTCCCACACTTTCGGGGCGTTCCAGATCAGGCGGCGCAGGCTCTCGGGTGTGACGAGGTTCTCCAGAGGGACGCTGTGTTCCTCGCCGAAGGTGCCGAGCCGGTCGCGCACCTGGGACAGGCGGGCGGCGGCCACGGGGTTGCGGTCGGCCCACGCCCGCACGGGCGGCGGACCGTCGCCGCGCACCGAGGCGGGAGGCAGCGCGCGCTCGGGCATGACGCGCACGCGCTCCAGCGCCGCCAGCCACTCGCGCTGGTAGCGCAGCAATCCGTGATGCGGCTTGCGGGACCTGCGTGGAGGAGCGCCGGGGGCGGGCGGCGCGGCGCCCAGGGCGCTCAGATCCTCGGCCGAGGTCGGCGGGGTGGTGGCCATCGCGACGATGAGGGCGTCCGGCAGCAGCCGGCCCGGTGCGATGTCCTTGTCGCGAGCGAGGGCATCGCGCGTCTGCCACAACTCGCGCACGCGAGCGAGGGCGCGGCGTTCGCGGATCTTGTGCATGCCGGAGGTGCGGCGCCACGGGTCGGTGCGCACCGGCGGCCCGGTGAAGGACAGCAGCGCCTGGAAGTCCTGCAGAGCCCAGTCGAGCTTGCCGCTGGCTTCGAGGTCGGCGTACATCAGGTCACGCACCTGGGTCAGCACCTCGACGTCGAGCGCGGCGTAGCGCAGCCAGGGCTCGGGCAGCGGGCGGGTGGACCAGTCGGCTGCCGAATGCTCCTTGGCGAGAGTCACTCCCAGGTAGTGCTCGATGACGGCTGCGAGCCCGACGCGTTTGAGGCCGGCGATGCGACCGCCCAGCTCGGTGTCGAAGAGGGCCTGGGGGCGCAGGCCGACCTCGGCCAGGCAGGCCAGGTCCTGGGTGGCCGCGTGCAGCACCCACTCGGCGTCCCCGATGGCGTCGTTGATGGGCGACAGGTCGGGGCACGCGATCGGGTCGATGAGGAAGAGCCCGGCGCCCTCCCGGCGCAACTGCACCAGGTAGGCACGGTTGCCGTAGCGGAATCCCGAGGCGCGTTCGGCGTCCAGGGCGACGGGTCCGTGACCTGCGGCGATGGCGTCCGCCGCGGCGGTCAGGGTCCGCTCGTCGACGATGACGTCGGGAACGCCGTCGGCAGGACTGTCCAGCATCGGGTACGACGGAGCGTCCTGCTCCGCTGCGCTCTCGGTTTCGACGGGCGCCTCGTCTCCGGTGGGGGTCATCGACGCTGGCCCGGCAGCGCGACCACGCCCTCCGGCAGCGGCGGCAGGCCGGCGATCGTGCACAGCAGCGTGCCCCAGGCCTCGAAGTGCGCGCCCAGGCCGACACCGCCGGGCGCGACCGGGGTCCACGATGCGCGGACCTCCATCTCCACGCTCGTGCCGTTGTCGACCAGCCCGCCGTAGCCCTGCGACACAACGCGGGTGACCGTCCCGGCCTCCGCCACGGCGTGCGCGTCGCAGGACTGCAGGCTGTCGGTCAGCCAGCTCCATCCCACGTCACCCAGCATTGGGTCGGTCGCCATCTCCGGTTCCAGCTCGGCGCGCGCGAAGCTCACCACGCGCCACGCGCCGCCCCACGCCTCGGGTTCGGACGGGTCGTGCAGCAGCACGAACCGGCCACTGGCCAGTTCGTCGTCGTCCTCCGTGCTGGACACGACCTCTGCCGTCAGCGCCACGGCGTACGGCGCGATGCGGGTCGGCGCGGGGACCTCGGTCAGACGCACCTCGGGGCGCAGGCCGACGGCCTCCACCTCGCGTGTCGCGCGCTGGAAATCCGCCGCGGCGTCACCGCCAAGGTTTCGGGTACCCACTCGTGCAGCGTAGGTCGTACATTCGCTCGAATCCCGTGCGACGCGCCGTTCCGCCGCGTCATGCCGCCCAGTGGCAGTCGGCCACGTGTGCGTGGGTCGGCATCGGGGATGTGCACGGTTTGCGTCCGCGGCCAGGACCGCAGCGCTGGCCGCCAACGCAAACCGTCAGCGCCGACGCAAACCTGCAGGCACCGCGCGGCTCTGGGCTGGCACGATGCTGCGATGAGCACCGTCATCACCGAGGACCTGCGCCGTCGCTACGCCGATCTGCACCGGAGCGGGACGTTCCTCATCCCCAATCCGTACGACGTCGGGTCGGCCGTGCTGCTCGCCGGCCCGCTCGGCTTCCCGGCGCTGGCGACGACCAGCTCGGGGCTCGCGGCAACCCTCGGTCTGGACGACCAGCAGGTGACGCGTGAGGTGCTCGTCGAGCACGTCGCCGCGGTCTGTGCTGCCGTCGACGTGCCGGTGCAGGTCGATGCCGAGGATCTCTTCCCCCGGGATCCGGGCGGAGTGGAGCGCAGCGTCGAGCTGCTCGCGCAGGCGGGTGCCGCCGGTGTGTCCCTGGAGGACTACGACCAGTCCGCCGGCCGCGTGCTGCCCTTGGACGACGCGACGACCAGGGTGCGCGCTGCGGCGGCCGTCGCGCACGAGCACGGGATGCTGCTGACGGTCAGGTGCGAGAACTTCCTCTACGACGCGGGCGATGTGCACGACACCGTCACCCGGCTGACGGCGTACCGGGATGCCGGTGGCGACGTCCTCTATGCGCCCGGGATCACCTCGGAGGAGCAGGTGCGCGCCGTGGTCGGCATCGGGGCACCGGTCAACGTCCTGCAGCTGCCTGGTGGACCGCACGTGTCGTCGTTGCGGGAGTGGGGCGTGCGCCGGGTGTCGCTGGGCGGCGCCCTCGCGTGGGCGGCGTACGGCGAGATGGTCCGGGCCGCAGGAGAATTCGCAGAGCAGGGGACGATGTCGTACGCCGACCGCGCCGTCTCGCGCGAACACCGGGACGCGTTCGGTCGCCGGTGACCTACCTGCTGGCTCTGCTGTCCAGCCTGGTGTGGGGCAGCTCCGACTTCGCCGGCGGTCTGTTCACCCGCCGTGCGCACGCGGTGCAGGTGGTCTTCGCGTCGCAGGTGGGCGGGCTGATCATCACGTGCGTCGCGATGGCGGTCGCGGTGAGCTCGGGCCACGCTCCGCAGAGCGGTCTCTGGCCGGTGTACGGCGCCTTCGCCGGGCTGTGCGGCTGCGTCGGCCTGTGCGCGTTCTACGCCGCGCTGTCCTCCGGGACGATGGGAGTCGTCTCGCCGATCGCGGCGCTCGGCGCGATCGTGCCGGTGGTCCTGGGGGTGCTCGGCGGCGAGCACATCGGTCTGCTGACCGGTGCCGGGATGGCGCTGGCGCTCGCCGGCGCGGCCCTGGCCTCGGGGCCCGAGCTGTCGGGCGAGGTCTCCCGTCGACCGCTGGGGCTCGCCGTGGTCGCGGCCGTGGGGTTCGGACTGGCGCTCTACCTGCTGCACCAGGCGAGCGCCACCAGCGTGCTCGGTGGTCTGTGGGCGATGCG
Organism: Allobranchiibius huperziae; assembly: GCF_013410455.1. Classification (NCBI taxonomy): domain Bacteria; kingdom Bacillati; phylum Actinomycetota; class Actinomycetes; order Micrococcales; family Dermacoccaceae; genus Allobranchiibius; species Allobranchiibius huperziae. Next base: position 2,060,508 of record NZ_JACCFW010000001.1, on the reverse strand, counting down.
GGTGACGAGCATCGTGGCGCTCGGGCTGCTGCTCACGGTGTGGCGCACCCGGCCGAGCGGCATCCCCGGCCCGCACCTGAGCAGACGCCTGATCCCCTTGGCGATGCTCGCCGGTAGCGCCGATCTGAGCGCCAACGCGCTCTTCGGGATCGCCTCGACCAGTGGAGCGGTCGGCGTGGTGAGCGTGTTGGGGTCGCTTTATCCGGTGATGACCTTGCTGCTCGCGCGGGGGTTCCTGCATGAACGGCTGCGCCGGGTGCAGCTTGTAGGCGTGATGTGCGCCGTCGTCGGGGTGGCACTCACCGTGTCCTGAACGACGCGGCGCACGTTGCGAGCCGAGCGGGCCCAGACGACGGCACGGACGGGCGGCGCGCGTGCGTTTGGGGCCGAGCGGGCCGAGACGAGGACGCGGACGGGCGGCGCGCGTGCGTTCGGGACCGAGCGGGCTGAAACGACGTGTCAGCGCTGACAAGCCACGGGGCAGCGCAAGGCGACGGCAGCGTTCCTGATCCAGGCCGCCTGAAGACCGGCAGCCGACACAGGAAGCGACCGCGGCGCGGTCGGTGTCGAGCGGTGCGTGGGTAGGAAAGAGACCGCCGCGCCGACAACCCACGCGACCCGCGGATGGCGGACGCGGACCGGTGGTTCTGGGCAGGTCGCCGCGCGTGGAAGGATCGCGTCGTGACCTCCCAGGGCCCCGACACCGAGCTGCCACTCCTCATTCGCGCCGCGCGCGGGCTGGAGGTCGAGCGCACCCCCGTCTGGTTCATGCGCCAGGCCGGGAGGTCCCTGCCGGAGTACCGCGCGCTGCGCGAGGGCATCCCGATGTTGCAGGCCTGCCGCACCCCTGACCTGGTCACCGAGATCACCGTGCAGCCGGTACGCCGCCACGGTGTGGACGCAGCGATCTTTTTCAGCGACATCGTGGTGCCGCTCGCCGCGGCCGGGGTCGACCTCGACATCGTGCCCGGCGTCGGGCCGGTCGTCGCGTCGCCGATCCGCGACCGCGCGGCCGTCGAAGCGCTGCCGTCACTGACCGCCGACCAGGTGCCCGACATCGCGCAGGCGGTGCGGCAGACGGTCGCGGAGCTGGACGGTGTGCCGCTGATCGGTTTCGCCGGAGCGCCGTTCACGCTGGCCAGCTACCTGGTCGAGGGCGGCCCGTCGCGCAACCACGAGCACACCAAGGCGCTGATGCACGGCGACCCGCAGACGTGGGATCTGTTGTGCAGCAAGCTCGCCGCCATCGCCACGACCTACCTGCGGGTGCAGATCGAGGCGGGCGCACGTGCTGTGCAGCTCTTCGACTCCTGGGTCGGCGCACTGTCGCGCGAGGACTACGTGCGCTACGTGCAGCCGCACTCCGCGGCCGTGCTCGCCGGAGTCGCGGACCTCGGCGTGCCCCGCATCCACTTCGGCGTCGGCACGGGGGAGCTGCTGACGGTGATGGGGGAGGCGGGGGCCGACGTGGTCGGCGTGGACTTCCGGGTCCCGTTGGACGAGGCGAACGCCCGCCTGAGTGGCCGCTATCCGCTACAGGGCAATCTCGATCCGGCGCTGCTCTTCGCTCCGTGGGAGCCGCTCGAACGGTCCATCGACGCGATCCTTGACGCCGGCCGGGCCGCGCCCGGGCACATCTTCAACCTGGGGCACGGTGTGCTCCCCGACACCGACCCTGACGTGATCACACGGGTTGTGCAGCGGGTGCACTCTCGCTCGGCGCGTTGAGCGGGACGTCCAGCCGCACGATGCACCACGGCAGGAACGCCTGCACCAGAGGACCGATCGCGACGGCGTAGGCCAACGTCCCGAAACCGACCACGCCGCCCATCAGCCACCCGGTGCCGAGGACGGTCAGCTCGAGCGCGGTGCGCACCAGCCGCAGGCTGAGGCCGGTACGCCGGTGCAGCCCCGTCATGAGTCCGTCGCGCGGACCCGGCCCGAGTTGGGCGCCGATGTAGAGCGCGCCGCCTGCGCCGTTGATCACGAGGCCGAGCGCGAAGACTGCGATCTGAGTGGGCAGTCCGTGCATCGTGGGGATCACCGCGAGCGCGATGTTGGTGGCGACGCCGATCCAGATCGCGTTCGCGATGGTGCCGAGACCGGGCCACTGACGCAGCGGGATCCACAGCAGCAGCACCGGGATGCTGACCGCGATGACCGCGGTGCCGAGGTCCATCCCGGTCAGCCGCGCGACGCCGTAGTGGAAGACGTCCCACGGGTCCAGGCCGAGGCCGGCGCGCACGAACATCGCCATCGCGACGCCGTACATCGTGAGGCCGACGAAGAGCTGCACCACGCGGCGCGGCAGTCGTCCGGCGCGCAGCTGGCCCATTGGGGTCAGGGCGGCGAGGGCTGCTCGTGGGGATCGTGGTGGTGCGGTCATGGTGCTAGTTTCGCAGCAAGTGGCCTTAGGAAGAAGGGCCAATCTGCACGAGGTGGATCCCTATGCAGCACATCACCGGCCGACGGCTCACGACGCTGCTGGGCGCGCCCGATCCGGGCCGGCCGGCCTACCTCTGGCTGGCGGACGGGATCCACGGGCTGGTGGCCGACGGTCGTCTGCTGCACGGCACCAGGCTGCCGAGTGAGCGTGAACTGGTCGACGCGGTCGGCGCCAGCCGCACGACGGTGACCCGCGCGTACGCCGTGCTGGGGGAGCGGGGGTACGCGGTCGCGCGGCGCGGGTCCGGCACCGTCGTGCAGTTGCCGGGCGGGCCGGTCGCCGGCGGCGGCGAACCCTTGCCCGGGTGGGAGCAGGACGAGGGCGGGGGCGACGTGATCGATCTGCGGCGCGCCGCGCAGGCGGCGCCCCCGGGACTGCGGGAGGCGCTGGAGGCCGCGACGGCGCGGTTGCCGGCGTACGTCGGTGGTGCCGGCTACTTCCCGCTCGGGGTGCCGGAGCTGCGTGAGTCGATCGCCGCCCGGTACGCCGAACGGGGCGTGCCCACCGATGCCTCGCAGATCTTCGTGACCTCGGGGGCCCTGTCCGCGCTGGTGACGGTGTTCCGTGCGGTGATCGGTCGTGGCGACCGGGTGGTCATCGAGTCGCCGACCTACGCGCACTCCGTCGGCGCCCTGCGCCATACGGGCGCGCGTCTGGTGCCGGTGCCGATCGGTCCCGTGGAGATCGATCGCGAGGCGCGCGACCAGGCCCTCGCCGCAGGAGCCGGCGCCATGCTCGCCCTCCCGGACTTCCACAACCCGACCGGGCTGTCGCTGGACGACGACGACCGCGCCCGGCTGGCGTGCGTGTGGCAGCGCCACGGCGTGGTGGGGATCGTCGACGAGACGCTGACCGAGGTGTGGCTCGACGAGGCGCCCGACGTCCTGCCGATGGCGGCGCACAGTCGCGGCTGCGTGAGTGTCGGGAGCGCGAGCAAGACGTTCTGGGGCGGTCTGCGGATCGGCTGGATCCGCGCGCCTCGCGAGCTCGTGGGCGCGATCGCCGCCGCACGCGCGACCCTCGACCTGGGGGCGCCGGTGCTCGAGCAGCTCATCACCGCCGAATTGATGCGCACGAGTGCGACGTTGCACCCGGACGCTCGAGCCGGGCTCATCGAGAGCCGAGCCGCACTGCTCCAACTGCGAAATGCGTTGCCGCAGTGGGAGGTACGTGTGCCGTCCGGCGGCTTGTCCTTGTGGTGGCGGATGCCGAAGCCGCGAGCGACCCGTCTGGCGGCGATCGCACGGCAGCACGGCGTACTCCTCGATCCGGGATCGACGCAGGCGGTGCAGGGAAGCGGGCTGGAGCATTACGTGCGTACGCCGTTCGCGCTCGCGGACGCCGCACGCGCGGCCGTCCCGGCGCTGGTGCGGTCGTGGGAGCAGATCGCCCAGGAGGACGCGGGGTCACGCGGAGGAGGAAGGTCGCGCTGATCCGCGCATCGGCCCGACACCGTGAGTAGCTTGGGTGCAGCTCGGCAACACCAGCTGGATCGCCCACGTCGGCGATCCACGGGACAGCGTCGTCACCGTGAAGAGGCACAGCATGAGGTCATCGAGTCAGCGTCATCACCTCGGATGGATCCCGGCCGCGATCATGGCCGTGGTCGCCCTGGCCCTCGGGACGCCCGTGGTCGCGGCGAGCCCGGCGACCGCGTCGCCGCCGAGTCCGCAGCACGGTCCGTCCGGCTCCGGTCATGCGCGGTCCGCACCCAGGCCGGTGATCGACGCCAACTTCGCCGACCCGGACATCCTGCGGGTCGGGCGCGTCTACCACGCCTACGCGACCAATTCCGGTGGCAAGAACATCCAGCACGAGACCTCGACCGATCTCGTCCACTGGACCGCTCGCCCGGATGCGCTCCCGACCCTGGGCGCCTGGACCGGACCGTGCAGCTTCACCCCTGGCGGCGCCACCGACCACTGCGTCTGGGCGCCCGACGTATCGGCCGTGCCCGGCGGTTACGCGATGTACTACACGGCCCGTGACGCACTGGCGCCCCGTCAGTGCATCGGTATGGCGTTCTCCACCTCGCCGGACGGCCCGTTCACCCCTGTCGGCACCGAGCCACTGGTCTGTCCCGACGGACAGCGCGGCACCACCGATCTCGGCGGCGCCATCGACCCGTCGACGTACGTGGAGAACGGCCACCGCTACCTGCTCTGGAAGGCGGACGGCAACTGCTGCGCGCTGCCGGCGACCATCTATCTGCAGCCGTTGTCCGCGGACGGCCGCACCCTCACCGGGCCGCCGACGAAACTCATCTCGAACGACCTGCCGTTCGAGGGGCACGTCGTAGAGGCGCCGACCCTGGTCAAGCACGCCGGCACCTACTACCTCTTCTTCTCCGCCAACGACTTCGGCGGCGGCAACTACCGCACCGGGTACGCGACCGCGACATCGCTCACCGGACCGTTCACGCAGTCGCACACCGAGTTGATGACCACCGACCTCTTCCACGGCACCGTGATCGGGCCGGGTGGACAGGACGTGATCACCGCGGCCGACGGCAGCACGAAGATCGTCTTCCACGGATGGGACCCGACGTACAGCTACCGCGCGATGTACGTCAGCGGGCTCAGCTGGTCGCGCAGCGGGGTGCCGAGCGTCGACAGCGCCGACGTCCGGTACCAGGCGGAGGACGGGGTCGTCACGGACGCCCGCGTCGTGCAGGACGTGACCGCCTCCGGAGAGGCCAAGGTGGGCTACCTGGACAACCCGGACAGCTCTGTCACCGTGCGGATCGCCGCGGACCACAGCGGTCCGGCGACGCTCGGCATCCGCTACGACAACGGCTCGCGTGATGCGTCGGGCAACGGTGTCGCAGCCACGGACAAGGTCGCGGTCAACGGGCGCGCGGCCGGCACGGTCACACTGCGCAACACGGCGTGGGGCAACTGGTCGACGACCGCGTACGACGTGCGCCTGCACCGGGGTTGGAACACCGTGACCCTGACCAAGGCGACGTACTACGCCGAGCTCGACGCGATCGACCTCTACCGCAGCCCTGTCGCGCCGGACCGTACGCCCACCGCACCGCCGCGGGGTCGCACGCCGACGCGGTACGAGGCCGAGGGCGGGGTGATCGTCGATGCACGAGTCATCGCTGATCCCAGTGCATCCGGCGGGGAGAAGGTCGGCGGCCTGGACAACGCCGACAGCTCGGTGACCCTCACCGTCCAGCGAGCCCGTGCGGGCCGCGCCATCCTGGGCATCCGGTTCGGCAACGGGTCGCTGGACCGCAGCGGATACCCGGTGTCCTCCAGTGACCTGATCACCGTCGACGGGCGCCGAGCGCCGGACGTGATCTTCCCCAACACCACGTGGGACAACTGGTCGACCGTCTACTACCCGGTGCGACTGCACCGCGGCAGTAACACCATCACGTTCACGAAGTCGACGTTCTACGCGGAGCTCGACGCCGTCGACGTGTACTGATCCTCACTGGCAGCCGCGGACGCGCTGCCTTCGGCGGCTGCCGCTCGAACGCCGGCGGCGGGCTGCGAGGCTTGCTCCCATGAGCACGATCGCGATCGTCGGCGGGGGCATCACCGGGCTGGCCGCCGCCTGGCACCTGGCGACCCGGCGTCCGGGTCACGAGGTCGTGCTGGTGGAAAGCACGTCGCGGCTCGGCGGCAAGCTCGACTCCATCCGGGTGGCCGGCCACGTGGTCGACGGAGGTGCCGAGTCGGTGCTGGCACGACGACCCGAGGCCCTGGAGCTGATGGCCGAGATCGACGCTCCACTGGTGCATCCGGAGCGATTCCCCGCAAGCCTGTGGAGCCGAGGCGCCATGACTCCGATGCCCGCGGGCACGTTGATGGGTGTGCCTTCCGACCCGTCGTCGCTGCGCGGCCTGCTGACCGACGACGAGGTGGCGCGGGTGCGCGATGAGCATTCCGTGGACCTCGACGGTGCCGACATCGGCATCGGTGACCTGGTCGAACGCGCCTGCGGCAGTGCGGTCGTCGACCGCCTGGTCGAACCGTTGCTCGGCGGGGTGTACGCCGGGCACGCCCGCGCGCTGTCCGCGCGTGCCTGCATGCCGGCCCTGTGGGAGGCAGCTGCCGCCGGTCGCTCCCTGCTGCAGACCGCGGCGCGCGCGGCCGAGGTCGGCGCCGCCCGCCGGGACGAGCCGGTGTTCGCCGCCGTCGACGGGGGTCTGGGCACCCTGCCGGCCCGTCTGGCCGAGGCGGCACGCGGTGCGGGGGTGACGATCCGGACCGGTGCGGTCGTCTCCGGCCTGACCGCGGAAGGTCCGGCATGGCGGCTGCGGTTGACCGGCTCGGAGTCCGGCGCCGGCACCGGGGACGCCGCGCCCGCCACCACGATGCATGCCGACGCGGTGCTGCTCGCCACCCCGGCGGCGCCGACCGCGCGCTTGTTGAGCGACCCGGCACCCGACGCGGCGGCGGCGCTGCGGACCATCGAGTACGCGTCGATGGCGTTGGTGACGTTCGCCTTCCGCGCGTCCGATAGCGCAGCGTTCGAGGGAACGACGGGCTTCCTGGTGCCCCCGGTCGACGGAGCGCAGATCAAGGCGTCCACCTTCAGCAGCAGCAAGTGGCCGTGGCTCACGGACGCGGTGCCGGATCTGCGGTTCGTGCGGGTGTCCCTGGGGCGGCACGGCGAGGAACGCGTGCTGCAGAAAGACGACGCCGACCTCATCCGGATCGGCCTGGCGGACCTTCGGAAGGCGGTCGGCGCGATGCCGGAGCCCGTCGATGCGCAGGTGCGCCGCTGGGGCGGCGGCCTGCCCCAGTACGCGGTCGGTCACCTCGACACGGTCGCCTCGATCCGCGCGGCCACGGCGGCGCACCCGACGCTCGCACTGGCGGGTGCGGCGTACGACGGGGTCGGGATCCCGGCCTGCATCGCGTCCGGGCGCAGGGCGGCCGAGGAGCTGGTCACCCGGCTGTGAGGCGGTCAGGCGACGTTGGGACGATGGAGCCATGACGCACCACGACAACCCGCAGCCGACGACCGAGCACGCCGAGCAGATCAACGCCTCGATCCGCTACACGATGTACTCGGTCTTCACGGTCGCCCGCGAGCTGCCCGCGGACCGGGACGAGCTGGTCGGCGAGACCGAGCAGTTCATCAAGGGGCTGGACGCCGAGGGAGTGGTCGTCCGCGGCATGTACGACGTGTCCGGGCTGCGCGCCGACGCCGACCTGCTGGTGTGGTGGCACGCCGAGACCATCGAGGCGCTGCAGGCGGCGTACAAGGGCTTCCTCGCGACGCCGCTCGGGCGGCACCTGGACGGGTTCTGGTCCAATGTCGGGCTGCACCGGCCCGCGGAGTTCAACCGGGGGCACGTGCCGGCGTTCCTGGCGGGCGAGCCGCCCAAGCGGTACCTGTGCGTCTACCCGTTCGTGCGTTCCTACGACTGGTACCTGCTGCCGGAGGACGAGCGCCGCACGATGCTGCGCGATCACGGTCTGGCCGCCCGCGACTTCGCCGACGTGCGCGCGAACACCGTCGCGTCGTTCGCGCTCGGCGACTACGAGTGGTTGCTGGCGTTCGAGGCGGACGAGCTGCACCGGATCGTGGACCTCATGCGTGCCCTTCGCGAGACCGAGGCGCGCCGGCACGTGCGCGAGGAGCTGCCGTTCTTCACCGGCCCGCAGACGAGCGTCGCCGACTTCGCGACCGCCCTACGCTGAGCCGGGCCTCCAACACGGCGAAAAGGGTCGCGGCGCGCTCCATGGAGCGCGCCGCGACCCTCGTCGTCGTGCGGAAGACGTCAGGACGTCGGCTGCAGGGTGATGCTGACCGAGTTGATGCAGTAGCGCTGGTCGGTCGGGGTGTCGTACCCCTCGCCCTCGAAGACGTGGCCCAGGTGCGAACCGCAGTTGGCGCAGCGCACCTCGGTGCGCTTCATGCCCATCGAGCGGTCGGTGATGAGCTCGACGTTGTCGCCCTCGGACGGCTCGTAGAAGGACGGCCACCCGCAGTGACTGTGGAACTTGCCCGTGCTGCGGAAGAGCTCGATGCCGCACGCCCGACAGTTGTAGATGCCGGTCGTCTCGGTGTCGGTGTACTCGCCGGTGAACGCGCGCTCGGTGCCCGACTTGCGCAGCACCTGGTACTCCTCCGGAGACAGCTGCTCGCGCCATTCCGCGTCGGACTTGGTGACGGGGTAGGTCTTCTCGTTGGTGCCTTCGGACTTGTCGGTGGTGCGACCGAACATGGCGTATTCCTCTCGGGTGGACTACCTAGACCAACGCCGCCGAGCGGCCGGTTGTTTCCGGCAGCTCGGCGGCGTACGGGTCGCGGCGCGTCAGCTGGTGCTCAGCCGCCGATGTGCAGCCGGACGATCTGCGGGTCGTGGTCGGAGTCCTGGTCGCTGAACTCCGCGTTCGTGTGCACGATGTCGTAGCTGTACGCCGAGCCCTCGGACAGCGCCGGGCTCAGCAGGATGTGGTCGAGCACCTGGCTGTTGCCCTCGAAGTCGTAGGTGTAGCGCTGGTTCTTCGGGAGCGTGCGCGGCAGGTCCGTGAGGCGGGTGCCACCGTGACCGGCCAGGATGTCGGCGGTCGCGCTGAACTCGAAGTCGTTGAGGTCGCCCAGCACGACGACGTTCGCCTTCTTGTTCGCCGACAACAGGCTGTCGACGAAACCACGGACGAGGGTGGCCTGCTGGTGCCGCTGGTTCTCCGAGCTGCGGACCGGCTGCTGCCAGCGGCCCATCAGCGGGTCGTCGCCACCCTTGGAATCGAAGTGGTTGGCGATGACGAAGACCGGGGCGCCCTGCCAGCGGAACTCTCCGACCAGCGGCTTGCGGGAGTCGTCCCACGCGGCATTCGTCGGGTCGATGCGCCCGGGCGAGGCGCTGATCGAGGTGCGAGAGCCCTTCCCGGTCACGGTCGTCGACGAGGTCGCCGAACCGCCGCTCTTGTCCACGAAGGACAGCCCGCGGTCGGTGCGGAAGAGGAAGACCTGCCGGATGTTGCCGCCCGGCTGGCCGCCGTCGGTCTTGTCCTGCGGGTTGATCCACCGCGCCTGGTACGACGGGCCGCCCGCAGCGCTGATCGCGGCGACGAGCTTCGCGACGGTCGCGGAGGAGTCGGTGGTCCCGTCGTCGGTGGCGCCGCTGTTGTCCTGGATCTCCTCCAGCGCGACCAGATCGGGGGCGCGCAGGTTGGTGACGATCTGGCCGGCGAGCCGGCTGAACTTGGTCGCGGGGTCCTGCGGCGCGAGGTTCTCCACGTTGAATGTCGCGACCGCGAGCTGGGAGCGGGAGGCGCGTGCCGTCACCTCGCGGGTGAGGCCGGCGGAGCGCCGCTGGCCCACCGAGGTCGCCATCAGGTGGAAGTTGCCGAAGGTGTAGTCCATGACGCCGGTGGTGAGGCCGGCGTACCGGTCGCCGACGTTCGCAGCGCTGGGCACACTCGCCGTCGGCAGCAGCGCGGTGTCGAGGATCAGCCGCATCGAGTTGGGGTGGTCGTATCCGGAGTAGAGGACTCCGCCGCGCGGGGTGGAGATGGCGCGGACGTTCTGCCCGGGGACGATGGGCGTCTCGCCGTACGACACGGCGGTCGGGCCGACGGCCTTCGCGTTCAGCTCGGCGACGCGCATGCCCTCCAGGGACTCATCGAAGTCGAGGGCGTTGCGGGACGGGTCGAACGGGGTCCCGGCCGTCTCGACGTTGCCGGGATTGCCCTGCTCGACGGTCTGCTGCGGCGCGATCCGGTCGCGGCCGATGACGACGGGGGCGGGCAGCGGGTTGCCCGTGCTGACGACGGTGACGGTGACCCCGCTCAGCTCGGTGGTGCTGAGGTTGCCGACGCCGCCGCTGCCGCCGGGGCGGAACTCCACGACAGTGCCCGCGACGGTGACGTCGTCGCCGGCGCTGACCGTGGGCACGGATTTGGTGTAGACGAAGATCCCCTCGCTGGTCGCGGGGTCGGAGTCGGGCGTCATCGACTGCATCCAGAAGCCGGTGCGGCTGGTGGCCGTGACGCGGCCGGCGACGCCCTGCACGGTCTGACCCTTCAGCGGCGAGACATGCGCCGCGCCCTGGATCTGGTCGATGGTCGTGCCGGATGCGGCGTGGGCGGCCGGCTGCCACAGGGCGAGGCCTGCCGTGGCGCAGAGGGTGACGGTGCCGAAGGCGCTGAGGGTGCGTCTGCTGGTCGAGATGCGGGGCATGGTGAGCTTTCCTATCTGTGACGGTGCGGTTCTCCGCGGCGCGACGGTGGATCGCGGGTGGAGTCGGTCGTTCGACTGTATGCATCCTGAGAGGGCCCGCGGGAGGGGCGCGGATGACCATTCGGTGAACGCGGAGCTGCCCTCTTCGGCGTCGGACGGGCGCTCGCCCGGCGGATCCCGCAGTGCTGGGGGTGCACGCGGCTAGGGTCGGGCAGCATGAGCGCCAGCAAGCCGGTCATGCTCGAGATCGAGTCGCCGGGCGGCGAGCCGCGTACCGTCCGGCTCTCCAGCCCGGACCGGGTGATGTGGCCGGACGACGGCTACACGAAGTTGGATCTGGCGCAGTATCTGATCGCCGTGGGGGAGTCGTTCCTGCGCGCGAACGGCGACCGGCCGGTCGCCCTCGAACGTTTCCCGGACGGGGTCGACGGGGAGCGGTTCTTCTCCAAGAACCCGCCGCGCGGGGTTCCTGAGTACGCACGATCGGTCACCTGCACCTATCCCTCCGGTCGCTCGCACCCGCAGTTGGTGCTCGACGAGGTCGCCACGGCCGTGTGGGCGATCCAGATGAACACCGTCACCTTCCACCCGTGGCCGGTCCGTGCCGACGACAACGACCACCCGGACGAATTGCGCATCGACCTGGACCCGCAGCCCGAGCGGTCGTTCGCCGACGTCGTCGAGGCGGCCACCGAGCTGCGGGACGTGCTGCGGGAGGCGGGTTTCGATCCGCGGGTGAAGACGTCCGGCAACCGGGGCCTGCACATCTACGCGAGCATCGAGCCGACACACGAGTTCCTCGACGTCCGTCACGGCGTCATCGGCGTCGCCCGCGAGCTGGAGCGCCGGATGCCGGAGCTGGTCACCACCGCCTGGTGGAAGGAGGAGCGCGGGGAGAAGATCTTCGTCGACTTCAACCAGGCATGCCGGGACCGCACCATCGCGGGCGCGTACAGCCCGCGGCCGTTGCCCGGGGCGCCCGTGTCAATGCCGGTGCGCTGGGAGGAGTTGGGCGACATCGCCACGAAGGATTTCACCATCGCGACGGTGCCGAAGCTGCTGGACGACCGTGGTGACGCGTGGGCGCAGCGAGGTGCCGTGGGCGACGTACGCGGCGCGGTCGCGTTGTGGGACAGGGACGTCGACGAACGAGGCCTGGGGGAGATGCCCTTCCCGCCGGACTATCCGAAGATGCCGGGCGAGCCACCGCGCGTGCAGCCGTCGCGCAAGAAGATGGAGGGCTGAGTCGTGCGACTTCCCGTGAACCCACCCGTCAAGCCGATGCTGGCCAAGTCGGTGCCCGGCATCCCGGACGGCGCGTCGTACGAACCGAAGTGGGACGGGTTCCGCTCGCTGGTCTTCCGGGACGGCGACGAGGTCGAGCTCGGCAGCCGCAACGAGCGGCCGATGACGCGGTACTTCCCGGAGCTGGTGGCAGCGGTGCTGAAGGAGTTGCCGGAGCGCTGCGTGGTCGACGGCGAGATCGTGATCGCGACCGACCACGGCCTGGACTTCGAGGCGCTGCAGCAGCGCATCCATCCGGCGGTGTCGCGAGTGACGATGTTGAGCGAGAAGACGCCGGCGTCGTTCGTGGCGTTCGACCTGCTGGCGCTGGGTGACGAGGACCTGAGCGGCCGCCCCTTCGAGGATCGCCGGGCGATGCTCGTCGAGGCGCTGTCCGGTGCCGGGCCGTCGGTGCACGTCACGCCGGCGACGACCGATCCGAAGGTCGCGCAGCGCTGGTTCACCGAGTTCGAGGGCGCCGGGCTGGACGGGGTCGTCGCGAAGCCGCTGGACGGCACGTATCAGCAGGACAAGCGGGTGATGTTCAAGATCAAGCACACGCGGACCGCCGACTGCGTGCTCGCCGGATATCGCTGGCACAAGACCTCGACGCAGGAGAAGCCGCTCATCGGTTCGCTGCTGCTCGGGTTGTACGAGGACGGTCGCCTGCAGAACGTCGGCGTCGTCGGAGCGTTCACAGCGAAACGGCGTGCGGAGCTGGTCGAGGAGTTGGAACCCCTGCTGCTCGGCGACGGGGAGGACCACCCTTGGCAGGAGTGGTCCAGCCCCGCCGCGCACGAGGGTCAGCGGCTGCCGGGCAACGTGAGCCGCTGGAACGCGACGAAAGATCTGTCGTTCGTCCCCCTGCGTCCCGAGCGGGTGCTCGAGGTGAAGTACGAGCACATGGAGGGCACACGCTTCCGGCATCTCGCGCACTTCATCCGCTGGCGGGATGACCGCACGCCGGAGTCGTGCACCTACGAGCAGCTCGAGGAGCCGGTCAACTTCCGCCTCACCGACATCGTGCCGGGGCTCGGGGTGGCAGCGGACTGACCCGCACTGCGTTTCAGCTCCGCCGTCCGCCCGGGCTCTGCGGGCCGCTCCCCACCCTGACGGCGTTCGCGTCGGTTGACGGTCTTTGAACACCGTCAACGAACGTGAACGCCGTCAGGGTCATGCCGCGCCCTGCCGGCCGGTCCGACCTGACACGATGACGCCGTGAGCCACGTCATCCGAAGGACAGCGACCGCCGGAGCCGTGGGGGTCACCGTCGCCGGAGCCTCACTCGTCGGGCTCGGCGGCTACTTCGTCCGCCAGATCCTGACACCTGCCAAGACGGTGGCCGAGGACGAGACGGTGCTTGCCGTCGACGCCGACACCGTCACCCTCCGACGCACGCCGGCGTCGGCGTCACCGGGGCGCTACAGCCTGTATTGGCAGTCGTTCTCAGGCCATGCGCGGATCGGGGAGATCCTCCACGAGGACGACGAATCGGTCACTCGCGAGGTGCTGGCGGTCGACTTCGGACGGCTGACCCCCGGCCCGGCCCGGTTCAGCAGCTACTTCTACCCCGCGCCGTCGGTAGAGGACGGCACGAAGCTGCAGGAGATGACGTACGACGGCCCGCTGGGCACCATGCCCGGGTGGGTGAGCGAGCCGGCGCAGCCGCAGGACGACGTGTGGGCGGTCCTCGTGCACGGTCGCGGGGCGTTCCGCGCCGAGGCGCTGCGCGCCGTACCCCTGCTGCACGACCTCGGTCTCGCGATCCTGGTGCCCGGCTACCGCAACGACGTCGACACCCCGCCCAACGCCGACGGTCGCTACCACCTGGGACTGTCCGAATGGCGCGACATCGAAGCTTCGCTCGCGTACGCCGTCGAGCGCGGCGCGCAGCGCATCGTGCTCTTCGGGTGGTCGATGGGCGGCGCGATCGTGCTGCAGCTGCTGGACCACTCGGCGTACGCCGACAAAGTGGTCGGGGTCGTCCTCGACGCCCCGGTGGTGAGCTGGCGGCAGGTCATCGACTCCCATGCGGCCGCGCACCGGCTGCCGCTCGCGCTCAGCCATGCCGCCCAGCGCCTCGTCGGTCAGTCGTGGAGCAAGTCGTTCGGTGGGGTCAGCATGCCGCTGTCGATCCCGCACACCGACTGGATCGCGCGGGCCGACGAACTGAGGGTGCCGACCCTGCTGATCCACTCCGTGGACGACGACTTCGTGCCCTACGAGCCCTCGCGCGACCTGGCCGAGGCCCGACCCGACGTCATCCAGCTCGAGACCTGGCACACCGCGCTGCACTGTCGGGAGTGGAACGTCGACCCGCAGCGGTGGCGCTCCGTGGTCGAGACCTTCGTGCGGACGCGGGTGGCCGAGTCCGGGCGAGGCGCCGACGACGAATAGCGCGGCTGCTCTTGACGGTCGACCCGGGCCGGGGTCTCGCGTCTGTGAGTAGAGTCGGTTCATCTCGCATGACCCCGAGCACCAGGAGTGAAGCCACGTGAAGGTCAACCCGTTCTCCGCCGGCCCCGCCGCAGCACTCGCCCTCGGTGTTCTGCTGCCGAGCGCGCTCCCCAAGCGGCGGCTGCTGTCCGTGGCGCTGGTCGGCGGCGCCTACGCCGCGACGATCGTGCAGGACCCGTCGAGCCCCCGTGCGTTCACGGTCTCGACCAAGGGGCTGCCGATCCCGCCCGCGCAGGAGCAGCTCGCCAAGATCGCTCTGCCCAGCCTGATCGTCGGCCTCGCGTCGGTGCCGGTCATCGGTCTCGCGCGGCTCCTGCCGCTCGGCCGGGTGCCCGCCGCGCTCGCCCTCGGTGGCGCCTACGTCGCCGCGGAGTCCTACCTGGCCGACAAGGGCCAGCAGGCGGTCGCCAAGGTCGACCTCAGCAACGAACCGGAGTCGATCGGCTGATCGTCCCCAACTGACACACGTTGCCCGCGGCCATCGGCCGCGGGCTTCGTCGTGTGTACGGCGACGCGTCACCCTGCGCTCCCGACCCCCCAGCGGGCGATGAGCGTGGAGTCCTGCTCCACCAGCGACAGCAGTTGCAGGTCGGATCGGTGAGTGGGGCCGGACAGCGTGCGGATCGCGGTGCCGGACAGCGTCATCGGCGTCGTCGTCGTGCAGATCTCATCGACGAGCCCGTGCTCGAGCATCGAGCTCGCCAGGTGCGGACCGCCTTCGCAGAGCACCCGTGTCATCCGGCCCCGTCGGAACCGGGCGAGCACCTCCTCGAGCGCGCCCGCCACGGAGTAGACGGCTCCGCGCTCCGGCGTCGTGGGCTGCGCCAGCAGCTGAGTGGACGTCAGCACGGCAAGGTCCGGGTGGGGTGCGGGGCCGGTGCGGAAGGACGCCAGGTGTTCCGGGGTGGTCAGCGCCGAATACTGCTCTGCTGCATACGTTCCGCGCCCGATGAGGACGACGTCCGCCCAGGCGCGCAGCACGTCGAAGACCCGTCGGTCGGCGGGGGAGCCGATCGACCCGGACAGGCCGTCCGGACCGGCAGCGGCGCCGTCGACGGTGGAGACCATGTTGAGCCGCACGTGCGTCCGCGGCTCGTCCTGGGCGGGTTCCGTGGAGTAGAGCCGCACCAGCTCGGCATCGCTAAGCTCGGCGGAAGGGCTTGGAATGAGTTGGCGCACTGTGCCATCCAAGCAACCGGGAGCGATCAGGGAGACCCGCATGGGTAAGAAGGCAGCCGCCAAGGACCTCGCGACGACGTTGGAGAAGGCGCTGCGGGTGCACCAGGGGTTCGTCCTGGCCGACCGTGCGCCTGCATCGACACCGGGCTTCACGAAGGGAAAGAAGACCGCGGTCGCGGCACAGGAAACCACGGCGGCCGAGCTCGACGACCTCCAGGAGCGGATGTACGCCGAGAGCACCCAGGGCGGCCGGCGCAACGTGCTGCTGGTCGTGCAGGGGATGGACACGTCCGGCAAGGGCGGCATCATGCGGCACGTCGTCGGGTCCCTCGACCCGCAGGGCGTCACGCACCACGCGTTCAAGAAGCCGACGCGCGAGGAGCTGAGTCACCCCTTCCTGTGGCGCGTGCGCAACGCGCTCCCGCCGGCGGGCAGCGTGGGTGTCTTCGACCGGTCCCACTACGAGGACGTCCTGGTGGCACGGGTGCACAACCTCGTGCCGCCCGCGACGATCAGTCGTCGATACGGGCAGATCGACGGCTTCGAGCAGACCCTCGTCGACAACGGCACCACCGTGATCAAGGTGATGCTGCACGTCTCGCGCGAGGAGCAGGGTGAGCGTCTCGCCGGGCGACTCGACCGGGTCGACAAGCAGTGGAAGTTCAACCCGAACGATGTCGACGAGCGCGGCTTCTGGCCGGCGTACCAGGAGGCCTACCAGCTCGTCATGGACAAGACCTCGACCGACGCCGCGCCGTGGTACGTCGTGCCGGCGGACCACAAGTGGTACGCGCGCCTCGCGGTGCACCACCTGCTGCTGCACCACCTGCGGGCGATGGACCCCCAGTGGCCGGCGCCGTCGTACGACGTGTCGGAGCAGAAGGCGCGGCTCGCGTCCAGCTGATCAGCCCCCGACTCTCGTTCGCAGGTCAGCCGGTGCAGGAAAATGACCGCACCGCCTATAACCCACCCGGTCAGTGTCAGCCGGCGCAGGAAAGTGGCCGCACCGCCGATAACCCAACCGGCGCGCCTGCGCCGTCCTCGGCCGAAATCAGCCGAGCGGGCTCTGTAGGACGAGCATCGAGCGCGCCGGGAGCGCGATCGTCTCGCCCGGTGAATAGGTGGTCGTCTGCGCGGCGTCCTCCGCGCTGACCGGTGAGGTACGCAGCGCGACCGACCACGACGCGTCCGGCACGTCCTTCGGCACGACGAAGTCGACGTCCTCGTAGTGGGCGTTGAAGAGCATCAGGAAGTGGTCGTCCGTGACATCGCGCCCGACGGTGTCGGGGGTGCGGATCTCGGCGCCGTTCAGGAAGACCATCAGCGTGCGGGCGTAGCCGTTCGTCCAGTCCTCCTCGCCCATCGGCGAACCACCGGGGGAGTACCAGATGATGTCGCCGATGTCGCTGGCGCCGCCTCGGGTCGCGGCACCTTGGAAGAACCGGCGTCGGTGGAACGTCGGGTGGGCCGTCCGCAGGGCGATCGCCTGCTGGGTGAAATCGAGCAACGACTGGTCGTAGTCGTCCAACTCCCAGTCGACCCAGGCGATCTCGTTGTCCTGGCAGTAGACGTTGTTGTTGCCGCCCTGGGTGCGTCCGAGCTCGTCCCCGTGCGCGACCATCGGCACGCCCTGGCTGAGCAGCAGGGTCGCGATGAAGTTGCGCTCCTGCTGCTGGCGCAGTGCGTTGATGTCCGGATCGTCGGTCGGACCCTCGACGCCGCAGTTCCACGAGCTGTTGTTGCTCTCGCCGTCCTTGTTGCCCTCGCCGTTGGCCTCGTTGTGCTTCTCGTTGTAGGACACCAGGTCCCGCAGCGTGAAGCCGTCGTGGGCGACCACGAAGTTGATCGACGCGATCGGACGACGCCCGGAGTGCTCATACAGATCGCTGGAACCGGTGAGGCGAGAAGCGAATTCGCCGAGGGTCGCGCCGTCGCCGCGCCAGAAGTCGCGCACGGTGTCGCGGTACTTGCCGTTCCATTCCGTCCACAGCGGGGGGAAGTTGCCGACCTGGTAGCCGCCGTCGCCGAGGTCCCAGGGCTCGGCGATGAGCTTGACCTGGGAGATGACCGGGTCCTGCTGGATGATGTCGAAGAACGCCGACAGGCGGTCGACCTCGTGGAACTGGCGGGCGAGCGTCGCGGCGAGGTCGAAGCGGAACCCGTCGACGTGCATCTCCTGCACCCAGTAGCGCAGCGAGTCCATGATCAGCTGCAGTACGTGCGGGTGGCGCATCAGCAGGCTGTTGCCGGTGCCCGTGGTGTCGTAGTAGTGCTCCTTCGCGTCGTCGACCAGGCGGTAGTACGCCGAGTTGTCGATGCCGCGGAAGCAGATGGTGGGGCCGAGCTCGTTGCCCTCGGCGGTGTGGTTGTAGACGACGTCGAGGATGACCTCGATGTCCGCGTCGTGCAGCGCCTTCACCATCGTCTTGAACTCGGTGACCTGCTGGCCGTCGGTGCCCGCTGCGGCGTACGCGTTGTGCGGCGCCAGGAAGCCGATGGTGTTGTAACCCCAGTAGTTGGACAACCCCTGGTCGGTCAGCGTGGTGTCCTGGATGAACTGGTGCACCGGCAGCAGCTCCACGGCGGTCACGCCGAGCTCCTTGAGGTGCTCGATGATCGCGGGGTGCGCGACGGCCGCGTACGTGCCGCGGATCTCCTCGGGCACGTCCGGGTGGGTCATCGTGAGGCCCTTGACGTGCATCTCGTAGAAGACGCTGTTGTGGTACTCGTGCTGCGGCGGGCGGTCGTGGCCCCAGTCGAAGAACGGGTTGATGACGACCGAGGTCATGGTGTGACCCAGGGAGTCGTCGTCGTTGAACTTCTTGGGGTCCTTGAACCGGTAGGAGAAGAGCGACTCGTGGCCGTCGATCTGGCCGTCGATCGCCTTCGCGTACGGGTCGAGGAGCAGCTTGGCGGGGTTGCAACGGTGCCCCTGCGCGGGGTCGAACGGCCCCTCGACGCGGTAGCCGTAGCGCTGGCCGGGCTGCACGCCCTGGATGTAGCCGTGCCAGACGTGTCCGTCGACCTCGGTCAGGGCGTAGCGGGTCTCTTCGTTGCCCTCGCCGATCAGGCAGAGGGTCACCCCCGTGGCGACCTCGGAGAAGAGCGCGAAGTTGACTCCGCTGCCGTCGAAGGTCGCGCCGAGGGGATATGGGCGGCCGGGCCAAATGTCCATCGGACCATCATGGTGCATGGAGTTGGGGCTCCTGACAGCTACCGTGGCTGTCGTGACCAATCGCACGCAGGCCCACTGCACCCCGTGAGCCTGGACAGATCGGCCCTCCGCGAGAAGCTCGGGCGGGTGCCCGGGCTGGTTTCGTTCGTACGGCTCGTGCTCGGCACCGTGCGCATCTGCATGCGCTACCGCGTGACCGGACTGGCCGCCGAAGCAGGCTTCTTCGCCCTCCTCTCCTTTCCGCCACTGCTCTACGGGCTGCTGGGTCTGGTGGGGTATGTCGGCAACTGGCTCGGCGCCGGCGTGCGGCAGGACGTGACCAACAGCATCGTGCGGTACGCCGCGCGCTTCCTGACCGAGGACAGCCTGCAGGAGGTGCTCGTCCCGACGCTGCGACAGGCCCTGAACGGCGGACGGCCGGACGTCGTATCGGTCGGTTTCGTGCTCTCCCTGTGGTCAGGATCACGTGCCCTGAACGTGCTGCTCGACACGATCTCGATCATGTACGGGCAGGGCGGGCGTCGCGGGATCGTGCGCACCCGCGTGCTCAGCCTGTCGCTCTACTTCGTGACGCTGGTCTTCGGCGCACTGGTCGTGCCGCTCATCGTGGTGGGCCCGGGACTGCTCGAGCAGCGACTGCCGGCGAAGTTCCTCTTCCTGATGAACTTCTACTGGCCCCTTGTCGGGGGTCTGACGATCCTGGGCTTCGCGACGCTTTACTACATCGCCACGCCGCGACGTACGCCGTGGGTACGCGCGCTGCCGGGGGCCACGCTGACGCTTGCGATCTGGGTGGTCACCTCGATGGCGTTGCGCTGGTTCCTCGGCGCGTCGATCAACGGCGTGAGCATCTACGGGCCGCTGGCGGCCACCATCGTGGTGCTCATCTGGCTGTACTTCCTCGGGATCGGGGTGTTGATCGGCGCCGCGTTCAACGCCGCCGCCTCCCGCATCTGGCCGATGCGCGAGGTGCAGACCGTGCGCGACCGGGCCCGCGGCTGGATGGACGCACGGTCGCGCGACGACGAGCAGCCGGTCGCCGCGCGGCTGCCGGGCCGGCGCGCCGCGTGGATCCGCGCCCGCCGGGAGACGCCCGTGGAGCAGCCCCCGCCCGGGATACCGACGGTGACCGCGCCCGCGCCCAAGCCCGCACCGGCGGCCGCCGTCGAGGAAGACGCGCGGGCCTCGCAGCCTTCCCGCTCCTAGCGGCGCGCTCCCTGCCTGCTGTGCTCCGGTTGTCCGCGGTTTCGTGGCGCCCGCGGCCCGAATCTGCGGACAATCGCTGGGCCGACCGGTCGCTCATCCCGCGACTCGGCGTACGGCGCTACGGGTTTGGAGCAGCGCGGTTGGACTCGCTGTGGGCGATCGGATAACCTCGCGGAGCGTTCGACGGCCCTTTCCGTCGACGTGTAGATGCGGACATAGCTCAGTTGGTAGAGCGCAACCTTGCCAAGGTTGAGGTCGCCGGTTCGAGCCCGGTTGTCCGCTCTGCTCCGGGACCGGTCGGCGCCCTCGGGCGCACCGGCCCGGACGTGGTGGCGTGGCCGAGAGGCGAGGCAACGGCCTGCAAAGCCGTCTACACGGGTTCAAATCCCGTCGCCACCTCCATCACGTCCTACGCCGGGGGCTCAGGGCTGCGGCTGGAGATCTCCTGCAGCGCCCACGAATTCCCGTCCGGGTCCGAGAAGTAGGCGTACTTCACCCCTCCCATGTCCTGCACATCGGAGATGTCGACCTCCCGACTGCGCAGCTCCTCGCGCGCCGAGGCGATGTCGTCGACGACCAGGTGCAGGCCGTTGACCCGACCCGCATCCGGATCGCTGATCCCGACGCCGACGACCACCGAGCACGCCGACCCCGGGGGAGTCAGCTGCACGATGCGCATCCCGTTGCCCGGCTCGATGTCGTGGTCGAGCACGAAACCCACCCGGTCGACGTAGAACGCCTTGCTGCGGTCGACGTCCGTGACGGGCAGCGGGACGAGCTCGAGGCGCATGTCCATGGGTGGGGTCTCCTGAGTGTCGCTGGGTGGGTGGGTCGCGCCCAGCATGCCCGGTGTCACCGACAACTGGCAGGGTTCGGGGCATGACCCGCGGACGGGAACGACGATGAGAGCCCTGGTCCTGGCCGGCGGAGGGGTCGCCGGCATCGCGTGGGAGCTCGGGGTGCTCCTCGGGCTGCGCGACGGCGCGCCCGATCTGCTGCCCGCTCTGGTGGACGCCGACGTCGTCGTCGGGACGTCCGCCGGCGCCGCCGTGGGCGCTCAGATCACGTCCGGTGTCGATCTCGAGGAGCTCTACGCCGCGCAGTTGGATCCTGCGAGCGCCGAGATCGAGGTGGACCTGGACGCCGAGGCGTTGGCCGCGTCGTACGAGGCAGCGGCTCGTGGCGCGACCTCCGCGGTCGATGCGCGTCGCCGGTTCGGTGAGCTGGCGCTCGCCGCCCGCACGGTGTCCGAGGCCGACCGGCGTACGGCGATCGAGGCCAGGTTGCCCTCGCTCGACTGGCCCGACCGCCGGCTGCTCATCACGGCCATCGACACCGCGACCGGCGAGTTGGAGATCTTCACGCCGCAAGGGCTTACGAGCCTGACCGACGCCGTGGCCGCGAGCTGCGCGGTGCCCGGCGTATGGCCGCCCGTGACGATCGGCGGGCGCCTCTACATGGACGGGGGGATGCGCTCGGGCACGAACGTCGATTTGGCGGCAGGCTGCGACCGGATCCTGGTGCTGTCGCCGACACTGCCCGGTGCGCCATCGCTGCTCGGCGATCTGGACGCCGACGTGGTCCCGCCGGCGGACGCTCAGGTGCTCGTCGTACCGGCCAACGTGCGCTCGATGGCAGCGTTCGGGCGCAACCCGCTGTCCCCGGCGACCCGTGCTCCGTCCGCCGAGGCGGGCCGTGCGGTGGGCCGGGCCAGAGCCGCTCGGGTAGCGGAGTTCTGGGCCTGAGCGGTCGCCGTACGACGGACGCGATCGCGCCAGGAACGCGCCGTGATCGGTGCCGTTTTGGGTGCCGGGCACCACCTCGGCTACAGTTCCCCTCGTTGTTCACCCGGGCGTACGCCGGGGAGTGCAGCAGGCGGACATAGCTCAGTTGGTAGAGCGCAACCTTGCCAAGGTTGAGGTCGCCGGTTCGAGCCCGGTTGTCCGCTCCACCCATGATTTTGGGCGATTGGCGCAGCGGTAGCGCGCTTCCCTGACACGGAAGAGGTCACTGGTTCGATCCCAGTATCGCCCACGAGTACGAAACGTCCCCTGACCTGCGGAAACGCCAGGTCAGGGGACGTAGTTTTTGCGGTTCGTGTCGGATTGCAGGGCCCGTCTGTGACCTCAAGCCGTCAGCTCGCGAGGCACTACCAACGTCATCGCTGCCTCACGAAGTTGCGCGAGCCGGGCCGCCGGCCGTGTTGGGTTCTCGGTGACCGAGCACGCAGGGGTTTGAGGCCCTTCAGGTCCACCCCGTTGCAGGGTTCTGACCTGCGAATATGCAGTCCGACTGGCACACGTGCCACGCTTCGCCTAATTGACGTTCGATTTGACCTCCGGCCAGACAGCCTCGTGCTGTCGTCCTGCCGCAGACCGGGTGCGAACGCCTCCTCGCTAATGCGTTCAGCTGACGGGCAGCTGCAGCACAACGCCTTCGCGCTCCTGGCAGCAGGCGTCAGCTTCGTGGCGCTGTTCGCCCTGTGGCGGGGGCACCACCGCCTGTTCCTTCAGGCCCACGGTTACACCGACGCGGTGATGTGGATCAATTCACTGTGGTTAGCGTGCATCACGTTCCTACCCATCGCCACCGTCCTCAACATCTCCTCCGGCGGCCAGGACCGGGTCAGTTCAGGGATCTACGTCGCGGTTGTCACCATCCGCCATTGGTAGCGCCGAGGTGATGGGGTGGCAGCCGCGGCGGCATCGGCTGACGCCGACCGATCCAGAAGACGCGGACGGCCGAGCGGAGATCCTGTCCCGGGCTCTGCTTCCGGCGCTGTCGCTGGTCGCGTTCGTCGTGGTGCTGTGCGCGCCACGGATGTATCTGTGGCCGATGGTCCTGCTGCTGGCGGAACGACCGCTACGTCGGGTGTTGGCCGCGGCGGGCCACCCAAGCGCACCTGACTGATGGCTGGTTCGTGCCGGGTCCACGTCGGGGAGCGTGGTGATCTGGTGGGAGTTGTGGGCTGCGGATGTGCGTCGGCCATTGGTCAGGTTGAGATACCGAGCGTCGCTCGCGGTAGCCATACCGTTCTGATGTGCGCGTCTTAGGTCGCGGTCAGTGTTGCTTGGTCCAGGGTCCCGTCGATGACCGCGATGGCGATCTGAGACAAGGGTTGGCCGGTGCGGCGGGCGTAGGTGCGCATCACGCTGAATGCCTGAGGCAGCGGGAGGTTGTGGCGTTCGGCAAGGATGCCTTTGGCTTGTTCGATGACGACACGGCTGTTCAGGGCGCCTTGCAGCTGTTCGGCCAGGATGTGTTGTTCGCGAACCGCGCGTTCTTGCAGCAGGCCGATGGTGGCCATGTCGGCTAGCCCGCGTGCCAGGTCCAAGTCGCTGTCGGATAGTTGCCCGGCGCGGACCATGAACAGATTCATCGCGCCGATGGTTTGGTCGCGCAGCCGTAGCGGCACCGCGTGGACCGAGGTGAAGTTTCCGGCGCGCACGGCAGCACCAAAGGACGGCCAGCGCTGCTCGGCGGTGTCCTGATCGACGTTGGTGATCGCGTGTCCGTGGCGGTAGGCGTCCACACAGGGGCCATCGTCCCCTTGCAGCTCGAACAGCTCCAGGGTGCGCATCTCCTCCGACGAGGCCGCGATCAACTGCAGCTGCCCTCGCTGATCGGCCAGCATCAGACCCGCGGCGTCTGCATCTAGTACCTCGACGCTGGTAGAGGCCAAGGTGTGCAGAAAGTCGACGACGTCGAACTCGTCAACGAGGGTGTCGGCGAGCTCGACGAAGATCTGGATCAGGCGTTGCTGGGTGACCATGGTGAGTCGCTTCCGTACTGGGTGGGGCATTGGGAAGGTGTGGGGTGCCTGCTAGTCATGATCCTCCGTGGGGGGTGTGAACCGTAATGTCCGGGCGATCACGTCACGGGCCACGGCCAGGATGTCCCTGTCCTCGGTGAAGGCGCGGGCACGCAATAGCAACAGGGCTTCGGCGAGCCCGACGGCGGCCTGGACCGAGATCATGCCGGTGGCCTGGTGCACCTCGGGGCGGGAATGGCCCGGCAGAGCCAGGGCCGGGTGCAGGGCACCGGCCGGCATTTGACCCTGCAGGTGCAACATCAGCTTGGTGGCGGCATCGCTGAACGACCAGGCCTCGGTCAACGCATTCGAGGACAGGTGCCCCGGGCGGTCGCAGTACAACGTCAACACTCCCAGTCGTATCGCGCCGACCTGCAACGGAAACGCGAAGACCGCTTCGACCCCAACGATCAGCGCTGGCTGCCCCAACCCAGGCCATCGCGCCATCGCGGTGGCCCTGAAATGCGGTTCAAGGACTGGACGGTGATGGCGGGAAGCATCCACGCTAGGTCCATCCCCGAGAGCGAACTGCAGCTCTTCGAGCGCACCAGCTGTATCGTTGCTGGCTGCGATCAGCCCCTCAGGACCTTGCGCACTCATCAGTGCCATGGCGACACCGGTCACCGGCAACGCCGCCGCACACGCCTGGCACAGAACCTGGGGCAAGGTTTCATCAGCGGCATCGGTGGCCTGTACCTGCTGGAGGATCTGTTGCGCCCTGTCCACGTCACCCCACTTCTTTCGACCAGGGATCATCCGTTCTGGTGAATCCGACGCCAGGTCCGGGGCGACCGCGACCTCAATCACCGTAGCGCAGCCCGACCCGCTCAGCTCGTCGTCCAGCACGCCCTGCCGTCCCCCGCTATCGCTGTTGAGAGATGCTTGACACCACCCCCCGGCGGAGCAATATTGAACCTGGCCGCCGCAGGTGGCTGTGCACCCCGGACCCGGTGCGACTTCTTTTCAATGAGGAAGCATTGGGGCGGGGTTTTACTTATGCGCGCTGCTGTCCTGATCGTGAGCGGAGGGCGCTGCTCATGATCACCGATTCCCCTACCGGGGCCGCGTTCGGTAAGCCCGACGCCGATAAACCTGGCACCGGCGCCCCACACCCCCTTTCCGGGTCTGATCAGCAGCTGCTGACATTGCGCTTCGTCCACGGCTTGAGGCCCGCGGAGATCGCTCAAGCCCTGGGGATGTCCCAAGCAAGGGTCGCGCAGCGGCTGGCCGCCCTGGCTGACCGTGCGCAAACCGGTACCGGCAGCAGCGACGATTCTCACTCGTCGTGATGAATGTGACCGCACGAGTCCACCCGCGCCCGTGGGTTGCCGAAAAGACCCCGCCAGCTGCGGTGTCGGCCACCGAGGATCACGACGCTGAGCAGCAGACAAGCGGCAAGGAACGCGAAGCACGCACGGTGGCGTTGCTGATCCGGGCCGGCCGCGTCGACGATCCCGGTATCGCTAGCCAGTTGCGTGGCGAGGCGGTCGCTTTGAACCTGAGACTGGTCCGTGGGGTCGCCCGGCGCTATGCCGGCCGCGGGGTGGAGCTGGAAGATCTGCAGCAGGTCGCCGGGATGGCGTTGGTGCTGGCCGCCCGCCGCTTCGAGCCGGAACAGGGACGAGGGTTCGGCGCATTCGCGCAGGTGACCATGCACGGTGAGCTCAAACGACACCTGCGCGATCATGCGTGGGCAGTTCGACCACCGCGGGCCTTGCACGACACATACCTGCAAATCGTCCGCATTGGTGATGATCTGGCCCAGTCGCTGCAGGCTGTGCCCAGCACGGGGCAAATTGCCCAAGCCTTGGGCGTGACCTCGCAGCAAGTACGAGAAGCCCAGAACGTCAGCGGGTCCTATGCCGCCGCATCCTTGGACGCCTGGCCCGGTGGCGACGACATTCCGTGGGGTGAGCCGGTGAACGTCGGCCGGGTGCGCAGCGTCGATGCCCAGCTCGCAGGTCTGGACCTACGCCAGAGCATCCGGCTGCTCCCACCACGGGAGCAACTGATGCTGCACCTGCGATTCGCCGAGGACCTGACCCAACAGCAGATCGGTGTGCGCCTGGGAATCAGCCAGATGCAGGTCTCCCGTCAGCTGTCCTCGGTCATTGCCCGGTTGCGCGCCACTCTGACCAATGACACCGCTGAAGCGGCGTCCTGACTGACCACGCCGCCCAGTGCATGCCGAGCCTGCGCCATCTCACGGAAAGTGACCCTCATGCCAGCAATGACCTTGATCTCCCGCTACCGCGCACGACGTATCTTCGGATACCGCGCACGACGTGTCTTCGGCAATCCGGTAGCCCCACGCTCGAGGGTTCGAGCTACCCAGCCGGCGGGGTCGCGATGAGCATGAAGATTTACCGCAGTGAAGGTCGCGAAGCCGGCCCGTGGGTGCGCATTGATCTCGTGCCTCGCAGGGGGCCCGACGCAATGCGCGTCTGGTTGATGCGCGCCTTGCACATCTACCAGCTGAGCCCGATCCCGACGCGTCAGGTACCTCCGCAACTGCGGCCCACAACTACGCGCTGGGCCGCCACCCGCGGGCTGACGACTGACCACCGGCACGTGCTGATCATCACCGACGATCAACGCGAAGAAGAGCCGCAACGACCGACCAGGCCACGCGAGCAGCGGTCCTCCGCCGGCTGAACAACCCGGGCAAGATCTGTTGCCCGGCGATTCGACCGTGGACCTGACGTGCGAGTGAGCCCACGTTAGAGTGCGCATCCTGCGGTGACGCGCGGAACCTATCGTGTGAGAATCCCAGGCCTTGTGAGCAATCCGGGTCGTCAAACGTGGTCCATTTTGTTGGCAATGCGACCGAACAGGATGTCGAGTCCGGCCCCGAATTCTTGCTCGAAATGGTCCTCGGTGAGACCGGCGCGCAGTCGATGGATCACGGGATAGTCGCTGGGTTTGACGCCGAGTAGTTCGCTGGTGGTCTCAGCGTTGGCCAGTGCTTTTCGTTTGGCGGTGGTGCGGGTGGGGCTGATGGAACCGGGGACGGGGTCTGCCGGGTCCACTGGATCGTGGGCTCCGGTGTCGTCGCCAGCCTGAAAGGAGCCATCGCCGGGTTTGGGGTCGTCGATGACCATGGCGCTGGTCTCTAGGAGAAGGTGTCCCAGCAGGAAACTGTTGAAGGACCGGTAGGTGAACAGCACCTGTTCGTCGTTGAACCCGGCCTGAGAAAGGTTGGCTAACATGGTCTCGATCCAGCGCAGCGAACGCAGGGGCGGATTGATCCACGGAGCGCTGGGGGGGCGGGTGGCCACCAGGGGGAAGGCGTGAGGGTGGGCTCGGGCGTACCGACGCACACCCCATGCGAGGTCGGTCAGGTAGGACTGCCACCCGTCATCGCCGACGTCTTGCTGAATGGTCGGGTCATCGTCCAGTTCGCCGACAATATGGTCCACGACCGCGTCGAAGAGATCTTCTCGGTTGGCAACGTAGCGGTAGAGCGCCATCACTTGTACACCCAGTTGGCGGGCGACAGTGCGCATCGAGGCCGCGGCAATCCCCTGCTCGTCGATGAGGTCCACCGTGGCGGAGACGATCTGATCCAGACTCAGCCGCCGCCTACTTTCAGCGCGTTGCGCCTCTAGCTCGCGCATCCCGTCACCTGGCCTTCACGTCTTGGCTGTACGACTCGAATCGACCCCCTGTCGAGCCACTCGAAACCCACCGTGGGGTGTTGTGCACTCTAGGTGAATCTGCTGCGAAGCGGCCTGTTCGGACGCGGTTGTATACGCCGTACGCATATTGCGTCTACGGTGTAGACGGCTCGACGGGCCACAGCTTGCGGCCGGCCTACAGGGGCGACCGATGTGAAGCAACAGGGTGCGACGCACCAGGAGGCAACGATGAATAGTCCAACGAACGAGTCATTCTCGCGGCGAGCAGAGCGCCCAGCGGGCGATGGCTCGCAGGAGTCCACGGCAGGGCAGGCCAAGGACGCGGCCGCCGATGTCGCCAGCCACGGCCAACAGGCCGCAGCCGACGTGGCCCGCACCGGCCAGCAGGCCGCCGCTCAGGTCGCGGGTGAAGCCAAAGAACGGGCTAGCGACTTGCTGGGTCAGACCCGCACCCAGCTGCGCGAGCAGGCAGAGACCCAGCGCACCACCGCGGTGCAGGCTCTGCAGGATCTGGGTCGGCAGTTGTCGGCCATGACAGACAACGCGTCGTCAAACGACGCTCAAGGTGCCGCCATCGACGCGGTGACCACGGCCCGTGACCGGGTGAGTGCCGCTACGGAGTGGCTCGAGCGGCGCGACACCGATCAGGTGCTGAATGACGTCAGGAAGTTTGGTCGGCAGCGCCCCGGTGCGTTTCTGCTGTCTGCTGCATTGGCCGGGGTGGCAGCCGGCCGCCTCACCCGCGGGGTCGTTGCTCAGCACATAGACACGAACACGGACTCCGATGACGATCAGTCCACCGTCACACCGGCTCCTTCGGAGACCGGTGTGACGTCTGAGGGGCGGGCCGGCCGTGAGTGACCTGCGCGAAGAGGTCGGCGGTTTACGCGACGACGTGACCGACCTGGGCAGCCAACTGCCGCCCAGCACCGATGAGAAGGCCGCGGTCCGCGACTTCATGTCCGACGTCACGCGGGACCTCAAAGCGTTGATGAGCCAGGAGGTCGAGCTCGCGAAGGCCGAGATCGGTGCCGAGGCAGGCAAGGCCGGCAAGGGCGCCGGCATGTTGGGCGGCGCGGGCTTCGCGGCGCTGATGGCGGTCATCTTCGCCTCGACCGCAGCGTGGTGGGGCTTGGGTCACCTCGTGGGGATTGCCTGGGCCGCGCTGATTGTGGCCCTGGTGTGGGCCGTGATCGCCGCGGTGCTGTTCATCGTGGGCCGCGGTGTCCTGCGATCCATCAGCCTCACCCCGCAACGCACCATCGATTCCATCAAGCGCATCCCCAGTGCGATCAAGCCACGCCAAGGAGACCAGCATGAGTGACCCCGACCAGCTCGCAGCCGACACCCGCCGTACCCAGGACGCCCTGTCCCAGGACGTGACCCGGTTGACCAACCGGGTCAACCCACAGCAGTTCGTGGGTACCCGCCGCGAGAAGGTCTCCCGCGGCCTGAGCTCGATCAAGGATCGGGTGATGGGCGTGGGCACCAGTGCCGCGCAGGCCGCGAAGGAGACGGCGCAGTCGGCCGCTGACTCCGCGCAGAACGCGGGCGGGTCCGCACAGGGCGCAGCCGGCTCCGCGCCGGACGCGGTCCGCGACCGGGCGTCGGGCAACCCCATCGCCGCAGGCGTGATCGCGTTCGGCGCCGGCTGGTTGCTTTCCTCGCTCCTACCCGCCAGCGATACCGAGCAGAAGGCCGCCGCCACGGTCGAAGACCGCGCCAGCGGGCTCACTGATTCGGTGAAGCAGTCCGCACAGGACGTGGCCTCCAACCTCAAACAGCCAGCACGTGATGCCGCCCAATCGGTGCAGCAAACCGCGACCGAGGCAGCGAACCGGACTGCCGAGCACGCCAAGAGCGCGACCTCCGACGTGAAGGAACACGCCCAAGACGCCTCCCAAGACGTCACGGACAACGGGTCAGGCCAAGGCAGAGGCTCAGGCTCTATCGGCGGGCACTATGCCGGCTGACGCGGTCGCCCAGCCGGGCCAACCTGAGCGAGGCCGACAGAACTTTGACGCGGGCCGCGGCGGTAGCGCCGCCGACAGTGCCGATCACGCCCCGGACCGGCCCACCGACCTGCCCAAAGCCGGGTGGTTCGCGATCCTGCGGCGATCGATGAAACAGTTCAAACACGACAACGTCACCGACTACGCCGCCGCGTTGACCTACTTCGGGATCCTGGCCATCTTCCCGGCCATGCTGGCATTGGTGTCAGTGCTGGGACTGCTCGGAAAACACCAGACCGACTCACTGCTGTCCAACATCTCCTCGATTGCCCCCAGTGGGGTCACGAGTGTCTTGAAGTCCATCATCACCCAGGTGCAGGGCAAGGCCGGCGCCGCCGGTATCGCGCTGATCGTGAGCCTGGCGCTGGCGTTGTGGTCGGCCTCGGGGTACGTCTCAGCGTTCATGCGCGCTTCCAACGCGATCTACAACGTCGACGAAGGCCGACCCATCTGGAAGACCGCACCGGTGCGTCTGCTGGTGACGCTGGTGCTGGTGGTTTTGCTGGCCGCCAGTGCGGTGATGGTCATCGCCACCGGTCCGGTGGCCTCTCAACTGGGCAAGGTCTTCGGCGTCGGCCACTCCGCGGTGCTCGTGTGGGAGATCGCCAAATGGCCGGTGCTGGTGATCGTGGTCAGCCTGATGTTCTCGCTGCTGTACAAAGCGTGCCCGAATGTCAAACAACCCGGTCTGCGGTGGATCAGCCTCGGCGGCGTCATCGCCGTCGTGATCTGGATCATCGCCTCAGCGTTGTTCGCGCTCTACGTCTCCTTCTCCGGGTCCTACAACAAGACCTACGGCTCGTTCGCGACCGTGATCGTGTTCCTGGTCTGGTTGTGGATCAGCAACATCTGCGTGCTGCTGGGCGCGGAGTTCAACGCCGAGACTCAACGCGAACGGGCGATCCGCGCCGGCTTCCCGCACGACGTGGAGCCCTTCGCGGAGCTGCGCGACACCCGCAAGCTGGATGAGCCTCAGCAACGCGAGGCCGAGGAAGCAGCCCGGATCAGGGAACGAACCACCGACCAGTAGAACCGGCGCGACCTGTTCTTACTGCTTCAACTCCGACCCCTAGTAGGCGGATCGGGAACCCACGGATGCCGGCCCAGTCCGGTGATCCGACCGCACCACCATCTCTATGTGAGGGACTACACATGATTTCCACAGAGCAGATCCAGACCATCTCCGGCGGCAACGCCGTCGACTCCGAAGGCGCCAAGATCGGATCAATCGGGCAGATCTACCTGGACGACCAGTCCGGTCAGCCCGAGTGGGTCACCGTCAAGACCGGTCTGTTCGGCACCTCAGAGACGTTCATCCCCGTCCGGGACGCCGAAGTCGACGGCAACGACCTGCGGCTGCCGTACAGCAAGGACAAGGTCAAGGACGCCCCCCGGGTCAGCGATGCCGACGAGCACCTCGACGTCGAGCAGGAGCAGAAGCTGTACGAGTACTACGGCCTCGCCTATGGCACATCGTCTACGGGCGGCAACGGACACGACGACGTGGTCGGCGGCCGGGGAACGGTGCAGGACGGCGTCCAGGACAGCGACCATGAGCACGAGCGCGAGCGCGAGCACGACGACCGTCGCGACCGCGCTGGTGAGCCCGGTGTCGTGGGTCGGGACTCCTCCGGTCCCACGACTGACGACGCCATGACCCGCTCGGAGGAGCGGTTGAATGTGGGCACCGAGAAGGTGGAGACCGGACGCGCGCGTCTGCGCAAGTACGTGGTCACCGAGAATGTGACCACCACGGTCCCCGTCAGCCACGAAGAGGTCCGCGTCGTCCGTGAACCGATCACCGAGGCCAACCGCGGTGACGCCCTGTCTGGTGGCGACCTGACCGAGGAGGAGCACGAGGTGACGCTGCATGCCGAGCAGCCCGTCGTGCAGAAGGAGACCGTCCCGGTGGAGCGCGTGAAGCTTGACACCGAGACCGTCTCCGGTGAGCAGGAAGTCACCGAGCAGGTCCGCAAGGAGCAGATCGAGACTGACACCGGCGAGGGCAACGAACCCCGCCGAGACATCAACAACCGTTGAGGTCCCACCACGCCGCGCTTCCTGAAATGGAGGGGCGGCGTGGTCTTGCTCCACCCCAGGCCACGGGTCACGTGTGCGCTGGCCTACCAACGCACAATCCCAAAGAGAGATGACCCATGGCCAACGACCGCGGCGGCGCCCACACCTTCGACTCCAACGCACAAGGATCAGCTGACTCAACCAATCCTCGTACTACACGGGGCCAGTGGCCGGCCGATGACCAGGACACGCATCAGGGCCGAGGCAGTGATGAGCGCGACCATCGAGATCATCGCCGACCTCGAAACATCGACCACGAGTCGATCACCACAGCGCAGAAGGAGGAGCACGGCGGCATCAAGATCGGGTCAGCCTTCTTCGGCTGGCTGACCGCGACCGGTATGGCGGTACTGCTGACCGCGCTGCTGGCCGCCATCGGCGCAGGCGTCGGGCTGGCAAACAAGACCGACGTCACCAAGGCCACCAACGCCGCCAGCAACAACTCCACCACGGTGGGCATCGTGGGCGCGATCGCGCTGCTGGTCATCGTGCTCGTCGCGTACTACTGCGGTGGTTACGTCGCGGGTCGGATGGCCCGGTTCAACGGAATCCGCCAGGGCATCGCGGTCTGGGTGTGGGCCCTGGTCATTGCGATCGTGCTCGCCATCGTCGCGGCCGTGGCCGGTGACAAGTACAACGTCCTGTCCAAGCTGAACGCTTTCCCGCGGATCCCGGTCAAGGAGGGCACCCTCACGACCACCGGCGTCATCGCCCTGATCGCGGTTGCGGTCGCCAGCCTCGTCGGAGCGATCCTCGGCGGCCTGGCCGGAATGCACTACCACCGCAAGATCGACAAGACCTCAGTACAGGCCTACCGCAACTGACCCATGCCCTCCCTTCGTGCTCACCAAGCACGGTCCAGGCACAAGCGCCACCCTTCCCATGGGTGGCGCTTGTGCCTGGCCCTAGGCTGCACCGTCCTCATCACCGGCTGCGCCGCCACCACCGGACCCGGCCCCACAACCGACGAAGACGGCCACCCGCTGTCTTCCGTGCTCCCTGCCGGCCCGAACACTCCCACCGTCTCAATGACCGGCACCTGCTCATAGGAGCCACGGATGGCTGCAGGGTGCCCGCGTTGAGAGTGCCGAGCCGTCGCCAAGGCCGCACGGGCCCACGGCTCGAAGGGGGACCTTACGATTTCGGGACCTAAGGATTTCCGAAGTGCCCGTGGCGACAACTGCCATCCGCCATTGCAGGATCCAAAGGCACGAATCCTCAGCCACCATCCCGACGGCCCGGCGCGCAGCTTGAAAACAGCACGTCTTAGGGCAACGGGCGCTGTGGCTACGCCAGGTGCATCGTGGCGCGCCTTCGCCGTGCGCGGCCACGTGCTTGGTACTCGGTGAAACTAATCACTCCTGCAACTCGGTCGCACAGGTCAACGACCTCCTCCACGTCGAGCTGCTCCAGGTCGACACCGCTCAGAGCCGCGCGAACCCGGGCCTGATGGACTGGCGAAAGTCGCGCGATGCAATCCTCCCGCGTCGTGCGATGGTTGGTCGGCGTCGAAGTAGTGCTGGAGTATTGACTCATGGGTTGGCCCTCGGCTCGCGGTGATGTCAACGAGGCCAGGGTCTGGGGCCAAGCGAATAGGCGGCTATCGCAACGTCCGTCGACTCGTGCACATAGCTTGCGCCGAGGATGACCCCCTGCGCAATAGCCGTTGCGGGCGTCGACGACCTACCACGGAGATTGGGAACGGCGCCACACCTCGAGCAGCCGCGTCCATCCCCGTTGAGCGCATCGACCGGCAAGAGACGGCCTTGCGGAAGATCTGCGCACACCACCACCCGTTCACGCTTGGGTCCCATCAACGGGGCTATGGGTGCGACGACTGGTGCCGGCCGGCCCCGCCTATAGGGCCACCGAGATCACTGATCGCTCGTTTGCGGCGGACCGATCAGCCACCTCACTGGTTAGGCCTCAGGCAGCTGGTTGCCCGGCGCCGGTACAAGGGGCCACTCCCAGGACCATCACCAGGTTCACGAGGAAGCTCTGAGGTAGGTGGGGTGACCACGATGAGGGCCAGCACCAAGACGCTGTAAAGGGTACAAATGAAGGGGGCCGCTACCTCGGCGTGACGGCCGCCGAGCAACCCAGTCAGTCCACAACCTGCAACGTGGAACCCCCTTCACAGCAAAGGACGCATGATGCGCGCATTGGTCTACCACGGCCCGAAGAACGTCTCGGTCGACGAAGTCCCCGACGCGAAGATCGAGAAGCCGACGGATGCTCTGATCAAGATCACCACCACCAACATTTGTGGCAGCGACCTGCACATGTACGAAGGCCGTACCGACGTGGAGGAGGGCAAGGTCCTCGGTCACGAGAACATGGGTGAGGTCATCGAGGTCGGCGACGGGGTCGACCGGGTGAAAGTCGGTGACATGGTCTGTCTGCCGTTCAACATCGGCTGCGGGTTCTGTAAGAACTGCGAGGCGGGCCGGACCGGTTTCTGCCTGACCGCCAACCCCGGAAACGCCGGGGCTGCGTACGGGTACGCCGACATGGGCCCCTACAACGGGGGACAGGCGGAGTTGCTGCGGGTGCCGTACGCGGACTGGAACGCCTTGGTCCTGCCCGAGGACGCGCGGGAGAAGGAGAAGGACTACGTCATGTTGTCCGACATCCTGCCGACGGGGTATCACGGCACTGAGCTCGCGCAGGTCGGGATCGGGGAGTCCGTGGTGATCTGGGGCGCCGGCCCGGTGGGGCTCATGGCGGCGATGTCGGCCCGGTTGCGCGGCGCGGACCAGGTGTTCGTGGTCGACCGCCAGTCCGACCGGTTGAAGCTGGCGGAGCAACTGGACGCCACCCCCATTGACGACAGCAAGGGTGACGCTGTGCAGCAAATCCTGGATGCGACCCGTGGTGAGGGCGCTGACAAGGGCGTGGAGGCCGTGGGCTACCAGGCGCATGACCACGAAGGGCAGGAGCGACCGGGTCTGACGATCAACAGCCTGATCCAGGCCGTGCGACCCACCGGGCGCATTGGGGTTGTTGGCGTTTTCGTGCCCGAGGACCCCGAGGCCGAAGATGACCTCGCCAAGGAGGGCAAGTTCGGGTTCGATTTCGGCACGTTCTTCTTCAAGGGCCAGGCCATGGGCACCGGGCAGTGCAACACCAAGCAGTACAACCGCCAGCTGCGCAACCTGATCCACCGCGGCAAGCTGAACCCGGGCCTGATCGTGTCCCACGAACTGAACCTGGACCAGGCCGCCGAGGGCTACAAGAACTTCGACGACCGACTCGATGGGTGGACCAAGGTGCTCCTGCACCCCTGAGCGCAACGCCGGCACGTGCCTGACGTGCGCAACCCGCACGTCAGGCAGGCGTCGGGCGACCGGAGGCAGCACCGCGTGGGCCCTGTGCTGGAGGCTGCGCTGAGCGCGTGCTGCACGTGGTGCGCCGTACCGGCCGGCGCGTGCCCGTGCCGCAGGATTTTTGGCTCGAGCTGACACGTGCGGCGGTAAATTGGGCGAGGCCGCTGCGGATGCCCTCGGCCGGCGCGGGCGGGATGACGTCAACTAGGTGATGGGGATGAGACATCGTGACTCCACGCGAAGATCCTGGCCCTTCGGTCAAGGATGACGAGCTGTACGAAAAGCTGCGCGATGAGGGAAACAGCAAGGAGAAGTCAGCGCGCATCGCCAACGCTGCTGCAAACTCCTCCCGTTCGAGTGTTGGCCGCAAGGGCGGCAGGCATCCTTCCTACGACGAACGGACTAAGCAGCAACTCTTGGACCGCGCCCGGGACATTGGGGTGGAGGGCCGCTCCACAATGACCAAAGACGAGCTGATCAACGCGTTGCGCGAGCGTTGAGGAGCGGCGCGCGAAACCAGGACGCAACTGGGCGACCCTCGTTGGCTTCGTGCTGAATCGGACTTCTCAGCGCCGGTTGGTGCGCCTCGAGGCGGGGGAGCGGGGTCAGGTGTGTGGCTGCGGTGCCATCCGCGCTGAGGTCACCCGCCGGTGGGTGCGTCCGCGGCAGTCTCGGAGGGCGCCGAATCGGCGGCCGACGGGGAACGGGAGGACCGGCGTTGCGGTTCGATGACGTATCGGGGGTCGAGCGTGGATGCGCGGCCCGCCTCGAAAATCCCGAATCGCAGGCAGACCGAACCAGCAGCCAGCGCCAGACCACCGGCCGCGGCCGCTACCCGGGACCGACCGCCGAGGGCGCCCAGCACCCCCGCGCCGACCCCGGTGAGGACCTTCGCGGAGGCCATTAGCGTGTGTGCGCGACCCTCCCGCAGTGTCTGGGTGGACAGGTGGCCGCTGCGTTCCATCGCTGTTGTGGCCGCCAACTCCGCGACGGCAGCACCGACAGCGACCCGCCGCGCGGGCCCCGACTGCGCGAGGGGCGTGAGCGCGCTGGCGACACCACCGGCGCTCGCCGCGGCCGATCCGGCGAAGACGAACGGCAGGTGGCGGTGCCCGTCGTGCCAGGTCGGCACGGCGGTGTCGCCGATGAGCGCGGCGGTGTAGGTCGCGACCCCCGCCCCGAGCACGGCGGCACCGCGCCCGGCGATCGGGGCGACCCGACGCAGCATCGGCAGCGACACGAGTTCGGCGCCGGCGGCCAGACCGACCAGCGGACTGTAGGCCGCCAGCAGCCACGACCCCATGCTCATCGGGGAGGTCGGTTTGGCGACGCGCAGCATGTTGACGAACCGGGCCGGTCGCCCGAGGTCGTGCACCAGCGCCGCCAGGGACACCCCGATCGCACCGAGAGCGGTGAGCCGCGTCGATCGGGCCAACGCCGGGCGGCCGGTGAGCTCGGCACCGGCGGCGAGTGCCGACGAGGCGCCTGCGAGTCCCCCGGCGAAGAGGTAGCCGGCGATATCGAGGGGCTCCCAGGTCGGCGCCTTGAGGATGGGTCTGCCGTAGTAGGAGGTGAACTCCTCCTCGGGCCCGCGGCGCGGGCTCATCCGCGGTCCGACAGGTACGCCGCGGCCACTCCGGCCAGCAGGGCGGCTCCGGCCGCGCCGACGCGTCGCCACATGGCGCCCAGGTCGCGGGTGGTCACGATCGGGTCTGGCGGCAGCCCGTAGACCTCGGGTTCGTCGAGCAGCAGGAAGAACGCGCCAGCTCCCCCGACGCCGTCGTCGGGGGACTCGCCGTACAACCGGGCCTTGTCCTGCCCGGCGGCGTGCAGCTCCTCCACCCGGGTCTGCGCGCGCTCGCGCAGCTCGTCCAGGTCGCCGAACTGGATGGACTGGGTCGGGCACGCCTGGGCGCATGCCGGCTCGGACCCGACCTTGAGCCGGTCGTAGCACATCGTGCACTTGAACACCCGGCCGTCGTCCTCGCGCTGGGCGATGACGCCGTACGGACACGCGGACACGCAGTAGCCGCACCCGTTGCAGATGTCCTGCTGGACCACGACGGTGCCGAACTCGGTGCGGAAGAGCGACCCGGTCGGGCAGACGTCCAGGCAGGCGGAATGGGTGCAGTGCTTGCACACGTCCGAGGACATCAGCCATCGCACCCCCTCCTGCGGCCCGTTCTCGGAAGGGGTCTGCACCTGCTGCTCGATGAACGCCACGTGCCGCCACGAGTCGGCCGACAGCTCGGAGGTGTTGTCGAACGACTCCCCGGTCAGCTCCAGTGCACCCTTGGTGGGGACGGCGTTCCACTCCTTGCAGGCCACCTCGCAGGCCTTGCACCCGATGCAGACGCTGGTGTCGGTGAAGAATCCGACCCGGGGCATCCCGAGGTCCACCGTGCTCACGACATCACCCCGTGCTCGACGCCGGTGTGCTCATCGATGCCGGCCCGACGCCGGTACTCCGCCACGAAGCGCGGCAGATCGGCCCCGCGCGGTCGTCGCCCGGGTCTGATGTCGACGGTCAGCGCCTTCACCTCCTGGATGTGGGCGTTGGGGTCCATCGCGATCGAGCTCAGGTTGTTCATCGCGTCTCCTGTGGTGAGGCCGTTGCCGCCCCAGTGGTAGGGCATACCGATCTGATGCAGCTGGGTGCCCGCCACCGTGAGCGGCCGCATCCGGTGGGTGACGAGCACCCGCACCTCGATGGCGCTCCGAGCCGACACCACGGTGGCCCATCCGCCGTTGTGCAGGCCGCGCTCCGCGGCGAGCTCGTGGGACACCTCGGCGAACATCGCCGGCTGCAGCTCGGCCAGCCGGGAGAGCCACCGCGTCATGCCCCCGGCGGTGAAGTGCTCGGTCAGCCGGTAGGTCGTGAGCACGAAGGGGTAGACGTCCGCCCCGGGTTCCTTCCCGCTCGGGTGGTACCTGTTCCCTCGACGGATCACCAGCTTGCGTACGGGGTTCTGGCGCTGGTCGGGGTAGATCGCATTCTCGAACGGCGATTCCTGGGGCTCGTAGTGCGTCGGGAGCGGGCCGTCGACCAGACCCGCGGGCGCGTACAGCCAGCCCTTGCCGTCGGACTGCATGATGAACGGGTCGATCCCGGACAGGGCGTCGACACCCGTCGCGTCCTCGGCCGGCCGGTAGGACGGCGGTTTGTCCGGCTGCACGTCCGGCACGTCGTCGCCGACCCACTTCTTCTCGTCCTCGTCCCACCAGATCAACTTCTTGCGCTCGCTCCACGGCCGGCCCTGCGGATCGGCCGACGCGCGGTTGTAGAGCTCGCGCCGGTTGGCGGGCCAGGCCCATCCCCACTCCAGTGCGGCCTGCCCCTGCTCGTGGTGTGGGCGGCGCCGTGCCGGCTGGTTGACGCCGTCGGCGTAGCAGCCGGCGTAGATCCAGCACCCGCACGAGGTCGAGCCGTCGGGACGCAACTGCGTGTACGCCGACAGCGGTGCACCGTCGGCGCCGGTGCCGTTGATCTCGGCCAGGACGGCTTCGGCGCTCGGCTCGTCATATCGGCCCTCGGTCGGGTAGTCCCAGGTCAGGTCGAGCACCGGCCGGTCTCGGGAGTCGGTGGACCCGGCGAGTCGTTCGCGGATCATCCGTCCCAGGTGCCACATGAACCACAGGTCGCTACGCCGGTCGTCCGACGGCTCGATCGCGGCGTTGTGCCACTGCAGCAGCCGGTTGGTGTTGGTGAAGGTGCCGCTCTTCTCGGTGTGCGCGGCGGCCGGGAAGAAGAACACCTCGGTGGCAATCTGCTCGGTGCTCAGCTCACCGGTCGCGATCTCCGGGCCGTCCTTCCACCAGGTGGCACTCTCGATGAGCGAGAAGTCGCGCACCACGAGCCATTCGAGCTCGGCCATCCCGCGGCGCTGCAAGCCGGCGTTCGCCGACCCCACCGCCGGGTTCTCCCCGATCAGGAAGTACCCCTTGCACCGCCCGGCGAGCTGCTCCTGCACCGTGTCGTAGGTGCCGTGGCTGCCGGTGATCCGCGGGAGGTAGTCGAAGCAGAAGTCGTTGTCCTCGGTCGCGGCGTCACCCCACCAGGCCTTCAGCAGACTCACCATGTACGAGCGCATCCCGGACCAGAACCCGACCTCCGCTTCGTCGGCCTTGATGAAGTCGTCGAGGGTCTCGTGGCGGTGCGCGTGAGGGGTCGGGATGTACCCCGGCAGCAGGTCGAACAGCGTGGGGATGTCGCTAGAGCCTTGAATGCTCGCGTGCCCCCGCAACGCCATTACCCCGCCGCCTGGTCGACCAATGTTGCCCAGCAGCAGCTGCAGGATGCTGGCGGTGCGGATGTACTGCGTCCCGACCGTGTGCTGGGTCCAGCCCACCGCGTATGCGAACGCCGAGGTGCGCTCCCGACCGGAGTTGGCGATCAGCGCGTCGGCGACCTGGTGGAACAGCTCCGGGGGTACGCCGCACACCTCGTGCACCATCTCGGGGGTATAGCGCGCGTAGTGCCGACGCAGCACCTGGAAGACGCACCGCGGGTCCTGCAGGGTCTCGTCGCGGTGCCAGGTGCCGCGCAGCGATGGACCACCGGACCCGAACGAGTGCGCGTGCCCCGACTCGTCGGTGCTGGAGCTCTTCTGGACCTTCTCGTCGTACCCGCTGTCGCGGGCGCCGGACGCTGCCGCGACCTGCACCCCGTCGTACTGCCATGACGAGGGGTCGTACGTGGAGCCGTCGCGGTCCAGGCCCGAGAAGACTCCGTCCAGGTCCTCGGTGTCCTGAAAGTCCTCGTTCAGGATCGTTGCCGCGTTGGTGTAGTTCAGGACGTACTCGTGGAAGTACGACTCGGTGCTCAGCACGTGGTTGATCAGGCCGCCGAGCCACGCGATGTCGGTGCCCGCACGGATGGGGACGTACAGGTCGGCCATGGCGCTGGTCCGCGAGAAGCGCGGGTCGACGTGGATGATCTTGGCGCCTCGCGCCTTGGCCTCCATCACCCATTGGAAACCGACCGGGTGTGCCTCGGCGAAGTTGGACCCCTCGATCACGATGCAGTCGGAGTTCGCCAGATCCTGCAGATACGTCGTGGAGCCGCCCCGACCGAACGACGTACCGAGCGCCGCGACCGTCGAACTGTGGCAGACCCGTGCCTGGTTCTCGACCTGCACCACCCCGAGCGAGGTCAGCAGCTTCTTGATGAGGTAGTTCTCCTCGTTGTCCAGGGTGGCACCACCGAGGCTCGCCAGGCCCATCGTGCGGCGGGTGGTGCGCCCCTCGTCGTCCTCCTGCTGCCACCCCTCCTCCCGTGCGCTCAGCACCCGGTCGACGACCATCTCCATGGCCGTGTCCAGATCGAGCCGTTCCCAGTCGGTACCGTACGGGCGACGGTAGAGGACGTGACGCTCCCGGGCGTTGCCGGTCGTCAGCTCCAGAGTCGCAGATCCTTTGGGGCACAAGCGTCCTCGGCTGATCGGAGAATCCTTGTCGCCCTCGATCTGGATGACTCGGTCGTCCTTGACGTAGACCTTCTGAGCGCACCCCACCGCGCAGAACGGGCAGATCGAGCCGACCACCCTGTCGGCCGTCGCGGTCCGGGCCGTGAGCTCCTCGGTGGCTCGGGAGGTCGCCGCTCGATAGCGTCCGCTCGGGTCTCCGGACGTGAGTTGGCGCAGGACCGGCCAGCGCAGGGGCGTCACCATGAATCTTCTCCGATCGGCTACCTCATACGACGGGCGAGCGGACCGCCCGGCTGACCGGGGGTTCCTCATCGTTGCACCCGGAGGGTCCTCTGCGCAGGGTGTGCGCCGACCTGTTGGAACCACCGCTCGACGAGCTGGACCGGACCGGGACCGGCTGGTTAGATGCGGGGGAGTCCAACCCGTCGCAGCTGTGTCCTACGACCGTGACCACCTCTGGCACCCGTAATCCTCGGTCACCGAGCCCGCGCCGACCCGCCTCGTGGAGCCCGCGAGCGGAATCCGCCTGACGCTGCGGGGCACCGATGGCACCCAGCGCAAGCTCCACCACGCCCGAGGCCAAGACGACCGCGTCCTTGTCGAGAAGAACCACTTGGGTACCTGCGCCTGGAACGGTTTGCGCGCGAACGTCCAGTGGCCTACGTCCGCGAACATCATTCCTGCGGCGAGCCCGATCTGCGCGATCTGCTGCGACGTCGGAATCTTCTAGGGTCTCGATGCCATCAAGACCTCTCATCATCGACAGCCCGCCCGCAGGGGGTCGCAGCTCAACAAGTGATGCGGCGTAACGCCGTTGCGGTCACGCTACAACGACGGCTCAGCAGATGGGGTGGGCTCACAACGTTCAGTCCTGGCACCTCCATGTGCGAATGCCGGGAGTGGCCTTGCTGGTCGTCGCCGTCATTGTGCCCGTGGGTGGCGTCCTCGCCACGGCGACCGTCCTGTGGGTTGTCGAACAATCCCAGCTGTCACCAGGGGGTCGCTTATCAAGAACTCGAGGACCGGCGCCTGCTTTCGCCAATGCTGGCCCGTGGTGGTGGCTGCAGGTGAGGCGCACCAAAACCTGCCCTACTCAGGATGTTTGCGGAGCCAGCCCCGACGGCGCAGGCGACCACACCTGCAATGTCGAGAGCGTGGCGACCGAATGCCACGCCACAACCGATCAAAACGGACCCCAGAAGTATCACTACGACTCCGGTCCAAGCCGCGATGCTGTTCCCGTGGCTATCTGGCTTCATCTCATTCATGAAACCCCTTCGACAGAGATGGGTGCCGCTGGGGGTCAGCAGCAGGTGTCAACCATTCGCGGCCGTCTCGTCACGACGTCCTGGAGGAGCAGCTCACGGGTGCGGTGGCGCCCGGCGCGACCATAGCCAGTCCCCGTGGTGTTGTGGGTCGTTTTCCTAGTGCGGGCCGGGCGGCGCTTCTTGCGCCCGATGCGGCGATGACCCCGCCGATGGCCGTCGCCGGGGTTGCGCATGAGGGAAGCTGGTCCGCCGAAGCGGGTCCGGAAACTGAAGACCGGTTCATCACGCAACTGCCGCCGCCGCCAGATCGGGGCTGCCTGAACACGTGACCACAGGCCCTGATGAATCGGCAACGGTGGTCGCACCGCCTCTTGCTGACACGCGATAGCGCGCGAGATCTGGTTCGCCCATGCACGCCGTGACTCGTACCCACGCCAGCTGGGAAGTGGGAGCGCCGCGTTGCACGTGGGTCACCGCAGACAGCGTTCTAGACCGGTGAGGGTGCCGGTCTCGAAAGGTGCTTAAGTTGCCGGATGAGCGATACCTCTCCGAATACGGATCTTCGGCGCCGGGCTGGATGGTTACCTGACCAAGACGCTCTGGAGGAGTGGTTGAAGGGTCACCAGCAGCGTGCTGAGGCCAAGGGCGACCAGGTAGTGCTGCACCCGGTCATCGTGGAGTTCAAAGAACTCATCGCTGGGGACCCGGTGGTGCGGATGTACCTGGATCGGATGATTACCGAGGTGCCCCGCAGCAGGTCCTACAGCCGGCAGCACCTGACCAGCGTCGATCAGATGCTGCTGCTGATCAACGAGGTGCTGACGGTGGCACCGGAATTCGGGGACCAGGCCGTGACCTTGCCACTGGCCGGGATCCTGGACTGGACGATGGGCACCACCGCCGGGTTCGCCGCCTACCGCAACCCCCAGCTCAACGCCATGCTGCAGAAAATCCTGAACGCGTGGTGCCAATTCCTCAGCAGCAACGAGTCCCGCTACGTCCTGAACGACACCCCCACCGGTTGGAAGAGCGAGCAGGCCTGCAAGGCCGTCGGCATCGAGCAGTTCCAGCACGACCCGCAAGACCCGTACTGGGGATTCGCATCCTGGAACGACTACTTCACCCGCACTTTTAAAGACGGGCAACGTCCCGTTGCCGAGCCTGACGACGACGCGATCATCGCCAATGCGTGCGAGTCCACTCCGTACAGCATCAAGACCGATGTGCAGCGCAACGACCGCTTCTGGATCAAGAACCAGCCCTACTCCCTACACGACATGCTCGCCGGCGATGAGGCCGTGGACCAGTTCGTCGGCGGGACCGTCTACCAGGCGTTCCTCAGCGCCACGGACTACCACCGCTGGCACAGCCCCATTGCCGGCACCATCGTGCGCGCCTCGGTCCAACAGGGCACCTACTACTCCGAAGCCGACGCAGAAGGCGCCGACGCTGTGGACCCACGCAACTCCCAGGGCTACCAGGCGCACGTCGCCGCCCGGGCCATTTTTCTCATCCAAGCTGACAACCCGGCCATCGGCCTGGTGGCGTTCATGCCCGTCGGAATGAACGAGGTCTCCTCCTGCGTGATCGGCGCGGGTCTGACACCCGGTCAGCATGTAGGCAAGGGCGACGAGCTGGGGTACTTCCAGTTCGGTGGGTCCACCCACTGCCTGATCTTTGGCCCCGGAGTCATCAAGGCCTTCAACCTTGCCGCGATCCCTCAGCTACATGACCCCAACGCTCCCACCGTGCGCGTTCGATCTCATCTAGCCACGACCCAGACCGGCCGGAAGGCCGACGGCAGCAGCTGAGAATGGCGGAGTCCGACCAACGAGCCAGCCAGTAGTGGGTCAATCATCGACGCGTGTTACGGGGGACCCGCCGGACCAGCGTTCTTAGGAGGGATGACTCCAGCTTGGCGAGTAGGTCGGCCGGATCTTCGTAGACCTCTATCGCGCCCGCGTCACGCAGCTTTGCCTCGGCAATCCCGCCAGACAGCAGCGCGATGCAGGGCAATCCGGCCCGTTGCGCTGCCTCTACATCCCACACGGTGTCTCCGACGACGGCTGTGCGTGCCGAGTCCAACCTGTGCTCCTTCAGCGCCGCGGTCAGCAGGTCCGGTGCTGGTTTGGAAGCAACGACGTCATCGGAGGTGATCGCGCCCATCACTACGTCATGCGCGCCGATCCGGGGCAACATCCAGTCAAGATCAGACTTGGCCCCGCTCGTCGCAAGGACAACCGTGAGGCCCGCATTGCGGCACCCGTCAAGTAGATTGCGGTGGCCACCCCTGGGTGGGCAAGAACGAATCCGAGCGCCAGGTAGATGAGTGACAGCCCAGCTTCGTCGGCCACTGTGGCCAGCGCTTCCTTTAGGAAGTACCACCAGGGCTGGGGCGGTGAGGCCACATCATCCAACTCACCTACGAACGTTGCAGCGAGCCTGCACTAGGTCAACGACTGAGCTGGTCCTCGCTGCCGCGGCTCGAGACGCCGGCATGGACAGCTTGGGTGGGTTGGTGCGGCCTCACCCCGGCGACGGCGGTGGCACCCGGAGCGGCTGTTGTGGGTGGGTCAGTGCTGGGACCAGTCGAGGGTAGCGACGTGGCCACCAATGATGGTGACGGTGTCGGTGGGGGTGCCATCGAGGTCGTGGACGA
The DNA here is from genome assembly GCF_013410455.1 of Allobranchiibius huperziae. Taxonomy (NCBI): domain Bacteria; kingdom Bacillati; phylum Actinomycetota; class Actinomycetes; order Micrococcales; family Dermacoccaceae; genus Allobranchiibius; species Allobranchiibius huperziae. Next base: position 2,016,388 of record NZ_JACCFW010000001.1, on the reverse strand, counting down.
CATAGTCACCGGCATGCAGTGCGGCAAAGATTGCCGCGTACTGCACGCTTGGTCCGTCGCGGCGTTGCCGGACCGCGGTGTGTGTGCGGGGGGTTCCGGACCCGACGCGGCTGACCTCGATCTCTGCGCCGACGAGCTCAGGGGTGGTGTGCAGGACCAGGGCGCCGATGTCCCCACCGATGTCGAGCACCACTGCGCCGGCGTCCGTCGGCCCGTAGGGCTGTTCGGTCATCTACCCGGCCCGCCATTTCGGTACGCCGAGCGTGGCGGCGGTCATGCCGGGGTCTCGGGTGTGATGTCGTTGCCTGAGCGGTGTTGGTGTGCGACGGCGGCGGCGGCGGCCCCTGCCGCCGCTACGGCGCCCCCGACGAGCAGCCCGGTGTCCCGCCCACCGCTGGTGCCGCCGGCACCCGTGCTGGGGCCACCGATTGGCACGGTCGGGCCGGCACTGGTACCCGGGTAGGGTGCCGGGTCGTTGTTGGCGGGGTTGTCGTGACCGTTGTGCGGGGTGCCCAGGTAGGGGAAGCCGGGCAGGTAGTGCTGGGTGTTCTTGGCATGGACGTCGGTGTTGGAGGAGGTCAGGCCTTGGGTGATTGCCCCGGCTGCCTTGTCGGGGGTGAAGGATTTGTCGACCAGGGCGTAGGTCACCCCGGCGATAGCGCGCAGCTCGATGGTGGTCACGTCGTCGAACACGCGGCGCCCGTTGGGGAACCCGGCCGGATCCATCCCGATCAGGCCGAGGTTGCTGGGCGATTTGGTGGTGGGCGGGATGGCCATGTTCAGTCGTAGCTGATCGGCCATCACCGTGCCGGTGTTGTTCTGGAAACCGGGGACGATCCCCGCCGGAATGCCAGTGAGCAAGATGGCTGCCAGGTCCGCCCGCGGCTTGCCGGAGGCGTTCAACGCCGCGAGGTGGGGGAACTCACCGGGGTAGAGGTTGGGGAGCAGCTTGCCCAGTTCGGGACTGGTGACATATTGAGCGAACTGCTTGTCATTACCGGGCTGCTGGGAATTGAAGAGGTCTTTCTTGGTGATGGGGATGAGTACCTCGTTGAACAGCGGGTTCGCCTGTCGGGAGACCTGCACCCAGGGCCCGGTGTTGATGGTGGTGCCTGGGCGTTGCGTGTCGTACATGCGGGTTTGCTGCCGGCTGGCGGTGGCCCACACCCCGATCGTGGAACGGGGGTTGGTGGGATCGGTCGGCGCGTGCCCGCCCGCGCTCAGGTCGGTTTTGGGGACTTGCAGGGTGATGGAGTGCACGTTCTTGGCGTTCGTGCCGCTGATGCCTCCGGCGGCCGGCATCTGCGAGCCCACATGCAGGTTCTGGAACGGCCGTAGATCACCGAGGTCGAAGATCGCTCCGAGGTCGACGTAGAACCCCTCGGCCCGCTGCCCTGCGAACAGGGTGCGACCGCCGTCGAGGTGGTGGATGGCCGCGTTGGCCAGCTTCACGTAGTCCGGGGTGGAGAAGGGGCCGATGTTGCAGGGCGGGCAGGGAAGTTTGTCTGCCAGGCGCAGGTCCTTGCCGGCGGCGACGTCCCGCCGATTCACGGACACGTACTGCCGCCTGTTCCAGTTCTTGCTGGTCAGCGACTCGATCGGCCCCACGTTGTACAAGAACGTGTTCGGAATGGTGTATTCGGTGTTGAACGTGAACTGGTAGACGATCTCGGCCAGGCCGTCGCCGTTGTTGTCGATGTGGATCTCATACAGCACGTCGTCACCGAACTCATCGAAGTTCGGCCCACCGGCCGGATCCTCGAACGGCACGAAGTTGGCGATCATCGTGACGGTGTCCGGATTGTCTGGGCTGACGAAGACATAAACGTCGGTGTTGTCCGCGGCCGCATCGTTGCTGATCGACGGGGCTTCCTTGTGAGACGACATGAACTACCTCTTTATCGGCAAAGTAAGTCCGGCGCGTTCGCGCCAAACCAGAAATGGGTGTCTGTGCCCGCCAGGTGCGGCAGGAGTGAAAACAGTCGAGCTGCCAGCTCAGGCCTTGGGTACCTCATGAGTCAGGCGCGCGGCGAGCCCCTTGTCGACAAATGTTGAAGACCGTTCACCGTGCATCACGGTGAACTCTCCACTGCCGGCGTCGCGCAGGAACACCACGATCGGTCCGTTCACCCCCTTCGCGGGGATGGGCGTCTCCAAGGCGGGGGTGCCCGCCTGCGCCGCCCCACCGAACAGCAATTCCGGGGCAGCGACCGCCGCTACCCCGACCGCCCCCAGGGAGGCACTCTTGAGGAAATTGCGACGATTACTACCAGCCATGGTGAAACCTTTCGGATGCGGACGTGGAGGATCGTGAGCGGGGCACACCCGAGAGCCGGATCGAACGGGTCGAGATTCAACCCCAAAACCCCTTGTGCAGCACTTGCCGTCGCTCTGCTAGACACGCTACGTCGCTGCGCGCCGTTTGGATACAACCGAGGTTGTCGCTCCGTAAATCTGGAGAAGACACGCTCTGCGGGTGGGGCGGACGCGGGGCTTTGCCTGGTCATCGACAGCCGCCCAGAGGTGCCCACGGCCCGCATCGCGGGGGGAGCAGCCTGGGCGGACACGCCCTCGTACGTTGGGCGGTGTGCGGGCGGTCTCGCGGCACGACCGGCCGGTGCCGATCCAGGCGCGCCGCGACCCGCGCCGGCGAGCACATGCCTTCGGCCCGGTCCCAATTTCAACCCCGACCAGCGATCGTCGATATCCGCCTGGTGCCAACCACGATCCAGGGGCACCTCGAGGCGGTGTTCGGCCGGGTTGACGGTTCGAGCGGTCCAGACGGTCGCGGGACGACTATCGAGCGAGTCGCAGTGGGCGGTCATGCAGCGCATCGCGCCGTTGCTCGGGGTCACTGCCGCAGAAATGCAGCGCACGTGGGTGCGTCAGGCGCAGACCGGTGCCGGCGCTCGGGACGGGACCACGACGGCGGAAAACGCAGGAAGTACGCCGGTTGCGGCGGGAGAACGCTGACTTCGTGAGGGCCGACGAGAGCTTTGAGCGGTATCGGCTTTCCTCGCCGCCAAGCTCGACCAGCCACGGGCTGATCGTGGGCTCCGTCGTTACCTACGCCACAGGTGTGAGCCCGGTGGGGTGTCGAGTCGATCTGCAGGGCGCTTTCCGAGCACGGGTGGCGGACCGCCTCGCCGACGTACGATAGGGATGTTGCGCGTACCGGTGCGACAGATGCGAAGCACCGGAATGCGTTGTTGATGCACGAGATTCAGTAACCGGCCGGGTTTGACCGTTCGAGACACGTCCGCGGACGTGTCAGGGCGGTTCGCGAAGAAGAGTTGAGTACATGAAGCGTGTCGCCGGATGCCACCCGTTGTTCCAGGAACCCGTAGGACGACGGAACGGGCGGACGAGGCGCGTCGCTGGATGCCACCCGTTGTGGACGGTCCAGGAACCTCGAGGACGACGCGCGCAACGGCATGTCCCGTTGGTGTTGAGCGTGATGCTGGCCGTGATTGCCGTCGGCCTGATCGGTCGCTACCTGACGATGTCTCCAGCCCCGCCTGCTGCCGGCGACCTAGGCACCATTCCTGCAGCCATGGCGAGCCCGGTCCAGCAGGCCGTGACGATCCCCGCTGCTCCTGCCACGAAGGCGGCGGGCAAGAAGCCGGCCACCTCGGCAGCCGCACCATCGGCCTTCCATCTGAGCGCTTCGGCACCGGTGTCGATACGCGTGCCCTCGGTCGGCATCAAGTCCCACCTGCTGACGGTGGGGCTGAACACAAACCAGACGATCGAAGTTCCCACCACCGCAGCCGAGGCGGCGTGGTACCGCCTCGGACCGACACCCGGTGCGCTCGGCCCGGCTGTGATTCTCGGCCACGTCGACTCCACCTCCGGCCCCGGGGTGTTCTACAAACTGGGTGCTCTGCGCCCGGGCCAGAGAATAGAGGTCACCCGCGCCGATGGAAGCCTGGCGTACTTCCGCGTCGATGCAGTCGATAGCTACCTCAAAGATCAGTTTCCCTCCCAGGCCGTGTACGGCCCCATCGACTACGCCGGCCTGCGATTGATCACCTGCGGGGGCCGGTTCAACACCACCACTCACCACTACGAATCCAACACCGTGGTGTTCGCCTCACTGACCCGGTCCTGATCTCGCAGCGCCCGCCCCACGAATCGTGTCTCCGGCACTCCATCTTCAGAGACTTCGCCGGTTGGTAACGATGACGCGAAGCCTTCGGTGCTGTGTCGTCGGGCCTGTCCGGTGCCCGGGGGGTCCAGGCTACGAGTGACCAGGTCCCTGGGTCGCAACTGGGAACACGCCAGAACTACCACCTGCATTTCTTCGTCGAGTTGGGGGGTTGGTGGCACCCGCGCTCTGACGCGCGACGCTCAGTCAGGACAGGTGGCCGCCCTCGCCAGTGATGTCCTGGATTTGATGGCGCACCTTGAACTACGCGACGTCACTTCGGTTGGACACGACTGGGGCGCGCGTGCCGCACACGCGTGTGCGGCCCTGCGCCCATCGGCGTTGTTGGGGTTGGTCACGCTCTCGACTGCTTACGGTGCAACTGGCCGCGCTGGTCGGCCAGCATCAGACCCGCAGCGTCTGCGTCCAGGACCTCCACGCTGGTGGTGGCCAGGGCGTGGAGGAAGTCAATGACATCTAGGTTGAGCTATGCCCTGGACTCCACTGCACGCGGCGCTCGGCGTCTCAGACTCCGATCTGACCTTCCAACTGGTCGCGGAAGCCTGCGCCCAGAAGGTTGCTGAGTCAACGCAGCTGGATTGGAAGAAGGAACTGCCACTCAAGGCTGTGGACCCAGTGGGCAAACAAGCCCAGCAGCTGGAACTAGCCAAGGATCTCGCTGCGATGGCTAACAGCGGGGGCGGTCTCATTGTGTACGGAGTCGATGAGGTCAGGGGCTCCGACGTGTCAACGGCGGCGAGCGTGGTGTCCGTTGGACCCATCAACGACACCATCACCAAGACCATCCGGCAGGTGGCCGGCAACCTCATCTACCCGGCAATCAGCGGTCTCGCACTGGTCGAACTCATCGACCCCAGCTCAGGCGATCGCGTGTTGCTTGCGATAGTTCATGACAGTCCTGACACCCCACACCTGATTCACCCACCCAAGGGGGGCCCTGCGAGCTCGGACTGGTTCATGGCTCCCTGGCGCAACGGGCCCGACACGCACTGGATGAGCGAAAGGCAGCTCGCAAACGCCTATCGAGAGCGGCAAGAGGGTCGTCGTCAGCGCGAGAAGAACATGGCGCAGACGTGGAAATCTCTGTCAGTCGCGTGCACCCAGGGAGCCCAGGACCAGTGGGTGTTGGGGGTGTTGCAACCTGAGCGGCCCCACGCGCAGCCCCGCCGGCTCAGCATCGGGGCAGCTTGGCGTGTGTTGACCAACTGTGAGCCCGCGCTTCGCAACAGGGGTGTAAGGGGAGGCATTAGTTCGATCGACGTCACTCGCGGCGAAGATATGCGCCGTGGACTGCAGCGCTACTACCGTCAAACACCGCGAGCCATGAACGCACAAGGGCGGGTGGAGATTCACGGCGACGGCACCCTCGCGGTAGGGGTCCACCGAACAGACGGAGGATTTATGAGATCGGGCGTGAGTGGCAGCGGCACTGACGTAGCCGTCCGCGACATTGAGCAGGTGGGACTCGATTTGCTCGCTCTTCTACGCGCCACTCAGCCCCTCTTCGGCGCTACAGGCGATTACAGCCTTCGTATCGGGGTTGTTCCCGGGACCTCAATTTTCCGGTTTGACGACCATCTGACGTCCGATTTCACCGCCTGGGATCACCAGCGGGTGCTCGGGTACGAGAACGTAGAGGGCACCGTCATCGCTAGCGAAGGGCCGCGCGCCACAGTCGACAGCATCGTCGAGCTCATCCAGGACGCCGTGCACCAGGCCGGCACCGTTACGCCGATCACCAGTGACTCGATCTGGACTGACATCGAGATGAACTTCTAATCCATGGTCGTTCCGCGCCGCTACACTTCCCGCTGCAGCGCGGCGATACGGCGGTCTCAGCTAGGGCTGGCGAAGACTTCTTCAGGCAGGCTGCCATGTCCTCTTTGGCGACGAAGCGACCTTCTGCCGCGACCAGGACGAGGCAGAACTTCTCGGTGGCCGTCTCGTCGATGAGCCTGTGGGGCTTGTGTTCGTCGGGTCGTATGGGAGATGAGGCCACGGATAGTCACGGAGACACGTCCGGTCGTATCTGTCGCCACATGGACTCATCTGCTGCTTCCGACGCAATTCGGCTGAGTGCAATAGCGATCTGGGCGTCTCTCCCGTGTGCTGCGTGTTGGTATCTGAGGGCCGCATGCGGGGTCGAGTGACCGAGCCGGGCCATGAGCTCTGCGAGTGTCGCCCCAGTCTAGGCCGCCAGCACCGCTCCTGTGTGCCGAAGATCGTGCCAGCGCAGATCCGTGCGACCTGCAGCCTGTCGCGCCGGATAGAAGACGCGATAGAGCGTGCTCGGTGCAAGGTGTGACTTGCCGTCAGCGGCCGGGAACACGAGCCTGTCCCTGCCAGGCGCCATTCTCATCAGATGTGCGTCGAGCATGGGCAAGAGATGAGGAGGGATGGCGACGTCCCGGACGCCGGCAGCGCTCTTAGGGCTTCCGACAATCGTCCGTCCGGCAGAGCGGACCACTCCGCGCCGCACGTGCAGGGTGCCGTTGGGAACATCGATGTCCTTGCGGCGGAGCTCGGTGATCTCGCCGAACCGAAGCCCGGTCCAAGCTGCAAGAAGCACCAGTGGGCGATAGTGCTCCGGCATGGCTAGCGCGATGGCCTCTAGCTCGTTAAGCGTCGCTGGTGTGATCTGTTTGACCCGTCGTGCTGACCCTGCGCCGCGGATGTGGCAGGGGTTGGCCGCGATCTCCTCGTCTTGCACAGCGGTGTTGAGGATCGTGCGTAGAAGGCCGTATGCGTGGCTGCGCAAAGTTGGCCGCGTGGGGTCCAGAGTGCTGTACCAATGCCGAACTAACGGGGGAGTGATCGCAGTCAGCGGAGTGTTGGCGAGCGGCTGCAGCTGCACCTGCAGGAGCGACGTGTAGTGCGCTCGGGTGCGAGGCTTGAGATCGCGTTCGATGAGCCACGCACGGGCATACGTTGCGAAGATCACGGGACCGAGTTGCGCAAGCCGACGATTGGCCGGTGGTGTCCAGGTGTCGGCAACGATCGAGCGGCGTTCATCGGCGAGCCAAGCTTCCGCGTCGAGGCGGAGCGCGAAGGTGTGTGGGGCGGTGTGGAGCTGCAGATCAGGACCGGTGTAGCGGGCCTGGAGCCGCCCGCTCCGCTGTTTGCTGATCTGACCAAAACCACGCTTGCGTCCGGTCATCATCACCTTTGCTGCATCGGATATGCATCGGATCAGAGTGTAATTCAGCCCGCGTCTGTCATCTCGTGCCACAACACGATTTGCCCAAAGCTGCAGGGCAGGGCGGTTTTCTGCTGATGAGCTGCCTCGCGGCGCGTCCTTTGAAATCGGATTCGATCCCAGTATCGCCCACCAGTACGAAACGGCCCCTGACCTGCGGAAACGCCAGGTCAGGGGCTTCTTCGTCGAACTCTGCAGTCCGTTCTCGTCGGTGCGTGTCAGCGGAGGTCGGTCAGAACGGCGGTTCGTCCTGGTTGCAGACCGTGCCCACGGGCGGGAGCTGTCCTCGTCCGACGAAGGCGTCGATCGCGTTGTTCACGCAGGTGCTCTGGTTCAGGAATGACGTGTGACCGCCACCGGTTTCGGTGAGGAGTCTTGCGCCGCCGACTTCGCCGGCCATCGCCAGCGATGAGGTGTACGCGGTGTTGGAGTCCGCGAGGGTGCCGATGATCAGGTACTTGCTGGCCGGTAGGCGGTTCCACGGCCCGCGGTACTCGTCTTGGTCACGGGCCTGCCAATTCGGGCACGCACCGGCTTCCCAGGTCCAGGTCGATCCGAATCCGTCGGGTGATTCGGCCCGGTTGTAGAGGGCGGCTTGCGGCTGGTAGCTGTACGGATCGCGCGGGTTCGGGGTTTCCCCGCACAGGACGCCGTCCGTGCCCTCGGCTCCTTGCGGGACATCGGCGGCGAGTCCCACTGCCGCGCCCGTGCCCATCATGGCCGCAGCGAGTGCCGAGTGCTGCGCAGGGCGAACCTCACCGCGCAACTGTGGCGCCGCGACGTGGTGGTCGGAGCCGGGCAGTGAGCCCGACCAGACCGCTTGCAACACCTGGGCCAGGCCCGCCCAGCCGGGCATACCCAGGCTTGAGGGCTGCACGCTCTCCAACTCGGCGGCGGTGTACGTGGTCAGGAAGGCTGCGTCGAACGATTGTCCGGCGACGGTGACGGTCTGCGTTGCGAGGCGCTTCTTCAGGGTGCGCCACTTCGCGAGCGTTGCCACGTCGCTGCCTGCGGCGAACGCGCACTTGTCCGTACCGGCTTCGGCGCAGTCGCGGATGAAGGTTCGGAAGCCCAGTTCGGATCCGAGTGGCGAGTTGAGCCTGTCGAAGGTGCTGATCTGTGTACCTGTGCGGGCATCGTTCCAGGCGTTCGGGTCGACGTTGCCGTCGAGCACCATCGCCGCCACACGGGAGGGGAACAGGTTGGCGTAAGTGACTCCGAGGTAGGTGCCGTAGGAGGTCCCGTCGAAGGTGATCTGCCGATCGCCGATCGCTGCGCGGATCCGGTCCATGTCTCGAGCCACGTCGGCGGTGCCCATATGGTTCTGGATCGGGCCGCCGTGCGTGGCGCAGGCCTTGTCGAACCGGGTCCAGGCATTGATCTCGGCGCGTTCCTGTGCCGGGTTGGAGGGGAAAAGTCCGGCCGGGACGTCAGCCAATGCCGCTTGCTCCTGCGCCGGGCTGTCGTAGCACTTCAGACCATCGCTCTCCTGGATCCCGCGCGGGTCGAAGCTGATGATGTCGAAGTGGGCCTGCTCGTAGCCGGTGAAGTCCGGCAGTGCTGCCTTGAGCGTTTGTGTCCCGGATCCGCCTGGGCCGCCCGGGTTCCAGAACAGTGAACCCTTGCGCTGCGCGGGATCAGTGGCCGGGTGAGCCACGACCGCGATCTTGATCTGGGGTCCGTTCGGCTGGTTGTAGTCCAATGGCACCTGCACGGCTGCGCAGTGCAGCCCGCTCTCGGTGCTCTCCGTGCAGGCCTTCCAGTTGATGGTCGAAGTCGTTGTCGTTGCAGCCCGCGCGCTGCCGGCGGGAAGCAGGACACCTGCCACCAGCAGGGTGGCCGCACAGCCACCGAGCGCCTTGGATGGGAATCGCACCGTCGTCACCTCATGGTCGTTTGTTGGGGGGCGATACCCGGCGATCGTCGCGCGACCGCGATACCACCGCATTGGGGCAAGAGACGAACCGACCTTCATGCGGTTGTCCGACTCGACGAGCGTGGTGCGGTCTCGTCGCCGGGCGGCGCTGTGCTGGGTCGGCGATCACCGGACGCATCATCAGCAGCCCGCTGCACATCGGTTCGTTGCGCCATGGTCAGGCCGGCGGTGAACACTGCGGCCCGATCGCCTTCAGGTGCGGCGGCGCGCGACCGGCGTGATGCGGTCGACGGATCGCTTCGTCGCACCCGACTCGCTAGGGATCTGCATGGGTCGGAATGTCGTTGGCGGCGAGGAGCGCTGAGGCCAGAGACCGATCGATGATGAGGTCGGTGAAGGTTCGGCTACGCGCTGCTGCGCGCACCGCCGCGGCGCGTCCGGCGCCGTGTGCGAAGCCGATCACCTGTTTGGCTGCCCGCAGCTGCGGCAGGCGAATCGCCATGACGCGCCCGTCCAGCGGCGTCGGTACGGCGTGACCCTCTCCGTTGAGCAGGATCCCGGAGAACTCACTGATAACCCCGGCGGCGGCGCACTGTGCGCGCAGCGCCGACGGGATGTTCTCGTAGACGGCTGACTCGCCCGCCGTCCAACCGCCGATAGCGACCACCGCCAGGTCGAGCGCGTCCGCCATGGCCAAGGTCTCCGCGACCACGGGCTGTCGTCGGAGGTCGTCGGCGGTCTCACGTCGATCGACCACGAGGGGTGCGTGCAGCGGGAAGGTACGGGCGCCCCCTTGCCGGTCGAGCTGGGTCAGTATGCGGGCGAAGAGGCTTCCCCCCGCTGTCTCGACCGCCCCGGTGAGTTGGACGAGGTGGCAGGGCGGGAGCGCGGGCATGGACGGTGCGATGAGGTCGAGCGTGCGCGACCAGGCCAACCCGACGGTCGTGTGGGGCCGGATGGTCTGAACGGCCACGGTCAGCACTGCCGCCCCGAACTGCTCGATGCGTTGCTCGGCGGAGGTGTCGGCGAGCTCGATGACCTTCACCGAGTCGACTCCCAGAAGGGACGCGAGGTCGGTCTCGGACCCGTGCGCGTCTGCTCGCGAGTCGTGAATCTCGATCGTGACGACGCCCGTTGCGCGTGCCTGATCCAACAGTCGTGCCACCTGAAACCTGCTGATGCCGAACGCTTCGCCGATCTTGGTCTTGGGCAGGTCGTGCAGGTAGAACGCACGGGCCACCTCGGCGAGCAGCGTGCGCTGATGTCCCGGTGAGGCAGGCATCGAGCCATCCCCTCTTCCCGTTGGTGCTCACCTGAGCAACGGTTGCTCAGGTGAGATTTCGGAGCCTACGCTGCCGCATCGAACGCCGCCACCAACGTGTCCGCAGGCGGCGGTCGGTGCAGTACCGGGAATGAACCCCCACTCTCCAGAGAGGATTCCGATGACTGAGCGCATCGAGCGTGCGGTGAAGCTCCAGCCGGACTCGCTGCAGGAGATCGCGCGACGTGGAGTCGCCATCCCGACCTATGACCGTGCGAGCCTCACGACCTCGATCGTGCACGTGGGCGTCGGCGGATTCCATCGAGCCCACCAGGCGATGTACCTGAACCGCCTGCTGGAGATGGGCATCGGTCGAGAGTCGATCTGCGGTGTCGGCGTGCTGCCTTCCGACGACCACATCCGCGACGTCATGTCCCGGCAGGGTTGTCTGTACACGCTGGTCATCAAGCACCCCGACGGTTCTCTCAAGCCGCAGGTGATCGGCAGCATCACCGAGTACCTGTTCGCCCCCGACGGCCCTCAGGAGGTGGTGGAGAAGATGGCTGCCCCGACGACCAGGACCGTCTCTCTGACCATCACCGAGGGCGGTTATCCGGTCGATCCACGGACCCGCGCATATCTTGCCGAGAAAGCGGCGACGCTCGATGCCGCCGTCGGGTGGCCGACGGGACGGCAGTCGCCGTTCGTACCTTCCGCGTTCGGATTGATCGTCGAAGCACTGCGCCGTCGGCACGAGCGAGGGCAGGCCCCCTTCACGGTGATGTCGTGCGACAACCTCGCCCACAACGGTCAGATCGCACGCGCCGCCGTGGTCGGCTACGCCCGAGGCCGCGACCCGGACCTGGCCGACTGGATCGATGGCGAAGGCAGGTTTCCCAACTCGATGGTTGATCGGATCACCCCGGTCACCACCGATGGAGATCGGGCTGCCGTCGAAACGTTGGGCATCGACGATGAGTGGCCGGTCGTCACCGAGCCGTACGTTCAGTGGGTGCTCGAAGACTCGTTCACCCTGGGCCGACCGGCGTGGGAACGTGCCGGTGTGCAGGTCGTGGACGACGTGTCGCCCTGGGAGACGATGAAGCTGCGCCTGGCCAATGGCGGTCACCAAGCGTTGTGCCACCTGGGTGCGCTCGCCGGATACACGTACGCGCACGAGGCGGCAGGCGACCCGGCAATCGGCGCCTACCTGGGGGCGTATCTGGAGGAAGCCCTTCCGACGCTGACCGATGCTCCCGGCCTCGGCGCCGAGACGTTCCGAGACGCCCTGCTCCCGCGCTGGCGGAACGCGGCCATCGCCGACACCCTCGACCGGATCCGTACCGACTCCAGCGACCGGCTTCCGACCTGGCTGCTGCCGGTCGTCGAGGACAACCTGCGGACGGGCGGACCGATCGTGGCCAGCTCACTGGCCTGCGCCGCCTGGGCGCACGCCTGCCAGGGACGTACCGACGCCGACGAGGTCTTGCCGATTCTGGACCACCGCGCCGATCTCCTCGCCCGACTGGCCGCCGCGCAACTCACCGACCCGTCGGCCTTCATCGCCGAATCCTCACTCTTCGGGCGGCTCGCAACCGACGACCGCTTCAAGTCCGCCTTCGAGGGGGCCTACGCGACGCTCGTCGACAAGGGTGCGCGCGCAGCAGCGGCCGCATTCCAGGACTGACTCATGCCCGTCGTCGCCGGAGTCGACTCGTCCACCCAGTCCACGAAAGTCGTGCTGCACGACGCCGACACGTTCGCCACCCTCGGTGCGGGAAGTTCGCCTCACCCCCCTACGCATCCGCCGATCAGCGAACATGACCCGCGACGTTGGTGGGATGCCCTCGTCGAGGCATTTCACGCCGCGGTTGCTGACAGCGGCGTCCACCATCGCGACGTGAAAGCGATCAGCGTCGCCGCCCAATGCCACGGACTGGTCGCGATGGACGCCGACGGTGCGGTGATCCGACCGGCGAAGCTGTGGAACGACACCACGTCAGCTCCTGAGATGGCATGGCTCCTTCGACAGCTACCGCCCGCCGAGTGGGCTCGCCGTACCGGTTCGGTCCCGACCGCAGCCTTCACCGTCTCCAAGCTGCTGTGGCTGCGTCGCCACGAACCTGCTCACTTCGCGGCACTGGCTACCGTGCTGCTGCCTCACGACTGGCTCACATGGCGTCTCACCGGACGCAAGGTCAGCGATCGATCCGAAGCCAGCGGCACCGGATATTTCGACGCGTCCACGGGCCGCTACGACACCGCGATCCTCGCCCTGATCGACGACGACGTCGACTGGACGCCGCGAGTGCCCACCGTCCTGGATCCACAGACACCCGCCGGCCATATCAGTGCGGAAGCGAGCCGCGCCCTGGGCCTGGGGCAAGACACCGTCGTCGGCCCGGGCGCCGGCGACCAACACGCCAGCGCCCTGGGGCTCGGCGCACGCACCGGCGACGTCGTCTACGTGTTCGGCACCTCCGGGGTCGTCTTCACGACGACCGACGAACCGATTCGGGACAGCAGCGGCATGGTCGATGGAGTAGCGGACGCCGCCGGCGGCTACCTCCCCCTCGTCTCGACTCTGAACGCGGCCAAAGTGACCGACACCATCGCCCGACTTCTGGGCGTCGACCACGACGAGTTCGCACGGCTCGCCCTGGCCGGCAGCGCACACGCCACCACTCTCGTGCCCTACCTCGATGGTGAACGCAAGCCCAACCTTCCCCACGCCACCGGCACGCTTACCGGACTCAGCAACGCCACCACGCGCGAGGACCTGGCCCGAGCCGCCGTCGAGGGCGTCGTGTTCGGCTTGTTCCGAGGTCAGGAAGCACTGCAGTCCGCCGGCGCGCCGCTCGGCGGTCGCACCATCGTCACCGGGGGTGCCGGCCGCTCACCGGCCTACCGGCAGGTGCTGTCGGACCTCACCGGTCGGACGGTCTACGTGTCACCGGCTCACGAACCCGTCGCCGACGGTGCTGCTCTCCAAGCCCTCGCCTGCTGGTCCGGGCGCTCGATCACCGAGGTGCGCAACCAGCTGGCATCGGATCCGATACCCGACCTCGAACCCCGCAGCGTGACCGGCCGTGACGCGTACGCCAGATATCTCAGCGTCAGCAACTGGCGCGGCGGTGATACTCGTGAACATCCCTGATGCCTGCGGACCGGCGCGCGAGAAGCATCGGCCGCTACCACCCCTGCCGGCGCCCCCCATCGCCGTGTCCCGCGAGCTGCTCGACAGAGCGGCCGCAGCCGACGTCCACCTGAGCGCGAGCCTGATCGCCGTGGCCCCCGAGCGCCGAGACCTGCTCATCTCAACGGTGCTCGCGCACGAGCTGTCGCTGCACATCGACGTCATCGGCGGCACGTACGCCGGGCAACGCGGTGTCGGTCCGGGAGAGTTGCATCAGCTCGCCGAGTCCGACCCCGACCACCTCGACGTGCATTTCATGGTCGACGACCCCGCCGCTCACCTGCCATCTCTGCCGCGTCGTGTCGCCCAGATCGACCTGCAGTGCAGCAGCCGCCAGCCGGGTCTCGCCGAACTCGTCGAGCACGCCCGTCGTTGTGCCCAGCGGGTGTGGCTCGTCGTGGACACCGCCGAGACGCACATCGACTGGGTTCGGCTCAGTCGGCTGCCCATCGACGGTGTCCTGGTCATGCTCACACCACCAGGTCAACCGGGCCATGTGGCCGACCTTCGCCGCCTCGCCACGGTCCGGAGCGCGTGCCGCCACGGCCTGCGCGCCGGTGTCGATGGGGGAGTGACACTCGCCAACTTCGACCAGGTCGCCGCCGCAGGCGCTCGGCATGTCGTGGTCGGACGGGGCCTGGTGACCGGCAACGTCGCAGACTCGGTGCTGTGAGCGCTTTCGCGGACAGACGTGACCTCGTCCTCAACGAGGTGGGCACCGCCCTGAGGGAGATCGACCCCGGCCAGATCGATCGGTTGGTCGATCAGTTCCGCTCGACCGACACGTGGTTCTGCGGCGGACAGGGCAGATCCGGCCTGGTGGCCAGGATGACCGCAATGCGGCTCATGCATCTGGGACGAGCGGTCCACGTCATCGGTGACACCACTACGCCGGCGATTAGAGGTGGTGACGGCGCGCTGATCCTGTCGGCATCAGGTCGCACCACGACCAGCATCGCTCATGCCCGGGCCATCAAAGAGCGGCAGGCTGTACTGGCCGTCGTCACCTGCTCGGCGTCCAGCGAGTTGGCGGCACTCGGGGACATCGTCGTCACGGTCCCAGCCGCCACGAGCCGTCAGTTCGGCGGCAGCCTCTTCGAACAGACCGCCCTGATCATGCTGGACACGGTCGCCCTGGCCCTCGAAAGCGACGATGCCTCAGCTCGAGTCGCGATGCAGCGCCGCCACGCCAATCTCGAGTAGCTGACCAGCGACCGTGTCGGTGCGATCCGCGGCTGTCGGGGGCGCGTGGGCACCCGGCTCCGACCTCCACGCGCGCTCTGCCATCCATGAAAGTTATCGCCACCCGTCGATCTATCGAGGCGGCGACGGGAAGCGGCGTCCGATCCTGCTCGTTGGACCTAGGGACATCGCACGATCCCAGATCCGAGGCAAGGACGACTCATGGCACAGGCATTCGTGACGGGCGGTTCAGGGTTCATCGGCCAGGTGCTGGTGCGAAGACTCGTCGATGCCGGGCTCGACGTACGGGCCCTCGTCCGCAGCGACTCATCCGCAGAGCGGGTCGAATCGCCCGGGGCGAAGGCCGTACGCGGCGACGTGAGCGACTCCACGATGTGGCGCCATGAGGTCGAGGACAGCGACGTCTTCTTCCATCTGGCTGCTCAGACCGACGTCGACGCCGACCGTGCCGACCACGAGCGCGTGACCGTGCATGGCACGCGCGCCGCTCTCGAAGCCGCCGTCCACGCGGGCGTGCCGCGGTTCGTCCACTGCGGGACCGAAGCCGCGCTGCTCGCCGGCGCCCCGCTCATCGACGTCGACGAGTCGGCTCCTTTGCGTCCCGACTCCGACGCGGCGTACTCCGCGACGAAGGCCGAGGCCGAGCAGCTGGTCCTCGACGCGAACAGCACCACCATGGCCACGGTGTCCGTGCGTCCCCGGTTCGTGTGGGGACCGCACAGCATCCTGATCGACGGCCTGGTGGCCGCCGCGAAGGCGGGGGAGTTCGCTTGGATCGACGGAGGGCGCCACACCACGGACGTCACATACGTCGACAACGCCGTCGAGGGCCTCGTCCTCGGATGGCAGCGCGGCACTCCGGGTGAGGCCTACTTCGTCACGGACCGGCACCGCGTCGTGCTGCGCGAGTTCCTCGGGCAACTCTTCTCGATCTACGGCGTCGACACCGAGATCCCCGACATCACCTCAGCCGAAGCGGAGCAGTCCATCCCCGTCCCCGCTCGATGGTTCCTCGGCCAGACCTGCACCCTGCGCACCGGCAAGGCCGTATCGGACCTGGGGTACGAACCGGTCGTGCCCCACGAGATCGCGCTCGACGTCCTGCGGGAGTCGGTCGCGCACAGCTAGCACCGGCAGCGGCGCCGGAGATTCTCGCCGCCACAGCGGCACCGTCATCAGATGAAGGAGTGGAGACATGAAGATCACGACCATCGGCAGAGGCACCATCGGAGGCACCCTCGCCCGGCTCTGGCAGTCGGCCGGGCACGAGGTGATCGAGCTCGGCCACGACGGCGGAGACGCCGG
Organism: Allobranchiibius huperziae; assembly: GCF_013410455.1. Lineage (NCBI taxonomy): Bacteria > Bacillati > Actinomycetota > Actinomycetes > Micrococcales > Dermacoccaceae > Allobranchiibius > Allobranchiibius huperziae. The sequence goes on along the minus strand of NZ_JACCFW010000001.1, from coordinate 2,000,183 downwards.
CGATGCGGACGTCGTCCTGCTCGCCGTCCCCAACCTGCAGGTGCCGGCCGCCCTCGCGGCGGTGTCCGGGCTGCAGGGCAAGGTCATCATCGACGCCACCAATCGCCTCGACGGCGAGGAGCCGCCCATCGGGCACTCCTCCATCGCGGAATACGTGAAGGCGACGACCGGCGGCCCGGTGGCCAAGGCGTTCAACCTGAACTACGGAGACCTCTACGAGAAGGCATCCGGCGCCTCGTCCCGACCGAGCAACATCTGGGTGGGGGACGAGGATGCCCGACCGGTTGTCGAGCAGCTGAGCTCCGACATCGGCTTCCGCGCCGTGAACGGCGGCCCACTGGATCGTGCGGCCACCGACGAAGCGTTCGGCTATCTCCTGAACGCCATCGTGGCGGACTCCGGCGGCCTCGTCCTCTATCGGTTCGCCACGGCCGACGAGTTCTGAACGTCACAGCGGATGAGGGCATGACGCTGTCAGGTGCGACCTACCAGAGAAGGAGAACGAACGTGGACCTGCAACTGCAAGGAAAGAGGGCCCTGGTGACAGGGGGCAGCCGCGGACTGGGGTTCGCCATCGCGAGCGAACTCTGCGACGAGGGTGCGCGAGTCGCGCTCCTGGCCCGGGATGCAGAGACCGTGGAACGCGCCGCCTCGACGCTTCGCTCTCGCGGGTACGACGCGATCGCGGTCAGCGCGGACACGTCGCGCGACGACGAGGTCGACGCGGCGGTCGCGAAGGTCACCGAAGACCTCGGCGGGGTGGACATCCTGGTCAACGCTGCCGCCAAGGCCGCCGGCGGTCCCCCTACCGGTTTCCAGGACCTGGATGACGACGCCCTTCGCACCGAGATGGAGACCAAGGTGCTCGGGTACCTGCGATGTGCCCGGGCGGTCGCACCTCAGATGATCGACCGAGGGTGGGGTCGCGTGATCAACATCAGCGGCCTGAACCTGCGCCGTACCGGCTCGATGTTCGGCGCGATCCGCAACGTCTCAGTGGTCGCGATGTCGAAGAACCTGGCCGATGAGCTCGGCCCGCACGGCGTCAACGTGACCGTGGTGCATCCCGGGTTGACGCTGACCGACGGCGTGCACGAGATGATCCGTGCCGGCGCTTCGGACCGCGGTATCACCGAGCCCGAGATGGCGAAGAATCTGGCACAGGACGTCATCACCGGACGCTTGGTGGAGCCTGTCGAGGTCGCCCATGTGGTGACCTTCCTCTGTTCTCCGCTGAGCGTGGCGATCACCGGTGACGCCGTCGCGGTCGGCGGGGGACAGCTGGGGTCGATTCACTACTGACACCCGGGCCGCCCGCTCCGGCCGATGCGGCCGAGAGCCTCCCGCGATGATCGCCGACGGGCCGGTCGCTGTCCGCGGACTCAAATCATCGAACGAGTAATGCCCCAATATTCGCGATCGTCCGCCATCGGTCGAATTCGAAGCGACGTTCGTCATTAGTGGAACGGGGATAACCTATATCAATGGTTTCTCTGCGCGCGCTCGAATGTTTGGTCGCAGTTGCTGATTCGGGGTCCATCACGCTGGCGGCGCACGTGTTGCACTCCTCCCAGCCGGCGGTGTCCCACCAACTTGCGACGCTGGAACGTGAGGCGCGCACGCCTCTGCTGCGTCGAGAGCCCCGCGGGGTCAAGCTCACGCCGGCGGGCCGCGCTGCGGTCGCCGACGCGCGTCGTGCGATCGACGCGGCTACCTCGGCCGTTCGCTCTGCTCGCGCCGCTGCGGACGCCGCCGGAGGGTCGCTTCGCCTGGCGTGCGCGCAGAGCCTCACCGTGTCGGTCGTGGCTCCCGTCATCCGCGACTGGCACCGGCGGCGCCCGAAGGTGAGCATCAGTCTTCGCGAGTCGGCAGATCCCGACGAGATGTTGGCGCTCATCGACACCGATCAGGTCGACGTACTGCTCGTTCCAGGGCCCGTGTCGCCGAAGTACACGAGTACGCCGATCGCGAAGGAGGAGATCGTCCTGACCGCAGCGACCTCGCATCCCTTCGCGCAGCAGTCCGCGGTGCGACTGGAGGATCTGGAATCCGTGGCCCTGGTCCATTTCGCCACCGACAACGGTCTGAGTGCCTGGCTGGATCGCTCGTCCACCGAGGCCGGTGTCCGCCCGGAGATCGTCATGCGGACGTCCGTCACCTCGGCGGCCCCTCAGTTGGCAGCTGCCGGCTTGGGCGTCGCGGTGACGCCGGTCAGTGCGGTGAGCGCCGGGCTGCCCGGGACGGTTCGATCCTTCTCGCCTCGCTGGGTGCGGCAGCTGGTCGCCGTGTCCCCGTCGCACGTGCACCCGCTCGCCGAGCGGTTCGTCGCCAACCTGCAGACGAGGGGCGTGCGGGTGCCCCGCGACGTCCGTTCGCAGTTGGCGCCGTACGAAGCGATCACCCACACCGAGAATTCATCGAAGCGCGAATAGATCTCTCGAATTGTCCGAGGACTGTCTTTCTGATTCCGCACGGGGTGGCCGTGCGAATCGAGGGACGTTCGTGGTGGCCCTTTGTCCACGGCGTCGGCGGAGCTCAGGAATAAGGAAATACCCGAATGGTCGGTAATAGGACCCATCTCCCAGAACGAGGGTGCGCGCCTTTCTGGCCGCGAAGCTCGCAGCGACACTGCCATGCGTTGAGGGCACCAGGGATGGTCTGACTATGCTCCGAATGCATGGAATGGAGCTCCGCCACGCTCCGGCTGATGCGGGTCATCGCGGAGACCGGCTCGTTCACCGCCGCCGCCGGCTCGCTGCACTTCACCCAGTCCGCGGTCTCTCGCCAGGTCGCAGCTCTCGAACAGTCGGTCGGTACACGGCTGTTCGATCGGCATCCGGGCGGCGCGACGTTGACCCCGCAGGGATGGATCATGCTGCGGGCCGCATCGGGTGCCCTCGACGCGATCGATCGCGCCGAACGGGTGATCCACGGCACCGAGCCGGTCCAGGGCATCGTGCGGCTCGGGGTGAATCACAGTGTGGGCGCTGCCCTGGTGCCGCGAGTGCTGGCGGTGCTGCGCGACGAGCATCCTGCGATCGAGGTCGTGACCCGCGACGCTACGAGTCGTGCTCTGACGCGGAGCCTGCGCTCCGGGACGATCGAGGTGGCTCTGATCGCGTCGCTGCCCCCGTACGCGGCTCTCGATGACCTGATGCCTCAGCTTGAGATCGACGTGCTGCTGGAGGGCGAGTTGATGGTGGCCGTCGCCGCCGACAGCGACGCCGCACGCGTCGGTGAGGTGACGCTCGAACAGCTGGAGGCGGCGTGCTGGATCTCGTCCCCGAGATCTGGCACCGACCCGGTGTTCGGGGTGTGGCCCGCGCTGCCGAGTTCCCCGCGGATCACGCACGTCGTGCACGACTGGCTCGCCAAGTTGCAGCTCGTCGGCCAGGGCTGGGGAGTGACGACGGTGCCTCCGACGCTTGCCGCGTTGGTGCCCCCCGACGTGCGGCTGGTGCGCGTCGTCGGAGGGACGCCGGTGCTCCGGCGTGCGATCGTCGCGCGGCAACCTGGTGACATCTCTGCTGCGACCGAGCATGTGGTCAGGGCGCTGCGAGACGCTGCGGCCGACCTGCCGGTCTCCTAGGCGATACGTCGGTACATCTGACATGCGCGATGCGCATGTGGGGGCTGCGGAATCATCGCTTGTGCATGCCTGGATCCGGCGTTGACTGGAGTCGTAACAGCACGGAGGACTCTACGAGCACCAGGAGTGCAGCATGCCGATGACCAAGATCTATCTGCGGACCGGAAGCCCTGTCGAGCACCGACAAGCCATCTCCGAGTCCATCCACCGTTCGCTCGTCGAGGTGCTCGGCATCCCGGAGGACGACCGGTACCACGTCTTCCATGAGCTGGACGACGCCAACCTCATCTCCGCGCCCGTCGCGTTCGGGCTGGAACGCCGCCGCGAGGCCGTCTTCATCCAGTTCTACTTCTCGCAGCGCCCGGCTGCTGTGCTCAACGCGTTGTACACGTCCGTGGTCGCCAATCTGCAGGAGCTGGCCGGTCTGCAGACTCGCGACATCTACCTCAACGTGGTGCCGTCGCCGTCGGAGAACTGGTGGGCCGACGGGCGTGCCCTCGATCCGGACACCGGGTTCGACGCGCGCATGGACCAGTCGCGCGTCCCGGGCGGTTCGTGATGCAGGCCCGTTCGCGAGGGGGCCCGCCCTCATGACATCCGATCGATCCGATCTCGATCGGCTGGGCGGGCGGCTCGCGCTGCTTAGTCCCGATGAACTCGACGATGCACAGCGATCCGTGCACCGCCAACTCGAAGCGTTGACCGGCCCCGAGACCCGACACGACGGCTTCGTCGCCCAGTTGGACGACGGCCGGTTCATCGATCCGTTCAACGCGATGCTGCGAAGCCCGGAGTTGACGATCGGCTTGGGCGGCTGGATTCGCGAGATCGCGCGCTCCGGGCTGTCCGACGACGTACGTCAGGTCGTCATCCTGACCGTCGCCGGCGCGTGGGACGCCGAGTACGAGATCTACGCCCACCGGGCGGCCGCGCGAGCAATCGGCATGTCCGACAACACGATCGACGCGATCCTTGCGGGCGCTGCCCCGGACGGACTCGGCGCAGAGGCCACCGTGGCCCATGACCTGGCTGCCGCCCTGCTGCGGACGCACGACGTGCCCGACGTGGTCTACGAGGCGTGTCTGCGCGTCTTCGGCGAGTCGGGGACGATCGCGATCCTCAGCTTGATCGCGCAGTACCAGATGGTGTCGTCACTGCTGGTCTGTTTCCGGGTGCCGGCGCCGTGAGACCGGTTCGCGACGGCTCAGCTCCTTCTGGGTTGGGCGCGCGCGCCGTAGTGCAGGTAGGGGCTGCCGTCGGGCAGGTTGTAGAAGTACACCGGGAGCCAACTCTGCTGACCGGGCGGCTGGGTGACGAACAGTCCCTGCTCGACCGGCTGCAGCACGAGGTGTTCGACGGTCGCTCCGGACGCCTCGGCGACCGTCCCCGTCGGGATGACCTTGATGACCAGGTTCCCGTCGCGCTCGGTCACCTCGGAGGTGACCGAGCTGCGTTCGTAGGTGCCGACGTATGGTGACAGATCGACATCCGGTGTATCAGCGGGCGGAGTGAGCTGGGGCGCCATGGCGACGTCGGCGACCTCCCGGAAGATCTCGTCGAAGAGGTCGTTGTACAGATCGGTCGTGTGCCCGCCGTTCGTGAGCAGAGCGACCGCGAGGCCCTGGGAGGGCAGCACTTTCAGGTAGGCGTTCTGGCCGTACGTCGAGCCGTCATGACCGTAGAGCCGCTCGCCGTCCCATTCGAAGCGGATCCAGCCGACGCCCCACGAGTCGCCGAGGGTGTACTTCTCGGGGACGTCGACCTGATGGGACTGCATCGCCGTCGTGGACTGCGCGGAAAGCACCCGGGTGCCGTCGGGGGCGAGACCGTCACGCAGATGCATCCGCGCGAACGACGTCACGTCGGCTGCAGTCGCGGTGATCAGACCGGCCGGGCCGACGGAGCGTGGCATCAGGAAGGTCGGCACCACCTGGGGGTCACCCTCCGGATCGGGGGAGATGTGCCCGATGGCGACGCGCTGCAGGATGGCCTCTTCGGGCAGGGTGGACGTGTGGGTCAGTCCCAGCGGCTCGATGATCCGCTCACGCAGGACCTGGTCCCAGGTCTTTCCGGTGAGCACCTCGATGACTCGGCCCGCGAGGACGAATCCGGAGTTGCAGTAGGAGAAGGTCGCGCCCAGGGGGTGGTTCTGGGCCACGTCGTGCAGGCCCGCCACGTACTTCTCGAGACAGTCGTCGCCGCGCCCCGTGTCGGTGAAGACGTCGCCGTCGATGCCGCTGGTGTGGGTGAGCAGATGACGCACCGTGATCTTCTGGGTGACCTCCTCGCTGCCGAGTCGCAGGTCGGGCAGCAGTTCCACGACGGGGGTGTCGAGGGTGAGTTGGCCCTCGTCGATCAGCTGCATGAGCAAGGTGGTGGTCCATACCTTGCTGATGGAGCCGATCTGGAAGACCGAATCGGTGGTGGCCGGATACATGGTGGTCTTGCTGAGGACGCCGGTCGCGGCCTGGAGCAGCTCGTCGTCGGTCACGTCGCCGGACTCGGACACCCTGCGGATCGCGAGACTGGCTCCCACGACCTGGTGCCGTGCGGCCAGCTGGTCCAGGCGCCGTTCCCAGTGATGCTGGTCGAGGCGTGCTGGTGTGGTGGTCCGGGTGCTCATGTGGTGCTCCGTCCAATCGATGAGTCGGCGGTTGTAGTCGATGCGGTGCGAGGGTCGCCCGTCGAGGATGAAGACGTGCGAGGAGCCCGGGTAGAGCACCATCTGCGTCGGAACGCCGCGCGTGCGGAGGGCGGCGAACCACAGCTCGGCCTGCCCGGGCGGGCACGTCTGATCGGCCAGCCCGTGCAGCAGCAGGGTCGGGGTGCGCACGTCGGCCACGTGCGACCAGGGGGAGATGGCCGTCAGCTCGTCGGGCTCGGTGAACGGGTCCGGCCACTCCTGCGCCCCGAGCGCCGGGCTCTCGTCGCTGGTGCCCCAGAGGCTCGTCAGGTCGGCGACCACGCCCCCTGCCACAGCTGCCGCGAACCGGTCGGTCCGGCCGGTCAGCCAGCACGTGAGGTAGCCGCCGTAGCTGTAGCCGGTCAGGGCGAGGCGGTCCGGGTCGGCGATCCCCTCGTCGACCAGTTCGTCCAGGGGATCCAGCAGATCCCGCTCGTCGGCGGTGCCCCAGGCGAAGGCGGCACCCCTCCAGAACTCCTCCCCGTATCCGTCGCTGCCGCGCGGGTTGAGGGTCAGGACCGTCCAGCCCCGCGAGGCCAGCACCTGGTGGTAGGCGTGTGCGGGGTCCGGGGCCGGTGACCACGCGTTGTGCGGTCCGCCGTGTGCGTCGAGCAGCAGCGGACCCGGCACTGTCGCCTCCGGGTCGCGCAGCACCCAGCCGTGCATCTGCGTGCCGTCGTGCACCCGGAACGTGCGGGATTCGGGGCGCAGCAGACGTACGTCCGGCAGGCCGGCGGCGGTGTGCTTCGTGAGGCGGACCGGATCCCCGCCCGAGACCGGCACGATCGCGATCTCGCCGTACGTCGACGGGTCGGCGAGCACCACCGCCGCCAGGTCGACGTCCCGGGCCACCGACAGACCGGACACGCTCACCTGCGGATCGTCGATGAGGGGTCGCGGTGCCGCGGACCCGTCGACCGGTGCGGCGTAGACGTGCGAGCATCCGCGGTCCCGGATGCAGAACACGACCTGCCGCCCGTCCGGGGCGAGTTGCGGGCGGCCGCCGGGGTAACCGGGCCCGCCCGGCATCACGTTGCGGTCGAGGCGGCCGATCAGGTCGATCCCCTCGTCGGAGGGGTCGTCGACCGTCATCCGCAAGAGCGCGGTGTGACCGATGCGCGGCCGGGTCTGACCGGCGACCAGCAGCGCCGCGGAGTCGGCGCTCCACGTGACGGCACCCGCGACGCCGACACCCGGTCCGATCCGGCGTGGTGCGGCGTCGCCGGAGGGGTCCAGCACGAACGGGCTCGAGCGCAGCGTGCGGTCGGCATCCTCGTTCATGGCGGCGGTGAAGGCGAGCCGGGCGCCGTCCGGCGACCACGCGGGGGACCGGGCATCCCAGTCGCCATCGGTGAGCCGGCGCACCTCGAGTGTCGTGAGGTCGAGGACGTGAAGGTGGGTCCGCACCGGGCCGTGGAGCCCGGCATCGTCGGACTTGTAGCCCAGTCTGGCCACCTCGATCGGAGCGTGGAGGTCCGGTTCACTGCCGTCGATGCGGACCGGCGCCACGAAGGCGATGCGGTCTCCGGCCGGGCTCCACACCGGTGTCCCGGCACCCGCTGGCAGGTTCGTCAGCCGCTGCGCCTCACCGCCGCTCAGCGGCAGCAGGTGCAGCTGGGGGGCGGGGTTGCCGCGCAGGAAGGCGACGCGATCACCGCCAGGCGAGAACGCCGGAGCCGTGTCGTCGCGATCGTGGGTCAGCGCGAAAGGCTCACCCCATCCGCCACCTTCGTCGCGAACGGCCCGCAGTGCGTGCATGTCGCGATCGGCCTCGGGGTCCGTCGTGCGCACGACGTACACGACGGACCGGCCGTCGGGCGACAGCGTCGGGGCGCTGGGCAGCTGCAGGTCGGCCAGGTCGTCCAGCCGTAGCGGTCGGGTCATCCTCGAAGGCTGCCGCGGGTGGTGCACGGGGCGCTTTGTCGGATCGGATGAATTGGCGGCCCGTTGCTTGACGGATGCGACGACGTGGCGCGATCCGAGGGTTCGTAGCTTCGCGGTATGACGACGTTGAAAGAGGTCGAGTCGTGGCTCGGCGACCACCTGCCCGAGCTCATCGCGCGGTACGACGTGCCCGCAGCCGCCGTGGCTGTCGGTGTCGGCGGGGAGAGCATCGATGCCGCGGCGGGCGTGCTGAACCTGTCGTCGGGCGTGACCGCGACACCCGACTCGGTGTTCCAGATCGGGTCCATCACCAAGGTGTGGACGGCAACGCTGGTGATGCAGCTGGTGGAGCAGGGCGAGGTGGAGCTGGATGCACCGGTGCGCCGTTACCTGCCCGACTTCCGGGTCGCGGACGCCGCGGCGTCCGCGGCGATGACGGTGCGCCAGCTGCTCAGCCACACAGCCGGATTCGAAGGTGACATCTTCACCGACACCGGGCCGGGTGACGACAGCCTGGAGAAGTACGTCGCCGGACTGGACGACGTGGAGCAGCTCTTCGAGCCAGGCGAACGGTTCTCCTACAACAACGCCGGATACTGCGTCCTGGGCCGGCTGGTGGAGAAGCTGCGCGGAGCGACGTACGACGAGTGCCTGCGCAGCCGCCTTTTCGAACCCCTCGATCTGCGACACGCGGCGACCGACGCCGGGCGGGCGATCCTCCTTCGGCCGGCGGTCGGGCATGTGCTCCCGACCCCCGAGGCCGAACAGCAGCCGGCGCCGGTGTGGAACCTGCCCCGCTCCAACGCGCCAGCCGGGTCGATCCTGGCGATGCGGGCCCGCGACCTGCTGGCGTTCGCGCAGCTCCACCTGAACGCCGGTCGGGCCGCTGACGGCACGCAGGTCCTGCGCGGCGAGACCGTCGACGCGATGCAGGAGCGACAGGTGCAGTTGCCACGACTGCGGGTGATGGGCGACGCATGGGGCCTCGGATGGGAGATCTACGACACCCCGGCCGGTCCGGTCATCGGACACGACGGCACGACGCTGGGACAGGCGTCGTTCCTACGGATGGTGCCCGCCACCGGTGTCGCTGTGGTGCTCCTGACCAACGGCGGTCAGCCCTTCCCGCTCTACCGCGACGTGGTCGGCCATCTGCTCGCCGGACTGGGGGAGACCCAGCTGCCGCCGCTGCCTGCTCCGCCGCAGCATCCGCGACGGGTGGATGCCTCCCGCTACACCGGCACCTACGCCAGCAGGATCGCGGACGTGGTCGTCGAGCAGGACGACGACGGCCGGATCTGGCGGGAGGTGCGGCCGAAGGGCGACCTGGCCGACATGGGGGAGGCGCCGCAGCGCAGTGAGCTCGTCGACTGGGAGGACGGGATGCTCATCGCCAAGGATGCCGAGCACGGGCTCCACATGCCGCATGCCTTCGTCGACGAGGACGGCGCTGGACGTGCCCGGTTCCTGCACATCGGGCGGGTGGTCCCACGCGCACCCACCGGCTGACGGAATTCTCCGTGTCGTTTGTGTGACTGCACAGTTAGACACCCGCTGTCTCGTCGTATCGGACCAACATGACCTGCCCGCTCCGGCGCAGCATTCTTCACGAGGCTCAACCCACCGAGAGGACATCCCATGAAGATCATCGGGGCCGTCGCCGGCGTCTGCGTCGTCGCCACCGCGCTCGGGGCCTGTGGGGGAGGCGGAGGGGGCGCCGGCACGTCCAAGAACGCCAAGGTCGTGAGCGGCGGCACGTTCACCACGGCGCTGTCGACCGACCCGGGCAACCTGGATCCGCAGATGACGGCGAACAGCGCCACCCTGCAGGTCGTCAACTTCGCCTACGACACATTGATCCACATCGATCTGGACGGGCGGCTCAGCCCGCAACTCGCGTCCGCGTGGAAGGTGTCCGGTTCGACCGTCACCTTCACGATGCGTTCAGGGGTGACCTGCTCGGACGGATCGACGTTCACCGCGCGGGACGCGGCCAGCAATCTCAACTACGTCACCAACCCCAAGAACAAGAGCCCGCTGACCGGCGCGTTCGCGCCCCCCGGCGCCACCGCGACCGCGTCGGGCTCGACCGTGACGCTCAAGCTCGCCTCGCCGTCGCCGTTCGTGCTGAACGGCCTCGCCAACATCCCGATGGTCTGCAAGGCCGGACTCGCCAACCGTTCCACGTTGGCGACGAAGACCGACGGCACCGGGCTCTTCAAACTCACCGAGGACGTCGCGAGCGACCACATCGCATTCACGAAGCGCACCGGGTACACCTGGGGCCCCCTCGGTGTCACCAGTTCGACACCGGGCCTGCCCGACAAGGTGGTCATCAAGTTCGTCAGCAGCCTCACGACCGCCGCGAACCTGCTGCTGTCCGGCGGGCTCAGCGCCGCGACCGTGACCGGACCGGATGCCAAGCGGCTGCAGGGCGCGGGTCTGTTCGCCGCACCGGTGCAGGTCCTGCTCGGGGAGATGTGGTTCAACCACGCGAAGACCCGCCCCGGCTCGGACCTGGCCGTGCGCAAGGCGCTGACCCAGGCGGTCGACCTCACGCAGCTGGCCAAGGTCATGAGTTCCGGTGAAGGCACGGCCGCCACGACGTTCGCCACGGCACCCCCCGTCGCGTGCACGGGCAACTCGATCCAGTCGGCCCTACCCCCGCACGGCGTGGACCAGGCGAAAGCAACCCTGGAGGCCGCCGGGTGGAAGGTCGGAGCAGGCGGCACCCGCAGCAAGAACGGACAGCGCCTCGCGCTGACGTTCATCTACGACACCGCCGGTGGGAGCAGCGCCTCCGCCGCTGCGGAACTCGCCGCGTCCGTCTGGAAGACGCTCGGGGCCGCCGTCACCATGCGGGCCCAGAGCGACACCGAGATCACCCAGACCGTGCTGGGCGGGAGCGGCAACTGGGACGTCGGATGGCTGCCCTTGAACGTCAGCAGCCCTGACCAGCTCGTCCCCTTCATGTCCGGACCGTCACCGACCGCCGGCAACAACTTCGGCCAGATCGACAACCCGGCGTACGCCGCCGAAGTGGCCCGAGCGACCACCAAGCAGGGCAAGGCGGGGTGCGCGGACTGGTTGGCGGCGGAGTCGCAGCTCGTCAAGAACGCTGACGTCATCCCGTTCGCCAACCAGTCGGTGAGGACCTTCGCCAAGGGCGCCCGGTTCGCCGCAGGTTTCAGCGCGATCGACCCGACCACCATCCGGATGACGACCGGCTGACCGACCGCCGGATGCCCGCTCGTTCGACATGCGCATGAGTTGCCGCCCGCGCCAAGGAGCCCCAGCATGACGACCCTCACCACGACGTCGCACAAGAGCGTCTCCGCATTCGACCGTGCGCGCGTCAACGCGTGGGTCCGTTTCGGCGTGCGCCGCCTCGGGCAGTTGGTCGTCTCGGTGTGGGTGCTGATCACCGCGTCGTTCCTGATGATCCACCTGATCCCCGGCGACCCGGTGCGCTCATCGCTCGGGCCGACCGCATCACAGTCGCTGATCGCCGCCCGTCGTCACGCGCTGGGCCTGGACAAGCCGTTACCGACCCAGTACGGGCAGTACCTCAAGGGCGTGTTCACCGGCGATCTGGGCACCTCGATCAGTTCGCAGCTGCCGGTGCGCCAGATCATCGGTCAGCGACTTCCCCCCACCCTGCTGCTCGCGATGCTGGCGTTCCTGGTTGTCATCGTCATCGCGATCCCCCTCGGGGTGCTGATGGGGGTGGTCACCCGCGGCGGGCGGGCCCGTCGTACGGAGCTCGTCTTCTCCAGCACCAGCGTCGTGTTCAATTCGATGCCGGACTTCCTCCTGGGAGTCGGGCTGGTCTACATCTTCGCGGTGAGCGCGGGCATCTTCCCGGTCGCGGGACGATCCGGTCCGGGCTCCTACGTGCTGCCCGTCCTGTCGCTCTCGATCGGTCCCGCGGCGGCGCTCGCCCGGATCATGCGGGTGGAGATGATCTCGGTCCTGGACACCGACTACGTCCGGACGGCGCGCGCCAAACGATTGCCCGCACTGCGGATCTACCTCGGTCACGCGCTCCCGAACGCGCTGACGGCCACCATCACCCTGGGCGGATTGCTGCTCAGCGCCCTGATCGCCGGCACCGTGCTGGTCGAGACCGTCTTCGCATGGCCGGGACTCGGCTCGACCATCGTGGCGTCGATCCTCGCCAAGGACTACCCCGTCGTGCAGGGCATCGTGCTGGTCTACGGCGCCGGCGTGCTGCTCATCAACCTGATCGTCGACATCGCGCTGGCGCTGCTCGACCCGCGCTCGGTCATCAAGGAGAGCTGAGCGATGGCTACCACCCTGGACCCGACCCGCGACGATGTGCCCCTCGAACGCGCCCGCCGTCGCCCCCGCAGCCTGGATCGCTGGCTGGCGGTGCTGCGTACGCCGGTGGGCGCCAGCGCCGGACTCCTGCTCGCCCTGGTGCTGCTGTTCGCGGTCTTCGCCCCGGTGATCTGGACCCACCAGGCGAACGCGGTCGACACCAACAACATCCTGGCCGGTCCGTCCGGCAGTCACTGGGTCGGCACCGACAACCTGGGGCGGGACCTGTTCTACCGGGTGCTTGTCGCGACCAGGCTCTCGGTGGGACTGGCGCTGCTCGCGACGCTCATCGCGGTCGTGCTCGGGCTGGTCCTCGGCGCCCTCCCGGTCCTGACCGGTCGACTCGCCGGCAGGGCGATCACCGCAGCCATCAACATCGCCGTGGCGTTCCCCGGCTTGCTGCTCGCGTTGTTCTTCGCGGTCATCTTCGGAATCGGCATCAAAGGCGCCGTCCTGGCCATCGGAGTCGCCGGCGCCCCGACCTTCGCCCGGCTGACCCAGACCCTGGCGGCAGGTGTCGCCCAGCGCGACTTCGTCGCTGCGGCCCGGATCGCCGGGGCCGGCCGGATCCGGCTGTTGATCCGGCACATCCTGCCCAACATCGCCGAGCCACTGGTCGTCAACGCGACGATCGGCGCGGGCGGCGCGCTGCTGGCCTTTGCGGGGCTGTCCTTCCTCGGGCTGGGGGTGCAGGCGCCCAGTTACGACTGGGGCGCCCTGCTGCAGGACGGGCTGACGGGGATCTACGTGCATCCCGCCGGCGCGCTGGCCCCCGGGGTCGCGATCGTCATCGCGGGCCTGGCGTTCAACCTGTTCGGCGAAGCGGTCGCCAAAGGCATCGGGCTGACCGCGACGATCGGCCACCTCCCGCTGCGGCCGGCGGCGTCCCCGCCCGCGCAGGCGCCTTCCGCGCCGAGCGCCGAAGACACCGACGTCGTGTTGCAGGTGCAGGACCTGACCGTGACCCTGCCCGGCGCGAACGGGCCGTTGTGCCCGGTCCGGTCGGTGACGTTCGAGGTACGCCGTGCCGAGACCGTCGGCATCGTCGGCGAGTCCGGATCCGGCAAGTCCGTCACAGCCATGGCGATCGCCCGCCTGATCGAGGAGCCCGGTCAGGTCGCGGCGCAGCGGCTGCGGCTTCTCGGCACCGACCTGTTGGCGGGGAGTGCGCGTGATCATCGGACCCTGCTGGGCCGTTCGTTCGCCATGGTCTTCCAAGACCCCACGACGTCCTTCAACCCCACCCGGCGGGTCGGACGGCAGTTGGCCGAGGTCGCCGCGCAGCATCAGGACATCAGCCGGGGCCAGGCCGCGGCCCGAGCCGTGGAACGGCTGAGCGCCGTACGGGTGCCCGCTGCGGGCCGTCGGGCACGGCAGTACCCGCACGAGTTCTCCGGCGGCATGCGGCAGCGGGCGATGATCGGCATGGGTCTGATGAACGACCCGGCCCTGATCATCGCCGACGAGCCGACGACGGCGCTGGACGTGACCGTGCAACGACAGGTGCTGCAGCTGCTCGCGCGGATCCGCGACGAGAACGGCGTGGCGCTCGTGCTGATCAGTCACGACGTCGCCGTGGTCCGACAGGTCTGCGACCGGGTCCTGGTGATGTACGCCGGACGCATCGTGGAGGACCTGCCGGCCGACGAACTGACCACCGGCGCACGGCACCCCTACACCCGGGCACTGGTGACCGCCGTACCCGACATGAACGTCTCGGTCGACCTTCCACTGCCGGTCATCCCCGGCCGGCCCGTCGACCCCGGGCACCAGCCGGTCGGGTGCGCGTACGCCGCGCGGTGTCCGCTGGCCGACCAGCGTTGTCTCGCAGAGGATCCCGAGTTGGTCACCGACGCCGCCGGCCGCCGCGTCGCCTGCTGGCACGCGGGGGAGCCGCTGCCGGATCGGTGGCAGGAGCTGGTGACGAGCCGGGAGGCTCTCGCGGGCAGGGAGGCGTCATGAGCACCTTGCACTTCGAGGACGTCAGCATCCGGTATGGCAGCGGCCGCACCGCGATGACGGCGGTCGACCGGGTCGACCTGGTGGTCCCCGACGGGTCGATCGTCGGACTGGTCGGGGAGTCCGGTTCGGGGAAGTCGACGTTGGCGCGTGCGGCGGTCGGACTGATCCCCGTGCACAGCGGCCGCATCCTGTTGGACGGCAAGCCGCTGACACGGCGCGCGGGACGGCGGCCGGTGCAGATGGTCTTCCAGGATCCTTACTCCTCGCTGGACCCCCGGATGACCGTCGGCGACAGCATCGCCGAGGCCGTCCCTCGCAGAACGGACGCCGCAGCCCGTCGGCGGGAGGTGGGGCGGTTGCTGGACCTGGTCGAGATCGGCCCGGCGCGCTCCGACGCCTACCCCGCGCAGCTCTCGGGCGGCCAGCGCCAGCGGGTCGCTATAGCCCGGGCACTGGCGGCCCGCCCCGAGGTGGTGGTCGCCGACGAGATCACCTCCGCCCTGGACGTGTCCATCCAGGGGACCGTGCTGAATCTGGTGCGCACCCTGCAGCGCGACCTCAACATGTCGATGCTGTTCATCTCGCACAATCTCGCGGTCGTGCGATACGTCGCGAGCGAGATCGCCGTGATGTACCTCGGGCAGATCGTCGAACACGGTCCGACCGCAGAGGTACTCGCCGATCCGCAGCACCCGTACACCAAGGAGTTGCTGTCGGCCGTTCCCGGAACGGACGGCGGACTGTGGGGTGAGGGCGCGACGGGCGAGACTGCGGACGCGACGCTGCTCGAGCCTGCCGACCCGCACGATCCGCCACCGGGCTGCCGGTATCACCTGCGATGCCCGGTGGGTCCGCTGGTCGATCCGACTCGTGAGGTCTGCGCCGCCACCGAGCCGACCACGCTGCATCGTCACGCGGCGGCGTGCCACTTCGCCGAGGGTCTCCCGCCGGGATCGGGGCCCCAGGCGCACCCGGCGTCCAAGGACGCAGTCCGATGACGGCCGTCGCGTCCGACGCGTCTCTCCTCGCCTCGATACTGGGCGACATCGCCGCGCTGGTCGGGTGTGAATCACCGTCGAGCGACCTCGACGCGGTCGCCCGCAGCGCCGACGTGGTCGCCCAGGTCGGTATGCAGCGACTGGCCGTGCGTCCCGAGCGCATCGTGATCGACGGGCGCAGCCACCTGAGGTGGCGGTGGGGAGACGACCTGCCCCGCGTGCTGGTCCTCGGTCACCACGACACGGTGTGGCCGATCGGGACCCTCGAGACTCACCCGTGTCGGGTGCGGGACGGCGTGCTACGGGGACCGGGCTGCGTGGACATGAAGGCCGGGTTGGTGATCGCGTTCCACGCCATCGCCGGCCTCCCCGACAGGACGGGGATCAGTCTGCTGATCACCGGCGACGAGGAACTGGGCTCGCCGAGCTCGCGCGCGCTCATCGAACGCGAGGCCACCGGCTGCGACGCGGTGCTGGTGCTCGAGTCGGCTGCGGACGGCGGAGCGCTCAAGACCGAACGCAAGGGTGTCTCGATCTACCAGGTCGCCGTCACCGGGCGGGCCGCGCACGCCGGACTGGCACCCGAAACGGGGGTCAACGCCGCGATCGAGCTGGCCCACCAGGTGCTCGCCGTGGCCGCACTGGCGGATCCGGCTCGCGGTACGACGGTGACCCCGACGGTGCTGTCGGCCGGCAGCGCACGCAATACGGTCCCCGCCCGGGCCGAGCTCGCGGTCGATGTGCGGGTGCGTGAGAGTGCGGAGCAGACCCGGGTGGACGACGCCATCCGGGCGCTGCGCCCGGCGGTGCCCGGAGCGGCGATCGACGTGACCGGAGGAGCCAACCGGGCACCGCTGGAATCCGTGGCCTCGTGCGCTCTGTACGACCGCGCGGTCGCGCTGGCCGACGAGTTGGGACTTCCGCGGCTCGCACGTGCCAGCGTGGGAGGTGCGTCCGACGGCAATCTCACGGCCGGGATCGGCGTTCCCACCTTGGACGGACTGGGCGCCACCGGTGGTGGAGCCCACGCCGACGACGAGCACGTGGACGTCACCGACCTGGTGGGACGGACCGCTCTGGTGGGGGCGTTGATCGCCGACATCCTGCGTCGGCCGGTCTTCGCGGGACCGTCCCGCTCCTCGGCGGGTGGGCGCTGATGAGCGTGCACGTCGAAGTGGGTCTGGGCGCTGCGACGCGGGCCGCGGACGAAGCGGCGCGACGGGCCGGTGTGGTCATCCGGGAATTGAGCGAGGTCGCGGATCTGCAGGACATCGTGGCGCTCTACGACAGTGTCTGGCAGCGCGAATCGGGACCGTTGCTCACAGCGGAGCTGCTGCGCGCGTTCGCGAAGGCGGGCAACTACGTGGTGGGCGCGTTCGACGGCAGATCCCTGGTGGGCGCCTGCGTCGGATTCTTCTCCGCGCCCGCCGACAGTTCGTTGCACAGTCACATCTCCGGGGTGTCCACCGCCGCGCGCCGACGCAACGTCGGATTCGCGATGAAGGTGCACCAACGGGCGTGGGCCATGCGACGCGGAGCGTCCCGGATCACCTGGACGTTCGACCCTCTGGTGGCGCGCAACGCGTGGTTCAACGTGGTCAAGCTCGCAGCCGACCCGTCGGAATACCTGACCGACTTCTACGGCGGTATGCACGACGGCATCAACGGTCCCGACGGGAGCGACCGGCTGCTGGTGAGCTGGGAGTTGGGAGCCGGATCGGTCGCGAGAGCGTGCCTGGGGCAGATCCGGCCCGGGGACGCCGCGCACGAGCGCGCCCTGGGGGCCTGCGTCGCCCTCGGGATCTCCGCCTCCGGGGCGCCGGTCGCCGGCTCCGGCGACGCGTCCACGCACCTGGTCGCCGTACCCCCGGACATCGAGGGTCTGCGCGCGACGCGGCCCCGGCTGGCCACCGACTGGCGGATCGCCCTGCGGGAGTCGCTCGGCGGGCTGCTGACGTCCGGTGCGTGGATCGACGGATTCGATCGCAGCGGCTGGTACGTCGTGCGTCAGGACACCGCACCACCGATCACCGCCCGACACTCAGGAGGCGCCCGATGAAGCTCACCGGGTTCGAACTGCGCAGGATCGGGCTGCCGCTCGCGGCGCCGTTCCGGACGTCGTTCGGCACCCAGACCCACCGCGACATCCTGCTGGTACGAGCGGTCACCGGGGACGCGGAGGGCTGGGGCGAGTGTGTGACACTTCCCGACCCGTTGTACTCCGAGGAGTACGTCGACGGCGCCGTCGACGTGCTCACCCGCTTCCTGATCCCAGCACTGGCCGGGGCCGATGACGTGGACGGCGCCCGGGTCGCCACGGTGCTGGCCCCGTTCAAAGGACATCGGATGGCGAAGGCCGCCCTGGAGATGGCGGTGCTCGACGCGGAGCTGAAAGAGCTGGGAAGGCCGCTCGCGCGCGAGCTCGGAGCCGTCCATCCGCGGGTGCCCTGCGGGGTCTCGGTCGGGATCATGGACTCGGTGCCCCAGCTGCTGGACGCGGTCGGCGGGTATCTCGAGCAGGGGTATGTGCGCGTCAAGCTCAAGATCGAGCCGGGGTGGGACGTCGCGCCGGTCCGCGCGGTCCGGAATCGCTTCGGCGGCGAGGTGCTGTTGCAGGTGGACGCCAACACCGCCTACACCCTCGCCGACGCGCGGCACCTCGCTCAGCTGGATGCGTTCGACCTGCTGCTCATCGAGCAGCCGTTGGAGGAGGACGACATCCTCGGGCACGCCCAGCTGGCTCGGCAGTTGAGCACACCGGTGTGTCTGGACGAGTCCATCACCTCCGCTCGCACGGCCGCCGCGGCCATCTCGCTCGGCGCATGCTCGGTCATCAACATCAAACCCGGTCGCGTGGGCGGTTACCTCGAGGCCCGCCGAATCCACGACCTGTGCGTCGCGCACGGCGTCGCGGTCTGGTGCGGAGGCATGTTGGAGACCGGCATCGGGCGAGCGGCGAACGTCGCGTTGGCAGCCCTGCCGGGCTTCACGCTCCCCGGTGACACGTCGGCATCCGACCGGTACTACCGCACCGACATCACGTCGCCCTTCGTCCTGGACGACGGCTACCTCGACGTGCCCGCCGGCGCGGGCATCGGGGTCGAGCCCCTGGCCGAGGAGCTGGACGCCACGACGACATGGACGCAATGGATCCCGTTGTGAGCCCGTACGGCGCTGCCTGGGCGGAACGGGTCGCACGCCGGACCAAGGCCCATCGGTGCGGTCTATCCTGACCGCCTCGTTGTCGAGAGCTCAGGCGGTGCGACCAGTGACGATCGGGCGACAACGGGCCAGTCTGCGACGGGTGATGGACGACCTGGGCAGCACCCTTCTGGAGCTGGTGCGCGGTGACCCTGACGCGGTCGCCGAGGTCGGGGGCGTCGCCATCCACGACCCGCTGGACCGGCCGGTCCTGCCGGTCGGCGCTCTCGTGCTGGGAGTCGGCTTGTCCGGCGTCGAGGACATCACCGATCTTCTCGGTGAACTCGGCAGGAGTCGCGCTGCCGCCCTGGTGCTGCGGTCGCCCGTCACGTTGAACCCGCGGGTGTCCGAGGCCGCCGATGATGCCGGGGTGGTTCTGCTCGGCCTGACGCGCGGTGCGACGTGGGTGCAACTGGACGCGATGCTGCGCTCGTTGCTCGCCGACGGTGACGTGGGCGCGGGACCCGGCGGTCCCGAATCACTCGGAGGGTTGCCGTCCGGTGATCTGTTCGCGGTGGCGAACGCGATCGCCGCGCTCCTGGACGCCCCCGTCACGATCGAGGACCGCAGCAACCGGGTCCTGGCGTTCTCGGGGCGGCAGGACGAGACCGATCAGGGCCGGATCGAGACCGTGCTCGGACTGCAGGTCCCTGACCGGTACGCCAGGGTGCTCACCGAGAGGGGCGTCTTCGGAGAACTCTTCCGCAGCAGCGAGCCGATCGCGGTCGACCCGGTGCCCGACCGCCTGGGTGACCCGGGCGCCAGCCTTCCCAGGGCGGCGATCGCGGTCCGGGCGGGGGATGAGTTGCTCGGATCGATCTGGGCGGTGTTGGACCAGCCGTTGGACGACGCGCGCGCGGCGACCCTGAAGGAGGCGGCGAAGCTGGTCGCCTTGCACCTGTTGCGGGTGCGCGCTGGAGCAGATGTGGGGCGACGGCTACGAGCGGAACTGGTGGGCACGGCGTTGGAGGGCGGTGCCGGAGCCCGCGAGGCCGTCGACCGGCTCGGCCTGAAGGGGCGCCCGACGGTGGTGCTCGCGCTGTGCGAGATGCGGACACCGGCCGACACCCGCACGGCGGCCGCAGTGCAGGTCGCCGACCATGCGAATGACCGGCAGCGGCTCACCGACGCCTTCGCCATGCACTTGTCGGCCGTGCAGCCGGCATCCGCGACCGCGCTCATCGGTACCACCGTCTACGGGCTGCTGCCGGTGTCCGGCGCCGACCAGGAGCCGTGGGCCGTCCGAGTCGCCACCGACTTCATCGACAGGATCGGCGACCGGTTGCCCTCGATCGTGGGTGTCGGCCCGACAGCGTTGGATGCTGAAGGGCTCGCGCACGCCCGGCAGTACGCCGATCGGACCGTACGGGTGCTGCGAGAGTTGGGCGGCGCCCCTCGAGTCGCCCAGATGTCTGATGTCTACATCTCGTCGCTGCTGTCCGAGCTGCGGGACCAGGTCACGGTTCGCGGCGACCGGGTCACCGGTCCGCTCGCGCGGCTGGTGTCGTACGACGCCGTGCACGGCACGGATCTGGTCCAGACCCTGCGAGCGTGGCTGGACGCGTTCGGCGACGTGAACGCGGCGGCGGCCGTGCTCTTCGTGCACCCCAACACCTTCCGCTATCGGCTGCGTCGCCTGGCAGAGGTGGGCGAGCTGGACCTTGCCGATCCGGACGCGCGGTTCGCCGCTCTACTGCAGCTACGGATCTTCCCGATCCCCTGAGTGACAGGACAGATCTCCATCGGGTGATGGGCAGGAGAGAACGCCGGTGGAGCGCGCGCGGCGCCGGGTGCAGATCCACCCCCGACCTACGACAGCCCCTGACCGCGATGGCGGGCAGGGGCTGTCGTAGGTCGGGCCCGTGTGGGCCGGGTGTGCTTACTTCCAGGCCACCAGGTGGTGGGAGCTCACCTTGTTGTAGGTCGGGGCGCCGGGGTACTTGTAGCCCAGCACGTCCAGGATGGGCTGGAACTCCGAGGCGGATGGGGACACGTGGTCGTAGGGCAGCCCGCTCGGGCCCGTCGAGGCGTAGTCGGCCTCATAGCCGACCTTGCCGTTGGACACCGTGCAGACCTTGTCGGCTCCGATCAACCGCAGGCTGAGGCTCTTCTTGATCTCGTTGACGATGTAGTTGCGCTGCGCGTTGCAGGTCGACGTCTTGGTGGTCGCGGCGTCGTGCGTCACCACGTGAGCGAACGGCCACACGTCCTGGGTGTCGATGCTCGTGCCCGCTTCGACCTGCGACTGCCGGTTGGTGGTGTCGAGGTAGAGATCCGCGGACTGGATCGGATTCCCGGTCTTCGACATGTATGCCGTCAGATAGCTCCACTGACCGCTGCGTAAGGGATAGCAGGCGAATCGGTACTCCGGGCCCTCGTCGTTGGCGCGCTGCACCGCAGGCAGCAGGGTCTGCGTCGCCGACGCCTTCGTGACGAGACCGACCTCGTACTTCGCGTGGGCCTCGCAGTCGGTGCGACTCCAGAAGTGGGCGAGGTGCGTGGTGCCGTGCAGATAGATCGAACCTGCCGGGTGGAGGGGTGCCGCGTGCGCCGAGGGACTCGACAACGCGAGGCCGGTGCCGGCGAGCGCGGTGGCCCCTACCGCGACGGCGATTTTCTTCAGCATGCTTGCATCCTTTGCGAGAGCCGGTCGTGAGCGACCGCTCACGTCGGCAGCATACGAGCCGAAGACGAGTTTTGACCCGTAACCAGATCGTGAAGAAAAGCAATCCGACAGTGGATCGGCTACGAATTAACATGGAAATTCCAAACTGTCAAGAAGCCGCCCAGCCAATTCCCAGGATATTGGCTGAACACGATGCCCAGATTTCCTCGGGGAA
This sequence comes from Allobranchiibius huperziae, assembly GCF_013410455.1. NCBI lineage: Bacteria > Bacillati > Actinomycetota > Actinomycetes > Micrococcales > Dermacoccaceae > Allobranchiibius > Allobranchiibius huperziae. Next base: position 1,978,685 of record NZ_JACCFW010000001.1, on the reverse strand, counting down.
AACTGACTTCGGGTGTTAGATTCAGCGAGCGCCACGCGCCGTGGTGCAGGTCCCTGCGAGGACTGCAGAATTCTGCGATCGGAGATCGTATGGAAAAGTCATCTCGGCGGAATTTCGTCACCATCACCGGCTTGGGCACGGCGGTGGGCATCGCAGCGATGGCCGCGCCGTCGGCCGCGAACGCGGCCACGGTGGATCAGGCGTCGGACAGGGTGCAGGTGCCTCGCGGTGCCGCATCGTCGATGGCTGCGTTCGTCAGCGACGTCCATCGCGGTGAGGTGACCCTGATGGTGGACGGTGACGAGGTCACCGTGACCGACAAGCAACTGGCCGCTCGGTTGGCCCACGCTTTCCACCACGCAACTCGAGCCTGAGACCCGGCCTCCCCGCTTGGTCCCGTTCATCGGGAATTAGCTCGTCGTTCACCCTCCGCCCGTTTGAAAGGTCGTTCATGTCCTCGCACCGCGAAGCGCCAGAAATCTCCAAGGATCCCTCCGCTGATAACACGGATGTCTATGCATTCGTCAGCCCCGACAAACCGGGCACCGTGACGTTGATCGCCAACTTCATGCCGTTCGAACTGCCTTACGGCGGACCGAATTTCAACGAATTCGCGGACACGGTGGTCTACACCATCAACGTGTCGAACAGCGGCCGCGCTCTCGCCGACATCTCCTACCAGTTCACCTTCAAGACGCAGGTGCGTAACCCCAACTCCTTCCTCTACAACGTGGGGCCCATCTCTTCCCCGACCGATGCGAACTGGAACCGCCCGCAGACGTTCACCGTGGAGCGCGTGGACCTCACGCCGCCGCCGAAGTACTTCCCGCGACACCTCAGCGGGATCCTGGGTAAGGATCTGACCTGCCCGCCGGTCAACGTCGGTATCCGCAGCACCCCGAACTATCCGACCCTGGCGGCGAAGAGCTACCACCAGCTCGCGGGCGGGCGCATGGTGTTCGCAGGACAGCGCGCCGATGGGTTCCACGTCGACCTCGGCAGCATCTTCGACCTGGGCGACCTGCGTCCCTTCCAGGGTGCGTACAACAAGGGCATCCCACCGGTCCTGGCCAACATGCCCGGTGTGAACGGCCTGTTGGACTTGAATGTGCACACCATCGCCATCCAGGTGCCGTTGTCCGATCTGACGGTCGACGGCAAGACCCCGACGGACGTGATGTCCGCGAACTCGGTGATCGGTGTGTGGGCCACGGCCAGCCGCTCCACCAGCCGTATCCTCAACAAGAAGACCGGCAAGTACGACAACTACGGTGCGTGGACGCAGGTCTCGCGACTGGGCAACCCGCTGGTCAACGAGGTCATCAACCCGATGGGCGAGAAGGACCTCTGGAACATCAACCCGCCCCGGTTGGACAGCCAGTTCGCCAAGTACGTGCTGCAGCCCGAGCTTGCCAACCTCATCGCCAACGTCCTCTACCCGACGGCGTTCCCCAACCTGGCGGCGTACGTCAAGTCCAAGAAGCCGCGTGCGGACCTTGCAGCCATCCTGCTGACGGGCATCCCGAAGGGTGTTGTCCCGGGCTTCCAGAACTACACCGGTTCGGTCCAGGCCGACATGCTGCGGTTGAATCTGGCAGTCCCGCCCACGGCCCCCAGCAAGGCCAACAAGATCGGCTTGATCGCCGGAGATGCGGCTGGATTCCCGAACGGGCGACGCCCGATCGACGACGTCACCGCCATCGAGCTGCGTGCGGTGGCGGGAGCGACCATCCCGCTGGTCGACAAGAGCTACAAGCCGGACGCAGCGGCAACCTCGCTGAACGACGGTTCGACCGAGGGCACGGCCAACGACAATGCGCCGTACGGTGTGGCGTACCTCAGTTCGTTCCCGTACCTGTCGAACCCGAACAGTGGTTTCACCTCCAAGCCGGGCAAGCCGGGCGGGCAGACCGTCAATTGATCCGCCGGTTCGCAGGCAAGGGGCACGTCAGTTGACCGACGCCGAGAATCCGCATGCCGGTCAGGGCATGGTGGTCCTCGACATCGGCGGCGATGTCGGCGCTCTCGTCGTCTCCACGCCGGCCGACATGGCCGGCGTGGAGATCGAGATCTGTCCCAGTGGGCGTCGTGGGCACGAACCCGACGAGGGCCTGGACTGGTGGATCGGTGAGTGGCGCTCTCACGACCACCCGTCCGGGGGCCCTGTCGGTCACGGTCATCACCATGCCCATGCGGCATGGCCGCACGTGGCGGTCATCCCGCGTCCCTCGCCCACGGGCCTGCACCCGTGCGCGGTGTATCCCGGACTGGTCGAGGGCACCTACGACCTGTGGGTGCGGCCCGACGGGCCGACCGTGCTGACCGTCTCGGTCGTGGGCGCCCAGGTCACCACTGCCGACTGGCCCTGAGCTCGACGGTCGGTCGATCGGGCGCGTCGGGGCGGCCTTGACGTACGTGCGCCGGTGCACTGGTCGTTCAGTCCACGAGGGGCCCGGGCAGCGGCATGCCGTGCACCACGTCCAGCCCGGAAACGGCTCGGGTGAGCACGATGTACAGGCGGCGCAGGCCGGTGCGCAGGTCCGGCTCTGCGGCGACGATCCGGGCTGGTTCGACGACGACCGCCTGGTCGAACTCCAGACCCTTGGCAAGACCGGCGGGGACCAGTTGCACCCGGTGATCCACCGCACCGGGGTCGTGGACTCCCAGCACCGAGAAGTCGATCCGCGCATCCTTCATGGCGGCCAGGTGATCCGGGAGGTCGGCGTCCGGGACGATCACTCCCACGGTCCCGGCGGACCGCAGGGCCACCTGCACCCGGTCGACGACGGCGACGACCGGTTCCGGGACAGGCAGGATGGACAGCCTTCCAGGGTTGGTACGGATCGCCTGCGGTGCTCGCAGATCCGGTGCGATCAGGGGCAGTAGCCGGGAGGCGAAACCGAGCACCGCGGCCGGCACCCGGAACCCGCGCTCCAGCTCCTCCAGATGGAAGTCGGGCTTGTCGAGGTGGGCCATCGCGACATCCCATGAAGTGGTCGCCCACGGCGTCGTGCCTTGCGCCAGGTCGCCGAGCACGGTCACCGAACCGGTTGCGCATCGGCGGCCGACCGCGCGCAACTGCATCGGTGACAGGTCCTGCGCCTCATCCAGGATCACGTGTCCGAGGCTGGGGGTGCGGACGAGCACGTCACCCAGCTCGTCGAGAAGGAAGAGGTCCGCGATGGACCACCGAGCGCTGCCCTTGGCGCGTGGAGGGTGCGGCCAGAGCAGGGTGGTCTGCTCCTGCTCGGTCAGGATGCCGTCGGCGGCCGCGGCGAGCAGCACCCGGTCACTCAGGAGCTCGAACAGCACCTGACGCGGATCCACCTTGGGCCACACCGACTTCGTGTAGCTACGTACCGGTGCGCTCCGCGCGACCGCGTCCTGCACCCGGTCGTCGGGGGAGTCACCGGCCTGCTCCATCTGCAACAGCACCTCGTGCGCGAGCCGTTGAGGCAGCATCTCGCCGGCGGCGGCGTAGCGCACCCCGCGGGCCCGGAGCCGCTCCATGATCTCGGCGACCTCGTACGCGGGGACGCGCCAGCGCCGGACGCCCCGCGGCACCACGAGCGCCTCGGTCGGCGCGACCAGCCGCGCCCACACCGCTCGACGCAGGACCTCGGCCATCCTGGCGTCACCCTTGAGGGCCGCGGCCTCCGGCAGGTCCTCACCCCGGACCGGCGAGGAGGCGACCAGGCCCTCGAGACTGGTGTGCACCACCCGCACCTCGCCCAGTGCGGGCAGCACCGCCCCGATGTGGTCCAGGAACGCCTCGTTCGGTCCGATCACCAGCACCCCGCTGCGTTCCAAACGATCCCGGAACTCATAGAGGAGCCAGGCGGCACGGTGCAGCCCGACCGCTGTCTTGCCGGTCCCGGGTGCCCCTTGCACGCAGATCGACCGACCCAGCTCGGCTCGCACGATCTCGTCCTGCTCGGGCTGGATGGTGGCGACGATGTCGCGCATCGGCCCGGTCCGCGGCCGCTCGATCTCCTCGGCCAGGATTCGACTGTCTCGGCCGGCGGCGTCGACGCCGGGAGCGGCGAGGTCCTCGTCCTCGATGGCAGTGAGTGCACCGTGATCGACCCCGAAACGACGTCGTCGCAGGACTCCCATTGGTTCGGCGGGGGAGGCGCGATAGAAGGCGGTGGAGACCGGCGCACGCCAGTCGATGACCACCGGGTCGCCGTGCAGATCGCTGATGTGGCGTCGGCCGATGTGCAGCGTGGGGGGCAGGTCGCGCGCCCCCGGAGCGCCCGAGGCGTCCAGATCCAGCCGACCGAAGAAGAGCGTGGTGCGCGGGTCATCCGTGAGTGCTGCGATCCGGTCACGCAGGGTCCGCTGGAGTTGGGCGGAGGAGTCGGCGTCGCTGGCTTTCAGCGGATCCAGTGCCGAAGTGCGCTCGCGCATTCGGGTGAGTTGCTCGCGGGCATAGGTCAGGTGGGCTTGCTCCAAGAGGAGCTCGGTATCCGGAGGCACGACCGATCACGATATCCACGACCCTGATGGACCGTGCGGGGTCGAGACGATCGGTTGCGGCCTGGTGACGGCGAAATCTTTGATCACCGTGTCACTGATACGACACCGCCGACTTGGCCGAACCCTTACCCTTTCTTGACCAAGACAGGAGATGCGATCGGTATCTTCGGTGGAGCGATTCAACGGGGCGGGAGCGGGAGCGGGACGTGGACGGTGACACGCGCCGGGTGACACGTCGTGCCGTGCTGGGCACGACAGCCTGGTCTGTGCCGGTGATCGCGGTCGGTGCAGTCGTTCCCGTCGCCGCAGCATCGGCCTGCGGCGGGGTGGCGGCACCGAGCACGGCAGCGGGGTGGACTGTCACCAAGACCAACATGTCCACCAACGGCGGGACCGATCAGTTCACCAACAACGGGTACGTCCTGCTGCAGGATCCTGCGTCGACCGCCGCGGCGTCCGAAGTGGTGCAGAGCCCGAGCCAGACCTTCCTCGCGGGCCGCACGTACAAATTCACCTACAACTACACGACGTACTCATCGAACCCTCGGAAGTTGACGATGAGCTTCCAGATCAACGGCGTGGCGCAATCGACCGGCGCCATCGACACGAGCACGACGAACGGCGGGTCCGGCACCAAGACGGTGACGTACTCGCCCACGACGACGGTCACCTCGCCCGTGGTGCTGCGATACGACTTCGTCGCGGCGACGGGAACCACCGGCGACGACATCACCATCAGCAACTTCGCCAACACCTGCACCTGACCGACCCGCGGGACGCACGACGAAGCCCCTCGACCCGCGCGGGTGGAGGGGCTTCGTCGTGATAGGTGCGGGTGTCAGTCGGTCAGATCGCCGAGTCGTTTCACCTCGTCGGCGGTCAGTGTGATGCTCGCGGCGGCGGTGTTGGACTCCAGGTGTGCCACCTGCGACGTCCCGGGGATGGGAAGCATCACGGGGGAGAGCTGGAGCAGCCAGGCGAGGGCGATCTGGGTGACCGTCGCGTCGTGGGCGTCGGCGATCTCGGCAAGGGCTCCGGCGGCACCGGTGTGGTCGGCCACCGGACGCCACGGGATGAAACCGATACCGTTCGCCTCGCTGTGCGCGAGAAGTGCGTCCGCGTCACGGGTTCCGAGGCTGAAACGGTTCTGCACCGTGACGATCGGCGCGATCTTCTCGGCGGCCTGCAGTTCGTCCACGGTCACCTCGGACAGTCCGATGTGCTTGATCTTGCCCTCGTCCCTCAGCTTGGCCAGCTCGCCGACCTGGTCCTCGAGCGGGACCGCGGGATCGATGCGGTGCAACTGGAAGAGGTCGATGGCATCGACCTTCAGGCGCCGCAGGCTGAGCTCGGCCTGCTGCCGCAGGTAGGCAGGCACACCGACCGGAGTCCAGATGCCCGGGCCCTGTCGGGTGAGTCCGGCCTTGGTCGCGATCACGACGTCGTCGGCGTACGGGTGCAGCGCCTCGGCCAGGAGCTCCTCGGCCACGACCGGCCCGTAGGAGTCGGCGGTGTCGAAGAAGGTGGTGCCGAGTTCGACCGCGCGACGCAGGACGGCGACCGCCTCGTCGTGGTCCCGCGGCGGGCCCCAGACCCCGTCCCCGGTCAATTGCATGGTGCCGTAACCCAGGCGAACGACGGGAAGGTCGCCTCCGATGGAGAACGTCCCGGACTGCGCGGCGATATTCGTCGAAGAAGTCATGTCATCGGCAACCAAGGTCGGCCGCGGTCGATTCCCTGATCAGGGCTGTGCAGGTCGACGCGATGGCAGCAGTGCTAGGCGGCGAAGCCCCCGACCCGTCTGGGCCGAGGGCTTCGTTCCGCACCGACAAAGGGGCGGTTGCGGGCGGTCGGTGACCGCCTGCGGGGCGTTCTGCACGCTACGCCTCCGACGACCGAATGCGACTGCCGACGAGTCCGCGCCCGACCGTGTCGTACCGATCCGGGTGGGTCCTCGCGTCGGGCCACGGGTGGACCACGCGGAGCGGGGGGACTGTCGCGTGGTCGGCATACTTGGGCCGCGATGGATGACGAGGACGGGCGGGCGCAGTTCGCCGGTGTAACGGCCACCGGGGTCGTGGAGGTGCGGCATGACCTCGTGGCACTCGACGAGCCGGGCTTCTGGGTGGTCGTCGATACCTTCGAGCGCGAGCTGACAGCGGTCCGGATGCGATCGGTGGAGTATCTGGAGCACCCCGACGCCGCCGGTGTGGTCGAGCCCCTGGTGGCGGACCCCGACCTGTCCGCATGGTCGTCCTCGTTGGACCGATCGGCGTACGAACGGGGCGTGCGCGCGATCCGCGACCGCATCGCGGCCGGAGAGGTCTACCAGGTGAATCTCTGCCGGGTGCTCAGTCGCGCGGTGCCGGGCGGCTTCTCGATGGCTGAGCTGAATCGCTTGGTGCGACAGGCAAATCCGGCGCCCCGACACGGGTACATCGACACCCCCCACGCCCGGCTCGAGGTCGTCTGCGCCTCACCGGAGCTCTACCTGCGTCGCAGCGGGGACCGGGTGTGGTCTGCCCCGATCAAAGGCACCGCACCGACGGTCGAAGAGCTGCTCCCCAAGGACCGCACCGAGAACGTGATGATCACCGACCTGGTGCGCAACGACCTGTCCGCCGTATGCCGCCCGGGCACCGTCGCGGTCGACGCGTTGCTCGCCCCGCAGTACAACCCCGGGCTGGTGCACCTGGAGTCCACGGTGTCGGGGCAGTTGGACCAGGGGGCGCAGTGGGCCGACATCCTGGGTGCGACGTTCCCGCCCGGCTCGGTCTCAGGTGCTCCGAAGTCCAGCGCCCTGACCGCCATTCGGGATCTCGAGCCGGTGGAGCGGGGCCCGTACTGCGGCGCGATCGGGTACGTCGACAACGACCGGGGCACGGCGTCGCTCGCCGTCGGGATCCGCACGTTCTGGTTGGAACACGACCGCGGCGGCACTCGTTGGCTGCGGTACGGGACCGGCGCCGGCATCACCTGGGGATCGGACCCGGCGGGGGAGTGGTGGGAAACTGCTCTCAAGGCGCGGCGCCTACTGGCGCTCGCGGAATCGGTGATCGCGAGGTCGGAATGAGCATCCGTGTGTGGGTCGACGGCGAGCGGGTCGACGACAAGCCCAGCCTGAACGCGTTGGACCACGGGGTGACCGTCGGCGACGGCGGCTTCGAGACCTGCAAGGTGATCGACGGGCAGGTGTTCGCGCGCACCATGCACCACACCCGCTTCGACCGCACGCTGGCCGGGCTGGGGCTGCCGCGAGCGGACCGCGACCGCGTCGACGAGGGCATAGATGCGGTGCTGCGCGAGCCGATGCCGCTCGGTCGGGTGCGCTACATGGTCACCGGGGGAGCAGGGCCGCTCGGCTCGGGGCGCCTGGACTCGGCGCTGACCTACATCGTGACCGCCGGCCCCGCCGACCCGCCGCCGGTCTCCTCGAAGGTCGAGGTCGTGCCCTGGGTGCGCAACGAACGCGGCGCGCTCGCCGGACTGAAGACCACGTCGTACGCCGAGAACGTCGTCGCGCTCGCGTACGCCAAGGAGCGCGGGGCGGACGAGGGCATCTTCGCCAACACCCGCGATGAGCTGTGCGAGGGCACCGGCTCCAACATCTTCATCGTGGTCGACGGCGAGATCCTCACCCCGCCGCTGTCGGCCGGTCCGCTGGCGGGCATCGCGCGGGCGCTCGTCCTGCGGTGGTGCAAGGCGGCCGGACTGCCGATCCGTGAGGCCACCCTGCCCCTCGACGTGCTGGACCGGGCCGAGGAGATCTTCCTGACCTCCTCGCTGCGTGAGGTGCAGGGCGTGCATGCGGTGGGCTCGCGAACGCTCACGCCCGGTCCGGTCACCGCCCGGGCCGCTCGGGTCTTCGCCGATGCCGCCGCCCTCGACAACGACCCCGCACCGTGAGGTACGCCGTTCAGCCCGTCGACGGCGCGTCATGAGTACCTCGACCCAGGACGACGAGAAGTCCCCGGCGCGCGCGGCCGCCCCTGCGCGCTGGGAGTGGCAGCGCAAGATCCGCGCCAACGCCACCACCCACCTGATCTACCGCGTCTTCGTCGGCATCCTGGGCTTCGCGATCATCGCGCTCGGCATCGTGCTGCTGCCCCTGCCCGGCCCTGGGTGGGTCATCATCTTCATCGGCCTCGGCGTGTGGGCCTCCGAATTCGTTTGGGCCGCAAAGCTGCTCGCCTGGACCAGGAGGCAGGTCAAAGCCTGGACGGCGTGGCTGGGGCGGCAGAACCCCGCTGTACGCGGCTTGGCGGGTCTCGGCGTGGCCGCCATCGTGGTGGCGTGCCTCTACGGTTACCTGCTCTGGAAGGGCGTGCCGACATGGCTGCCCGACTTCGTCGAGACCCCGCTCGGCCGGCTTCCCGGACTCTGACCTGCGTCGGTCGGGGCCGATTGGCGGTGGACGACGGCGCCGGGTTAACCTCTCCCTCGCGCCCGGACGACGTACCTGCTCGTCTGCGCCGTCTACGGACGTGTAGCTCAGCTGGTTAGAGCGCTCGCCTCACACGCGAGAGGTCAGGGGTTCGAGTCCCTTCACGTCCACCACATCGCAGGCTTCTGACCTGCGAAGATGCGATTGATCCGATCGTCCAGTTGGGTTTTCGTGCGATGAACTGGGATCAAGGCAAACACCAGACCGCTATGACGGAGCAGTTCCTCGGCGCCTGTCGTCGGGATTCGTCTCCCTCGCGGAGTGCGAGATTCTAGGGTTGGGCGGTGGCCAGGTCGTCGGGGAGCAGGTGGGTCGCGGACTTCGGCGTGATCCGTGCGCCACTGCTCGCCGTCGACAACCTCGCCCGCTGGACCGACGCGGGGGCGGATGACGTTGCGGTCCTGCGCAGCGGTCTCGAGAAGTTGCTGGCCGACAGCACGATTGCGAACGCTCTAGCGTCGGGCTCGTCCGATATCGGTGAGGGACTGCGACACTGGCGCGACGACCCGCACAGTCGAAAGGGCGCAGCCGCGGAGCGATCCCTGGTGCGCTACCTGTCGCGCATGGCTGGTCGCCCGACCCCGTTCGGGTCGCTCGCGAGTTATGCGCTCGTGACATTCGACGGTCCTACCGAGCTGATGCTTGGCGACCGCCGGGATCTGCGGTCAGTCCGTCGCCTCGACCCGGGCCACACGCAGCGAGTGGTGGCACAGACGGCCTCGGACCGGGCTCCTGCGGAAGCCTTGCGGATCCGGCCGAATCCACTCGCCTACCGCATCGGCAATCGGTACAGGGTGCCCGCTCATGTCGGGTCGTCGAACGGCCGAACGCTGCTCGCCGTGCTGGGGACACCATCCGTGGACGCCGCGGTGGCCGCAGCAGCAGAATGGCCGACGGTCGAGCGAGCGATGGAGATGCTGGCTGGTCAAGGGTTTCCCGACCCGGCGACGATCGTGCAGCGCGCGTTGTCCCGAGAGCTGGTGATCCCGGCACCGGCGGTGGGGGTCATCGGGACCGAGCCGACGCAGCAGGCGTCGCAGTTGCTGGAAGAACTCGGCGCATACGACGTGCGCGCCGCGCTGGACGCAGTCGTCAACGTGATCGAGTCCGCGGACGATCTGGCCGCCGCCGCGACAGAGGTACGTCATCTTCTGAGAAGAGTGGGCCTTGAGCCGCCGCCTCGACGGACGATTCAGGTCGACACGGTGCGACCGGGTTCGATCCGGCTTGCGTCGGCGACGACCGACCAGCTGCGGCGAGCGGCGGAACTGGTCACAACTGTCGCGGGCAGGGCGCCTCACCCGCTCGCATCCTTCGTCGACGCGTTCTCCCGGCGATTCGGAACACGCGCCGTCCCGTTGCTGGAGGCGCTCGATCCAGACCACGGACTTCGACTCGAGGACGAACAAGGCGCCGCCACCGAAGAGGATGTCGTCGCCCGCCGCAGGCGGCGAGCGCTTCAGTCGCTCCTGGTTCGCGGTGCACGAAGTCCCGATGGCGAGGTCGAGCTGACCGCGGACGACGTTGCGGCGCTGACCGATCCGTCCGCACCCCGCCTGGACGGCGCGTTCAGCGTGGTGGCATCGATCGCGGCAGAGAACGGCGACGCCATCGAGCGTGGCGATTACCAGATCTGGACGCCGTCGATCAGCGCACCCGGCGGCGGCCGTCTCGTGGGTCGGTTCTGCCACGGCGACGACGAGTTGTCGCACGCGGTCCGCCGGCACTTCGCCCGAGAGGCCCAGGTCTGGCCCAATGACCTGCTCGCCGAGATCGCAGTGTGTCCCGACGTCGACTGGGGTCTGAACGTCACCCACCGTCCGGCTCTCAGGGACCTCCAGATCGACATGGGTGGCGCATCGAACCCGAGAGATCCCGGTGTCCTGTCACCCGCGGACCTGCTCGTGACGGTCGCAGATGGCGAGGTCGTGTTGTGGTCACGTCGGCACAACCGCCGAGTCCGGCCTCGCATGGCCTCGGCGATGAACCTGCAGTGGTTGACAGTGCCGGCGGCCCGATTCCTCGCACTCCTCGCCGAGGGCGAGTCGCATTCGCGCGGGTGGTCATGGGGAGACCTCGTGGACGCGCCGTTCCTGCCGAGGCTTCGGCGCGGTCGAGTCGTGCTCGTCGGGCGTCGATGGATGGTGCCGACACGAGACTTGGTCGCGCTCGAAAAGAGCGCCGATCTGCTGAATGCCGTCAGGTGTTGGCGTGAGGGACTCGGCCTACCACGGTGGGTGCAGCTCGAGCTCTCCAAAGGTCCCATGCTCGTCGATCTGGAGAACATTCTGATGGTCGGTGCCGTCCTCACCGAGTGCCGCCGTGCAGAGGCCGCCGCCCCCACGACGGCCACCGGTACTGCAATCGTGCGGCTCGCTGAGACGGTGGCGCCCGGTGCGAGTGCCGTATGCGGCCCGGACGGCCGGTACGCCCATGAACTCGTCGTGGCGTTCAGTTCGACGAACCTGCCCGGACCAGCGCTCGTGGCGAGTGGGCCCCCGGACGTTCGCGCCGCGGAAGATGTGGACCGGACATTCCTGCCCGGCTCGTCGTGGCTCTTCGGGAAGCTGTACGGGCCGGCATCTGCCGCCGACCGGGTACTGACCGAGCGGCTCGCCCCGTTGATTGCCTCACTTCGGGACGAGAACGTGGTGCAACAGTGGTTCTTCATCCGCTACGCCGATCCCGATCGCCATGTGCGCCTCCGCCTTAACGGCGATCCGGACGCCCTGACACGGGTCGCGATGCCGCGCCTGCATGACGCCGTGACGCAGGCCGTCGCGGCCGGGGACCTTCACACGATGAGCTTCGACACGTACGAACGAGAGGTCGAGCGATATGGGGGAGCGGCCGGAGTCAGCGCGATGGAGCGCATCGCCGAAGCCGACTCGGACGCGTTCCTCGCACTCCTGCAGGTTGGTGCTGTCAGGTCGCAAACGCGGTTGGACCTGGCCGTCGCCAGTGTGATGGCGCTGTACTCCGACGCAGGACTCAACCCCGACCAGCTCGATGAGTGCGCACGTCAGCTGCGGGACGCCTTTGTACGCAGACTCACTCCCGCCGGAACGCGTCGCCTGGGCACGGAATTTCGTTCCGTCCGCGACAGGATCACAGACATCGCGTCTGGCGACGGGCAGCTCATCCACCCAGGGGTGCAGGTCATCCTCGCCGACCGTTCGGCGGTTCAGGCGCCTGTCCTGGCGGACCTTCGTGGTGAGGACGCCAGGGGGCGCCTTTCTCAGCCCTATCTCGCCATCGTCCAGTCGTTGGCGCACATGGCGCTCAACAGATTGCTGCGTGATGGGGGCGGCGCAGATGAAGCTCGAGTGCACGACATCGTGGCTCGCATCAGTAGGGAAAGATTGGCTCGCGGGGGTAGCAAAATCCTGGGGATCTCCTGACGCGTGGATGCACGCAGGTTTACGATCACGAAACGATTTCGTGCCACACATCCATCCACCACACCGTGTCAGCTCTATGGAGGCGACATGAGCGATCCCACCGATAAGACGACCCCGAGCGATGACGACGAGAAAGTCGAGAATCTCGAGGCGCCGGCCGAGCGGAGAAGAGTTTCCCCGGACGCGACCTGTGAGCCCACCTGTGTAGGCGAGTCCTGCAAGAAGACAGTCATTCGTTGAGGAGATGACATGGCAGACTCCGAGCACCCCGAGCGCTCTGAACAACCAGATCGCGACGATGTCGTCGAGGACCTTCAGGCCCCCGCCGAGAAGGCCAACCCGCACATGAGGTGTCAGGCAACCTGCCCGCCCTACACCTGCTTGAACCCCTCGTGCGTGGCGACGGTCATGGAATAGGCGGGCACGACCGCAAACCGATCAATGGCGAACGGCCCCGGCCAGACGTCGTAGCTGCTCCAGCTGTTCAGCACCGGATTGCGCCACCAACGCGACGAGGACCGATCGCGCGTGGTATCTCTCGCAGAGGGCTTCAATCGCTGCGACGCACTGGCCGGGGTCGCCCACCACATTGATCACCATGTAGCCCGCGCTGCGTAGCCGGGAGTGCATCGCCTGCGCATCGTCCTCAGTGCGCCCGCAGATCACGGACACGGTGATGATCGGGCCGTCGGCGGGGTCGGTTCCGAGCCCGGCCAGGTACTCCTCGATGAGCGGTGGACCGATCTCATCGCTCCCCGGGAAGAAGCACATGTAGCCGTACCGAGAGCGGTGCCTGATCGCCTGGGCAATGCTCGACGAGCTGGATCCCAGCACCCACAGTGGCGGAGCCGAGACGCCCCGGGGTGCGGGCTCAAGAGGTCCGAGATCTTCTGACGGATCGAGGAATCTGACGAGATCGGCGACCTTCGTGTCATAGACATCGGCCGCGAGTTCCGTGTCGTGGCCCGAAACCAGCTCCAGACGCACGGCGTCGTCCGCGACGCCCGGGCCGCGGCACACACCTAGTTCGACGCGACCCGGGAACGAGGCGGCAAGGGTGAGGTACACCTCCGCGATCTTCAACGGGCTGTAGTACTGCAGAAGGACGCCTCCTGACCCCACCGCGATCGATGTTGTCTGGGCGGCAATCACGGCGAGGACGACCTCAGGCGCCGCGAGACCAACTTGCGTGTTGTGGTGCTCTGCCACCCAGTACCGCGTCATTCCACGGTCTTCGGCGAGCTCTGCCATCTGTACGGTCAGCGCCACTCGAGCCTCGGGACGGCAATCCTCGAGCGCTTGACCTAGGTCCAAGACTCCCCACGACGTCACGGCGCTCGCCCTGTCTCGACCTCGAACAAAGGCATGGCCGACGTGTCGGGCTTCATCAGGTCGCAGGCCAGGATCGCCAAACCGGTATCACCCTTGTACAACGACAGCGGAGTCGGCGCATCGCTCGCAAGAACGGCGTCTACGGAGGCCTGGTGCGCCTTGTCCACGGCTCGTGCATGCCAGGACGCGTCCCCGGTGCACCGGTACGCGCTGAGCAGAGCGTAGATCTCACCCGCGCACCCACAGCACAGACTCGACACACCCACGGGTGCATCGACGACGCTCCAAGCCGCACTCGTTGCGAGCCGGCGCCAGCGCTCGTCGCCGAGGACCGTGTACGCCAGGGCCCAGAGCATGACGTGTCCGGCTTGACCGTTGCACCAACCCCACCAGGTGTCGGGTCGGTCGAGGGCGCTGAACACGGGCCACGTCGCGCCGCGTCCCAGTCCTTCTGCGCAAGACGCCAGATCCTGCAGTCTCGAGTGAAAATCCTCCGGAAGCGCCCACGACGCGGTGTCGCTCCAGAGCAGACTCGCGTAGAGGATGCCTGCCCACCCGTGCGCCACTCCCAGGTACTCCAGCGACGACAACGGGCCGAGGTCGCGCCACACCTGGTCCAAGAGCGCAGATACGTCGTCCTCCAGTTGCCGGACCTCTGGCCAGGTCGGGTCCGCACCGATCAGCGCCTGGCAGGCACCGAGCACCACCGAGGACCGTCCGAGAGTCGAGTCGGGATTCCGGGTGGGATGGCGGATTCGGTCGCGGTACGTCGCGAGCCAACGTCGGTGGCCCTGAACATCGCCGGTCGCGTGGCTCAGTCGGGCTCCTACGACGGCGAGACCGCTGCCTGTGTGAAAGGGCGAGATCCGTCCGATCATTCCTGGTTCGAGGCCATCGGCATAGAAGGCGTCGGGTCGCCCTTGATCGTGCTGCGCAACATCGAGCCACCACGTGGCCGCTTCCAACAGCTCTGGTTCGGACTGTGCTCGCGCGACGTGGATCAACGCATAGGCGACACCGGCCGCGCCGTAGTTCACCGAGCAAGTCGGTGCCGTGGCGATCGGGTTGGTGGCGGGGTCGAGTGCCGTCGCCTGCGCCCGGAAGTCGGCGAGGTGAGAGGCAAGGAGATCGCCCGAAGGACCGAGAGCCACGTCGCGGGTGCGTGTGGGGGAGGTACTTGTATCCAGGGCGTCCGCGAAGGAGTCCAGCGAGGGATACCTGCGATCCGGATCTAGGTGCAGTGCCCGACGGAGTATCCGATCCAGTGACGGGAGGGATTCGCCCCGGATCTGGGAGATGGTCGGCACCGAACCCTGTAGGACCTGCCGCGCAAGCTCTGTCCGAGACCGGGTCGCCGCGAACGGGGCGTGCCCAGTCACCAGGAGAACCACCAGTGCAGCAACCGAATACTGCTCATCGGCGAAAGTGGGGATGTGTGCGGCGTCCCCGTTCAGCCATCGGCGCGCCGCCGCTGGGTCGGTGAGCTGACCGACGTCTATAGCCGTCTGCGCCATGTCGACGATCGACACCAAGCCATCGCCGTCGACGAGCACATGGCGCGGGTGGATCTGCCCGTGAATGACTCCGCGCTGATGGATACTGGCAAACGCGCGCACGATGTCCGAAGCGAGCGCAACGGCCGCGCGTAGAGAATCCCCACGTGCGTCTCCGGCAGCCAGTCGCACGTCCACGCCCGAGCGCCACTCCAAGGCGAGGTACTCGGCGCCCGCGAAATCACCGTGTCCTAACACCGTCGGCAACGGGCACCCGACAAGTTCAAGAAGGCGGCTGCGCTCGCCGGCAAGGGAGGCCTCATTGCCGTCCGCAGCGAACTTGAGTGCGGCGAGATTCCCGTTCTGGTCGCGTGCGTGAACGATCTCTGTATGTGCGCCGGAGTGAACCCTCCGAAGCACCGTGAAGTCTCCAACGCGGTCACCGCGTTGGAGGTCGACCTTCAAGTTCCCTGCCGTGGGCTACCCCCGGGCTCTTGTAGCGAGCTTCGTGAGCGTCAGCAACGAGAGGTTGCGACCGTGCGATCGAACCACATTGGGGTGCGCCGCCGTCGCCGTTTACCCGACATGCGCGGCGCCGCATAGAAGCCGTATCCGTTCTTCTCATCGCGCTTTCCGCTGCGTGCCTCGACGCGGCAGTTCGGCTATCCAGCGCAGTCGGGCCCAGCAGGTCTCCGTTCTGGCCAGGAAGATGAGGCCGCGGCGACGACGTACGGCGGTGTTCCGCAAGTGGTCGTGGAAACTTCCACCACGATGGTCGGCAGCGCGACACATTCCGTTTGCTGGCGTCTGTCCCGGGCGGAAGGACCCACCATCTTCTGTCCGCCAGCACGTGTTGCGTTGCGCACAACGCGCACGACTCCCAGAGCAAGGTGGACATCGCGGCGCCGCAAGGCGATGCGCAGAAGTCCGTGGCGTAGTTCGCACGGGTGGACTCGAGCCTGCAAGAACGGTCCCGATTTGATTCGAGTCCGTTCACGTCCATGTCTCGTAGGTCTCTGCACTGCAGATGTGAGGATCAAGCATCAGCGGAATCGTCGGAGTGCACTTGATCAGCGGGCCGGACGCCCCTCAAGCTGGTCCTACGCATTCGTCGGGGCCTGATGGCCGAACGAATTCAGCGCGGCCTGCGTGCCGTCGAGTGGCTGGGAACCGCGCTCGGCCGTTACCTTGAGAGCGCAAACCATAGGTGGTCATGTGGCTGCCCCGGACGAGATGTGCGCCGTACCCGGCCCAGTGAAGACGACGCTCCCGAAACCTATGACTCAATTCATTCAGATCATCGGAGCGCTGCTCGTGCTCGCGGGCTTCCTCGCCGCCCAGGCGGACCTGCTCGACCAGCGCTCGTACACCTACCTCATTCCCAACGCCATCGGCTCCGCCGCGATGACCGTCACGGGCGTCCTCACCGCCGAGTGGGGTTTCGTCTTCCTCGAAGCGGTCTGGGCGCTCGTCTCCCTATGGGGCATCACCGAACGGCTGCGGGGCCGCACGCCGCGAGCTGCTCATTGAGTGGGGGGTGATGGCAATGGATCTTGCTCTGCAATTCATCGGCGCGATCGGCATCCTCGTGCCCTTCGCACTACTGCAGATCGGCCGGCTGTCGCAGCACAGCTATGCCTACCTCGCGCTGAACCTGGCCGGCTCCGCGGTCCTCACCGCGGTCGCCTATCTGGATGGTCAATGGGGGTTTCTCATCCTGCAGGCGGTGTGGACACTCGTCGCGGCGTGGGGCATCGCGCGAAGCCTGAGATCGACCTCGGCCAGACGAATCTGACCCACGCTCGGGCCGCGGTGGTGCCGGGTGGTTCGACCGCAGCCCCTGTTCACGCGCGGCCGCGGATCTGTCAGCGCGTCTGCTGCCGCCGAGCGGGCTGGCCGGCAACGGAAGGTGCGCCTCCGATGAAGTCGTCCCAATGTCGTCGTACCGGATACCAGTGGTCATCGAATTCCTGGGTGTGGCGTGACGCGCGCTCCATCCGGTGTGGCCCGTAGAACCACTTCGCCCACGGCGATCGTGGCCGGGCGATTCGTACTGCCGCATACCACGCGAAGGGACCTAGGAAGAGAGAGATCAACGCCGTCGGGATCTTGCCCTTCAGCGCGGTCACCGCCTCGCAGACCAGGTGGATGACCAACACCGTCGTGAGGCCGCCGCGGATGAACCGGGCAGTAGGGCTGAGGCCGGTGACGCCGGTGGGTGACACTCCGACGACTGCGAGGGCGACGCACGCCGCGGTGAGGCTGACCACGGTGACCGAGAGCTGGCCCTCTTGTGACCAGTACACGTCCTGCAGGTGGAAGATCATGGCGAACTCGTCCAGGACGAGCGAGGAGCCGACACCGATGAGCGCGGCGCCGACGTAGGAGCCGGGCGACCGACCGTCCGCCCCGACCTCGGTGAAGGCGCCTGCGACCAGCAGGACCGTGCCCGGAGTGGAGTGGTGCAGGTGAACGCCGCCACTGGCCACGTTGTGGAACGGTCCCTTGCCGGCCCGGATCAGGCGAGTGATCGTGCGGGTCGTGACGAACGTGACCAGGAAGGCTCCCAGAGCCAACACGAGGGGAAGCTTGTGGCCGTGCATGATTTCGTGCGACCACCAGTCCAGCACCATGCGGCAAGGGTAGGACCGTGACGGATCGCGTTCGGCACGTTCGACGACCGGGCCTTGGGCTCTGCGACGCGGTCTCTCCGGCTCTTCCGTGCGGACGAGGAGGTCATCCTCCGCCTTGTCGTGGGAGCGGCTGGTGACGGGTGACCGGTGACGCGGTCTCTCCTAGACTTCAATGACTTGAATGACGTCACTGGACTGACGGAGGGGCTGACGCGATGGGCCACCACAAGCCGAACGAGACGTCCGAAGAGCGGCTGGAACACGATGAGCGCCGTCAGGAGTCACGCGACGAGGTGTTCGAAGACACGGGCGGCGGCGTGGACGACGAGGGTTCCCAGGACGAGCGGCGTAAAGAAGGCGACGACCGCGACTGACGAACCGCGCGACCCTGTCCAGCACCCATCCGGTTGCGCAGGGACCGACCGGCGTACCTGCCGCCAGGTTGCAGTGCCGAGGGTGGTCGGTCTTCCGGTTGGCTTCGCGGGGACCTGCAGTGCACGGAAATTCGTCGAGTCGTCATTGGACCGGGTGTCTTCGTGTCGGCTGCGTCGTCGGATGAACACGAGGTGACTGTGTAATCGGCTTTCTAGCTGCCTACCTGGACTCCGACTTGTCACGATGTGATCGCGATAGATGAGCCGATCTGGGCCCCGATCCGGGTCACCCGCCCATGGTTGACAGGCTCAGCACAGGGCCCCACAGGCCTGTTGCAGACGCAGACCCCACTGTGAGCGGGTAAGCGGGCATTCGCCCGACGCTGTTGAAAGGTAGTTGCATGCTTCGCAGGACCAAGATCATCACCGGCTCGAGCCTGGCCGCGGTCGCCGCGGTGGGTGTGGGGGTTCCGGCCTATGCGTCATCGGCCTCCACGACACAGTCCGGCACCGCCCAGAGCACTCGTCATCACCACCACAAGGGTCACCGGGACAGGCTTCATGAGCTGGGCCTGACTCGTGCCGCCATCGCCAAGGACGCCGGCACCGATGTCGCGGGCCTGAAGGCGGGTCGCAAGGCCGGTGAGTCGCTGGTTCAGATCGCTGCCCGCCATCACGTGTCCCGCGCGACGCTGCTGTCCCGCCTCGACGCGACCGCGGATGCGCGGGTGACCAAGCTGATCAACACCAAGCTTCCCGTGCGCAAGACGGGCAAGCACCCGGCTGCCCACGCGTGGGCCAAGCGCCATGGGCTCGGTGGGGCGTACAAGAACGTGGCCGCGACATTGAAGCTGAGCCCGCAGACACTGTCGGCCGACTTGAAGAAGGGTGAGACGTTGCAGCAGATCGCGACCGCGCAGCACGTCAGTACCGCCACCCTGACCGCCGTCATCGACAAGGACGTGAACGCCGCGATCGCCAAGGCCGCGGACCGCGTCCCGCACTCACACGCTGGCAAACGCACCACATCCTCTTCCTCCGCTACCTCCTGACCGATCGGTGACGCATGGGTCCCGCCGCGCGAACGCTGCGCGGTGGGATCCGTGCTGTGCGGCAGGCAGATCGACACGAGCCGGCGTCGACCCGCGCTTGTGCCGCGCCGTCGGCTGCTGGTGGACGCGTTGGCGAACCGGCGGAGCGTCACGGGCGGCGGAATGGGGCATTCGCGACGAAGTCACTCGTGCCATGAACTGGGCTACCGCGACGCTGCATCGGGTGCGGGTGCCCGCACCCACTACCGTCGACGGGTGAGTGATGTAGCGGACGAGACCCTGGCGGCACGCGAGATGCCGACCTTCGCCGAGCTCGGGTTGCCCGAGAAGGTGCAGGCCGTGCTGCGTGACGTGGGCTACGAGACCCCGTCGGCCGTGCAGGCCGCGACCATTCCGCCGCTGCTCGAGGGCCGTGACGTCGTCGGCGTCGCGCAGACCGGCACCGGCAAGACCGCGGCGTTCGCCCTGCCGATCCTGTCCCGCCTGGACCTCACGCAGAAGGCGCCGCAGGCGCTCGTGCTTGCCCCGACGCGCGAGCTCGCGCTGCAGGTATGTGAGGCCTTCGAGAAGTACGCAGCCCACCTCAAGGGTGTCAAGGTCCTGCCCGTCTACGGCGGCCAGGGGTACGGCGTGCAGCTCTCCGCGCTGCGCCGGGGCGTCCATGTGATCGTCGGCACTCCCGGTCGGATCATGGACCACCTCGACAAGGGCACTCTCGATCTGACCCAGTTGCGCTTCCTGGTGCTCGACGAGGCCGACGAGATGCTCAAGATGGGCTTCGCCGAGGATGTCGAGACGATCCTGGCAGACACTCCCAGGGACAAGAACGTCGCGCTGTTCTCGGCCACGATGCCGGCTCAGATCCGCCGGCTGTCGAAGAAGTACCTCAACGACCCTGTCGAGATCACCGTCAAGGGCAAGACGTCCACGGCGGCCAACATCACCCAGCGCTACCTCACGGTGAGCTATCCGCAGAAGGTCGACGCTCTGACGCGGATCCTCGAGGTCGAGAACTTCGAGGGCATGATCGTGTTCGTCCGCACCAAGAACGAGACCGAGACCCTGGCCGAGAAGCTGCGGGCCCGGGGATTCTCGGCCACGGCGATCAACGGCGACGTGGCCCAGAACGTCCGGGAGCGGACCGTGAACCAGCTCAAGTCCGGCGCCCTGGACATCCTGGTGGCCACCGATGTAGCGGCCCGCGGCCTCGACGTGGAACGGATCAGCCACGTGGTGAACTACGACATCCCGACCGACACCGAGTCCTACGTGCACCGCATCGGGCGCACTGGCCGGGCCGGGCGCAGCGGCGACGCGATCTCGTTCATCACTCCGCGGGAGAGGTACCTGCTCAAGCACATCGAGAAGGCCACCCGCCAGCCGTTGACCCAGATGTCCTGGCCCAGCGTCGAGGACGTCAACACCACGCGTCTGGCTCGCTTCGACGACCAGATCACCGAGGCGCTGCAGGCGAGGGATCGCATCGAGGGGTTCCGAGAGATCGTGGCCCACTACGTCCGCGAGCACGACGTGCCCGAGGTCGACGTGGCCGCCGCGCTGGCCGTGGTGGCCCAGGGCGAGGAGCCGCTGCTGCTCGACCCGCTCGCCGAGAAGTCGCGGCGCGCGGAGGGCCCCGCCCGTGAAGAGCGACCCGACCGCGGCGGAAGCAAGTCCAGCCGGGGCGATCGGGGCGACCGGCCCGAGCGCGGCGCCAAGCACGAACGGCGGGCCCGGTCCGGCCACACGACGTTCGCGAGCTACCGGATCAACGTCGGCAAGCGGCACAAGGTGGAGCCGCGCCAGATCGTCGGCGCCATCGCCAACGAGGGCGGCCTCAGCCACAGCGACTTCGGCAACATCTCCATCCGGCCCAACTTCTCGCTCGTCGAGCTGCCGGCCGACTTGCCCCCCGAGGTCTGGGACAAGCTGCGCACCACCCGCATCTCGGGCAGGCTGATCGACCTGGCCGAGGACGACGGCACAAAGGGCTCCGCGGAGTCCTTCCAGGACCGGCCGACTCGCAGGCCCCGCCACAAGGGCTGACCGGGCCTGCATCACCGGCGCATCGGCTCCGACGGGGTCGGTGCGCCGGACCGGCAAATCTCACCAGTCTCGCGTGGGATCGACGCGCGCTCGCCTCCAACTGCAGGGCGACGGACTGTTGACCGCCGACACGATCGCCCAGATCTACTGCGAGCTGGCAGGCGCGCTGCCCCCGGCCTGAGCCCACGTTCCGCAACGCGGCGGCATGGGTCACTCTGAGTGTTAGGACGTGGTGGGCCACGAAACCACCGCCACCCGCCTAAACGAGGCGGGTGGCGATCCCTGGGTAGGTGAGCACCAGGCCCGCCGCGTCGTAGGTCAACTCGCAGGAGAAGTCGAATGACGGAGCGGCGTAGGAGTATCGCTGGGCGCTGGGGTCGTGAGTGCGTGCGTACTGCTGCTCGAGGCGATGGACGCTGAGGTCGTGGGCTCTGACGTACGCGGCTGGTGCCTGGCTGCTGGCACCTGGGGGCAGGGCGAGTCGGTGCACGGGAAGGGTGTTGGTGAGCGCCGATGACTCGAGGTCCAGATCGAAGCACCCCTCCAGCCCGGGTTGGATCACCCCGTCGACGAACCAACGTCCTTCGCCGTCACTGTCCAGCACCAGCGAGCGGTGGCCGCCTTCGGAGCGACCGGTGATCTCGGCATGGCGGGTGCGCCACTGCGTGTCGACCGCGATGCGGTAGCTCACGAGCCACGGGCTCGCGTCCTCGACGGCGGTCGTACACCCCGCCAATACGTAGCCTTCAGTGCTGGATTCGAAGAACGCGACCTCGAGCGCGGTGCGGGTGTATCGGTGGGACCAGGCGGCGCTGCGGGGGAGCGGAAGGAAAGCCATGACGGACTCCGGCTCTATTCCTGAGTGGCACACGCACGGCGACCACGTGGCGGGGGAGAGGTGCCCTAGTCTTGCCGGTGACCCACGATGTGCGGGCCGATTCGGCAGCACGGACGCGGTCCTCGCCGCCCGGACGTCGCGCCCCAGAGCGCTTCTTGTCGTGGCTGTGTCCGGGTCGCACGGGACGAGCGCAGGATCCCGACATCGTGCGCGTCCTGATGCACGCGAGGTGGACCCGCCGCGCGGACTTGCGCCCCGACACCTTCGGACGCCGGCGAGGCTGCGCTCCCCGGGCGGGACACGCTGCCACGCGGCGGCTAGTTGCTGGCCTCGCCGTAGTTGAACGTCGTCGTGCACCCGCCGTCCACGGTGACGATCGACCCGGTCATGAACGACGCGGAGTCGGAGGCCAGGAAGACGGCAAGGTTGGCCACCTCGCTGGGCTGGGCCTGACGTCCCAGCGGTTGCATGCCGGCGGCCTTCTCCCTGATGGCCGTGGCCGCGTCGAACTCCTCAGGTGACAACTGTGGGCCGCGCCGCCCGAGCCCGGTGTCGATGTATCCCGGGCAGATGGCATTGAACCGCAGGCCGTCGTGACCGTAGTCGACGGCGAGCTGACGGGTCAGATTGATGATCGCCGCCTTGGACGCGCAGTACGCGGCGGCGTTCGGTGCGCCGATGAGTCCGTACGTCGATGCGGTGTTGACCACGCACCCGCTGCCCTGCTCGAGGAAGTGGTGCAGGGCGTACTTGGTGCAGAGAAAGGTGCCCCGCAGGTTGACGTCGATCACGCGGTCGAAGTCCGCCGGCTCGATCTCGTGCAGCCGGAGCTTGCCCCCACCGACGCCGGCGTTGTTGACCAGGATGTCGAGGGATCCGAAGCGCTCCACCGTCGTACGGACCAACGCCTGCGCCTGGTCCGCATCGGAGACGTCCGCGGCGGTGAAGGCGGCCTCGCCGCCGTTATCGATGATCTCCCGCACGGTGCGTTCGCCGTCGTCGACCAGCACGTCCGACACCATCACCCGTGCGCCCGCGGCACCGAGAGCGGTCGCGATGGCCCGACCGATCCCGTTGCCGGAGCCGGTGACGATCGCGGTCTTGTGCTGCAGGTTCTCGGTCATCGTGTCTCCTCGTTGCGGTCTGTTCGCGAGTCCGGCCTCCCCGGCCGGCTGGTGGTCACTGACGTGGCGGGTTGGTGTTGTGGGCCCTGGTGTGACCCACCGCCTGGGCCTCCCACTTGCGCATCCGACGGATGCCCTGTCCCCCCATCCGGGACATCACGGACTCCACGATGGTCTCGACCAGCGCGAGCAGCCCGACGAACGTGTCGAAGGGCACGGCTTCGACTTCCGCGGTGAGGACGACGTCGGCGACCGCTGCGACCGGTGACATCCATCGATCGGTGATCAGGATGACGTCCAGTCCGGCGGCCTTGACCTGCTGGGCGAGTTCGAGGGACGCCGGCTCGTATCGGCGTAGATCGAAAAGCACCAGGACAGAACGCCTTCGGGCATCCAGGATGAGCCCTGCGTCGTGGCGGAGTGGATCGTCGACGTACACGACGTCGCCGCGCACCTGGGAGAGCTGCAGGGCGAGGACCTGGGCGATGGAGCGGGAGAAGAACCCGCCGGTGATGAGGATCTGTTTGGTGCAACCGGTGATCAGGCCGATGGCCGAGTCCAGTTCGGACGGGGGCAGCCTGCGCGCGGTCGCGGTGACGGCATCGGCACGTCGCTGCATCGCTTCCGCGAACGGCGTGGGCCCGTGTGGATCATGGCTCTGCGCGATCGTGCGCTGCACCGGGCTGCTGGCCCCGCTGGAGACCTCGGAGCGCAGCGCCCGCTGCATGTCGCTGAACCCGGTGAAGCCCAGACGTGTGGCGAGGCGCACGACGGTCGGCGCGCTCACCCCGGCCTCCGCGGCGAGGCTGTGGCTGGTGCCGAGTCCGCACGCCGGATAGTCGGCCAGGAGTCGCCTGGCGACGCGTCGTTCGGCGTCGCTCAGCCCGTCCATCATCTGGTGCACCCGCGCGTCGACCGTGGACGACGCCGAGGGTTCCGTTGGCATACAAGGGCCTCCACTCTCGATCGCATGACCGGGACGGGTCACGACGGTGCGTAACAGATGTAACCAGACCACACAAAATCAGAGATCAAGACACATCCGTAATAACGTTTGCGTAACGACCTGCTCACCCTCCTGGTACCAGGGGAGCAGCGTCCGTACGTTCGACACAACGACCCGCGGGGCACTGGCGCCGCGGGTCTCGGGTCGTCCGACATCGAGGAGTAGGCCATGAGACGCAAGGTTCTGAGTCTGACCACCGTGGGTGCTCTCGCGATGGGCAGCGTTGCGCTGAGCGCATGTTCGGGTGGTGCCTCCGGCGGCACCTCTGGGACGAACGCCGACGTGGGGACCCCCGTCCAGGGCGGGAACCTGGTCGTCGCACGTGCCCAGGACGCCAAGTCCATGAACAACATCCTGACCTTCGACAACACGTCGATCTTCACCTTCGAGCAGATGCTGCAGCCCCTGTTCACCGTCACCCCCGACGGCAAGGGCACGACCCCTCTGCTGGCGAAGGGATACACGATCTCCGCCGACAAGATGACCTACACGATCCAGCTCAAGCCGGGCATCAAGTTCTCCACCGGCACGGAGATGACCTCGGCCGACGTGAAGTTCTCCATCGACCAGGACACCAAGTACGCGTCCACGGGCTGGGGCTACATCAACAGCTCCATCAAGCAGGTCTCGGCCCCCAGCAAGTACGTGGTCGTGGTGACGCTGAAGCACCCGTGGGCACCCCTGATCGCCGACCTCGCGCTCTTCTCCAACGCCGTGGTGCCGAACAACTACGGCGGCAAGACGATGGACGCCTTCTACCAGGCGCCGGTGGGCACGGGGCCGTTCAAGTGGGGGGAGTGGAAGCGCGGGCAGTACCTGAAGCTGCTCGCCAACCCCAACTACTGGCAGAAGGGCTACCCCCACCTGCAGTCCGTGACCTTCAACGTCGTGCCCGACTCCAACACGCGCAAGCTGCAGGTGCAGGGCGGGCAGGCCGACGTCGACGAGTACCCGGACTGGTCGACGTTCCAGTCGGTGGGCTCCCCGACGGTCTCCGCCACGGCGTTCCCCTCGACCGAGCTGGACTACGTCGCGTTCAACGAGGCCAAGAAGCCGTTCCAGGACATCCACGTACGCCGCGCGATCTCGGCGATGATCGATCGCCAGGCCATCGTGAAGGCGGTCCTCTTCAACCACGGGACCGCGGCGAACTCGCTGCTGATGCCCGGTGTGCCGTTCTACCAGAAGAGCACACCCGGGATCATGAAGGACGCAGCCCTCGCGAAGAGCGAACTCGCCCAGTCCTCAGTGCCGAACGGTTTTAGTACGACGCTGCTGATCCCGTCCGGTGATGCCTCGAAGATGACCACCGCGCAGATCATCCAGAGCGACCTGAAGCCCTACAACATCAACGTCACCATCAAGCAGCTGGACCCCACCGCGAACCACAACGCCCAGCAGAACATGCAGTACGAGATGGGTCTGTCCGCGTGGACGATGGACATTCCGGACCCCGATGAGTGGACCAGCTTCGCGGTGGACCCCGCCGGTGGCGCGAAGTCGGCCTACACCAACTATTCGAGCCCGACCGCCATCAAACTCAACCGCGAGGCGGAGCAGACGGTGGACCCGACCAAGCGAGCCGCGCTCTACAACCAGCTGCAGGACGTGACTGCGCACGATGCCCCGCTGGCGTACCTGTATTACGCGCCGTTCGCGTATGGGGTCTCCAAGAAGGTGCACAGGTTCGAGGTGACACCGCTCGGCAACTACCCCCTCGCCGACGTGTGGAAGAGCAAGTAATCGCCCCCGGCCTCCGTCGAATGAGAGAAGGGCTGATCTCATGCTAGGGCGACTCAAGTTCGTGCCCATGCGCATCGTGCAGGCGGTGCCGGTGGCCTTCGGGGTGACCGTCGTGGTCTTCCTGCTCGTGCATCTCATTCCGGGTAATCCGGCCGAATCCATTCTGGGTGCCCAGGCGACACCCGCCAGGGTCGCGGCGCTCAGCAAGCAGATGGGTCTGGACGAGTCACTGCCGCAGCAGTACCTGCACTTCCTCGACAACATCGCGCACGGGAATCTGGGGCAGAGCTACACCTACCAGACCTCGGTCCTGAGTCTGGTCCTGCAGCGGGTGCCGGTGACCTTGCTGCTGGTCCTCTACTCCGTGGTGCTGATGCTGATCATCAGCGTCCCACTGTCGGCATGGGCTGCCAGCCGCCCCGGCGGAGCCCGCGACCATGCCGTGCGGGTGGTGCCGCTCGTGGGGCTCGGTATGCCCCAGTTCTGGGTGGGAGTGATGCTGCTGCTGGTCTTCGCGGTCGGGTTCAAGTGGTTCCCGGTGGGTGGCTACGGGCAGACGTTCTCCCAACACCTCTGGTATCTCTTCCTGCCCGCGTTGACGCTGGCCATCTCGGTGTCACCGGTGATCATCCGCAGCCTGCGGTCCTCGATGCTCAACGTGCTGGAGAGCGACTATGTGGCGACAGCACGGTCCAAAGGCGCGGGTGGCTGGTCGCTGTTCTCAGGCCACGTCCTGCGGAACGCGGTGATCCCCGCCGTCAGCATCGTCGGGGTGAACGTCGGTTACCTCGTGGGCGGCACGCTCGTCATCGAGCAGGTGTTCGCGATTCCCGGACTGGGATCGTTGCTGATCGGGTCGATCCAGGCGCGCGACTTCCCGTCGGTGCAGGCTGTGGCCCTGTTCGTCGCGGTGTTCGTCGTGGCGGTGGGTGTGCTCACCGACATCGTCTACACGCTCCTTGATCCACGCGTCGATCTCACCCGTCGGGGTGACGTATGAGCGCCGTCGCCACGCTGCGTCGGTCACGCCGCGGCGGGCAGCCGGCGTCGCGTCGGCTGCGTCCCTGGTATGAGAACCGCTCGCTCGTCGCCGGGTTGATCATCGTCGGGATCATGGTGCTACTCGCCGTCCTGGCCCCGCTCATCTCGCCGGACAACCCGCTGCACCAGAACCTCGACCAGGCGCTCCAGGGGCCCAGCGGCTCGCATTGGCTCGGGACGGACAAACTCGGTCGCGACGTCCTCTCCCGACTGCTGTACGGCGCACGCGTCGACCTCAAGATCGGCTTCCTCGCGGTCCTCATCCCCTTCGTGGTGGGGTCCGTGCTCGGCGCGATCGCCGGCTACTACGGGGGCTGGGTCGACATCATCATCATGCGCGTGGTCGACGTCTTCTACGCCTTCCCGCTGTATCTGCTGGTGATCGCCCTCGTCTTCGTCATGGGGTCCGGCGAGCGCAGCATCTATCTCGCGATCGCCCTGGTCTCGTGGGTCTCCTACTGCAAGATCGTGCGCGGTGAGGTGATCGTTGCGAGGCGCCAGGAGTACGTGCAGGCCGCCCGCCTCGGCGGCCTGAAAAATCTGCGGGTGCTGGCTCGGCACGTCGGCCCGAACGTGGTGAGCCAGGCCATCACCTACGCCATGTCCGACATCATCATGGACATCATGGTGATCGTGACCCTGGGCTATCTGGGCCTGGGCATCACGCCACCGACCGCCGAATGGGGATCGATGATCTCCGATGCGCAGGAATTCATCACCACCTTGTGGTGGATGGCAGTGCTGCCCGGTGTCGCCGTCGTGATCACGGGGCTCGGACTGTCCCTGATCGGCGATGGCCTGGGTGACCTGATGTCCCCGGAGCGGAGAAGATAGTGCCGACCGACACACCGTCGACGCCGGTGCTGAGCGTGCAGCACCTGAGCCTCGGTATCCGCCGAAGTGAAGGCCACTGGGATCCCCTGGTGCGCGACGTGTCCTTCGAGGTCCCTGCCGGTGTGCGGTACGGCCTGGTGGGGGAGTCGGGGTCGGGCAAGTCGATGACCTTGAAGGCCATCGCCGGCCTGCTGCCCCGGGGCGTGGAGGTCATGGAGGGGCAGGCCTGGCTGGGCGGCGAGGATCTGCTGTCGATGCCGGCGGCCAGACGCCGGCAGATCATGGGCCCGAGGCTGTCGATGATCTTCCAGGAGCCGATGACCGCGTTGAACCCCACCATGCGGGTCGGCGCGCAGATCGCGGAGGGACCGCGTCGTCACCTGGGACTGTCGAAGAAGGCGGCGATGGACCTGGCCGTGCAGATGATCGCGCGTACCGGGATCCCCGACCCCGTACGGCGGGCCAGGGCCTTTCCGCACGAGCTGTCCGGGGGTCTGCGCCAGCGGGTCATGATCGCGATGGCGCTGTCGTGCCAGCCGACGTTGGTGCTCTGCGACGAGCCCACCACCGCGCTGGACGTGACCGTGCAGGACCAGGTGCTGCGGCTGCTCGCCACGCTGTGCGAGGACATGGGCAGCGCGCTGGTGTTCGTCACCCACGACCTGGCCGTCATCAGCCAGACATGCAGCCGCCTGAGCGTGATGTACGGCGGGCAGATCATGGAGGAGGGCAGCGTCCGCGATGTGTATCGCGCGCCCCTGCATCCCTACACCGAGGCCCTCTTCGAATCCGCACCGGACTTCGATGACCCGGCGAGGATGCTCAAGCCCATCCCGGGACTGCCACCGTCGTTGACCCATCCGCTCCCGGGGTGCGCATTCGCTCCCCGCTGCCGCCACGCCGTCGAGGCGTGCACGACGAGTGCCAAGCAGCTCGCCCCGGTGGCGGGCGGCAGGCTCTCGGCCTGCGACCGCGTCCACGAGATCTTCGAGGTCAACGCATGAGCATCAACTCGGGCGTGAACGAGGCGCTCCGCGTCGAGGACGTCACCAAGCAGTACGGCAGCCGCAGGAACATCCTGCGGGCCCTGGACGGAGTGTCCCTGGAGCTGCAGCGCGGGGAGATCCTGGGGCTGGTGGGGGAGTCCGGCTCCGGCAAGTCGACGCTGGCGAAGATCATCGCGGGAGGGACCCGTCAGACCTCCGGACGAGTGCTGTCCGACGGGTCGGAGATAGGGATACGTCGCAACGCCGGCGAGCACCGACGGATCCAGATGGTGTTCCAGGACCCCTACTCATCCCTCAACCCCCGGCTGACCGTCCGCTCGACGCTGGCGGAGGTGCTCCGGGTCCACAAGATCGTGCCGCGGGACCAGATCGACAAGGAAGTGTCCCGCCTGATGGGCCTGGTGGGTCTGGACGACAGTGCGCTCGATGCGTATCCGGGTCAGTTCTCCGGTGGGCAGCGGCAGCGCATCGCGATCGCCCGGGCTCTGGCGGTGCGACCGGAGGTGCTGGTCGCCGACGAGCCGGTCTCGGCCCTCGACGTCTCGGTGCAGGCCACCATCCTCGATCTGTTCCGATCGCTGCGCACCGAGCTGGGGCTGTCCGTCCTCTTCATCGCGCACAACCTGGCGGTCGTGCAGCATCTGGTGGACCGGATCGCGGTGATGTACCTGGGCCGGATCGTCGAGGTCGCGCCGGTGCAGGCCCTGTTCGCCGACCCGCAACACCCGTACACCAAGGCGCTCATCGCCTCCGTCCCCCGGATGCGACCCGTCGATCTGGAGCGTGCGCCGGCCATCGAGGGCGAACCGCCCAGTCCGATCCATCTGCCCGAGGGCTGCAGGTTCAACCCGCGGTGCGCGCACGCGCAGTCTTCGTGTCTCGACACGGACCCGGCGCTGCAGCCGGCCGGCGCACCCGACCATCTGGCCGCATGCCTGTTCGCCGGAGCGTTGCAACCCCGGTCCATCGCAGCAACGAAGGAGTCTGCATGAAGGTTTACATCTCGTTCGATTTCGAGGGCGTCGCCGGGATCGTGGACTGGGAGCAGTGCCGCGAGGGCGGCGCGGCGTACGCCCTGGGCTGCGAACTGATGCTCGGTGAGGTCAACGCGGCGATCGACGGCGCCGTCGAGGGCGGCGCGGACGAGATCGTGGTGAACGACTCGCACTCGACCATGCGCAACCTGGATCCGAGCGCGCTCGCCCACGAGGTGATGTACGTCTCCGGCCGGCACAAGCAGCACTACATGATGCAGCAGCTGGACGATTCCTTCGACGTCATCTTCTTCGTCGGCTACCACGGGTCGATCTCCGGTGCAGCCTCGACGCTTTCGCACACCTACAACCCCGAGGTCTTCTCCGCCGCCCGGGTGAACGGCGTGGAGGTGGGGGAGAGCGGGATCAACGCTCTCGTCGCCGACCATTACTCGGTGCCGATCGGGTTGGTCACCGGTGACGATGCGACCCAGCAGCAGACGGCGCCGTTCGCGCGCAATGCGGTCCGGGTCGTCACGAAGTACTCCGACTCCCGGTTCAGCGCGAAGAATCTGCACCCGACAGCGTCCCGGAGGCTGATCCGAGCGGGTGCCCTGGAGGCGGTGCAGCGCGCGTCATCCGGACGCCTGGCGCGGGTGGATCTCACCCACCCCGTCCAGCTCGACCTCGACGTCCAGACCGGCGACATGGCCGAGGTCGGGAGTTGGGTCAAGGGCGCGGAGCGCATCGGCACCCGGACGATCCGCATCGAGTCGGACGATTCCCTGGCGGCCTTCGAATCGTTCGTCGCCGTCAACTACATCACCCGCCAAGCCGGCGGGCGCTGACAGCCGTGGACGGGATGAACATCCTCTATTCGCGGCAGCCTTCGGCACGCGGCGAGATCCGCCCGGTGCTGCTCATCCACGGTGGAGCCGGGCCGCGCACCACCGAGCTGGCACTGCAGGCCGCCCAGGACTATCGACGCGGACTGCAGGATGCCCTCGACTCCGGCCGCAGCGCCCTGGTGGCCGGTCAGAGTGCATTGGACGCGGTGTGCGCGGCCGTCATGGTCCTGGAGGACAACCCTCTCTTCAACGCCGGGCGGGGGGCATCCTTGACCCGCGAGGGGACGGCCGAACTGGACGCCGCCGTCATGGACGGGGATGGTCGGGCCGGAGCCGTCGCCGTCAGCCGGTACGCGCGCAATCCGGTGCTCGCCGCCCGCGCGGTACTCGAGCGCACCGACCACGTACTGCTCGTGAGTCCCACCGCGGAGCTCGCTGCCGGATGGTACCTGGCGACGGTCGAGCCGGACTACTTCGTCACGGCCCACCGACAGAAGCAGCTGGACGAGGTCCTGCAGCGGGAGATCGCGCCGTCGAAGTCCGGCACCGTGGGTGCCGTCGCGATCGACGCCTCCGGAGGCGTCGCGTGCGCGACCTCGACCGGCGGGATGGTCGCGCAGGCCGTCGGCCGCGTCGGCGACACCGCGCTCATCGGCGCGGGGTCCTTCGCGAGCTCCAAGTCGATCGCCGTCTCCTGCACCGGCGAGGGCGAGGCCTTCATCCAAGGCGTCGTCGGCCACGACATCGCCGCGCGGGTGCGCTACGGAGGGGCGACGTTGGAGGGGTCCACGCGCGCCACCTACGACGAGGAGCTGGCAGGCCGTGGCGCGACGGGCGGCACCATCGCGCTCACGCCGCAGGGCGAAGCGCTGATCGCGCACAACAGCAACGCGATGTTCGCCGGTCACTGGGACGGCGACGGCGACCACAGCGCGGTGTACGCCTAGCCGCGTCTGCATCGGCGTGAGCAGTGCCGGTCGGATCGGTCCGGCGGCACTGCTCGCAGCACTCGCACTGTTTCTGAGGAGAGTCCAGTGGCATCGTTCGACACACGCTCGGCCGTGGTGACCGGGACGGCGCAGGGGATCGGACGAGCGATCGCGGACGCGCTGTCCGGGGCCGGAGCCCAGGTGCACCGGGTGGACCGCGAACAGGTCGACCTGGCTGATGCGTCCGTCGCGACCGACTACCTGCGCGGACTGGGTGACGTCGACATCGTCGTGCACTCCGCAGGCGGGGTGTGCGGTCAGACCCACACCCCGATCGAGCAGGTCACCGACGAAGCCTGGGACGCCGTCGTCGACGCCAACCTGCGGACGGCGTTCAACGTGGTCCGAGCGGTGACACCGGGGATGAAACGGCGGTCCTTCGGGCGCATCGTCACGATCTCGTCCGGTGCCGGGCGCAGCGTCAGCCTGACGGGCGTGCAGGCCTACACGTCCGCGAAGGCGGGGCTCATCGGCCTGACGCGGCAACTCGCCTGGGAACTGGGTCCTCACGGCATCACGGCCAACTGCATCGCACCGGGCTTCGTGCTCTCCAACCCCACGACCCAGAAGCAGTGGGACAGCTACGGATCCGACGGGCAGACGGCGCTGCTCGCGCGCATCGCGACCCGCAGGACGGGGCGGGCGGAGGACATCGCCCGCGGCGTCCTCTTCTTCGCCGACCCCGACGCCGGATGGGTCAGCGGACAGACCCTGTCGATCGACGGCGGTCACTCGCTCTTCTGACCGACCCGGCCGCCGAGCGGGCATTCGTGGACCGCGACCTCATCACCTGACCCGAGGAGAACGAATGGACCTGCTCATCAACGGATGCCGACTCAACGTCGAGGATCTGGGGCCGAGGGACGCACCACTCGTCATCGCCCACCACGGCGGGGGAGGGATCGGCTCCCTCGCCGAACCCCGGGACACCTTCGGTCCGCTGGCCGATGAGTACCGCGTCATCGTCTTCGACGCACGCGGCTGCGGCGTCAGCGAGGCCGTGGCGCCGTACTCCCATGCGCAGTGGGCAGCCGATGTCGACGCGCTGCGTCGGTGGGCCGGTGTCGAGAGGGTCACCGTCGCCGGCGGTTCGTACGGCGGCTTCATCGCTCTGGAGTACGCGCTGGCCTACCCCGAGCACGTCGAGGCCGTCATGCTGCGCGACACGTCCGCGGACGGATCGAACCTGAAGCTCGCCTTCGAGAACGCCCGTAACCAGGACCGCATCGAGATCGACTGGGACAACTTCAACCGGTACTGGAGCGGCCGCATCCGCGACGACGCCGACCTCAAGCAGTGCTGGAGCGAGATGATCGGGCTCTACGATCACGAGTACGACCCGGCCCGGTCGGCCGAGGCGGTCGAGAACGGTCACTACCGGCACGAGGCCCACAACTGGTGCTTCCAGCACAACTGGGGCAGCTACGACCTCAAGGACCGCCTCCCCACCATCGAGGTCCCGGTGCTCGTCACCGTCGGCCGCCACGACTGGGTCACCCCCGTGAGCTCCTCCGAGACCATCGCCGCCCTGGTGCCGCACTCGGAGCTCGTGGTCTTCGAGGAATCGGGTCACTCCCCGCAGACCGAGGAACGCGCGCGCTTCCAGGGTGTCATCCGCGACTTCATGCACCGCCATGTCCCTGCCCGGCCCGTCCCTTCGGTGTCGAGCGCGGGGTGAGGGGCGACCGCGAGGTGCTCGAGGCGTGTCATGGCCCGGGGCTCGAGCACGACGGCGTCCAGTCCGAGGCGAGCCATCCCGAGCACCGTCAGCTCGAGGCCGTCGCCACCGCCGGTGACTGGACCAGGCAGCTCTCCGCCGGGCGCCGTGAATGTCGGCGCGGACATCGTCATCCAACGCACCGAGGACGTGGTGCACCTGAGCCACGGCTTCCACGACCTATGGCGAGCACCGAGACTCCGGCGAAGGAGGTGCTGCCCTTCATGCCCGCCTGACCTCCCGGCACGCGGCGCGGCCGGACCCCCTCCATCGGGTGTCCGGCCGCTTCGTTGCATACCGGGCCGCACCACTGCGCATCACCGGGGACGACGGAAGTCGGCTCGAATCAGGTCGCCTGTCGAGGACCCGCGGTCAACTCCCGTCGAGGGGGCGCTTGACCGCGAGGACGGGGCAGTTCGCGTCCAGCAGCACCTGCTGCGAGGTGCTGCCCGCGATCAGCTTGCCAACGGGGGACCGGCGGCGGATGCCGATGACGATGAGATCCGCGGCGATGTCGGACGCGGCCTTCAGAATCTCGTCCGCGGGTGTCCTGGCCTGCGCGGGCTGACGCATCTCGTGGGTGAGGCCGAGCGACGTGAGCTTCTGATCGACGGCGTCCCAGTCCGCCGCCTCGGAGAAGCTGGGGTCGGCGTCGCTGCCACGGGTGCCGCAGTTGAGGACGACGAGTCGTCCTTCGCCGAGCTTGGCCATGGTGACGGCGTGGTCGATGGCCGCCAGACCTTCTGGGCTGGGGATGTATCCGACAACGATGTTCACGTGCGCTCCTTGATAGCGAGGTGGAAGGGGTGTGGCGGGCCGGGGACCCGAGCGGTCGACGCATGACGGCCGACGGCATCGTTGTCCCGGGTGGTCAGGTCGCCTCGTCGCGAGTGGCCTGGGCGAAGCTGCGCGGAGTGAAATGCCCCTCGCGCAGGGCGTGCTCGATCTGTTCCAGGGAGCGGCCGGTGAGCTCCGGCATCCTCACGAAGACGAAGATCCATGCCGCGACGTTGAAGAGGGCGTAGAGCCACATCGTCTGCCCGACGCCGACGGCGTCGATGATGGTGAGCACGGTGAGTGTGATGGCCAGGTTGGTCGTCCAGAGCACCGCCGCCTGCAGGCTCGATCCTGCGCCGCGCACCGCGAGCGGGTAGATCTCCGACTCGGTCAGCCAGCCCATCAGCTGCAAGCCGCCGGCGTTGAAGAACATGAAGACGATCAGGCAGGTGATGATGAACGGGATGTCGTGCCGCCCGCTGTGACCGGTCACGAAGAGCAGGCCGAGCACGAAGAGTGCAGCCGCGGTGCCCGGCACCATGATGAGGGTGAGCCGTCGTCGGCCGACACGGTCGATGATGTTGAGGCCGACCAGCATCATCACGAGGTAGGTGCTCGCCAGTCCGACACTCACGCGTAGCGCGGTGCTGGTCGAGAATCCCGCATCCGTGAGGATGGTCGGCGCGTAGTAGATGATCATCTCGATGCCGCTCAACTGCGTGAACATCGCGATGCCGCAGCCCACGATGATGGCGGGCCGCACCCATGCCTGCCGCAGCCCGGACCATCCGCGCTGACTGGCCTTGACATCGAGCTCCTCGGTGACGTTCTGGGTGATCTCGCCGATCTCCCCGTCCAGTGATGCACCTCGAGGACGCATGAGCGACAACGACCTTCGGGCATCGTCCGCTCGGTCCTGCGCCACCAGCCAACGGGGACTCTCCGGCAGGCGCAGCACGGTGAGCAGCAGGATCGTCGCCGGCACGACGGCGAGTCCGATGGAGACGCGCCAGCTGAGGCTCTGTGTCGCGCCGACGATGGTCGAGACGAGGATGCCGGTGCCGATGCCGACCTGGAAGGTGAGCACCAGCTGACCGCGGCGCGCGGGCGGGGCGAGTTCGGCGACGTACATCGGCACGGTCTGGGTGGCGCCGCCGACGGCGAAGCCGAGGATGACACGCGAGACGCACAGCAGGGGCGCACTCGGGGACAGGGCGCACGCGAGAGCACCGACGATGAAGATGCACGCCAGCATGAGGATGGTGCCGCGTCGGCCGCGCTGCTCCGAGAGTCGACTGCAGGCGAGTGCGCCGAGGACCGCTCCGAAGAGGATGCTGCCGGCGATCACCTGCTCGGAGCTGTGGCCGGTGTTGAAGTCCTTGCGGATCTGCAGCAGCGCGGCGGAGATGATGCCGGTGTCGTAGCCGTAGAGGAACGAGGAGATCGCCGATGCGATGGCCGCGAGCCACAGCGCCGGCGTGAAATGCCCACGCGCCTCTTCGCCGGTCGCGGTGTCCTGCTCGCTCACGGTCACGGTGCGTCCTCTATTCGTTTCGCGCGTCTCGCCAGGCTAGACCCGTGGGGCGCCCGAGGTGTGCATCCGCAGCCGCGTCCGCGGCGCGGTCACCGCGCGACGTACACCGTGTTGGCCGAGTGGCCACCGGTGAGGAAGTTCGCGAAGGTGACGACGTGCGCCTCCGAGGAGTCGAAGACCCCGTCCAGCAACGTGATGAAGTCATCGTCCGGCGGGTCGTCGGACCAGAGGGCGAAGACACCGTCCGGTTTCAGATGCCCCTTGAGCCGGCGCAACCCGTCGAGGCTGTAGAAGGCCGCATGGTCGGGGTGCAACACGTGGCGCGGCGTGTGGTCGATGTCGAGCAGTACGGCGTCGAACCGGCGGCCGGCAGCGTCCGGGTCGAAGCCGTCGTCGGAGGCGGCCATGGCGAAGAAGTCCGCCAACACCAGCCGGGTCCGCGGGTCGTCCACGAGGTCGTCGGCTCCCGGCAGCAGCTTTCGTTCGTGCCAGTCGATGACCTCGGCCAACGCATCGACGACGATCATCGAGCGCACTCGGGGATCTTCCAACGCGGCCCGTGCGGTGCAGCCGAGGCCGAGGCCGCCGACGACGACGTCCAGGTCGCTGCCCCGGGTCTGCGCGAGGCCGAGCCTGGCGAGCTCGATCTCCGCGACGGTGAACAGGCTCGACATGAGGAACTCGTCGTCGAGCTTCACCTCGTAGACGTCGACGTCGAGCGTGGGCTCCCGGCGGCGACGCAGGCTGATGGTGCCGCGCGGAGTCTCGCTGTAGGCGAGCTCCTGCAACCGTGCGCTCATCCGGGTCAACTCCCTCACCGCCGTCACCTGCCGCGGCGGACCTGCCACGCCGCCAACGTACCCGCCGGCCGGGGGAGTGCTGCAGGGCGCAATCGGTGGAGCGCTGCGGCGCCTCGGGGTTCAGTCGAGGAACTGGTCGAGCAACGTCACCAGCGCATCCGGCTGATCGAGCGGGATGATGTGTCCGCGCTTCGGGACCAGGGCGCCGCGCAGATCGTCCGCGATCGGTGTCAGTTGCCGGTGCAGGGCATCACCCACCGGCTGAGCGCCGATCGCGAGCGTGGGCACCCGCAGCCTGGCACCCGCGACGGCGTCAGCGATCTGCGCGGCGGTCTGTGGCATCGCCCGGTAGATCTCGAAGGCGCAGCGCAGCGATTCGCGACCGGAGTACGAAGCGACGAACGCGTCACGCACCTCTGCATCGATCCCGGATCCGTCGAACGTGCCTGTCCGGTAGAAGAAGTCGAGGTAGTCGTCCTCATGTCCTTCGAGCACCACCTCCGCAAGGCCCGGCACCTGATGGAAGCCGAACCACCACGGAGGGCCGGCGCGGAAGAAGTCCTCCGCTCCCGGAAGCACCCCGAGCGTCGACTCCATCAGGACGAGGCGGCGGACCCGATCCGGTTCACGCAGGGCCAGCAGGAACGCCGGTGGCACCCCCGCGTCGATCGCCACGATGTCCGTCGAGGTGGATCCGAGCCGATCGAGCAGCAGGCCCAGGTCGGTCGACAGACTGTCCGCGTCGTACCCGTCCGCCGCGCGGGTGCTGCCACCGGTCCCGCGCAGGTCGGGCGCGATCACTCGGCGCCGCTGGATCAGTCGGTCCGCCACGCGCGACCAGAGGAGCCTGGTATGCGGGAAGCCATGGACGAGCAGGACGTCTGGGCCGACTCCGTCGACGAAGGTCTCCATGGTGATGTCGCCGGTGTCGACGCTCAGGGCGCTCTCGATCACTGCTCTGCCTCCCGGTCACCGATCGTCCCCGTCGAAGCTAGGCACCCCGAGGTCGTTTGGGAAGGCGGTGCCCCGGATCAGCCGACGGTGATCTCTTCGACGTCGAGCTCGTGGTGGTCCGCGCACTCGACGACGACCCGCACGGGTTCTCCGCAGTCGGCGTGCCAGAACTGGCGGCCCATCGTGCCCGGGGCGTGCTTGACGCCCCACTGCCCGAGGGAGAGGACGGCGGGCATGAGATCGCGCCCGCTGTCGGTGAGCGTGTAACCGTGCCGGGTGCGCTGGCCCGGTTCCTGGTACGGCTCGCGCGCCAGGAGGCCGGCGATCACGAGAGCACGGAGGCGGGAGGCGACGACCGCTTCGGTCAGCCCGGTACGGCCGACGAAATCGTCGAACTTGAACGTCCCGAAGAGCGCCTCGCGCATCAACAGGATCGCGGACCGCGTACCCACGACCTGCATCGTGCGGTCGATGGGGCAGCGGTCACCCGGTGAGGTGCGGCTGCGGCGCCTCATGACGCCGGAAAGGGCGAAAGCCATGTCTCCATCCTAGCCTGGCTTGTGATTTGCATAGTTAGGTGCCAGGCTCACGACGTGT
Organism: Allobranchiibius huperziae; assembly: GCF_013410455.1. NCBI lineage: Bacteria > Bacillati > Actinomycetota > Actinomycetes > Micrococcales > Dermacoccaceae > Allobranchiibius > Allobranchiibius huperziae. The sequence continues at coordinate 1,940,651 of NZ_JACCFW010000001.1, read as the reverse complement.
CGCCTGCAACCCGAAACCACAAGCGGTCCACGTCGCCGAACGACGAGCAGGCTCCCAAGGATCGGCAAGGTCGGGTCCTCCTGGTGCTCTCGGCGGCGGCGTTCATGGCCAGTCTCGACCTGTTCATCGTCAACGTCGCCTTCGATTCGATCGGGCGTGACTTCCACGGCGCGTCGCTGTCGGATCTCAGCTGGATCCTGAACGGCTACGCCATCGCGTACGCGGCACTGCTGGTGCCGCTCGGTCGACTCGCCGACCGGTACGGCCGTAAGGAGGGCTTCCTCGCCGGGCTCGCCCTCTTCGCACTGGCGAGCGCTGCCTGTGCCCTCAGCCCCGGACTGTGGTGGTTGGTCACCTTCCGCGTCCTGCAGGCGGCCGGTGCCGCGGCCCTTACGCCGACCAGCCTGTCGCTGCTTCTACGCGCCACCGAGCCGGACCGGAGGGCGCGCGCCGTACGCATCTGGGCGGCGACGGGCGCACTGGCTGCGGCCATCGGTCCGGTCGTCGGGGGCCTGCTGGTCCAGGCCGCGTGGCAGTGGGTGTTCGTCGTCAACGTGCCGATCGCGATCGTCGCGGTCATCAGCGCGATCCGTTGGGTCCCGGACTCCCGCGACGCCACCGTCGAACGAACACCGGACCTGCTGGGCGCCGGTGTCCTCGCCATCGCGATCGGTGCCCTCGCGCTCAGCGTCGTCAAGGGGCCGGACTGGGGCTGGTCGGACGCGCGCGACGTGGCCGGGTTCGTCGTCGCCGTAGTCGGAATCGCCTTCTTCGCGTACCGCACCACCCGGCACCCCGTGCCGGTGATCGAGCCGGCGATGCTGGCCGTGCGCACCTTCGCCTGGTCCAACATCGCCTCACTGGTCTTCAGCATCGCGTTCGGCGCAGGTCTGCTGTCGACCATCCTGTGGTTCCAGCAGGTGTGGGGCTACGGCCCGGTGCGATCCGGTCTCGCGATCGCGCCCGGACCGGCCACGGTCCAGGTGACCGCCCTGATCTCGAACCGACTGGCCCGGCGCGGCGTCCCAGCCGGCCTGATCGCCGCGCTCGGTTGTCTGATGCTCGCCGCCGGATACGTCTTCATCGCGTTCTCCGTGGGAGTGCATCCGCAGTGGGTGACGCAGATGCTGCCGGGGCAACTCCTGATCGGTGGCGGCGTCGGCTTCGCACTGCCGACGATCCTGTCCTCCGGCACGTCGGACCTGGCCCCGCAACGCACAGCCACCGGCAGTGCGGTGATCAACATGAACCGACAGATCGGCACCGTGCTCGGTGTCTCCATCCTGGTCGCGATCCTCGGCACCCCCGTCGGCCTGACACAGGCACACCACGTGTTCCGTCTGGCCTGGCTGACCATCGCAGGAATAGGGGTGGCCGGGGCCGTCGTCTCCGTCGGCATCACGCCCTCGCGGAGAACGTCGGCGGCATCGCCCTCGAGCACGGCACGCTGGCGACACCCGATGGCGTGCCGGTCGCCGAGACGTTCCACACCCGCTGGACGGGCTGAAGAGGGCTGACGCACCTCCTCAATGGTCGGATGCGATGAGGTCATGGATCGCGGGTCGAGGTGCTTGCAGCACAGTGTGGATAACCCCGAGAACGTCCACGCCACGCGAGGGGGATGTGGACAACTATTGCTCGAATCATCATCATCTGCAGTCGTATTCGTCATCTTTGCTCTTGCGCGATACATCGAACAGGCGTATGATTCACAGTAGATGGCAAGGGGTGCCATCGCCAGCGCAGGAGGGGCCATGGCGCAGTCGACGACCGACACCCATCGGCCCGCAGCGCCGGGCACCGGCGCCCGGTTGGTGGCCCTGTTGAACGAATTCACCAACGGCCTGGACGAGTGGCCGGGCGCCCTGTGGCAGCTGGACGAAGCGGCACTGGGTGACGTGGTCGGGGGCATGCTGCGGATCACCACCCGGGCGGAGAACGTCGCCGCGCTGGCCACGACCGACGCCCTGAGCCGGGGCACCGTGGCGAATTCCACCGCCACGGGTGCTCCGGCGTGGGTGGCCCGGCAGGCTGCCGGCGTGGACCCGGTGGTGGTGCGCCGTGTCGGGGCGGTCGGGGTGGACTGCGCCGATCCGCGCAACCGAGTCGTGGCCGAGGCCCTCGCGACCGGGTCGGCGAGTGTGCCGGTCGCCGCGGCGGCCTTTCGTGAGGTGCCGCACGTCTTGCCGCAACTACCCAGCGCCGACCGCGATGAGCTGCTGGGCCGGTACCTGTCGCTGTCGGAGCATGGGCCGCGCGCCTTGCGGGAGTTGACCACCCGGATCTTGGGGGAGTACGCCCCGCAGCGGTTGGTGCGGGATGAGGAGCGCCAGCAGGAATGCGAGTCGGTGTTCTGGGCTGACCTACCCAGTGGGTTGACCCGGTTCGTCGCCGAACTGTCCGGTGGCCACGCCGCGGTGGTCAAACACGCCCTGCGCGCCCTGTCCGCGCCTGCACCACAGCCCTGCGCCACCAGCACCGACGACCCGTGCGACGCACCGAACGTCGGGCCGCTGCCGCAAACCGGGACCAGTGCGCCCGGGCGGGACACCCGCACCCCGGCCAAGCGGCGAGCGGATGCGCTGGTGCGACTCGTCGAGACCTCCGCCGGCGTCCTCGACGGCACCAGCCCGCGGCCGGTCGGGGAGTTCGGCGGCACCGCGAAGATCCTGGTCACGATGGACTACAACACCCTGTACGAGGGGCTCTGGGACGCGGGTCGGCTCGGCCAACACGGCTCGGGCGAAGACGGATTCGCCCCGACGTACCTTCCGGGGATTGGACGCACCACCGACGGGGACTATCTCGACGCGGGCACCCTGCGCAGGCTGGCCTGCGACGCCGACCTCATCCCCGCAGTCCTCGGCACCGAGTCGGAACCGTTGGACGTCGGCTGCGCCAAACGCCTGTTCACCGGGGGCTTACGCACCGCGATCATTCACCGAGACCAGCACTGCACCTTCCCCGGCTGCGACCGCCCACCGGACTGGTGCGATGCACATCATGTGCGGCCCTGGTGGGCCGGCGGCGAGACAACACTGACCAACGCAGCGCTGCTGTGCGCCCGCCACCACACCATCGTGCACCGCGACCTGCTCACCGCTCAGGTCACCACGACCGGTGTCACCTGGGACCTCACCCCCGGACTGATGCCCACCCGGCCCGGCGGATGTGTCGGCACCGAACGAAGCACGGACCCACCGGTGCCGCCCGGAAGCTGACCTCAACCTTCGGCGGCGATACTTCGGCTGTGACTGCTGTCGATGCCTCCGCGCGGGCGGTGCTCCTACGTCGAGGCTTCCGGCTGGAGTACGTGACGCTGGCCTGGAACGTCGTCGGCATCGTGGTGCTCGCGGCTGCGGCGGTCGCCGCGAGATCGGTGGCTCTGGCGGGTTTCGGACTGGACTCGGTCATCGAGATCGGCGCATCGACCGTCGTGATCTGGGAACTGGCCGGCAGCGGCGAAAAGCGTCGGCGTTTCGCGCTGCGCCTCATCGGCGGTGCGTTCGGCGCACTGGCGCTCTACCTCTTGGTGCAGTCCACCTGGGTGCTGGCCATCGGGTATCACCCACGCCACTCACCGCTGGGCATCGTGTGGACGGCCGTGACCGCGGCGGTCATGTTCGTCCTCGCAGCGGGCAAGGCCCGCACCGGCGCTGCTCTGGACAACCCTGTGTTGGCGACCGAGGGTCGCGTCACGTTCATCGACGGCCTGCTTGCGGCCGCCGTGCTTCTCGGGTTGCTGCTCAATCTCTTGGCGGGGTGGTGGTGGGCGGATCCGGTGGCCGGATACGTCCTGGTCTACTACGCACTCAAAGAAGTCCGCGAGATCTTCGGCGGTGACTAGGAGGCGGTCGGATCTGGTGCGAGCACCATCAACGTCCGGATCAGCCAGGCGGTCGCGCGTCGGCAGCGCGGACGACGAGAAGACGTCGCCCACGCTGCCATCGGTGACAGGAGCCCGGATCAGGCCATATCGCAGATGCCCTGCTGCACCGCCGCGTTCACGTGCACCAGTCCCTCGATCTTGGTCGGCAGCGCGGTCGTCGCGATCACGACGCTGCGCCCGTCCCGAGTGGTCAGGTTGCGGGTCTCGAACCCGGTGATGTCGCCACCGTGGCCCCATGCCTGCACCCCGCACGACAGCGTGCGCTTGGCGAAGCCGAGCCCGTAGGACCAGCCCTTCTCCGGTTCGAAGCCGGGCGCGGCGACGGTGGTCAGCAATTGCTGCTGCTGTGCGGGCGCGAGCAGCTTGCCGTCGAGCAGCGCGCGATTGAACGTGGACAGGTCACTCGGCGTGGAGATCAGCTGCCCCGCGGCCCACCCGAGGGACGGATCCAACTCGGTCACGTTGACCGGGTTCGCACCCGGCTTGGCCCTGAAGTACGCCTGCGCGTGCCGTCCACGGATGGTCTGCACCCCCGTGTTCGGCCAGTACGTGTGGCGCAGCCCGAGGCGGTCGATGACCCGCTGGGTGATGACCTCCCCGATCGGACGACCGGTCACCCGTTGCACGATCAGTCCGGCCAGCACGTAGTTCGTGTTGCTGTAGGCCCAGCTGGTCCCCGGCTTGAACTCCGCTGGAGCGGTGAGTGCCGCGTCCAGCGCCTGGCGCGGTTCGAAATAGGTGTGCTGCACCGCGAGCAGGCCCTTGGACGCCACGAGGGTGTCGTAGTCGGGCAGGCCCGAGGTCTGCTGCAGCAGGTTGCGCACGGTGATGTGGCGCCCGTCGATTCCCTTCCCGCGTACGAGGCCCGGCAGGTAGGTCTCGATCGGCTTGTCCAGGCCGATCCGACCCTCTCCGACCAACTGCAGGACGGCCGTCGCCGTGAAGGTCTTGGTGTTGGACGCGATCCGCACCTCGCCGTCCGCGGGGACGGGCGTCCGGGTGTTCAGGTTGCCCACACCGGCCGTGTAGCTGCGCACCTTCCCGTCGGACTGCCGCACGAACGCCTCGACACCCGGAATCCCGTCCTTCGTGACCAGTGCGTTCAGCGAGCGCTGGAACGCCGCGTCCTTCGGTGCGGTGTTCCTGGGAGCACCTCCTGCGTGGTGGTCGGCGGTCAACCGGTCCAGGTTCGCGCTCGTCCGGTCCAGCTGATGGTTGACGGCATCGGCCTGTTCGTATGCGGCCTGAGCTCCGGGTGTGCTCGACACCGCCCAACCTCCCGCCAGTACGACGGCGGTGATTCCAGCGACAGCGGTCTTCCGGCTGCGCATCCAACGGGGCGTGCGACGGGTGTCCTCCGTGGCAGGGTCGTGGGGCGTGGTCGGGTCGTGGTCGTCGGTCATGATCGCTCCTTGGTCGAATCGGTCGATGGCCACGACGTTTCCGCAGACCGCGCACCGGGCGCGATCCCGCGTACGGGTGTCTGGATGGTGCAGCAGGCTGTACTGCTTCCGGCGCGCACTCCTGGAACGATGAGGCTCTGCGAGGCGCCGCCCCGCACGTCACGGAGGGTGAGGACGTTGGACGCAGCGGACGGCCTCGGCAGCACACCGGGTGCAGAAGCACCCGGCGGGCAAGCGCTCCGCCGGAGCTCGACGAATCCGCTCCGGCTCGCGCCGACCTCGTTCCGGCAGCTGACGGGCGGACTGGGCAGCGCCCTGCTGGGGATGGTGCTGCTTGCGTTACTGGCCGCCAGTTGGATCCTCTGCGTGGTGGGGATCGGATTCCTGGTGCTGCCGACCTGCCTGCGCGCCGTGCGGCCGCTGGCGGATCGCGAGCGCGTCCGTCTCACCCGGTGGGGCGACGCGATCGAGTCGCCCGCCGCGCCTGTGCCGGCTCCGCGAGACCACCTGGTCGATCCCACCGCCCGGCGCGAGCTGGCCTGGCTCGTCGTGCACGGCACGGTAGACGTGGCGCTCGGCATCATCGGACTGATGCTGCCTCTCGCGGCCGTCGGCGCACTCGGCTTCCCACTCTGGCGCAATCTGATGGCAGGACAGTCGATCCCGCGACAGGACGCCGCGGTGCACTGGGCGCTGGACGATCCGTCCCACGCGTGGGCGGTGACCGCACTGGGTGTCGCGCTCGTCGCGGCCGTGCTGCTGGTCACTCCGGCCCTCACGTGGCTGCAGGCCGTCGCCGGTCGGCTGCTGCTTCCGCCACCGGACGAGGGCGACATGTCCCTGCGCATCGCCGAGCTCACCGCGACCCGCGCGGCAGCGCTCGATGCGCACGCCATCGAGCTGCGCCGCATCGAGCGCGCGCTGCACGACGGCGCCCAGAACCGGCTGGTCGCCGTCAACGTGCTGCTCGGCGGTGTCCGGCAGGCCGTCCTGCGCGACCCGGCGACGGCACTCGAGGCCGTCGACCGGGCGCAGACCGCGACCGAGGCCGCGTTGGCCGAGCTGAGATCGGTCGCGCGCGCCATCCTCCCGCCGGTGCTGACCGACCGCGGTCTGGGCGGAGCGCTCGACGGTCTCGCCGCAGCCAGCCCGATCCCGTGTCGTCTGGAGGTCGACCTTCGCGCCCGGTGCGCTGCGGCGACCGAGGCGACGGCGTACTTCGCGGTGGCCGAGGCCCTCACGAACGCCGCACGGCACAGCGGAGCGAAAACGATCGTCGTCACAGTGCGAAGTGACAGTGAGCATCTACATGTTGCTATCCAGGATGACGGTTCCGGTGGCGCCAGCGATCGGAACGGGTCCGGTCTGCTGGGTATCCGGCGCCGCGCCGAAGCATTGGACGGCACCATGAGTATCCGGAGCCCGCGCGGCGGGCCGACCCGACTGGAGGTGGATCTGCCGTGCGGATCGTGATCGCCGAGGACGACTCGTTGCTGCGCGAAGGACTGGCGGCCCTCTTGCGCGCGGAGTCGCTGGACGTCGTCGCCACGGCGCAGGACGCACCGTCGTTCCTCGACGCCGTCGAGATCCACCGCCCGGACGTCGCGCTGGTCGACGTGCGGATGCCGCCCACCCACACCGACGAGGGCATCGTCGCCGCGGTCGAGGCCCGACGGCGCCAGCCCGGTCTCGGTGTCCTGGTGCTGTCGGCCTATGTGGAGCAGGCCTTCGCCACCGATCTGATGGTCGCGGGTGCGGCAGGACTGGGCTATCTGCTGAAGGAACGCGTCGGGCGAGTGGAGAGCTTCCTCGACGCCCTTCACCGGGTCGCGGAGGGAGGCACGGCCATCGACCCCGAGGTGGTGGCGCAACTGCTCACCACGACGCGGCCGGACGCCGGACTGGACCGGCTCACGCCGCGGGAGACGGAGGTGTTGGCCCTGATGGCCGAGGGATTGGGCAACGCCGCGATCGCCGACCGGCTCGTGGTGACCGAAGGGGCGGTCCACAAACACATCCGCAGCATCTTCGCCAAGCTGGACCTGGCACCCGCGGAGCAGACCGATCGTCGGGTCGCGGCCGTCCTGCGGCACCTGGACCACGAACGCCGCTCCGGTGCGGGGCTCGGATCCTGACGCGCTCTCTGGGCCCGCCGCCAGGCGCCGCAGGAGGGTCTGACGACCTCGACGGCATCAGACGCGAGCGAGCAGGGTAAGAAACAGTCATGCGAATCTTCTTCACCGGTGGCAGCGGCAAGGCCGGCAAGCATGTCGCGCCGTATCTGGCCGCACAGGGTCACCAGGTCACCAACGCCGACCTCGTGCCCCTCGGACACGCGGGGGTCACCGATCTGCGGGTGGATCTCACGGACGCGGGGGAGACCTACTCCGCCCTCGCCGGGATACCGACCATGGACGACCTGGACCTAGCCGAGAAGCCCGAGTACGACGCGGTCGTGCACTTCGCGGCCGTCCCTCGGATCCTGCTACGGCCGGACGCCGCGACGTACGCGACGAACGTGCTGAGCACCTACAACTTGCTCGAGGCCGCGACCCGACTCGGCGTGCGCAAGATCATCTTCGCGTCCTCCGAGACGACATACGGGATCTGCTTCGCACAGGGCGAGCGGCGCCCGCTCTACGTGCCCGTCGACGAGGAGCACCCCACGGTGCCCGAGGACGCCTACGCCATGTCGAAGGTCGCCGGAGAGGTGACGGCCCGCTCCTTCCAGGCACGCACCGGCACGGACATCTACGGGCTGCGGATCAACAACGTCATCGAGCCGCACGAATACGCCGAGCTGTTCCCGCCGTTCCTCACCGACCCCTCGCTGCGGCGCCGGAACGTGTTCGCCTACATCGACACTCGCGATCTGGGGCAGATGGTGCAACGCTGCCTGGAGACCGACGGGCTGGGCTACGAGGTCTTCAACGTCGCCAACGCCGACATGTCGGTGGCCGCGACGACGCGAGAGATCCGGGAGCGCTTCTACGACGGGGTACGGGTGCATCGGGAGATGGGCCGCGACGAGACGTTCTATGCGATCGACAAGGCGCGAGACCTACTGGGCTACGACCCGAAGCACTCCTGGCGCGACGTACTGCCCGACCCGGGCGCCGGGCACGACTGACGGGAAGATCGACGAGAGGACGCGTCGTGGAACTGCAGTTCATCACCTCGTTCGCGGTGATCACCCCGGACTCGCAACGCAGCCGGGAGTTGTACGTCGACGCGCTCGGCCTGCCGCTGGCCGCCGAGGGTGACGGTTACCTGCACAGTGAGGCGATCGATGGATCCAAGTCCTTCGGTGTGTGGCCGCTGGAGCAGGCCGCGCGGGCCTGCTTCGGGGTGCCGGACTGGCCCGCGGACCGGCCGGTGCCGCAGGCGAGCGTGGAGTTCGAGGTCGCGGACACCGACGGTGTACAGGTCGCGGCGCAGGAGTTGACGACGAAGGGCTTCACGCTGCTGCACGACGCTCGCACCGAGCCGTGGGGACAGACGGTCGCCCGTCTACAGTCGAGCGAGGGCCTGATCGTCGGCATCTCCTACGCGCCGATGATGCACTCCTGAGACGGCGACCACTGAGCTGGTGTGGGCCGCCAGCTCAGTGGTGTCCCGTCAGATCAAACCAGGGTCAGGGCAGGCGTAGCTCGAAGATGGCGTTGCCCCAGTTGGCGTTCCCGTCACCGGTGTTGGGGATGTACTGGGTGGCCAACCAGACGCGGTTGGTCCCCGGGATGATCTCCCCGTTGGAGTAGTCGCCCCATCGGCCCGCACCGCCGAACTTCGCGGTGCCGGAGAACCCGTTGTCGGGTCCGGTGCCGGCGGCGGCGACCTGGATCGGCCCGAAGTCACGGCCGGCGCGCGCCGTCGCATACGCCGCGGACGGGTACGTACCCGGTCCACCCAGCCCGAAGACCAGCGCCATGGCGCCGCTCGAGGTCCGGTTCAGGTGGGGGTAGAGCAGGTACTCGCCGCTGGTGGACACGTACCCCTGGCGGGTCACGCGGGTGCCGGTTCCGACGCTCGCGCCGTTCACGGTCGGCTTGATGACGAACCAGGCGACGCCCGATCGTGCCGCCGTGTCGCCGGCGACGGTGACACCGGTGTTCAGGGCTCCGACGAGTCGACCGTTGATGTACTGGGTCTCCTGCATGGCATCGAAGTCGGTCTGCAGGACGCCGGTGGTGGGAAGGCCTGCGTCGCAGGCTTTTCCGTTACAGAACCCTGGGGGTGTCTGCGCGTTCGGCGGGAAGCCGTACGCCTCCGACCCGATGACCCGCACGCTGAGGGACGGCATCCCGTGTCCAGTGGTCACCGAGGATTCGTTGGTGACGGCCCAGACGGCCAACCGGTTGTCGAAGGTGCTGTTGGGGTCGAGCGAGCTGAGCATGAACTCGGCGGGTGCGTTCGCGACCGTGTTGGCCGGCTGGACGTGGTACCCGGGGGCACCGCCGGCGGCCAGGTTCTGGAAGTTGACGGTGTTGACGGTGGCGCGGCCGGCGACCAGCTGCGACTTGGACAGCACATACAGCTGCGCGCCGTTGAATGCCTGTTCGTTGGAGGTGAATTCGTTGGTGGACAGGTACACGTTCGACCGGCTGACGCCCATGATCGGGTAGTCCGCGAGACACGGGCATCCCGCGTGGTCGAGGTCGGTCGTGGAGACCCGGTAGATGTGCCACGCACCCGCCGGGTTGGCGGTGCTGCTCACGGCGAGGTCGACATGCGACTCGGTGACGGCAGAGCCGTCGCTGGTCAGCCCGTACTCCAGCATCGTGGCGAACCAGGTGCGGCTGGGCGCGTCGTAGTAGACCCGTGTGTCGGTGAGGTTGGCCGTGGCGGGTTCGTCGAAGAAGGTGTTCAGGAAGAACGGAGCGGTCACGGTGCTGCCGTCGGTGCGGTAGATCGCACCGGCCACGTTGACGAAATTGGCTACATACCCGTTGCCGGCGCCCAGGCCCTCGTCCGGCGGCTCGACGTCGTACCCGGCGACCGCCTTGCTCTGGATCGCGTCGACTCCGTCGAACTCGACGGTCGGCGAGAGGGCGCCCTGGAGCTGTTGCCGGGCGTGTCCGACGGTACGCGGCGTGGTCCGCGGCGCGGTGGCCCGCTGTTCAGTCGACAGGGACGGACGATGCGGCCGCAGCAGGGGCGCGACGCGGACCTTCGCGGCCTGGCCCTTCGCCGCGGCACGGAGTCGGCCGGGCGTGGTCGTCGCGACCAGCCGCACCGCACTTCGTACGGCGGCCTGCGGTGTGGCGGACGGTCGGGCCGCCGGTGCGGCACTCGCGCCGCCCCAGACCCCACCGGAGGCGAACAGCAGCAGGACGCATGAGATGAATACGGTCAGTCGCCAGGCACGGCGTGGCGACGCCTCGCTGAGATTTTTCATGGGCTCTTCCCTGGGCAGGACGAATATGTGACGTGAGCCCGGGGTCAGCACCCCTGGCGAGACTGCCGGTTGGCGAGACAGCGCCTCGAGGTCGTCTGTTCGGGCCGGCACGAACAGACGAACGTCCCTCTTCTACTCCCGCTTCTCGCAGCCCGTCAATGGCGATCCGAGGAATCCGTGACGCAGGTTGCGGGACCGTGCGACGGGCGAGGACCAGGCCGACGGAGCTGTCCTTCCCGCGGCCCGGACCGACCCGGCGAAGACTTCCCGTCCGTTCGATCAGGGCTACGGTCGATCGACGGTCCGGCAGGCGTCGGCCGCGATCACACGACCCAAGGAGCAACAGATGCCCACATCGAAGGACACGGACAAGGTCGCCGTCATCACCGGGGCATCCTCGGGCATCGGCGCCTCGACGGCCCGAGCGCTGGCCGCCGCGGGCTACACGGTGGCTCTGATCGCGCGCCGGGCCGAACGCATCGAGGCGCTCGCGGGGGAGCTGGACAACGGCAGTATCGCGATCGCGGCCGATGTCACCGACCGGGACACGCTGGTGGCGGCCGCCGGGCGCGTCGAGAAGGAGCTCGGTCGCGTCGACGTCCTGCTCAACAACGCCGGCGTGATGCTGCTCGGGCCGTTCGACGCCGAGCGCAAGGACGATTACAAGCAGATGCTCGATGTCAATCTGCTCGGCGCGATCACCGCCACCGAGGTGTTCCTGCCCCTGCTGCGAGCCGGCGGCGGAGGCGACCTGGTGAACCTCTCGTCGGTCGCCGGACGTACGGCCCGACCGGGCAACGGTGTGTACGCCGCGACCAAGTGGGGTCTGAACGGCTGGTCCGAGGCGCTGCGCCAGGAGCTGCAGCCGGACGTGCGGGTCATCGTCATCGAGCCGGGCGCCGTCGCGACCGAACTGACCGACCACATCACGCATGAGGAGACCAAGCGCGGCGCCGAGAAGATGTACGAGCAGATGGCGATCACGCCGGAGGACATCGCGGAGATCATCGCTTTCGCCGTCACCCGCCCGAAGTCCGTCAGCTTGAACGAGATCCTCGTGCGACCCACCGTGCAGCCCTAGTATCCGAAGGTGCCGCCGGCACATGCCCTTCGGCGACCGGATATCCGCCCTACGGAAGGTGCTCCATGCCGTTCTTCGACGCAGGCGATTGGGCTGGGAAGATCCACAGCGGCGGATGGCGCGCCGGGGCGGGCGGGACCGCCGACGTCCGCGAGCCGGCGACCGGGCAGGTCATCGGCAGTGTGGGCGTCGCCACCGCTCGGGACGTCGACGACGCCGTGACGGCAGCGACGAAGGCGCAGAAGGAGTGGGCCGCGCTGCCGTACGACCAGCGTGCTGCCGCGCTGCGGCGGGCGGCCACACTCATCGAGGAGCACGCCGGTGAGTTGTCCGACTGGCTTGTGCGAGAGGCTGGTTCGGGCAAGGGCAAGGCCGGCTTCGAGGCCTCGCTGGTCGCCGCGGAGTACTGGACCGGTGCGGCGACCGTCGAGGCGCCGTACGGGCAGCTGCTGCGCACCAGGGCCCCACGCCTGTCGATGGCGCGGCGGGTGCCGGCCGGCGTCGTCGGCGTCATCTCGCCGTTCAACTTCCCGCAGATCCTGTCCAGCAGGTCCGTGGCGCCCGCGCTGGCGACCGGCAACGCGGTGATCCTCAAACCCGACCCGCGCACCGCCGTCTCCGGCGGTCTCTTCCTGGCCGCCATCCTCGCCGAAGCCGGTCTGCCCGACGGCCTCGTGCATGTCCTGCCGGGTGCCGCGGACGTCGGCAGCGCCCTGGTGGAGCACCCCGGCGTGCGGATCATCTCGTTCACCGGTTCGACCGCTGCGGGACGCAAGGTCGGCGAGGCGGCCGGCCGGCTGCTCAAGCGGGCGCACCTGGAGCTGGGCGGCAACAACGCCCTGATCGTGATGGACGACGTGGACGTGCCCGCCGCCGTCGCGGCCGGCGCGTGGGGGTCGTTCCTGCACCAGGGACAGATCTGCATGACCACCGGTCGCCACATCGTGCACGAGGCGATCTACGACGAGTACGTGGAACGGCTCGCCCACAGCGCAGCCGGAATTCAGGTGGCCGACCCGGCCGCCACGGATGCCCCGCTCGGCCCGATCATCGACGTGCGTCAGCGCGACCACGTGCACGACCTGGTCACCCGATCCACGCAGGCCGGCGCGCGACTGGTGGAAGGCGGTACCTATGAGGACCTCTTCTACCGTCCGACGGTGATCGCCGACTGCTCGGTGGACCATCCGGCGTTCAACGAGGAGGTCTTCGGCCCGGTCGCGCCGGTGGCGAAGTTCTCCAGCGTCGAGGAGGCGGTGGAGCTGGCGAGCCGCACGGAGTACGGCCTGTCGCTCGGCATCCTCACCCAGGACGTCATGCGCGGCCTTGCCCTCGCCGACCGGGTGCCGACCGGGATCGTGCACATCAACGACCAGACGGTCGACGACGAGGCCGTGGCGCCGTTCGGCGGGACGGCGGCGTCGGGCACGGGTGCGCGCTTCGGCGGGGTGGAGGCCAACATCGAGGCATTCACCGAAACGCAGTGGGTGACGATGCAGAGCCGGATCCCGCAGTACCCGTTCTGACGGCGAGTGCCCCGCCGGGCGCGTCGACTCCGCCGGCGCGGCGCCGATCCGTGCGAAAGCGGTAGCGTCAGCGCACCACGCGCGCGGTGAGGGGACACGATGACGGCGACCAGCGATACCCGACCGATGATGCCTGCGGCGTTCATCGGTCACGGCAACCCGATGAACGCGCTCGAGCTCAACCGCTACACCCAGGCGTGGCGTGCCTTCGGCGCGGCCGTGCCCCGGCCGCGGGCGATCCTGGTCGTCTCCGCGCACTGGTACATCAATGCCACCGCTGTCACCGCGATGCTGCGCCCGCGCACCATCCACGACTTCTACGGCTTCCCGCAGGAGCTCTTCGACGTGGAGTACCCGGCGCCAGGGCTGCCGGAGCTCTCCGACCAGGTCGCGGAGGTCGCGAAGCCGATGTGGGTCGGCTGCGACGTCGACAGCTGGGGCATCGACCACGGCACCTGGTCGGTGCTGGTGCATGCGTTCCCCGACGCCAGCATCCCGGTGGTGCAGTTGTCGATCAACGCCGACAAGGGGATCGACTACCACCTGGAGCTCGGACAGAAGCTCGCGTCTCTACGGCGTGAGGGCGTCCTCGTGGTCGGCAGCGGCAACATCGTGCACAACCTCGGCGCGGTCGACTTCTCCCGCCCCGACAGCGCGTACGACTGGGCCACCCGCTTCGACGTACGCGCCCGCGAGATCCTGCTGGACCGCCCGATCGACGTCACCGGGCTGGACGCCGATCGGGACTACCGACTGGCCGTCCCGACCCCCGACCACTTCCTTCCCCTGCTCTACTTCGCCGGCCTGGCCGCCGACAGCGGCGAGCAGGTGAGCTCTCTGGTCGAGGGGCACACCGCCGGGTCGATCAGCATGGCCAGTTACACGATCGGGATCGACTGCCCGTCGGTCGGCGACAGCGACGATCAACCAGCCGCCGCCCTGCCCACCAGCATCCCTACCGACGAGACCAACCTCTGAGTCGTTCGACTCCGGGGCGGGTGTCCGTGCCGCGCGGTGATCCTGGCGTCAGGCTCCCGGGTCGCTGACGGCGGCGTTGAGGGCGGTCGCGAAGGAGATCCACGCGGCGTACGGCACCAGGATCGCAGCGGACTCCGGATCGGTCCGGCGCAACGACCACAGCTCGGCGGCCACGAGCGCGTCCAGGGTGGCGATCACCGCCAGGGAGGCCCGCTTGTCCTGGACACCGAAGAAGACCACCGGCCACGCGCCGTTCGCCGTGAGCTGGGCCAGGTGCAGCAGGCGGGTCGTGCGAGAGACGCGCGGGTACATCCGCCATCCGGCCGCACCGATCGTGGCGTAGAGCACCGACCAGGCCGGGCCGAAGGCCTGCGCCGGCGGAGCCCAGGACGGTTTGTCCAGCCGTGCGTAGGTCGTGGGCGCCTCACGGGATCCGAGTCCGCCGATCACGGCGGCGGCGACGGGAGGTGCGGCGGCGAAGAGCACTCGTCGAAGGTCCATGCCTCGATTGTTGCGCGCGCGTCCGGGGCGGCGGTGTCGCGGCGATGAGGAAGGGGGCACAGTGGCCGCATGACGGTGCAGGCGGTGAGCGCGACGGCCCCGGCCCTGACCGGGCTGCAGATGATGAGTCAGGACTGGTGCGACCTGACGTTCCTGCACTGGCGCGTCGAACCCTCGGTCGTCCAGCCACTGCTGCCGCCTGGAACGCGTCCGGACGTGCACGACGGCACCAGCTGGGTGGGACTCATTCCGTTCCGGATGGTCGATGCGGGCGTCGGGCGAGGTGGCGCGGTGCCGTGGCTCGGGACGTTCGCGGAGACGAACGTGCGCCTCTACTCGGTCGATGCGCAGGGGCGACGGGGCATCGTCTTCCGCACCCTGGAGGCGTCCCGACTGGCTGTCGTCCTCGGGGCCCGGGCTGCGTTCGCGCTGCCCTACACGTGGGCGCGGATGCGCGTCGCCGAGACCGGGGGAGTGATCACCTACACCTCGCAACGGCGGTGGCCGGCGCCGCGCAGCGCGGTCACGACCGTCGTAGTACGCCCTGGAGACGCGTTGACCGAGCCCGACCCGTTGGCCGAGTTCCTCACTGCTCGCTGGGGATTGCACACCAGAGCGTTCGGCCGGACCCTCTATGTCCCGAACGAGCACCGGACGTGGCCGCTGCGCAACGCCGAGCTGCTGCACCTGCAGGACTCGCTGGTGGCCCACGGCGGTCTGCCCGGAGTCAGCACCCGAACGCCGGACTCGGTGCTCTTCTCCCGAGGGGTACGCACGCAGTTCGCGCTCCCGTACGACGCCCGCCGCGCTCTTCCGCTCCCGTCGACCCGCCCGTCGCCGGGGCCAACTACGTGATGATGGTGCGGTGGCACGACGACGGACGGGTGCGCTGCTGGTCGCGGCCGCTCTTGCACTGACCGGGTGCGGTAGCGCAGCGTCGGACGCACTCGGCACGAAGGGCACTGCCGCCCCGACCAGCGGCACGCCGACACGGAATTCCGCAGCTGCCAAGGCTTTTCCGGCGGCAGGTGTCTTCGACTACCAGATCGGCGGCTCCTACCCGCCTGCTTCCGGTGTGCGCATCGTCGACCGGGACCGCACCTCAGCGCCGGCGCCGGGTCGCTACAACGTCTGCTACGTCAACGCCTACCAGGCGCAGCCGGGTGATCTGGCGTGGTGGCAGCACACACACCCGAACCTGCTGCTGCGCGATGCCAGCGGCCGGCTGATCATCGACCGCGACTGGAACGAAGCGCTGCTGGACATCGCCACGCCCGCCAAGCGCCTGGCGATCGCGGCCGTTGTCGGTGGCTGGTTCGCCGGGTGCGCGCACAGCGGGTACGACGCCGTCGAACCGGACAACCTCGATTCCTACACCCGCTCGCAGGGGCACCTCACGCAGGCCGACGCCGTCGCGTTCGCTGCACTGCTCGCGGGCATCGCCCACCGGGACACGCTGCTCATCGGACAGAAGAACGCCGCCGAGCTGGCGACCCGGCTGCGCGGATCGGGATATGACTTCGCGGTCGCCGAGGAGTGTCAGGAGTACGACGAGTGCGACGCCTATACGAGCGCGTACGGCACGAAGGTCATCGAGATCGAATACTCGGCAGATCAATTCGCGCAGGCCTGCGCGGCGCGTCGCGGGCGGGTGTCGCTGCTCCTGCGGGACCGCGACGTGGTGGCGAAGGGACAGTCCGGTTACGTCAGCCGGATCTGCTGACATGGCACATCAACGGGGCGCCGGTGCAGGACCCCGTGCGGTCCGCGCGGTGACGATCGAGCAATTCGTAACACTTGCGTTATGTAACTGATCGGGTACATTCGATGTCATGGACGCGATGCTGGCAGCGATCGGGGACCCCGGACGTCGGGTGATCCTGGATTCGCTGCGCGATCAGGATCTGACGGCCGGTGAGATCGCCGACCTGCTGCCGGTGGCCCGACCGGGAGTGTCACGGCACCTACGTGTGCTGCGGGAGGCGGGCCTGGTCGACGTCCACGCCGAGGGGCAACGCCGGATCTACTCGCTGCGCCCGCAGGGCCTCACCGAGCTGGACGGCTGGCTTACGCCGTACCGCGACCTGTGGAGCCGGCGACTGGATGCCCTGCACACCGAGGTCGCCCGCGGGCGATCGCACCGAGAGGACAGGACATGATCCGTACCGAGCAGCACACCTACGTGAAGCAGGTCGACGGGCGCGGAGTCGTCCACGTCGACGACCTCTACGCGACGGACCCGCAGGACCTCTGGGAGGCCGTCACCGACCCGGCGCGTCTGGCGCAGTGGCTCGTCACCGTGACGGGCGACCTGCGGGTGGGCGGTGAGATCACCACCGCCTTCACCAGCGGGGCCCAGGATCCGGCGCGGATCACTGCCTGTGAGCCACCGCGCCGGCTGGTCGTCGAGTTCGCGGAGGGCGACGACGAGGCCACCACCATCGAGGCGACGCTGACGCCCGAGGCCGGCGGCACCCGCCTCGTCGTCGAGGAGGGCGGTTTCGATCTGGACCGGGCGCCCTTCCACGAAGCGGGCTGGGGCGTGCATCTCGACGACCTCGCGGCGCACCTGCGCGGCGAGGAGTGCGAGCCGTGGAAACCGCGCTGGGAGGCGCGGCTGCAGCGGGCCCGGCTGTAGCGACCCGGCAGGATCTCAGTCGCGGTTGCGGGCGCGGATCTGGCGCGCGGGGGAGCTGTCGTCCAGTTCCGCGACGTCGTCGCGTGACATCACGAAGCCGGAGAACGACTTGTAGCCCAGGGCCTTCTCGCTGAACGAGGGGTCCATCCGCTTCATCTGGCTCTTGACCGCCGAGCTGTGCAGCCACTCGTCGTCGTTCTTCTCGTGGCCGAGGCGCAGCGCACGCTCCAGCAGGCGCGTCGCGGCGATCTGCGGGTCGTCCTCGTCCTTCTTGGTCTGCTTACGCGTCGCCCGCTTGCGTTTGGTCGGGGCCGGCTCGGTCCCCGCTTCGGCACTCTCGTCGGCGACCACGTCGGTCGTCGCGGGTGCCTCCGGCTCGGGCTCCGGCGCGGGGATCGGCTCGACGCCGGGCAGCGCGTCGTACGTGACGAGTTCGTCGCAGGCCGCCGCGAGCGACCGGCTCGTCGATCCGGCGACGCCGACGCCCACGACGTACCGGCCGAGCCGCTTGCACCGCTGGGCGAGCGCGATGTAGTCCGAATCGCCAGCCACGAGAACGACGTGCGTGAGGTCGGGCAGCCGGAACATGTCCTCGACCGCGTCGACCGCGAGGCGGATGTCCGCGCCGTTCTTGCCGTACGCCGCGGCGGGGAAGAGCTGCACGAGGTCGACGGCGCGCCCGACGAGCTGGCCGCGGTAGTCGGCGTTCACGTCGGCCGACCAGTCGGCGTACGCCCGGGTCAGCACCAGCGTGCCGAACGACGACGCGAAGTCGATGATCGCGCCGACGTCGACCGTGGCCTGGGCCAGCTTGTCCATGATCTCGGTGTCGGTCGCTCGGTCGGCGGTGCGCACCTTGTCCTTGGAGAAGCGCTGCCGTCCGTGCACCTGGTCGTACCGGGAGATGACGATGTTGTCGAAGTCGAGATAGACAGCGACACGGGTGTCACCTTGTTCCGGCATGGGGCTCCCTCGGGCGTGCGGTCGTGGACTCCGGCCAGTCTGCCCCATCGGCCATGGTCACTCCCAGACGCTCACACCTGGTAGACGTCGCCCAGATGGACCGGTTGCAGATGCCGCGAGGTGATGATGTGCACGATCTGGTCGTAGACCTTGAGCACGGGGTCGTGGTTGGCGTGCCCGATGACCAGGTGACCGGCCTTGAGCGACTCCTCGGCGTGCACCACGATCCGCTTCGGGTTCAATACGGTGGAGTCGGCAAGGCTGCCATACCACATGGTGACCGCGGGGTAGCCGAGATCGGCGAGCTGCGCGTCGACGCGTGCGTTGCGATAGCCGAACGGCGGTCGCAGGAAGGGGCGACCGAGCACGCCGTACGTGTTCTTCAGGAAGGTCTCGTTGCGCCGTACCTGATCGGTGAGTTCCGCGCTGCTCAGGCTGAGCAGACTCGGATGGGACCAGGTGTGGTTGGCCATGAAGATCTGGCCCTCCTCGAGCAGCGGCCGCAGCGCCGACGCCGATTCGGTCCAGCTGGGATTGACCCCGTTGCAGAAGAACGTCAGGCGCAGGCCGGTGTCCTTCGCCAACTTCGCGTATCCGGCCACGACGCGCGGGTCGGTGCCGTCGTCGACGGTCAGGGCGACGTTGTTACCGGTGCCGGGCAGCATGTAGAGCGTGCCGCGGGGGACGGGTGCCTTCACGATGCCGTGCGGGGCGTGGAACACCCGGGTGCTGGCAGGGGCCTTGGTGGCCGTGCTGTTCGGGGACGAGTGCGGCGCGGTGGTCGTGGCGGACCGCTTGGCGCTGCTGCATCCGGCCAGGGCGGCGGCGACTCCCGCGGCCAGCGCGGTGAGGAGGGATCGACGTTCCATGTGCTCCTTTATGCCAGAGGCGTCTGGGAGGACGCCGCAGGTCAGGTGAGTTCACGGCGTACGAGAGCCGCCGCGAACCGCGCGAGGTCGTCGTCGTGGACCAGGGCGGCCAGCCGACCGACGTCGGTCGGGAGCCCCGCATCGCGTGCGCCGTCGACGGCTCGCTGATCGAAGAACGGCCGCACCGACGGCCAGACCTGCTGCACCTCGCGGCAGAAGATGGCGGCACCGGTCGGGCCGATGCGGGGGAAGCGTGCGATGCGTTCCTGGATGCCGTCCGCGTCGCCCTCGGCGTCGTCGCGCACCCTGCGCAGGTCCCCGCCCCACGCGGCGCGCAGGTGTTCTGCGGACTCCTGCAGAGCGGTGGCGGTGCTCTCGTCGTAGCGGCGGTAGTGGCCGCGGCCGAGCGCGTCGACACGCTGCTGCCACGTCGAGCCCAGCAGGTGTTCCGGGGTGCGCCAGCCGGCCGCGAAGAGTTCACGCGCCGCGGCGACAGCGACCCCGGCGGAGATGGGCACGGAGAACAACGTCACGAGAGTGAGCAGCTGGTAGAGCGGGGCAGGCTTGTCCCGCAACGTGATCCCGGCCTCGTCGGCGTACGTGCGGCCGTGGTGGTCCAGCAGGTCGCGGACCCGCTCGCGCTGCGTCGGGCTCATAGGTCAGTGGTCGCGCAGAGCCTCGATGAGCTCGTCCTTGGACATCCTCGATCTGCCCTCGACGCCGATCTCCCGGGCGCGCTGCAACAGGTCGTGCTTGGTCCACTCGTCGTACGACGGGTGCGAGCCGCCCTTGCGGCCCACGCTCGATCGCGAGGTGTTGGCAGCGGCGTTCGCGATGCGCGCCGACTTCTCCTTGCTGTTGCCCTCGTCGCGCAGCTTCTCGTAGAGGTCGTCGTCCTTGACGGACGGCCCCGGGCCCTTGCGTGGTGACATGACAGGCGCTCCCATCCGGCGGTCGGTCCGTTTCCACGCTAGCGCGGTTATTCGCCTGCGCACGGCTCGTTCTCCGCATCCGCAGACCCCCCGTGGGGAGGTTCCCGGACACCCGGTCGTTGGTGCAGGATGAAGGACGACCTCGAACGAAGGAGCACGTCATGAGCTTCATGGACAAGGCGAAGGAAGCCCTGGACAAGGCCACCAAGGCCGCCGAGGAGAACATCGAGAAGGCCAAGAAGGCCGCCGCCGAGAATCCGGACAAGATCCGCGGTGGCATCGACAAGGTCGGCGGGGCGGTCAACAACGCGACCAAGGGCAAGTACGCCGACAAGATCAAGACCGCCAGCGATAAGGCCGAGGAGACCATCCAGAAGCAGGCGGGCGGCACGACGGCCGGGACCAAGTCGACGTTCGACTCCGCACCGCAGAAGGATCCCGAGGCGCCGTTCAATCCAGCGGCGAGCCCGCTGGACGACCCGCCGTCCACCGGGAACCCGCAGACGCCCGGGTCCGGCGGCATCTGAGCCGGATCGACAGACGCGACAGGCCCTCCCACCGCATCGTTGGGAGGGCCTGTTCGCGTGCGATCAGGGTTACTTGGAGCCCTGCGCCTCCTCGGCGAGCGGCTGCCACTTCTCCCAGTTGGCAAGGCGCGACTCGTAGTCCGCCTTGGCGATCCGGATCGGGCCGCTGCCGAAGAACACCCGCAGGGGCGGCTCGTCGGCGTCGACCAGCTTCAGCACGGCGGCCGCGCTGGCCGCGGGGTCGCCGGGCTCGGCGTTGCGCGTCTGACGCTGCTCCACGACCTTCGTGCGGGTCTCGTCGTACGCGCTCAGCTCGGCAGAGTGCTTCGACGATGGACCGGCCCAGTCGGTGGAGAATCCGCCCGGCTCGATGAGTGTCACGTGGATGCCGAATTCGGCGACCTCCTGGGCCAGGGCCTGGCTGATGCCCTCGAGGGCCCACTTGGACGCGTGGTAGGCGCCGACGATCGGGAACGCGCTGATGCCGCCGATCGAGGAGACCTGCAGGATGTGCCCGGACTTCTGCTCGCGCAGGTAGGGCAACGCCGCCTGGGTCACCCAGACCGCGCCGAACAGGTTGGTCTCGAGCTGGTCGCGCAGGTCCTGCTCGCTGAGCTCTTCGACCATCCCGAAGTGCCCGTAACCGGCGTTGTTGACCACGACGTCGAGACGGCCGAAGTTGTCGTGCGCAGCCTTCACCGCGGCGAAGTCGGCGTCGCGGTCGTTGACGTCCAGTTGCAGCGGCAGGATCGCGTCGCCGTACTTCTGCACGAGGTCGTCGAGGGTGTCGGTCTTGCGCGCCGTGGCGGCGACCTTGTCCCCCCGCTCGAGCGCGGCGATCGCCCACTCGCGGCCGAAGCCCTTGGACGCGCCGGTGATGAACCAAACCTTGGGAGCCACATGTCCTCCTCGGACTGTTGTGAGACGTCGGTTACATCGTTCAACTAGGGACTGCGCGATTCATTCCCGGCGCGGCGATCGACCTACGTTGTGGGACGGATCTAAGCCGGAGCCTGTGACGACTCTCGACGTTCCACCGGCTTGCCGCTGAGCTCGACCAAGCGCTCGAGGTGTTCGGCCGGGAAGCCGGTCTGGCGATCCTTGCCCGACATCCGCACATGGATGGTCGGGTCCCACCTGCCGGATTCGATCAGCGCTTCGACCTGGGACCACGGCGTCGCGCGGAATGTGTCGCGTCTGGTGATGCCGTCGCGGTCTGCATGCAGCGGCCGGAAGTGGATCCACGCAAAGACGCCCAGGTAGACGGGGGTGAAGAATCTGAGAGGGGAATCCCACCTGAAGTCCGAGATGACGTCCACGACCGAACCCACCACGAAGACGACGAACACCGTGCCGACCGCGATCAGCACCCACGGACGAGGTCGGCGCGGGACCACCGTCAGCCTGTCCTGCGGGGCAGGCCGATCCCGCGCCGACCGCACGTCGGATCAGCCGACCAGGTGCTGAATGGCGAGCTGCTGCAACTTCACGAATCCGTAGTCGCGCCGGCCCGCTTCGTCGGGGTCGAAGCCGTCGTCGCCGGCCAGGAACTGCTCCAGGGTCTCGTCGGCCGCGATGGTCGGCACGCGCAGGTTCGACACGCCGGCGTACTCCATGGCCTCCTGCACCTGCGGGTCGGCGCGGAACGCCTTCGCCTTCTCCGCGAGCAGCAGGTAGGTCTGCATGCAGGCCTTGGCCGACTCCCAGACACCGAGCAGGTGCTCGGTGCGCGACGGCTTGTAGTCGAAGTGGCGCGGACCGTCGTAGCGAGGCGCGTCCGGCTGTCCGGGGAAGCCGTTCTCCAGTAGGTCGACCGTGAAGAACGCCGAGGTCAGGTCGCCGTGACCGAAGACCAGGTCCTGGTCGTACTTCAGGCCGCGCTGACCGTTGAGGTCGATGTGGAAGAGCTTGCCGCTCCAGAGCGCCTGGGCGAGCTGGTGGGTGTAGTTCAGGTTGGCCATCTGCTCGTGCCCGGTCTCGGGGTTCACGCCGACGATGTCGCCGTGCTCGAGCTGGGCGATGAAGGCCAGCGCGTGACCGACGGTCGGCAGGAAGATGTCGCCGCGGGGCTCGTTCGGCTTGGGCTCCAACCCGATTCGAAGGTCGTAGCCCTTCGACTTGATGTAGCCGGCGACGGTGTCCAGGCCCTCCTTGTAGCGCTCGAACGCGCCGTAGAGGTCCTTCGACCCGTCGTATTCCGCGCCCTCGCGGCCGCCCCACATGACGAAGGTGCTCGCGCCCATCTCGGCGGCCATGTCCACGGCCCGGATGATCTTGCGCAGCCCGAAACGACGCACCGAGCGGTCGTTGCTGGTCAGGCCACCGTCCTTGAACGCCGGGTGGGTGAAGGTGTTGGTGGTGACCATCTCGATCACCAGGCCGGCGTCGTCGGCGGCCTTCTTGAGCCGCGTGGTCGCTTGCTCACGCTGCGCGTCAGTCGCCTCGAAGGCGTAGACGTCGTTGTCGTGGAAGGTGATGCCCCAGGCGCCCAGCTCGGCCAGCCGCTCGGCGTACTCCCAGGGATCCAGCATCGGGCGGGTGGCGATGCCGAACGGGTCGATTCCGGGCCAGCCCACGGTCCAGAGGCCGAAGGAGAACTTGTGCTCGGGGCGGGGGGTCAGGTCCATGGGTGTCCTTCAGGTCGATGGTCGAAACAGTTGCCGGCTATGTCTACTCGCCCGATCGGAGATCGTGCAGGTGGGGTTCTCCAGCGGGTGGCGGGCCCGTCTGAAGGGGCTTACGGCCGACACGTGCCACGTCCGCGGCGTAACGGGTGGGCAGTCGCGCGTGCCGGTAGTTGCGGTCGGTGCACCGCAGCGAGAGCCACACGTCGCCGGGGAAACACACCCTCCACCGTCTGCCATCGCAGGACACGTCTCAGAGGCGGGTGTACGCCGGCCCGGTCGACCACGATGCCCTGCGCCTCGTCCAGCACCACTTCGGTGATGACGACGAGCCCGGCAAGACCCCGCAGGACGCTGTCAACGGAGGAATGGAAGATCGCGGTGGCGACCAGCCACCCGCAGAACACCACCCCGACGCACAGCACCGCTGTCGCCGACCACGACCGGTCCTCGCGGGGGAAATGTCGGAGCCGGTCGTCCACGGTCGGATCGTACGGCGGCACCGGAGCGCGCGGGCCGGTTCGGACCAGGAAGGCCGATCAGCCTCGAGTGCAACGGATTCCGAGCGCCGTCACTCCTGATCGATGTCGTCCAGCACCTGCTGAGCGACCCGGAACGCCGACTGGGCAGCCGGCACGCCGCAGTAGACGGCCGTCTGCAGCAGCACCTCGCTCAACTCGTCGCGAGTGAGACCGTTGGTGAGGGCGCCGCGCACGTGCACGGCCAGCTCCCGCTCGTGGCCGCCCGCGACGGACGCGGTGAGCGCCACGATCGACCTGCTGCGTCGATCCAGGCCCGGTCGCGTCCAGACGGCACCCCACGCGTGCTCGGTGACGAAGTCCTGGAAGTCGCGCGTGAGGTCGGTCGCTCCGGCGATGGCGCTGTCGACGTACTCGTCGCCGAGCACCTCACGTCGCACCGTCATGCCGGGCGAACGTGTTTGCGTGGCAACGCTGCTCGCGGGCTCGGGGTCGTCGCGGATGATGCGCGCGATCCGGTCGGGCACCTCGGCGGGCGCCAGATGGGCCACGTCGTCGAGCACCACCAGGCGACCGCGCCGTACGCCGGACGCGATCTCCTGCAGACCCGCGACCGGGGTCGCCGGGTCGACCGAGCCGGCCACCGCCACCACCGGTGTCCGTATGTCCGCCACGCGGTGGCGGACGTCGAAACCGGCCAGCGCCTCGCAGACCTGGGCGTATCCCTCGTCGTCGGCATCGCGCAACGACTGCAGCAATTCGGTGGCCACGGACGGCTCGAGGTGGGGGAAGCCGGGTGCGAACCAGGTGCGGGTGGCGCGTTCGACCATGGTCGCCGTGCCTGAGGCGCGCACCAGCGAGGCCCGTTCGTGCCATGACTCGGGCGTGCCGATGACGGCGCCGGTGCACACCAGCACCGCGCGCTCCACCCGCCCCGGCAGGTCGAGCAGCAGCTGCAGCCCGACCGCGCCGCCCACCGAGTCGCCGGCGTAACTGAAGGAACCGCCCGGCTCGCCGCGGTCGGTCAGTACGTCGTCCACCAGGGTGCGCACACCGGCCGCCAGGTCGGCGATCGAGAAGGGTTCGGACACTTCGGTGTTCGAACCGTGGCCGGGCAGGTCCCACGCCAGCACCTCGAAGCGGTCACCCAGCTGGGCGGCGCACCGCGACCACAGGGCCCGCGCGCTCGTGCCGAGCGACGGTCCGAGCACCAGCAGGGGCAGGGAGGGTGACCCGCCGAGACGTACGGCGGAGATGTCAGGAGCGGTCACAGGTGGGTCCTCACGGTCGGTCGGGATCACTGCAGCATGCCGGTCGCGCGACGCCGGGGGAAACGCGGGTGAAGTGCGCGGCGGCGGCCCACTAGCCTTGCTGACGCAGTCGTCGGCAGCCGGCCGGCGCGCATAGTCCGAGGAGCACCCCGTGTCTGCCCAGCTCAGCATCCATGTCGCCGGAGACGAGCGATCGGTGCAGCAGGGCACGACGGGCACCGATCTGTTCGGCGAGGACCGGCGGATCGTGGCGATGCGGGTCGACGGGCAGTTGCTCGACCTCTTCCGCGAGGTGCCGGACGGTGCCGTGGTGGAGCCGGTCGACATCGGCTCGCCCGACGGGCTCAACGTGCTGCGGCACTCCACCGCGCACGTGCTGGCCCAGGCCGTCCAGCAGGTGAACCCCGCCGCGAAGCTCGGCATCGGGCCGCCCATCACCGACGGCTTCTACTACGACTTCGACGTCGAGACCCCGTTCACCCCGGAGGACCTGAAGGCTCTGGAGAAGGCGATGCAGCGCATCGTCAACGAGGGCCAGACCTTCTCCCGTCGCGTGGTCACCGATGACGAGGCCCGGGCGGAGCTCGCCGACGAGCCGTTCAAGCTGGAGCTGATCGGGCTCAAGGGCGGCGCGGCGGAGGCCGCCGACGGCGCCGAGGCGGAGGTCGGCGCGGGCGAGCTGACCATCTACGACAACGTGCGCCGAGACGGATCGGTCGCCTGGGGCGACCTGTGCCGTGGGCCGCACCTGCCGTCGACCAAGCTGATCGGCAACGCGTACAAGATCATGCGATCGGCGGCGGCGTACTGGCGGGGGAGTGAGAAGAACCCGCAGCTGCAGCGCATCTACGGCACCGCGTGGCCGAGTAAGGAGGAGCTGCGCGCGTACACCGACCGGCTCGCCGAGGCGGAGAAGCGCGACCACCGCAAGCTCGGCGCCGAGCTCGACCTCTTCTCCTTCCCCGAGGAGCTGGGTTCGGGTCTGCCCGTCTTCCACCCCAAGGGCGGGGTCATCAAGCGGGAGATGGAGGACTACGTACGCCGTCGCCACATCGAGGAGGGCTTCGAGTACGTCGGGACGCCGCACATTTCCAAGGACGGGCTCTTCCACACCTCCGGCCACCTGCCGTACTACGCGGACACGATGTTCCCGCCGATGGAGTTGGAGGGCGCGAACTACCAGCTGAAGGCGATGTCCTGCCCGATGCACAACCTGATCTACCGCTCGCGCGGGCGGTCCTACCGCGAGCTGCCGCTGCGGCTCTTCGAATTCGGCGGGGTCTACCGCTATGAGAAGTCCGGCGTCGTTCACGGTCTGACCCGGGTGCGGGGTATGACGCAGGACGACTCGCACTCGTACGTGACCCGTGAGCAGGCGCCCGCCGAGATCAAGCACCTGCTGAACTTCTGTCTCGGACTCTTCCGCGACTTCGGGCTGGACGACTTCTACCTGGAGCTGTCCACTCGCGACACCGAAGGGGAGAAGAAGGACAAGTTCATCGGCTCCGACGAGCAGTGGGACGAGGCCACCGCGATCCTGGAGCAGGTGGCCACCGAGTCGGGACTGGAGCTGGTGCCCGACCCGGGCGGCGCGGCGTTCTACGGGCCGAAGATCTCGGTGCAGGCGCGCGATGCCATCGGGCGCACCTGGCAGATGTCGACGATCCAGTACGACTTCAACCAGCCGGAGCGTTTCGGGCTGGAGTACCAGGCTGCCGACGGCACCCGTCAGCAACCGGTGATGATCCACTCGGCCAAGTTCGGGTCCATTGAGCGCTTCCTCGGCGTGCTCGTCGAGCACTACGCCGGCGCGTTCCCCGTGTGGCTCTCACCGGTGCAGGTGCTCGGCGTGCCCGTCGCGGCGGAGTACGACGACTACCTGCGCGGCGTACTGGATCGCCTGAAGGAGAAGGGGATCCGCACGGAGCTCGACGCGTCGGACGACCGTTTCCCGAAGAAGATCCGCAACGCCTCGAAGTCCAAGGTGCCCTTCACGCTGATCGCCGGCGACGAGGACCGGGCCGCGGGTGCGGTCTCGTTCCGCTACCGCGACGGCTCGCAGAAGAACGGCGTGCCGGTCGACGAGGCGATCGAGCTGGTGCAGCAGGCGATCACGGACCGCGCTCAGGTCTGACCGAAATTGGACATGCATACCGGGGCACATCTGCCCCGGTATGCATGTCCAAATTCTTGTGGCCGCCGTCCACACCCTTCGGATTGACGCGGCGTCGTCCACAGCGGGGTCGACCGTGGCTGCGGCTGCCCTCCCCACCGAGGTGCGATGCGTGCGTGACTATCGACCAAGGGGTGGGTGCAGGCCTCCTCACCGCGGGTACGCCGAGTCGACGTGACCTGCGGGCCAGGGCGTTCGCACGCGTCGCATCTCATCACGCAGGTGTTGCGCATCGAGCGGACCTGCTGCGTGAAGGGGTGACCCGAGCGGATCTGCGTACGGAGATCCGCGCCGGCCGGTGGCGGCTCGTCGGGTTGCACACCGTGCTTCTCCCGGAGCCGAGCTGGTCGGCGAGAGCCGTTGGTGGAGCGCGGTGTGGGAGTCGGGTCCAGGTGCCGTGCTCGACGGCGTCACAGCGCTCACCGCGGCCGGACTGCGGAAGTTCGAGGACGACACGGTGCACGTCAGCGTCCCGTCGGCCAACCGGGTACGCCGGTCGTCCGGGATCACCGTGCATCGACCGAACGCTGTGGGACCAGCGGTCGATTCGCCGGTGCCGAGGGTCCTGCCGGAGGTCGCATGCCTGCACGCCGCCGCGTGGGCGCGCACCGATCGGACGGCAGCCCTGCTGGTGTCGATGAGCGTGCAACAGCGGATCGTCGATCGTGATCGACTGAGGACAGCGTGGGAGGCAACCACCTACACGGCGAGGAGAACGCTGCTCGACCAGGTGATCCGGGACGTCTGCGACGGTGCGGAGTCCCTCGGCGAGCTCGACTTCGGCGCGCTGTGCACGGCGTACGGTCTGCCCTCGCCGGACCGGCAGATCCGGCGACTGCGACCGAGCGGGGTGGCGTACGTCGACGCCGGGTGGGAGTCGGTCGGACTGTTGGTCGAGATCGATGGCGTGCACCATCTCGATGTCGACTCGGTGAACGATGACGCCCTGCGTCAGAACGACCTGGTGCTGGGCCGCGAAAGGGTGCTGCGCATCCCGCTGATGGGGCTGCGGACCGAGCCGGCGCGGTTCATGCGCCAGGTGGTCCGTGCCTATCGCCAGGCTGCGGAGACTTGACCATGCACAGCGGGGCATATCTGCCCCGCTGTGCATGTCCAAAACTGGAGAGGGGGTCAGGCGGGCTCGACCACGAAGACCGGGATCTCCCGGTCGGTCTTGGTCTGGTACTCCGCGTACGGCGGGTAGGCGGCCACCGCGCGCTCCCACCACTGCGCCCGCTCGTCGCCTTCGATCCGGCGGGCGACGCCGTCGTGGTGGGATGTCCCGTCCATCACCTCGACCTGCGGGTTGGCGACGAAGTTGTAGTACCAGGCGGGGTGCTTCGGGGCGCCGCCGTACGACGCGACGGCCGCGTAGACCCCGTCGTGCTCGACGCGCATCAAAGGCACGCGGCGCAGCTTGCCGGTCTTGGCGCTACGCACCGTGTAGACGACGACCGCCATGCCCTGCACCCCGACGACCTCGGTGGTGCCGGCCTCGTCGATCTTGGCGAGCTGGTCCCTGACCCACTCGGTCTTCTCTTCGGCGTACTCACCCGTGAGCGGCATGTGTCTCTCCTCGTTCGTGGACGTGTGTGACTGACAACAGCGGGAGGGCGCGGCGTCATTCCGCGACGCGCGCCAGCCCGTCGATGATCTGGGCACCGGGAAGCGCCGCGAGGACCGCCCCGGGCAGTTCGAGCTTGCCGCGGCGCAGCCCCGATCCGATCATCACGGGGTCGGTGTGCGCGACGGCGGCATCGACGTAGATGGGCCACTCCGGCGGCAGGCCAAGGGGGGTGATGCCGCCGTACTCCATGCCGGTGCGCTCGACGGCGGCCTCCTGCGACATGAACGACAGCTTGCGCACGTCGAGGGTGCGGCGGACGACGCCGTTGACGTCGGCGCGGGTGTGCGCCAGGACGACGAGGGCGGCGACACGCTCCACCCCGTCCCGCTTGCCGGCCACGACCACGCAGTTGGCGCACTGCTGCAGCGGGTACCCGGACTTCGCGACGAGCGTTGCGGTGTCGGCGATCTCGGGGTCGATCGAGCACGCGTGTACGACGTCCCGGTCGGCGAGGTCGTCCAGCGCCCGTCGCGTGGGGTCGGCCATCAGCTCGGGGTGGTCGGTGGCCGGTCCCCAGACCAGGAATGCGCGCGTCATACCTCCACCAATACCGCAAGCAGGCGAGCCAGCTCGGCCGCGGGGTCGGTCGTGAGACCGCCGTGGCCCGGACCGGGGCGCAGCACGGTCGAGCGCGGCGCCGCGAGCCAGCCGAACCTGGGCCCCAGTCCGACGAGGTCGGGACGGCCCTCGACGGCGCCGTCCCGGCAGGCGGCCTCGGCGGTCTGCAGGGCCGCACGCACCTCGGCAGGGTCCAGCGTCGGCGCGAACGCCAGCAAGCGCGCGTCGTCGACCGACCAGGCGACCTGCAGGAAGCCGGCCTGCTGGCAGTAGAGGACGACCCCGACGTTGAGGAACTCCTCGCGCACGGCTGAGGGCACGCAGCGCAGTACGACGTACTGGTAGCCCAGCAGCGCGTTCATGACGGGTCCTGCGGCAGCCAGGGCCCGGGGGAGGCGAGCCGCGCGAGCAGGTGTTCGACGTACGCCGAGCGCACCGCCGCGGGATCGAGCAGCCCCGGTGCGGGCTCGAGCCACTCGTCGGGCACGAGGTCGAGCACCGCGCGCAACGCGGGCTCGTTGACCTGGGCGCCGAGCCGCTCGTGCGTCTGCGCCAGTCCGCGTGCGACCGGACGCAGCACGTGCGTCGAGGCGTCGAAGGGCTGCGCGGCGAACCGGGCGGCGTCGGCGCCCCTGGAGGGCCAGGAATGGTGGAAGTAGAGCGCCGCACCGTGGTCGATGCACCACGTATTGCGGTGCCAGCGCAGCAGATTGGGGTTGTGCGGCGTGCGGTCGATGTTCGCGGTGAACGCGTCCAGCCACAGGATCGCCGCCGCCTCGTCGGCGGGCGGCGGGTACGCGGGGTCGTAGTTGAACGCGGCGGGCAGCAGGTCGACCCCGAGGTTGAAGCCCACGCTCGCGCTGAGCAGGTCCTGCACCTCCTCGTCGGCCTCGTATCGCGCGATCTGGATCGGCAGTTCGACCGCCTTCAGCTCGGGCACCCGGATCCCGAGGGCGCGGCCGAGCTCCCCGACGACGACCTCGGCGACGAGCGCCTTCACACCCTGCCCGGCACCGCGGAACTTCAACACCCAGGTGCCCTCGTCGTCGGCCTCGACGACACCGGGCAGCGACCCGCCCTCCCGCAATGGGACGACGTACCGGACGGCACGGGCGGTGGGGAGCACGAGCCGAGGCTACCGACTGCCGCGATGGTCAGCGGATTTCCGGCGCCGACGCCAGTACGCCGCTGACGATCGACCTCGCGACCGGCGCCCAGATGTGCCGCCTAGGATCGAGCGCATGCCTGAGGTGGAGGACGAGCGCGAATTCGCCCGCGTGCCGGACGGTTTCGAGCGGCTCTGGACACCGCACCGAATGGCGTACATCCGGGAGGACAAGCCGGCGGACGACGATGACCTCGGCTGCCCGTTCTGTACGGCCCCCAGTAAGAGCGACGCGGACGGGCTGATCGTGCACCGCGGGCGCACCTGTTACGCCGTGATGAACCTCTTCCCGTACAACCCCGGGCACCTGCTCGTCTGCCCCTACCGGCATGTGCCGCTCTACGTCGACCTCACCGACGAGGAGACCCTGGAGTTCGGGGAGCTGACCAAGGCCGCGATCACGACCATCACGCAGGTGTCGCAGCCGCACGGCTTCAACATCGGGATGAACCAGGGCGCCGTGGCCGGTGCCGGGGTGGCCGCACACCTGCACCAGCACGTCGTACCGCGGTGGGGCGGCGATGCCAACTTCCTGCCGATCATCGGCCAGACCAAGGCCCTGCCGGAGCTGCTGGAGGACACCCGCAGCCGCCTCGCCGCCGCGTGGGGGCAGGGCGAGGACGCGCCGCCCCGGTAGTCTCTGCGCCACCATGCTCAACCGATTCGCGCGCGCCTTCTTCACCACCCTCCTCACTCCAACCGCCCGCTTCTTCATCAAGTGCGGCATCAGCCCGGACGCCATCACCATCGTCGGCACGCTCGGCGTCGTGGTCGGTGCGCTGGTCTTCTACCCCATCGGACAGTTCTTCTGGGGCACGCTCTTCATCACGGCGTTCGTCTTCTCGGACCTGATCGACGGCAACATGGCCCGCCAGCTCGGCCGGTCGAGCAACTGGGGCGCCTACCTCGACTCCACCCTCGACCGATTCGGCGACGCCGCGATCTTCGGCGGCCTGGTCCTCTACTACGCCGACCGCGGCGACAACGTCCTCATCGCCACGCTGGCCCTGGCCTGCCTCATCCTCGGCAGCGTCGTGTCCTACGCCAAGGCCCGCGCCGAGGGCCTCGGGATGACCGCGAACGTCGGCATCGCCGAACGTGCCGACCGTCTCGTGTCGATCCTGGTCATCACCGGCCTGGTCGGTATCGGCAACCTGATCAAGGACGGCAACGCGATCGGCAACTGGGTCGAGGGCATCACGCTCGCGGTGCTCGCCGTGCTCAGCTTCGTCACGGTGCTGCAGCGGATGCTGACGGTGCGCACCCAGGCACTGTCCGCGCAGACGCCTCCCGCTGCCGCCGCCCGCCCGACCGGGGAGAGCAGCACCCCGAGGGTGGAGTGAACCTCACCGACCGGCTCACGCTGGCGGGGTTCCGCGCCGGGTGGGCGCTCGTACGACGGATGCCCGAGCGGGCGGCGTACGCCATGTTCGAGCGCATCGCCGACCGCATCACCGCGCGCGGCGGCAAGGACGTGCAGCGGCTGCGCGCCAACTACGCGAAGGTGCGCCCGGAGCTGGACGACGACGAGCTCGACGCGCTCGTGCGGCTGGGCATGCGGTCCTACTTCCGCTACTGGTGCGACGCGTTCCGTCTGGAGCAGGTCGCCGGCAGCGACGACATCGACCAGATGCTGCGGCTCGCGGGCAACGGGCCGGAGGCGAAGCGGATCCTGGACGGCGGGGACGCGGTGATCCTCTTCCTCGCTCACTTGGGCAACTGGGACATGTGCGGGGCGTGGGCCACCCGCAACTTCGCCCGCGTCACCACGGTCGCCGAGCGACTGAAACCCGAAGCGCTCTTCCAGCAGTTCGTCGACTACCGCGCCAGCCTGGGCATCCGGATCCTGCCGCTCACCGGCGGGGCCGAGCCGTACCCGGAGTTGGTCGCTGCGGTAATGGCCGGCGGGTTCGTGCCGCTGCTGTCCGATCGCGACCTCACCTCCCGCGGCGTGCAGGTGCAGTTGTGCGGGCATCCCGCGCGGATGGCGGCCGGACCCGCGCGCCTCGCGCTGGAGACCGGCGCCGCGCTCTACCCGTTGAGCGTCACGTACGAGAAGCTGCCGGGCCGGGCCATCCAGCGGGTGGTCGCGGACTTCGGGCCGCGGGTGACCGTGCCTGCCGAAGGCACCGATCGCGAGAAGATCACCGCCATGACCCAGCAGTGCGCGGACGCCCTGGGCGACACGATCCGCGAGCACACGCAGGACTGGCACATGATGCAGCGGGTCTTCGTGGAGGACCTGAGCCGTGCCGATGGGGCGGCGCCGTGAGGATCGGCATGGTCAGCCCGTATTCCTTCGACGTGCCCGGGGGAGTGCAGCTGCACATCCGCGACCTGGCCGAGTTCTACCTGGCGCAGGGGCATGCGGTGAGCGTGCTGGCGCCGGCCGACGAGGACACGCCGCTGCCGGCGTACGTCACGGGAGCCGGCCGTGCCGTACCGGTGCCCTACAACGGGTCGGTCGCGCGACTGCTCTTCGGCCCGGTGACCGCCTCCCGGGTCGCGAAGTGGGTCGAGCGCGGAGACTTCGACGTCATCCACGTGCATGAACCGGTCAGTCCCAGCCTCTCGATGTTGACGATGTGGGCCGCCGAGCAACCGCTCGTGGCGACCTTCCACACCGCCACCATGCGCTCGCGCGTCATGCACGCCGCCCAGCCGATCCTGCAGCCCGGCCTGGAGAAGGTGGTCGGCCGGATCGCCGTGTCGGCGGAGGCGCGCGACACCGTGCGCCGGCACCTCGGCGGCGACGCCGTGGTCATCCCGAACGGCGTGTACGTCGAGCCGTTCGCCGCCGCGCCGCACGCGCCCTGGTGGCAGGGCACTCCCGAACGCCCGACCCTGGCCTTTCTCGGCCGGATCAACGAGCCGCGAAAAGGTCTGCCCGTGCTGCTCGACGCGATGCCGCGGCTCCTGGACGCGCGGCCGGGTCTGCGGCTGCTGATCGCCGGGCCGGGCGACGCCCGCGAGGCGCTGCACGGCGTACCGGACCGGGTGGCGGCGGCCGCCGAGATGCTCGGCTCCGTCACCGACCAGGAGAAGGCGAGCCTGCTCGCCTCGGCCGACGCGTACGTCGCACCGAACACCGGTGGCGAGAGCTTCGGGATCATCCTGATCGAGGCCATGAGCGCGGGCGCGCCGGTGCTCGCCAGCGACCTGGACGCGTTCCGTGCGGTGCTGCGCGACGGGGCCGACGGGCGGCTCTTCGCCACCGGCGATCCCGAAGACCTCGCCCGACAGGCGCTCTCGCTGCTCGCCGATCCCGACGCGCGCCGGTCCTATCGCGCGGCGGGGACGGCTCGGGCGCAGGAGTTCGACTGGTCGCGGGTCGCGTCGCAGGTCATGAACGTCTACGAGACCGTCGTCTCCGCGGGTGTCCCGGTCGCGTCGCCGCGGCGGTTGGTCGCCCGCCGTCGAGGAGCGCGCTGATGTACCCGTGGGGCTGGATCGCGATCGCGGTCGCCGTGCTCGCGCTGATCGCGTGGTACCTCTCGTACAGCGCCGCTCGGCTGGACCGTCTGCACGGCCGGGTGGAGGGATCCCTGTCGGCCCTGGACGCCCAGCTCGTACGCCGCGCCGAGACCAGCATGGAGCTGGCCAACTCCGGTCTGCTCGACCCCGCGAGTTCGATGCTGCTGGCGGACGCCGCCGGCTCGTCGCTCGACGCGTCGGACGCCACCGAGGTGAGTTCGGAGGTGCAGGAGCATGGCGTCGACCAGCAGCGGGCCACGATCGAGACGGATCTCACCATCACGCTATTGGCCGTCCTGACGCGGGAAACCGTGGTGCAGGAGGGTGTCTCGGAGTACGCCCACCTGGTGCAGCAGGCGGGCGCGCGGGTGCAGCTGGCGCGCCGCTTCCACGACGACGCCGTGCGCGACGTACGTCGGGTGCGTGCAAAGCCCGTCGTGCGCCTCTTCCGGCTCGCCGGTCGTACGCATCTGCCGCAGATGGTGCAGTTCGACGACCGGATCCCGCAGACCGACTGAGCCCGCGCGCATCGGGAGTACGCGCGCCCGATCGGGCGCGCACGTACTCCCGTTGTCGCGTCCGCCGCGCTGACCACAACCTGTCGTGACCGATAGCGGTCATCGACGCGGACGTGGCACT
Source organism: Allobranchiibius huperziae (assembly GCF_013410455.1). NCBI lineage: Bacteria > Bacillati > Actinomycetota > Actinomycetes > Micrococcales > Dermacoccaceae > Allobranchiibius > Allobranchiibius huperziae. The sequence goes on along the minus strand of NZ_JACCFW010000001.1, from coordinate 1,905,939 downwards.
TTGCGGCCTCGCGCCGCTTGTACGCTGGTCGCAGACCATCCGTCGTACCCCCGCACAAGGAGTCGTCATGACCTCGCAGACCACCGACACCCAGCCTCAGGGTGGCGGCCGCACCGGCACCGCCCACGTCAAGCGGGGGATGGCCGAGATGCTCAAGGGCGGCGTGATCATGGACGTGGTCACCGCCGAACAGGCGAAGATCGCCGAGGACGCCGGCGCCGTCGCGGTGATGGCCCTGGAGCGGGTCCCCGCCGACATCCGTGCGCAGGGTGGCGTGTCCCGCGCCTCGGACCCGGACATGATCGACAGCATCATCGAGACCGTCTCGATCCCCGTGATGGCCAAGGCGCGCATCGGGCACTTCGTCGAGGCGCAGGTGCTGCAGAGCCTCGGCGTCGACTACATCGACGAGTCGGAGGTGCTGACCCCGGCCGACTACGCCAACCACATCGACAAGTGGGAGTTCACCGCACCGTTCGTCTGCGGTGCCACCAACCTGGGCGAGGCGCTGCGTCGTATCACCGAGGGCGCGGCGATGATCCGCTCCAAGGGTGAGGCCGGCACCGGCGACGTCTCCAACGCCACCACGCACATGCGCACCATCCGCGCCGAGATCCGCCGATTGACCACGCTGGCCGACGACGAGCTGTACGTCGCCGCGAAGGAGCTGCAGGCGCCGTACGAGCTGGTCAAGGAGGTCGCGGGCCTCGGCAAGCTGCCCGTCGTGCTCTTCACCGCGGGCGGCATCGCCACCCCGGCGGACGCCGCGATGATGATGCAGCTGGGCGCCGAGGGCGTCTTCGTCGGCTCCGGCATCTTCAAGTCGGGCAACCCGGTGCAGCGCGCGGAGGCCATCGTCAAGGCCACCACGTTCTACGACGACCCCGACATGATCGCCAAGGTGTCCCGCGGTCTCGGCGAGGCCATGGTCGGCATCAACGTCGACGAGATCCCCGAGCCGCACCGGCTGGCCGAGCGCGGCTGGTAAGGCTGCCGCCGCATCGAGCGGAGGGCTTCACCCCGAGCGGAGGGGTACACGACCCCTCCGCTCGACGGCGGACATCTCCGCTCGATGAGGTGAGGGTCAGGGCCGGGGGAGGGTGACGCCGGTCGGGACACTGTCGCCCGGTTCCGGTCCGTGGCCGGCCTCCACGACGGCTTCGTCGCCGATCGCGTTGTCCTGCAGGATGATCGGCCCTTCGACGCGGGCGCGCTGGCCGATCACCGACTGCTGCACCACGACGCCCGCGCCGACCTCGGCTCCGGTCATCACGATGCTTCCGTCCACCACGGCCGCCGCGCCGACCTGAGCGCCGGGACCGACCCAGGAGCCGCCCACCACGGCTGCCGTCGGGTCGACCGTCGCGCCCGGATCGATCAGCGCAGGTCCGTGGCGCAGCACCGCGTCCCGGGACGCCGCGACCAGGGTCGCCGGCGTGCCGACATCGATGCTGTAGGCGTCCTGTACGTACGCCGTCACCACCGCACCGTCGCGCAGCAGCCCCGGCATCACGTCGCGCTCGAAGCTGACCGGCTCGCCGCGCGGCACCTCCTGCAGACAGGCGGGGTCGAGCACATAGGTGCCGGCGTTCACGATCCCCGCGACGAGCTCGGTGGGTTTCTCCTCGAACCCGACCACCTGGTCGTGCCCGTCCACGGAGAGCAGACCGTACGCGCGCGCGTCGTCGACCGGCCGGGCATGGATGCTCACGACGCAGCCCCGCTCCGATCGCGCCTCGTCGAAGAGGAACAGCTGCCGTCGCACGTCGTGACCGGTGAGCTGGTCGCCGTTGAGCACCAGCAGCGCGTCGCCCGGCGCGGGCGCCAGCCGGTCGGCCGCCGCCGCGAGCGCCCCTCCGGTGCCGAGCGGCTGGTCCTCGTGGCAGTAGTCGAGCTGCACGCCGTACGCCGATCCGTCACCGAGCGCGGGCTCGAACTGCTCCGCCCGGTACGACGTGGTGAGCACGACCCGTGTGACCCCGGCTGCGGCCAGCCAGCGCAGCTGATGGACGACCACCGGCTCGCCCGCCACCGGCAGCAGCGGTTTGGGGGTGTTGTCGGTGAGCGGCGCGAGCCGGCTGCCGAGACCGCCCGCCAGGACGACGGCGTACACATCGGGACGTGGGTTCATCCGATGCCCGGGGTCCGTCGAGCGCGGGGTGCGGGCGGGGGCCACGGCGTCGTCCGCGACGGTGGGCACCGGCCGTCCAACTGCTGCGGCACGGGACACTTCCTTCGGGTCTCGGGCGTGATGTGGGACGTACCGCGACTATAGATACCCATTGGTAACCAGGTGACGTACGGCACAGCTACTATTCCCGACATGCCTCCCGAGTCCGGCGAAACCCGCACCCTCTACGTTCCCCGCACCGGCACGAAGGTGTCGCTGTTGGTGGGCCTCGCCCTCATCATCGCCGCGATCTACGTGGCCGTGGTGCCGCTCAGCGTGACGTCCAGGTCCGGGCCCAACTTCGGTTGCGGCACTGCCCTCAGCCCCAACAACGACTCGTTCGGCAAGACCTACTGCTCGGCCGTGGACGACAGTGCTCGTTACCGGGCCATCGCCCTCGGCGCGGGAGGCATCGTGCTCGCCGGCGTCGGTGCGGCACTCTTCGGCTTCGACACCACCACCCGCACCCGCAAGCCGCGCCCCGGTTTCGACGACGGGTACGACGACGACGCGGACGACCTGCCGCCGCGTGGCCGGCGTGACAACGCCCGCAGGACCAGCGACGCCGTCGCGGCCGATGACGAGGCCCAAGGCTCACCGGCCCCCAGGGGCTCGGCGGCCGCCCGCACCGGTGGGGCATCACCGGCCCCGCGCCGCTCGGCGCTCGCCCGTGACCGTCGGCCGGCAGCGGACAGCGTGCCCGCTGACCCGGAGTACGACGAGTCGGCCGGCGACGAAGCACCGCACAACTCCCTCCGGCGCCCCTTCAGCGATCGGTTCGCCGAGCGCAGCCGGGCGCGCGTCGACGTCGACGACGAGTACGACGAGCTGGACGGTCCGCGCGGCCGTCGCTGACGCGCTGATGGCGGGTCAGGCACCTGACGCGCCCATCCCGATGACCCTCGCCTCCTGATGCCCCGCCGCACCCTCTATCGCTACTCGCCCGCCCTCGACGGGGTCCGCGGCACGGCGATGGTGCTCTTCATGGCGTTCCACTTCGGGGCGACGTTCCTGCAGGGCGCGTGGGTCGGGATCAATCTCTTCTTCGTGCTGTCGGCCTACCTGATCACCCGGTTGCTCATCGAGGAGCGGGCGCGGTTCGGGCGGTTGGATGTGCTGGGCTTCTATCGGCGCAGGGCACGGCGGCTGTTGCCCGGCCTCGTCCTGCTGCTGGTCGCCCTCGGGGTCTACGGCACGTTCATCGCGCCCGACGAGGTACGCACGCCGTTACGCGGCGACATCCTGGCCACCCTGTTCTACGTCCAGAACTGGCACCTGATCCTGCGACACGACCAGTACTTCGGGGTGTTCAACCCCTCCTTCCTGCGACACGCGTGGACCCTGTCGGTCGAGGAGCAGTTCTACCTCTTCGTGCCGCTGGTGGTGCTCGCGCTGGTGCGATGGGCACGCCGTCGCGAGGTGCAGGCCGCGGTGCTGCTCGTGCTCGCACTGGTGAGCGCGGTGTGGACGGCCCACATCGGCGTGGCCACCGAGGCGGCCCAGACCCACGCCTACTACGGCACCGACACCCGCGCCCAGGCGCTCTGCGTCGGAGCAGCTCTCGCGTTCGCGACGGGGCTACGCCGTCACCGGTCCGAACAGGTGCGGCTGTCCGCGCCCCTGGTCGCGGTGCTCGGGTGGGGCGGTCTCGCGGCGATGATCTACGCCTACCCCGGCGTCTCCTCCTTCCAGCCCTTCATGTACGACGACGGCGGCATCCTGCTCTTCGCGCTGGCATCCGCCGCCCTGGTCCTGGCCTGCGCGGACGGAAGGCGCTCCCTGCTGCGCACCGTGCTCGGTTGGCGGCCGTTCGCCTACCTGGGGCGCATCTCCTACGGGCTCTACCTGTGGCACTGGCCGGTGCTGCTGTGGTTGCAGCGGGCTCATCCCGGGATCGGCACCGCACCGACTCTGCTGTTCGGGATGTCCCTGACGCTCGCGCTGGCCGCAGCGTCGTACCGGTTCATCGAGCGCCCGGTGCTCCGCGGCGGGGTGCGAGCGCTGATCCCGTCCCTGCGCACCGCACGCGCGGTGGTCGCCGGTGCCCTGGCCGCGGTCGTGGTGCTGGCGTTCACCGCGGGCGCCGCACCTGCCTCCGGCGACGGACCGGTGCCGATGCTGGTGCCCGGCACCCCGACGTACCGACCGGCCGCCACACCGACCAGGGTCGCGATCTTCGGCGACTCGGTGCCCGATCTGCTGGTGCAGCAGAAGCGTCCGGGCACCTACCCGGATCTGCGACTCACGAACCTGGCCTCGCCGGGATGCGACCTGGTGGACGCGCGCTACGCCGACCGGGCCGTCTCGGTCCAGCCCGCGCAATGCACCACCACGAAGCGTGACCTGCAGACGTTGCTGCGGCGATCGGGCGCCTCCGAGCTCGTCGTCTTCGGTGGCCTGACGCTGGCCCTTCCGCACGCCGGGCCGGGCGGAGGCGCCGTCGGCCTGGACGACGCGTCCTACCGCACCTCGATCGATGCCGCGCTGACCGCCTACCGGACCGCGGCGCTCGCCGCGGGCGTGCGCTCCGTCAGCGTGGTGACGGTCCCGTGCCGGGAGCCGGACGTCAGCCGGTGGCCCACCGACTTCAAGCCCTGGTTCGAGCACTCCCAGCAGACCGCGCGGCAGGTGACCGACCCCGTCGCGCTCAACGCGCTGATCACCGAGTGGGCCGCCCGCAACGGTGCCCACGTCATCGACCTGTACGGCGCGTTGTGCGGCCACGGCTTCCAGCCGGAGCTCAACGGCACGACGCTCTACCGGGATCAGGTGCACTTCACGTCGGCCGCGGCGCCGATGATCTGGACCTGGCTCGCACCGCGGATCCGCGCGGCAGCCGGCGCGTCCGGGACCGGTGCGTAGGGATGGCTGCCCTGGCCGACTCCCGCGTGGCGCGCACCGTCCGCGCTGCCGTGAGCACAGACCTGGATCGGCGCGGCCGTGGCTACCGGCGGGCGATCGACGGATACCGCGGCCTGTTCATCCTGCTCGTCGTCGCCTACCACTTCGGCGTCACCGAGCTGGTCGGCGGCTGGATCGGCATCAACCACTTCTTCGTCTTCTCCGGCTTCCTGATCGCCACGATGCTGATCAAGGAGCGGGAGCGCACGGGCTGTCTCGATGCGTGGGCGTTCTATGTCCGCCGCGCGCGGCGCATCGTGCCGGCCATGACCGTCCTGGTCCTGGCCGTGCTCGCGCACACCGCGCTCGACGGGAGCGAATCCCACCGGGCGCGGACGGCCGGAGACGCGTTCGCCACGGCCACCTTCTGGCTGAACTGGCGTCTCATCGCCCGCAACGACCAGTACTTCGACCTCTTCGACGCACCCTCGCCGCTGCGGCACGTCTGGACGCTCGCCGTGGAGGAGCAGTTCTACCTCTTCGTCCCGGCTCTGATCGGGCTCCTCTATCTGGTCTCGCGCCGCAAGATGGTGCGGGCCGTCGTCGTCGCCGCCCTCGCCGTCCTCGGCGCCCTATGGACGGCGTATCTGGTCGGCACGTCGACGGCGACTTTCAGCCGCCTCTACTACGGCACGGACGTGCGATCGCAGGCGCTCTTGGTCGGCGTCGCCGTCGCGTTCCTGCACACCAAGGTGCGCGGCGTACGCCGTCGCGAGATCCCGCGCGGCATCGCCAACACCTTCGGCATCATCGGGACGATCGCCTCGGTGTCGGCCTTCTTCGTGCTCGGCGACGCCAGCGTGTGGGTGTTCCGCGACGGCGGCCTCCTCGTCTTCGCGATCCTCGCGGCACTCATGGGCGTGAGCGCACTGGACACCAGGGACCTGCTGATCAACCGCATCGTGGGCAACCGGGTGCTCGTGCACTTCGGCCAGATCTCCTACGGCATGTACCTCTACCACTGGCCGATCAGCCTGTGGCTGCACGTCCCGCACGCCCCCGTCGCCGTGCAGGGCGCCGTGCAGTTCCTGGTCACCTGGTGCGTCTCGGTCGCCTCCTACCGGCTGCTGGAGATCCCGGTGATGCAGTACGGATTCGGCGCGTTGATCCGCCGCGGTCGTACCTGGGCGGGTCCTGCGGTCGCTGCCTCCGTCGCCGTCCTGGCACTGGTCGCCCAGTTCGTCCTGCCGACCGCCGACGCCTCGACCTGGGACGGCACCCCGCTGGACCCGGGGGTGACCTACGCGGCCCCTGCACAGCCGGTCAAGGTGGCCATCGTCGGCGACTCCATCCCCGCCTCCATCGCCGACGGTTTCGTCGGTGCGCGATATCCACGCTTCGACCTGCTGCGCTACGCCGCGTACGGCGGGTGCGACTTCACCCCGATGACCGTGGTGCTCGGCAGCAAGGTCATCGCCGAGGATCCGCACTGCCCGTCGTGGCGTCAGCAGTGGCCCGGCCAGGTCCGGTCCGCGGGAGCCGATGTCGTGCTGGCGCCGGCAGGACTCGCCTTCACGCTGCCGCTGCAGATCGACGGCCGGAAGGCGCCGCCCCGATCGCCTCAGGTACGCAGCGCCGTGCTGGGCAGTCTCGACGCGCTGCTCGTGTCCTACGGGCGGACGGGCGCGCGGGAGTTGGACGTGATGAACGTGCCGTGCCGCGTGCTGCACCCGGAGACACTGCCGGTGTCGGCGCAACAGAATCTCGGCAGCGCGCCGATCGTGCTGGACACGACGTGGATCAACGCCGTGATCGCCGGATGGGTCGCCCACCACCAGGCCCGGGGCGTGCACCTGCTGGACCTCAGCTCCCGACTGTGCGCCACCGGCTACCACCCGGTGATGAACGGGACCACGCTCTACCAGGACGGTGTCCACTTCACCCAGGGTGGAGCACAACTGATCTGGAGCTGGCTGGCTCCGGCGATCGTCGACGATCTGCGCAGACCTCAGGCATCATGATCGACCCAGCGGCGCGCCGACGAACCTGACCGCGCGCAGGACCGACGCATGTGCAGGCGTCGTACGCTGCACGGGTGGCGAGCATGGGGGGCTTTCGCGCCGACGCCGGCGCGGTGGGGACAGGGGCGCCGATCGGGCGTTCGGGCTCGCCTGAGGGGCGACGCCCGGGCCTACTCTCTCGCGAGAACGAAAGTCGCCGGGTCGTGCTCGGGGCCGCCCTGGTGTGCCTGCCGCTCCTGTACTTCGTGGTCACCGTGCTGGCACACGGATGGGTGCCCCAGGGCGATGAGGCGCTCGTCGCCGTGCGCATCCACGACGTGTGGTCGGTCCACCCGCCGCTGGTCGGGATGCGGTCGACGAGCAGCGTGAGTAGTCCAGGCGTCTACGCCCACCACCCGGGTCCGCTCGAGTTCTACCTCCTCGCGATCCCTTACACCCTGACCGGATTCGCGCCGTGGTCGATCATCGTCGGCGACGCGATCGTCGCGTCCTTCTTCGCGGCACTCGCCGTCTGGCACGCCTACCGCGCCATCGGGCTCAACGGCGCCTGGATCGCCGCTGCGCTGGTGCTCCTGACCGAACGGTCGTTCGGTCACGTCCTGGTCCAACCGCTCAACACCTGGCCCGCCGTCCTCGCTCTGCTGGCGGCGCTCGTGCTGGCATGGCGCCTTGTGCTGGGGCAGTACAAGGCTCTGCCCTGGTACGTCGGGTGCGCTACCTATGCCGCGCAGGCGCAGGTCATCGACTTCGCGGTCGTCGCGGTCCTGTCGGCGTTCCTCGCGGCGCTGGGGCTTCTGCGGTGGTGGGATCGCAGAGGCACCGTGTGGCCCATCCCGGGGGCGGTGACGTCCGGCATGTCGCAGTGGCGCCGACCGGGTGTCGTGAGCGTCGGACTGCTCATCGTGCTGTGGCTTCCGCCGATGGTCGACGTGCTCGTCGACCATCCGAGCAACCTGTCCGAGCTCGTCGCCACCTTCAGCGGTTCGCACAGTGGCCCGATGGTGGGTCTCTGGACCTCGGCGAAGGACGTGGCCGCCCTCCTGGTGCCCTTCGGGGCACGTCTCGGCCCCCTCGGCGCAGCAACCCCGGACGTCGCCGGCGCCCTGGGGGCACTCCTGGTCATCGCGGTACTGATCCATACCGTCTGGACCGGCCGAGGTGTCTTCCGGCAGGGGCGTGGTCGCGACGGGGCGGTGGCCTCGGCGGCGGCAGTCGCGCTCGTCGCGGCCGGCGCCCTGGTGTGGACCGGGTCGCATGCTGTCTATCCGTTGCAGTTGCTCTACCTGAACCTCGTGCAGCCTGCGGCCCTGTTCGCGTCGTTGGTCGCTGTGTGGGCGGTGTGCCGACGGGTGGTGCGGCAGCTGGTCAGCAGCGGACGGCTACGACCGTGGCGCGGCGCGAGCGGCGCGATCACCGCCTCCCTGGCCGCGCTGGCGCTCGCCGCGATCCCCGTGCTCCCGGCCGTTCACAACGTGACGCAGCAGTCGCAGGGGGACCAACGACTCGCGGGACGGGTGGTGGCAGCCGCCGCCGACCTGCTCGGCACTCACGGCGGGCTGCACCGCCCGGTCGTCGTCCGGGGCTATGGCACGACCTCGTACGGCAGCCTGGCTCCCGCCGTGTCCTCGGCGCTGATCGCCGACGGCCGGACGGTGTACTTCGACTCGGTATGGCCGCTGCGGCAGGACGACGAGTTCCGTCGCTCTCACGAGGCGCCGACGTACTCGCATCGGCTGATCATCCGTGAGCGCACCGGCACCGGGCCGTGGTCGCTGACCACGGTGCCGGGGAGGACGGTGGCGACGACCGTCGTCGTCCCTCGCACGGGCGACCCGCAGATCACGGTGGAGCTCCTGCTGCTCGCGTGAGCCCGCTCGGCCCAGCGGACACGCAACGGGTCCGGGTGAACAAGCGCAAAATCCCGCTGCTCCGGGTTATCTTCCTACCCACCAGTAAACCGAGCAGGCCCAGCAGCATCCGGCGGCGTACGTCGCTCTCAGCCGAAAGCAGTCGATGGACACCACCGCGTTCTTCACCCAGCTCAAGCACGCCTTCCCCGGCGAACCCCAGGACACCGACCCGGTCGACCCCCGGTGGGCGCAGATCGCTCAGGACGTGACCGGGTTCACGGGGCCGAACGAGCTGGCGGTGCTCAACGTCGCGGCATCCGTCCTCCCGGAGGACGAGTCCTACCTCGAGGTCGGCACCTTCAAGGGCCGGTCGTTGTGCGCGGCGGTGCAGGGCAACGCCTCCAAGGACTTCTTCGTGATGGAGAACTTCCTGGAGTTCGGGATGGAGGGGCAGGAGGCTCGCGCCGAGCTGGAGGACAACCTCGAGCGTTACGCCGGGGACGCGGCGGTGCATCTGTTGGAGGGCGACTGCTTCCGACTGATGGCGCAGCTCGGCACGGTCACCAAGCCGGTCGGGGTCTACTTCTACGACGGCGAGCACACGCTCCTGGCGCACTATCTCGCCCTCGCGGTGGCCGAGCCGCTGCTGGCTGACGAGGCCCTCGTGCTGGTCGACGACGCGAGCTGGCCGGTGGTCCAGCGGGCGCATCGTCTGTTCCTGCGCCGTCACCCGGGCTGGACGATCGCTGCGACCTGGGATGCCGCGCACGCGGACGATCCCCGCTGGTCCAACGGTCTCCATGCCCTGGTGTTCAAGCGCACCGCCGCCGCAGCGCACGGCCTGTCCCGGTCCGACGAGGCCCTGCGCGTCTATCAGACGCAGGTGCAGGACAAGCTCAACACGGGGCTGTGGAAGGCGGCCGGCGTCTTCCCCGGACCGCTCAAGGCAGTGGCGAAGGTCGTGCTCGGACGATCCCGCGCCATCGGCGGCAAGGACAGCTGACCCCTCGACCCCCGCTGTCCGATGCGCGGACGTCTGCGGAGGTTCGGCCGTCAGGCTCCCGCGCGATCGGCGGTCAGGACCACGGACTCCTCGTCCAGGGGCGGCAGTCGCCTCTGATGGCGCAGCAGCACCCGCACCAGTCCCGCGACGGCGATTGCCATGGCGCACACCGTGCAGACCGTGACGATCTGCACGGCGCTGTCGTGCCAGCGCAGGGTGACGGCCAGCGCCTCGACCACCACGGCGCCCCAGGTGAGCGCGCCGAGTAGGTGCTCCCCGGCGCCCATCTCGGAGAAGAGCCAGATCTGCGCCAGCGCCCAGGCGATCCCGAGCACGACGCAGGCCTGCGCGACGTGCCCGTAATCGGCGTACTGGCCGCCGCCTGCGACGCGCACCCAGAACGACGGGCTGATGCTGACGACCGCGAGGCCCACCAGGCCGATCCCGAGCACGAGCCCACTGGCTTTCAGAAGCGTGCGCGTGGCGCCGGCGCCGCGCATCCGGGGCACCACGATGAGCGCGATGAACTGAGTGCCCCAGCAGATCGCCCGACCGAAGGTCGATGCCAGCGCGTACCCGCCGGAGTTGTGCTGCGACAGGTAGTGCCGGGCCAGGAGCACATCGATGCTGGTGAGGGCCGTGAGTGCCGCCAGGGTCGAGTTGGAGCGCAGCATCTCCGCGGCCAGGCCGTGCCCGCCGCCCGCGATGCCGCGCAGCTCGGCGCGACAGAGCGCCGCGCCGACGAGGGCGGTGGCGACCGCGGCCAGCAACATGGCGGCGAAGACCTCCACGACCGAGAAGCCCTCGATCGTCGCGACCAGGGCGGCGATCAGCCGCGTCACGGCGGTCACGACGTAGAGCGCAGACAGTGCACGCAGCCGATGGCTGCCGAGCAGGATGCCCTGGAAGCACCCCGTCAGCGTCATGGGCACGAGCATCGATCCCATCAGCACCGCGGACCACGCCGAGCTGAGGTGGAAGACATCGCGCAGCGCGGGGGAGAGCAGCGATGTCGCGGCGAACAGCGCGACCGACACGCCGGACGCGAGACGCAGTCCTGTCGTGACCTCGTGCCGCGCGCTACCGGCGATCCGGCGGGCGATGACGACCTGGAACGCACCGGCCGGGATCGCCAGCAGTACGCCGAAGGTGCTGAGCGCCGAGTATCCGCCGAAATCCTCCGGACCCAGGGTGCGCGAGAGCATCAGGACCAGCAGATAGCCGAGAGCGTTCGAGACGCCCATCGCGATGCCGAGCAGAGCGCCCAGCACGGCGCCCGCCCCGGTGGCCGGCCGCACCGACCGCTGCGCATCCCGCCCGTCGTCGGGCGTGCTGGCATCGATCGTCACAAGTGGGGCCTTCGAGCTGGGAGTTGAGTACGGTGCGCCGCAGCGAACGTGACCCAGGTTACCCACGGGTTATATTTGCTCGCAGTCCGAACAGCTCCCGGCCGCCGCACCCCCCCTGAGGTCCGCTGCGCCCGGCCAGACCCGAAGCACCTCCCTCGTCCGCGAAAGTTCTCACCCTGTGCGCCGACCCGCAGTGCCTGTCATGTTGCGCACCGTCAAACGGTCGGACCTGAGGTACGCCGTTTCCGTCGCGGCGCTGCTGCTGGTGCTGGCGCTCGTGGTCTTCCTCAACGGATACGGCCACTTTTACACCGACATCAAACCCGAGGTGTACCTCGCGCCGTGGTCGATGGTGCGGCAGTACCTCTCCTCCTGGACCGGCACGCCGTACCTGGGGGCACCCAACTTCAACGTCGGCCTCGTCCCGGTGCTCGGGGTGCTGGCGCCGTTGCGGGCGATCGGTCTGAGCGCGGGCACGACCTACCGGATCTTCCACTTCGCGTTGTGGGCGCTCACGGCGTGGGGCGCCAGCCGGCTGCTGCGGTCGATCTCACCACGCGCGGACCGGTGGGCGGGGCTCGCCGCGGGTGTCCTCTACGTCGCGAACCCGTACACGATCCAGGCCGGTTCGACGCTGGCGATCGCGCTGCCGATGGCCCTGCTGCCCTGGATGATGCTGGTCTTCGTCCGCGCGCTGCGCGAACCGCGGGCATGGCGCTGGCCGGCCGTCTTCGGGCTGGTCTTCTTCGCGATGAGCGGGATGAACGTCGCCGTCGTGCCGATCCTGCAGTTGTTCGCGCTGCTCCCGCTGATGGTGTTCGCCCGGCGCAGCTGGCAGATCGGCTGGGGCGACATCCTGCGGGTGCTGCTCAAGTGCGCGCTCTTCGTCATCGGGGTGTCGATCTACTGGCTGGTGCCGGCCGCCGCCGCCCTGTCCACCGGGTCCCAGATCGTCGACAGCTCCGAGACCATCACCGGCATCGCCAAGGTCGGGTCGTTCCCGGAGGTGCTGCGCGGCCTCGGGCTGTGGCCGCTCTACGGGCACGACGCCAACGGACCGTGGGAGGGCCAGTACGCGTCGTACCTGACCAGCCCGTACATCATCGTGTTGACCGCACTGTGGCCCGTGCTCGGCCTGTTGGCGCTGCGCTGGTGCCGCGGTCTGCTGCGCGGGCTGGTGATCGGTCTCGCGGCCGTCGCAGCGATCATCGAGGTCGGGGCGTTCCCCGCGCAGGCTGCTCCCGCCTCGCCGTTCGGGCATGTCGTCGTCGGCTTCCTGCAACTGCCCGGCATGGCGGCGTTCCGCACGACCAACAAGATCGGTGCCCTGCTCGCGCTGGGATTCGCGCTGGCGCTCGGCTTCGCGGCGCGGAGGGTCTGGCGCAAGATCGCGCACCTGGACTTCTGGGCGCCACTGGCCGCTGTGCTGGCCGTCATCCTGGTCACCGGCTGGGTCTCACCGGCGCTCACCAACCGGCTCTACCTGTCTCCGATGGACATCCCGGACTACTGGCACCAGGCCGCGTCCGCTATCGACAAGGGCGACTCGAACGCCTCGGTGCTGTTCCTGCCGGGGCAGACCCGGCCGTCGTACCGATGGACCGTGCAACGTCCCGACGACGTGGCCAACTCCCTCTTCCGCCGTGACGTGATCATCCCGGAGACCACACCCAACGCGTCCGCGCCCGGCGCCAACTACCTCACCGCGCTCAACGACACCCTGCAGAACGGCGTGGTGCCTCCCGCAGCCATGTCCGCGTATGCGCGCTACCTCGGCGCGGACACGATCCTGCTGCGCCACGACATCGACTGGGAGGACGCCGGCGGTGCCCGCCCCTCGACGACGGCCAAGGTGCTGGCGTCCGACCCCGGGCTCTTCGGCGTGCACAACTACGGCTTCGACGGCGAGTACACCGAAGGCCCCGGCACCAACCCCGAGGCGTACGGCGAGGACCAGCTGCCGCCGCTGCAGCAGTACGCCGTCGTCGATCCGCTGGACTCGGTGCGGGCCGAACGCACCGACAACTCGCTGGTCGTCGCCGGCGACGGATCCGGGATCGCGCAGCTCTCCGCGGCCGGGCTGCTGAGCGCCGCACCGTCGTTCCAGTACGCCCAGGACATCTCTGCGCGCAACATGACCTCCGTGCTCGGCGGTGAGCACCGGCTGATCATCACCGACACCAACGCGCGACGCGCCGCCATCACCAACCGGCTGAGCAACGGGGAGGGTCCGCTCCTCACGGCCGCGCAGACGCCGGCGAGCACCCGTGCCCTGGGCACGGACACCGACGACCAGACCGTGATGGTGCCCTCGGGCGCGCAGGTCAGCGCGACGTCCGAGGGTGGGACGTTCTTCGACCTGCCGTACGCCGCCCCACAGAACGCACTCGACGGCGACCCGTCCACCGCGTGGCTTTTCGGTGACTTCGGACGCGCGAAGGGCCAGAGCCTCACCGTCACCGAACCCACCCCGATCCCGCTCGGCACCATCCGCATCAAGCAGGCCGATGTGGGCCGCTCGAAGATCGACCGACTCACGGTGACCGCGGGCGGTCGCTCGGTGACCCAGCGGATGCCGGACACCGGCTACGCGTCGTTCGCCATGGGCAACACGCCGGCCGGCAGCGTCAAGGTCACGGTCGACTCCGAGCGCGGCGGAGGCTACAACCTCGTCGGTATCTCCGACATCAAGATGCCCGGGCCGCTCGCCGTCCGCACCGCGCGCACCCCGACGACCTTCTCCAACCAGTACGCGCAGCTCGACGCGGCCGGGCGGGCAGAGTTCGACCGGACGCCCCTCTCGGTGCTGCTGACCCGCCTGCAGGGCACCGCGTCGACGGCCGACGACGAGGAGACCGGCCTGCGCCGGATCGTCGCCCTCCCGGACGCGCGCACCTTCACCACCGCGGCCGACGTACGGGTCGACGGGCCGCTGGAGCCGGTGTACGACCGGGTCGCCGGCTACTCCGCCGACGTGCAGGCGACCTCCTCCCGGTTCTACTTCGACAATCCTGCCCAGCGGGCATCTCAAGCCGCCGACACCGGCACGAACGCGGCGAGTACGGCGTGGGTGCCGGGCAACGGCGTGCGTAACTCGTGGTGGCAGATCGCCGGACCCACCCGCTCGGTGGACTCCGTCTCGATCCGGCAGAGCCCGGCGACCGGCGACCGCACCACGGGTGCGACACGCACCCAGTGGGCCACCTCCGCGGTCGTCACCGTGGACGGCAAGCGTGTCGCCACCACCGCGCTCACCGAGGACGGCACCACGGACGTCACCTTCCCGCGGGTGACCGGCCGGACGGTTCGCATCACCTTCACCGGCGCGACGTCCCCGCCGCAGGGCCTGCCGGCACGCTTCCCCAGCATCGACACGGGCATCTCGATGCGCATGAGCAGCGCCGGCCCGCTCGACCAGGTCGACGGCAGCGGGGCGCGCTGCCTCACGGTGGCCACCATCGACGGCCAGCCGATCCGGATGCGGCCCACGACGTCCGTCCTCGCCGGTCCCTCCGACGAGGGGACCCGGTGGACCGGCTGCGCGCGGACCTCGCTGCAGGCCGGCTCCCGGCGGATCGAGCAGGCGCCCGGATTCACGCTCGACTCGGTCGCGCTGACCGACACCCGCACGCCCACCGCTGCGGTCCCCGCAGCGCCCACGGTCACCCACGTGCACAACTCCGCCTCCGCCAAGTCACTGAAGGTGCGCTCCAGCGGGGCGTTCGCGGTGGTCATCAGCCAGAGCTACGACCCGCGGTGGCACGCCACGGCCAACGGCCGCGACCTCGGGAAGCCCGTGGTCCTGGACGGGTACTCGGTCGGCTGGAAGCTGCCGTCCGGCGGCACCTACGACATCCGGATCCGCTACGGCCCGCAGCGCGCCTCGAACGTGGCCCTCGCGGTGTCGGGGCTGGTGCTGTTGGCAGCGATCCTGCTCGCGACGGGCCTCTGGCGCCCCGTACGGCGCCGCCTCCAGGCGGCGCGCGCGGGCGAGTCGGACGACGACGAGCCCGCCACCGACACCGCAGGGACCCTTGTTGCGGCAGACCGGGATCCCACGCTGGTACGTCGGTGGCATGCGCCCTGGGGGCGAGGTCGGGAACCCGTCCAGGCAGCGCACGACGATGTCCGCTCGAGCGCTCCCGCGAGCGCGGACGGCGTGCCGCACGGCGATGCCGGGCCGTGGCCCGGCCCGATGAGCCGGGTCGGTGTCGAGATCGCGCTGGTGCTTGCGGCCACCTTCTTCCTGGGGTACGCCGGTCTGGTCACCGCCCTGGTGCTGGTCGCGGTGCTGCGCTGGGCCCCGTTGCCCTCCGAGTGGCTCATCACCGCCGGAGTGGCGCTGGTCGGAGCGTCCGTGGTGCTGTATCTGATCGTGCTGTGGGCCAAGGGGCTCATCGGTCAGGTGAGCGCCGACGCCGTCGCGGTCAGTCTCTGGCCGCACTACCTCGGTGCGGCCGGGCTGCTCGTCGCGCTCACCGGTGCGTTGCGGGACTACCTGCCGCCGCCGACACCTACCCGCACACCCCACGACCCAGCCCAGGACAAGGAACCGGAGTTCACCGGTGGACACCAGCACTGAGCACGTCGACGGACTCGTCTCCGTCGTCGTCCCCACCCGCGACAACGAGCGCACCATCGACGCCTGCCTGGCGTCGGTGCGGGCGCAGACCCATGTCGATGTCGAGCTGATCGTCGTCGACAACCACAGCACGGATGCGACCCCCCGGATCGCCGAGCGGTACGCCGACCGCGTCATCACCGCCGGCCCCGAGCGGTCCGCGCAGCGCAACACCGGCATCGCCGCGGCGCGAGGGGAGTGGGTGCTGTGGCTCGACAGCGACATGATCCTGCCCCCGGACAGCATCACGGCGGCGGTGCGGACCGCGCGTGACACAGATGCAGTCGGTGTCGCTCTGCCCGAACGAACCATCGGCGACGGTTTCTGGACCGCGTGCCGGGCACTGGAACGTGAGTGCTACCTGACCCAGCCGTGGCTGCACAACCCGCGGCTGGTGCGGCGCGACTTCCTGATCGACGACGGCGGATTCCGGCTCGACATGTCCGGGCCGGAGGACGCCGACCTGCGGTTGCGGATGCACGCCGCCGGTGCCCGCATCGAGCTGGCGGACGTCCTCGTCGACCACGACGAGGGCCACCTCACCGTGCCCGACGTGCTGCGCAAGCGCTACTACTACGGTCGCAGCATCCCCGCGCTCCAGGGTCAGCACGGGGGAGCCGTCGGCGAGCAGGGACGTGCGCTGGTCAAGTCGTACGTCGACGCGCGCGGCCTGCTGGCCCGCGATCCGGCGCACGCCGCCGGGATGGTGCTGCTGCGGGGGCTGGAGGTCGTCGGCTACACCCTCGGTGCGCGCCGCGGGCGTCGCGACCGTCGTACGGCGGGCCGCGCCGGGGCGACCGCGTGAGCCGTCGCCTGCTCTGGGTGTCGCTGCCCGACCAGCGGGCGAGGCGCGAGCTCTACTGGATGTCCCGCATGCCGCGGACGCAGGTCACGGCTCTGGCTGCCCAGCAGCCGGTCGGCGACATCGAGTGGGTGCCGAGCACCTACCGGCGCCCGGTGAAGCGCTTCGTCGAGGCGGGTGCGCTGGCGTGGGTGCGCGGGCTGGGGGATCAGGACCCGGCGGCGTACGACTGGGTCACGAGTCTCGAGTTGTGCTCGCTGGTCACCGGTCAGGCGGCTCGCTGGCGCTCGCGCGGCACGCGTCGCCCGCTGCAGGCCGTCATCACCTGGGAGAACCTGCCGGATCAGCCGCTCTACAAGATCCCGCCCTACCGGCAGGCCGTGCACGCCAGCCGCGGCGCCGACCTGCTGCTGTGCATGGTGGACGCCGCTCGGGATCACCTGCTGGAGAACGGTTTCCACGAAGACCGGATCCAGGTCGTCAAGCCCGGCGTCGACACCACGCTCTTCGCACCCGCGCCGCAGCCGGCCGTCGAACCGGTCGTGGTGTTCACCTCCCCGCTCGCGGAGAACAAGGGCATCGACCGGGTCCTCGACGCGATGGCGCTCGTACGCCGCACCGTCCCCGAGGCGCGTCTGGTCGTCGCCGGCAACGGTCCGCTGCGCGAACGTGTCGGACAGGAGGCACGCGATCACCCCGGGCAGGTGGAGTTGCGCGGCAGCCTGGACGCCGGCGGTGTCGCGGAGCTGTTGCGCTCGGCCGCGGTGTTCTGCACCGCGCCCCGCGCTACCTGGAAATGGACCGAGCAGCTGGGCCTGGCCTACCTCGAGGCGCAGTCGTGCGGCCTGCCCGTGGTGACCACCCGGTGCGGCACCAACGACGAGGCCGTGCAGCCGCCGAACCTGCTGGTCGACGACGACGTGGACGAGCTGGCGCAGGGCCTGCTGCACTTCCTCACCGACCTGCCGCGCGCCCGGGAGGTCGGGGCCGCGAACCGGGCCCGGATGCTCGCCGAGCACGACCTGCCGACGCAGTGTGCCCGGATGGGGGAGGCGTTCGCCTCGGTCGAGGCGCAGCACCGGTGACCCCTCCCGCGGCGGCGCGTCCCCGCTTCGGCGTCCGCAGCGTCGGCGCGCTCGTCGGCCTGTTGAGCGGGCTGCTCGCCCTCGGCCCCGCGCTGCGACCGGGCTACCTGCTCTTCTACGACATGGTCTTCGTGCCGCGGCTGGATCTGTCCGACCGCACCCTGGGCGTCGACGGCAGCGTCCCGCGCGCCGTGCCCAACGACCTGGTCGTCGCACTCGCCTCCCACGTGGTGCCCGGCTGGGTCGTCCAGAAGGCGTTGCTGCTCCTGGTCTTCGTCGGGGTGGGTGCCGGCGTCGGCGGGCTGATGTCCTCGCGGCTCGGTGCGGGCGCCGCGGCACTGTTCGCGAGCTGGAACGCCTACCTGGCGGAGCGGCTCGCCATCGGCCACTGGGGGTTCCTGCTCGGGTACGCCGCGCTCCCGTTCCTGCTGTCGGCGGCCTCCGACGTGCGCCTCGGCCGCCCTCGCGGTCGGCTGCGGCTCGGGGTCTGGACCGTGGTCACCGCCCTCACCGGGTCGACCGGCGCGATCCTCGGGTTGCTCGTGACGCTGGCCGTGCTGCTGGTGCCTGGCCGGCCGGGAACGCCCGACGTACGCCGCGTTCGTCGCGGCCGCGAGACCGCCTGGGCGGTCGGCGTGTTCGTGCTGGCCAACGCGCCATGGTGGTTCCCCTTCCTCTTCCTCGCCCCGTCGGCCTCCGCGGGCGCCGCGGACTCGGCGGGAGTGACGGCGTTCATGGCGCGGGCGGACACCTCGTGGGGCGTGTTCGGCTCCCTGCTGACCGGCGGAGGGATCTGGAACGCCGGCACCTGGACGCCCGGGCGCTCGTCGGCGCTGGTCAGCGGGTTCGCGCTGCTGGTGGTGCTGGTCTGCGTGGGGTACGCCGCGTGGTCCCGCGCCTGGCGGGCTTCGCCGGCGTACGCCGGGCTCGCCGTCGCCGGGGTGGTCTGTCTTCTCATCGCCGGCGCCGGATCGCTGCCCGGCGGTCGGGACCTGGTGACCGCCGCGGTCACCGATCTTCCGGGAGGCGGCCTGCTGCGCGACTCGCAGAAGTTCGTGGCGGTGTGGGTGCTGCTCGTCGCGGTGTGCGCGGGGCTGCTGGCCGAGAAGGTGCGCGACCTCGGGCGGGGGGTCGGCGCAGACCGCGGCGCGGCCGTCGGTGTCGCGACGCTGCTCGCGTTGTGGCCCCTGGTGGTGCTCACCGGATTGGCGTGGGGCCAGGGGGACCGGTGGTCGGCGGTGCGCTACCCCGCGTCGTACGCCGTCGTACAGGACCGGGTGGCCGCGCTGCCGCCCGGTGCCGTCGCGGTCTTCCCCTGGACCCTCTACCGGCGGTACGCGTTCGACCACGACCAGGTCGTGCTCGACCCGTGGCAGCGCCTGCTGGACCGGCAGGTGGTGGTCAACGACGACCTGCCGCTGTCCTCTCGGATCGTGCGCGGCGAGAGTGCGGACGCCGCCCGGATCACCCGGGCCCTCGAAAGGCGTACCGACGTACGCGCCGCCCTGCAGGCCGCGGGGGTGCGGTATGTGCTGCTCGAGACCGACCAGCCGACCAGCGCGGACACCGCGCTGCCCACCGGGACGCGCGGCGCCGTGGTCGTCCGTACGTCCGGGCTGATCCTCTACGACCTCGGAGCCGACCCTGACCATCAGGCCGGGTCGGCTCGGCACGGTGCGTGGCGATACCTCGGTCTCGTGGGCCTGGCGCTCACGCCGTTGCTCCTGGCGGGTGAGGCGGTCGCGACGCGCCGAAGCATGGTTACCGAAGAGTTACCTGACTGAGCCCTCTGTGGTTATGATGTGCCCAGACTTCCTGCAGGGCACTGGTGCAGGACCGAGACGTCAGAAGGAATGACTCACGACATGGACGCTACGAACAAGAAGCTCGCCTACAACATCGGCGGCGGTCTGCTCGGCGTGATCCTGGCGTTGCTCGCCATCTTCGGGCTCGTCGCGCAGCAGAACTCGGTCACCCAGCCGCAGAAGTACAGCCCGCAGATCAGCTACGACAGCTCCAACTGACGCGCGCCACCTTCACTTCGCGAAAGCGGCCGATTCCCTCGGGGGTCGGCCGCTTTCCGTATGCCGGGTATCGCGCACCGCTCGACCGTGGCACAGGTAGCGCCGTGGGACACAGGACGATCTGTGGCTCCAGGTCTTACCTGCGCCACGGTGGGCGCGGGAGGGGGTAGGTCGTCTAGCGGTGCAGCGCGGCCGGCTCGTCGGCGTCCGCCGTCTGCGTGCCGGCATCGTCGACCGTGCCGTGCTCCTCGACGATGTCGTTCACGTCCTGCACGTCCAGGGCGGCCGGCACGCCCGGCGCGATCACCGGGACGGGCACCGGCCCGTGCACCTGCTGCAGATCGACCGATCCCGGCCCCAGGGTGGCCGGCTGGTCGGGGCGGGCGCGGTGGCCGAGCACCGAGTGCAGGGTGTGCTCGAGACGTTCGGCGGCCGACCACCAGCTGAAGCTGTGCGCGTGGTCGCGAGCCGCGGCGCCGAGCTGGCCGCGCAGGCCCTCGTCCTGCAGGATCAGGCGGGCCTGAGCGCGCATGTCGGCGTAGTCCTTGGACAGCAGACCGGTCAGTCCGTGCAGGATCGACTCGCTGGGACCGCCCGCCTCGGCGAAGGCGACGCTGGGGGTGGCGTGCAGGCCGGCCTCGACGATGATCAGCCCCCACCCCTCCTTGTGGGAGGGCACCAGCATGAGCCAGGACTGCGCGAGCAGGGTGTGCTTGGTCGATTCCTCCACGAAGCCGTGGAAGTGGACCCGGTCGGCCACGCCCCGTTGCGCCGCGTGCTCACGCAGCTGCGGCTCCCAGTAGCCCGAGCCGACGACGTCCAGGGTCAGGGTGGGCAGCACGTCGCTCAGGTCGGCGACGACGTCGATCGCCAGCTCCACCTGCTTGTGCGGCACCAGACGGCCGAGCACCGTCATGGACGGCTCGCTCGAGCGTGCCACCGAGCGGTAGGACTCCAGATCGGCCGGGTGGTCGTTGCCGGAGTAGACGAGGTCGACCCGCTGGGGATCGATGCCGAGCGACGCGAGGTCGGCGCGGGTGGCCTGGGAGACGGTGACGTACCGCGAGCGGCGGTAGACGCGGGGCGCGACCTTGCTCTCCAGGAACCATCCGACCGCTGCGATCGGCCGGGGGAAGAGCGAGCGCCACTGGTCCCGATGGACGTGATGGGTGATGTTCACGACCGGGTTCCGGGCGAGCAGCGGCGCCCAGAACGGCACCCCGTTCTGCACGTCGAGGACCACGTCGTAGTCGCCGCGGTGGCGGGCGGCGTACAGCATGCCCCGCAGGTAGCAGGTGAAGCGGCCCCCGCGGCGTACGACGTCCACGTCGCCGTGCCGATCGACGGCGCGGGCACCTGGGAAGCGGCTGGTGAAGATGGTGACGCGGTGGCCGCGTTCCGTGAGGATCTGTGCGGTGCGTTCGGTGAAGGTCTCCGCGCCGCCCGCCTCCGGGTTCTCCCGGTCACGCCACGAGAGGTAGAGAATGCGCATCGGCACGTTGCTGGCCGATGTCGTGTCAGCGTCGCCGCTCACCTGCACTCCTCCTGGTGTCCGTCGCCGCGGACCGTCCGTTCGATCCCGGTCCTCGTGCGCCATGCCGTACGCCGGGTCCTGCACGCACCGACGGATAGGGTAACGCCGAAGTTACTCCTAGGTAGAACGAAAGGGATACCAGTCGAGATGGCCGCCACGGGTGTCGCCGCGATCCGCGAGGACTGCGAGATCTGCCGCGCCCGGTTGCGCCCGCGCGCACTGCGTGGCGGCGGCGCGCTCGCCCGGTGCGAGCGATGTGGTCATCTGCTGCGCGATCTTCGCGATTCACCCGCCGCGCATCGGGACCTGGCCTACGGCGGTGAGCCCACCCTCGACCGGATCCGGCTGGACCTGACCTACCGGGCGATGCTGCGCGCCGTGCCGGGCGACGCGCCGCGGTCGGTGTTCGAGGTCGGCTACGGCAGCGGGTCGATGCTGCGGCGGTTCCTCGACGGCGGCGCCACGATCGCGGGCGCCGACCCCGACCAGCTGCGGATCGGCGTCGACCCGCTCGTCGTGACGCAGGGCAGGTTGTCCGGGGGGAGTGTGGAGGACGTGCTGCGCGACGGCGCGGACCCGGTCGATCTGGTCTACGGCATCCACGTGCTCGAACACGTCCTGGACCCGGTCGCGACGCTGGCCGTGGCGTTCGACCTCGTGCGGCCTAGGGGAGTCGTGCAGTTCCTCACCCCGGCGGGGGACAGCGACGGAGTACGCCTCTACGGATCGGCGTGGTGGATGCTCGAGGACCCCACCCACGTGCGGTTCTTCACGGCGGACAGCCTCGCGCGCGCCGCGACCGACGCGGGCTTCGTCGATGTCGTGGTCCGCCGGCCGGTGCTCGACAGCCTCACGACGGACGCCGCCAGCGCCGTACGCCGCTGGCGTCCTGCTCCCCGTCCACGCGGCGTGCTGGCCTCCCGCAGCGTGATCGCCGCCGGGCTCGCCTCCGCACCGCTGGTGCTGGCGGCCCGAGCGGTGCGGCCCACCATGCGCCCCACCCTGCACCTGATCGCCCGGCGGCCCCGATGAGCGCGCAGCGTCGCGGCCTCGCGCGGTCCGCCCGGCTCTTCCACGCGTTCACCCTCGAGCAAAGTCGGCCCGAGGTGTTCTACGGCGCGCTGGCGGCCGACTCGATCGAGATGCTGCAGGAGCTGACCGACCTGCGGGGTGCCTCGGTGCTGGACGTCGGCGCCGGGCCGGCCGAGTTCGCCAGCGCGTTCCGCGCCGCGGGCGCGCGCTACGTGCCGGTCGACCACGACCCGGCGGTCCCGTCGGTCCGTGACGGCGGTCTCGTCGCGACCGCCGCGGCGCTTCCGGTGGCCGACCGCAGCGTCGACCTGGTCTTCAGCAGCAACCTGTGGGAGCACGTGGAGCACCCCGAGCAGGTCGCCGACGAACTGGTCCGCGTCGTGCGCCCGGGCGGACTGGTCTTCCTCTCCTACACCAACTGGCTCTCGCCCTGGGGCGGGCACGAGACGTCGCCATGGCACTGGCTGGGCGGCGAGCGCGCGGCGCGCCGTTACACCCGCAAGCACGGTCACCCGCCGAAGAACACGGTCGACCAGACGCTCTACCGGATCAGCGTGGCGCAGGGCCTGCGCTGGGCGCAGGCGCAACCCGAGGTCGAGGTGCTGGTCGCCCGCCCGCGGTACCTGCCCGACGTGGCGCGGCACCTGCTGAGGGTGCCGGGGCTGCGCGAGCTGCTGACGTGGAACCTGCTGCTCGTGCTGCGCCGACGGTGATG
Source organism: Allobranchiibius huperziae (assembly GCF_013410455.1). NCBI lineage: Bacteria > Bacillati > Actinomycetota > Actinomycetes > Micrococcales > Dermacoccaceae > Allobranchiibius > Allobranchiibius huperziae. The sequence continues at coordinate 1,882,892 of NZ_JACCFW010000001.1, read as the reverse complement.
TCCGGCGAGGCGCAGACCCTCCGCGTCGTGGACCGGGTCAGTCACCACCGGCCGGCCGGCAGCCCGCCGGATCGGGCGCGCGTCATCCGCGTCCTGGCGGTCCTGGCGATGGCGCTGCTGCCGTGGCTCGTCGCGCCGGGCGAGGTGCAGCCGGACACCAAGATCGACCTCACGCTCTCCCCGTGGACCTACCTGGCGCGTTCGGTCGACGCGTGGAACGGGCACGCGGGCCTCGGAGAGCTGCAGAACCAGGCCTACGGCTACCTCTTCCCGATGGGCCCCGTCTTCGGCATCGGCCACTCCCTGGGTCTGCCGGCGTGGGCGTGCCAGCGGGTCTGGTGGACGATCCTGCTGCTGGTCGCGTTCCTCGGCGTGCAGCGACTCGTTCGCGAGCTGCGGCTGGCCGGACCGTCCGTCGCGCTGCTCGCGGCAGCGGCGTACGCGCTCTGCCCCCGCGTCCTGACCCTCCTGGCCGAGAACTCCAGCGAGGCGTGGCCGATGGCGGTGGCACCGTGGCTGGTGCTGGCCGCCCGGCCGCTCCTGCGCGCCGAGCTCGACCGGCGGGGCGTGCTGCGGTCGGTCGCGGCCAGCGGGTTGCTGGCCGCCGCCCTCGGCGGGGTCAACGCCGCCGCGTCCGGGCTGATGCTGGTCATCCCGTTCCTGTTCCTGCTGACCCACCCGCAGGGTCGTCGCCGCATCGGGTGGTGGGTGCTCGGCGTCCTGGCCGGCGCGTTGTGGTGGCTGCTGCCGCTGCTCGTCCTCGGCGGATACGGCTACCCGTTCCTGGACTTCATCGAGACGGCCTCGATGACCACGGCGGTCACCTCCACGCCGAACGTGCTGCGCGGGAACTCCGACTGGATCGCCTACATCCTGGACTCGGCCGGACACCCGACCTGGCAGTCGGGGTGGACGAGCGCACAGTCGCTGGTGTCGATCGTGGCGACCAGCGCCGTGGCGGGCATTGGGCTCGTCGGGGTGGCCCGGCTGCGCTCCCACCTCGGCCGGTTCGCGCTGCTGAGCGTCCTCGTCGGCACGGTGTTCATGACGATCGGGCACCACGGCGTCGTCGGCAGCCCGGTGGCGGGACAGGCGCGTGCCCTGCTGGACGGATCGCTGGCGCCGTTGCGCAACGTGCACAAGGCCGACGCGCTGATCCGGCTGCCGGTGGTGCTGGGCCTCGCCGTGGTGCTGGACCGGCTGCGCCGTTCCCGCGAGGTGGCCGCACGTCTCACCGCCGCTGCCCTCGTCGTCCTCGTCGCGGCGGCCATGACCCCGATCTGGCAGGGCCGGCTCGCCGACTCCGGCGGCTACCGCGCCGTCCCGGTGTCCTGGTCGGTGATGGCGCACCGCATCGATGCCGCGGCCGAACGGGCCGGCGGCAGCACGCTGCTCTTCCCCAACGCGCGCACCGCGACGTACGACTGGGGCACCACCAGTGATGACCCGATGAGCGCGCTCGCGGCCTCCCCGCTGGTGTTCCGGGCCGCGGCACCGCTGGGGGAGCCGGGCGCCACCCGGATGCTCGACACCGCCGACCAGCTCGCGTCGTCCGGGGAGGTGCAGCCAGGTCTCGCGGCGGGCCTGGCCCGGATGGGCATCGCGCGCATCGTGGTGCGGCACTCGATCGCCTCCACCGTCGGCGCGCAGCCGTGGTCGCTGGTGGAAGCGACGCTGCGCCGGTCGCCGGGATTCGCGTACGCCGGGTCCGCCGGCACCGGCACCGACCGCCTGACGCTCTGGACGGTGAGCGAGTCGCGCACCGTCGCGGCGTACGCACGGGACGACGACCTCCGGGTGGTCGGCGGCCCGGAATCGATCTTCGACCTGGCGACCGTCGGCGCGCTCGCACCGGACCAGGGGGCGCAGATCGTGGGGGGCACGACGGCCGTGGGTGCGACCGTGCCGAACGTCGTGACCGACTCGCTGCGGTGGCGCTCGTACAACAACGGGGTGTCCGCCGCCGACGGTTACAGCCCGACGCTGACCGGCGCCGACCGGACACCGGACCACATCGGCGCCCGGGACCTGCCGCCCGGCGGCGACCCCGCGAACCAGCCGGTCCGTGAGCTGATCGGGATGTCCTCGTGGTCGGCCTCGTCCTCGGGCGCGGACCCGACCGCCCGGACGTACGCCGGACCGGGCGCCGGCATCGCCGCGGCCTTCGACGACGACCCGGACACCGCCTGGCGCACCGGCGACCACGAGTCGGACGCGAGTCTGTCCTTCACCCCGACCTCGCGGACGCCGCTGCGTGAGGTCGACGTCGACCTCGCCTCCGGGCCGGGGCTGGACCGGGTCGGCTCCGTGCGCGTGTCGGTCGGAGCGGTGCACGGCGCGACGGTGCGGGTGGCACGCGGTCAGACCGCGCTGCGCCTGCGACTGCCACGCGCCGCGACCGGCGCCGTGCGCATCGACCTGAAGGTCGCCGGCGCCGCCACCGACCCGGTCATCGGTCTGACGCGGGTGTCCGTGCCCGGGCAGCAGCTCGGCAGCATCATCTCGCTGCCGGGTCGGGTCGACCCGACGCGGACGTCGGTCCTGCTGCGGCGCGACCCGCGGGAGCACAGCACCGCCGCGACCCAGGGGGAGGACCCGGCGACGCTGCGTCGCAGGGTCACGTTCTCCCGGTCCGGTCAGGTCGTGCCGAGCGTCTGGGTCCGCTCCGCCGCGAGCGGCGCCGGTGCACTGCAGCTCGCGTGCGGCCAGGCGGGCGTGCTGCGCATCGGCACGTCATCGGTGCCGCTGCGCCTCACGGCCTCCGCGGCGCAGGTCGCGCAGGGCGGACTCCTTCGTGCGCAGCCGTGCGCCACGTCGGCGGCCGTGGCCGTCGGGCCGCAGACGGTGTCCGTGGCGCCCGGGGACGGGGTGCGCGCGGAGCTGGTCTACCTGCGGCGGGACTCATCCGCAGGGGTCGACGCCGGCGCGTCCATCCCTGCCCGGGCCTACGGTGCGCTGCGATCCGGGGACGGCACCGTCCGGATCGGTGGGGGAGGTGCGCGGGTGGTGGCGCTGACCGAGGGCTACAACCGTGGATGGCACGCCTCGCTCGCCGGCCGCTCGCTGCCCGCGGTGCGGGTGGACGGCTGGCGGCAGGGATTCGTGGTGCCGGCCGGCGCGGCGGCGACCCTGCACGTGACGTTCGGGCCCACGCGCTGGCAGCGGGCCGGACTGATCGTCGGCGCGCTGGCGGTTCTGGCGCTGGCCGTGCTTGCGGTGGGCAGCCGCCGACGCGGGCGGCGGGCCGTGGCCGACGGACCCGACGTGACGGACCCGTCGTACGACGGTGCGGCACCGGGCCCGACGCGCGTCACCGTGATGGCCGCGGTGCTGTCGGTCGGGGTCGGGGTGCTGATGAGCGGGCTCGCCGGCGTCGTCGTCGGGGCGCTGTGTCTGTTGGTGCCGCGGCGGCTGGTCGGGTGGGGGATCGGCGGGTCGATGGCGGTCGCCGGGGTCCTGCTCGCCTCGCTCGGTGTGGTCGACCAGCGGTCTGTCGGGGCGATCCTCGGTCAGCTGGCCGGCACGGTCACGGCGTGCCTGCTGGCGCGGTGTCTTGCCGGGGTGCGGACCGGGTCCGGCGGTGGGCCTGCGCCAGCACCGGCCGCTCCACCAGGCCCACCGACACCCGCGCCACCACGATCGTCAGCGCCGTCACCGCGACCAGCGTCGTCGTGAACGCGCCGGTGAACAGGGCCCTGGACGTCACGAGGTAGACCACCTGCAGAGCGAGTACGTGCCACAGGAAGACGGGGTAGGACGCGTCGCCCAGCCAGCGTGCGGCGGGCGATCCCGCCGCCGCGCGCGCCACGGTGCCGCGCACCGGGCTGGTCGCCGCCAGCACCAGCAGCGCGGCGATGCCCGTGTAGAGCAGCTCCTTGACGACGGCCTGCGCCGGAGTCGGCGCGTGGAGGTCGACCGGTCCGGCGAGGGGAGTGGCGGCGAGCAGGAAGAGCAGTGCGGCCCCGAGGACGACGACGCCCGGGTTGGTCCGCGCGAAGTCCAGCCAGCGGCGTACCGGGCTCGCCAGCGCGGACGGCCCCGTCTCGGTGAGCACGGCGAGTGCGGCGCCCGCGGCGAACCACCCCCCGTGGCCCAGCACCGAGGTGGCGAGCACTCCCGCGCCCGAGTGCGGATCGACGCCGGTCCATGCGGCCGAGGCGCCCTGGGCGCACAACCCCGCGAGCAGGGTCGCGCCGAGCACCGGCCATACCCGCCGGGGGCGGCGGGCCAGCCGTCCGAGCACGGTGCCGATCACGGGCACCAGCACGTAGAAGGTCACCTCCGTGGTGAGGCTCCAGGTCTGCGAGAACGACTGGTAGGTGTGGCCGGAGTACCCCTGCAGCACGAGCACGTGCAACACGACGTCCAGCGGCGATCCGACGCCCCCGGTGCGCACCGGGGCAAGGGCCGCGACGAGGAGGACGGCGGCCAGCGCGACCCAGTAGGCGGGCAGGATGCGGGCGGCCCGGCGTACGGCGTACCGGCGCAGATCCGGGGTCGATCCGCCCGTGAGCCCGGCACGCAGGAACGGGCGCAGCAGCAGGAACGCCGAGATCGCGAAGAACACCGCGACGCCCGCGTCACCGCGTGCCAGCAGTGGCCCGGAGACGTCCAGGTGGTCGGCGCCTGTCCAGAAGGCGACGTGCGTCAGCACGACCAGGGCGGCCGCCAGCGCGCGCAGCAGGTCGAGCATCCGGAAGCGCTGCACCTGGTGTGACCCCCATTACTCTCCAGTAGTCTGCTCGGGCGTCCACGGTGGGCGGCCTCGTCGTGCGGGGTATCGCCACCCCGTCGCGCACCCGCCCGCACCCGGTGCGGGCAGACACCACGCCCGAGGAGGCTAACCGCCGATGACAGTCGAGGGGATCGTCCCCACCGATCCGTCGGTGCTCGACGCGACCCGGCCGGTGCTGAGGGCCCGCGCGCCCCTGCGGATCTCGTTCGCCGGCGGCGGCACGGACGTCTCGCCGTTCCCCGAGCGCGAGGGCGGCGCCGTCCTGTCCGCGACGATCTCCAGCTTCGCGTACGCAACGCTGCGACCGCGCCGGGACGGCCGGATCACCGTGCAGTCGCTGGACTTCGGCACCTCGATCGGCTTCGACGTCGACGACCCTGTGGAGTTCGACGGCGAGCTGGACCTGCCCAAGGCCGCGATCGCCCGCATCCGCGACATGGGCGGCGCGATGCCCACCGGCGGTTTCGACCTCTTCCTGCACACCCAGGCGCCCCCCGGGTCCGGCCTCGGATCCTCCAGCGCCGTCATGGTCGCCGTCATCGACCTGGTCGCCCAGCACTGCGGTGTCGACCTCACGCCGTACGAGATCGCCGAGCTGGCCTACCGCCTCGAGCGCGAGGACCTCGCCATCCCGGGCGGATCGCAGGACCAGTACGCCGCGTCGTTCGGCGGGTTCAACTACATCGAGTTCCGGCCCGACCAGGTGATCGTCAACCCGTTGCGGGTGCGGGACGCCACGGTGCACGAGCTGGAGCACAACATGCTGCTGGCGTTCACCGGGCGCACCCGGGTCAGCGACCACATCATCGCCGACCAGCGCAGCCGCTACGAGACGGGCAACGCGGACGCGCTCGAGGGCCTGCGGGCACAGAAGGAGCTGGCGGAGCTGATGAAGGTCGCGCTCGTGCGCGGCGAGGTCGACCATTTCGGGCGGCTGCTCGGCCAGGCCTGGGCCGAGAAGCGCAAGATGTCGTCGCGGATCAGCACCCCGCTCATCGACGACGCGGTCACGGCCGCACTGGGGTGCGGGGCGCTCGGCGGCAAGGTCACCGGCGCCGGCGGCGGCGGCCACCTCATCTTCGTCTGCGAGTTCGAGCGCAAGCACGTCGTCGCGGACACCCTCCTCGAGATGGGCCTGACACTCTCGGAGATCACCTTCAGCAAGGACGGCGTGACCACATGGAGAGGCCAGCACTGATGGACGTGTCTCATCCCCTGCACGAGGCGAGCGAGGGCGACGTGCGCGCGGCGGTGCACCGCCGTCTCGGCGAGGGTGCCGACGCCTGGGCGGCGCTGGCCGTCGCTCTGCGGGAGCCGACGCTGGAGGGCGAGGTGCAGGCGGCGGGCACGGCGCTCGTGCAGGCCCTCGTCGCCGGAGGCACGCTGCTCGTGGCCGGCAACGGCGGCAGCGCCGCGATCGCCAGCCACGTCGCCGCAGAGTTCATCGGCAAGTGCATCCACGACCGTGAACCCCTGCCGGCGGTGAACCTCGCCGAATCGTTGTCGTCGGTCACCGCCGTCGGCAACGACTACGGCTTCGACCAGATCTTCCGCCGCGGCGTCGCGGCCCTGGGTCGGCGCGGTGACGTGCTGCTCGCGATGAGCACCAGTGGCACCAGCCCGAACGTGCTGCAGGCGCTGCTCCTGGCGCGCGAGCGCGGCCTGCTCACGGTAGCCCTGACCGGCGCCAAGGGGGAGGGCCTGCGCGGCGCGGCGGACCACGTGCTCGTCGTACCGTCCGCGGACACCCCGCGCATCCAGGAGGTGCACATGCTGTGGACCCACGCTTGGTGCGAGGCGGTCGACGTGCTCGCGAATCCCGAGTCGGCACACTGAGTCACAGGTGTGCGCCGCGCGGCTGTGGGACGTGTGACACACCTCGCATTTTTCCTGCTACTCTCCGGTAAGTTTTGTCAGCCCCTGCCACGGAGGTCCTCGTGCGGAAGTCCGCCATCGTCATCGGTTTCGGAGCGTTTTTCCTGACCTTGGCGCTGCTCTTGCAGTTCTATGCGTTCGACAAGTTGACCGTGATCCCGGCCGACACCAACACGCAGCAGGTCCTCTCCGACAACAACGCCAAGTTCTTCGACGCGGACACCCTGTCCTTCCAGCAGGGCGAGGTGACCACCCGGCAGACGGTCGTGGCCGACAAGAAGGCCTCCGACGCGGAGGGCAAGAACTCCATCGTGCTGGACATCAACCAGTCGACGGACAACAACAACCAGGCGCCCCCGATCGACGCGTTCACCTCGCACTTCGCGCTGAACCGGCACACCGGCAAGGTCATCGACTGCTGCAACGACAACATGAACGGCAAGCCGGTCCAGCACCAGGGCTACACGGTGAAGTTCCCGTTCGGCGCCGGCAAGGGCAGCTACCCCTACTGGGACAACACCCTGCAGAAGCCGATGACGATGACGTACGCCGGCACCGACAAGATCCGCGGCCTCACGGTCTACCGCTACCACGGCGTGGTGCCCCAGACGACGTACACCAAGCAGGCCATCCCCGGTTTCGTCTTCGGCGGTGCCAAGGACAGCCCCGGCGTGAACGCGGACCGTGCCTACGCCAACGACCGCACCATCTGGGTCGAGCCGCAGACCGGCGCCTTCATCAAGGTGGAGGAGAAGGAGGTCGTGACGCTCACCGACCCCGCCAACGGCAAGTCGGTCAAGGGCATCGACACCGACCAGGTCATGAACGACGCCACGGTCAAGGCGAACGTCGATGAGTACAAGGGCAAGGCCAGCCAGCTGAAGCTGCTGAAGCTCATGCCGTGGGTCCTCGGCGTCCTCGGTCTCATCCTGCTGGTCGTCGGCATCGTGCTGCTGCTGATCGGCGGCCGCGGTGACCGGGCGGAACGCGCGGACGACACGGAGGTCGACAACGACAACCGTCGCGGCGCTCGGCACGCCGAGGGCGACGGCGACGACTACGCGAGGGCCTGATCGCACTGATGCGGGCTGTCGTCACCGGTGGGGCCGGTTTCCTCGGATCTCACCTGTGTGAGGCGCTGTTGGCGGACGGCGCGGAGGTCGTCGCGGTCGACAACCTCTGCACCGGACGCGCGGCGAACGTCGAGCACCTGCACGCGACGGGGCGGTTCACCCTGCTGGAGCGTGACGTCAGCCATGGGTTCGAGGTCGACGGGCCGGTCGACCTGGTGCTGCATTTCGCCAGCCCGGCATCGCCGATCGACTACCTCCGGCTGCCGATCGAGACACTTCTCGTCGGATCGCACGGCACCCAGCACGCCCTCGAACTGGCCCGGGACAAGTCGGCCCGCTTCGTGCTCGCGTCGACCTCCGAGGTGTACGGCGACCCGCTGGTCCACCCCCAGCGCGAGGACTACTGGGGGCACGTCAACCCGGTCGGTCCGCGCGGCGTCTACGACGAGGCCAAGCGTTTCGGCGAGGCGCTCACCCTGGCCTACCGGCAGACCCATGGCGTCGACACCGGCATCGTGCGCATCTTCAACACCTTCGGTCCGCGGATGCGGCCCGACGACGGGCGCGCCATCCCCAACTTCGTGCGCCAGTCGCTGGCCGGCGAGCCGGTGACCGTCTCAGGCGACGGGTTGCAGACCCGGTCGATCTGCTACGTCGACGACCTCGTCGCGGGCATCCTGGCGATGGCCCGCAGCGATCACCCGGGGCCGATCAACATCGGCAACCCGCACGAGATCTCGATGGTCGATCTGGCCAACTGGGTCGTGAAGCTGGCCGAATCCGACTCCCCGGTCGTGCACATCGCGCGTCCGGTCGACGACCCCACGGTGCGCCGCCCGGACACGAGCCTGGCGCAGGAGATCCTGCACTGGTCGCCGAAGGTGCCCATCGAGGACGCGCTGCAACTGACGATCGCGTGGTTCCGCGCACACGCCACCACCACGCCACCGCTGTCGGCCGAGGCCACCCAGGAGATCCTGGCCGGGCCGGATCACCCGACCGCCTGACCTCCCACGGCGCGGGTAACAGGCGCTGCGGTCACTTTCCTGTGTGTCGCGTACGTCGGCCGCGTGGGTTGTCGGCGCAGCCGTCACCGCACCCGTACAAGGGCCCATTCGGTGCCCTTGCGTTGGTCCGGGTGGCCGCGCGGCTCGTACAAGGGCCCACTCGGTGCCCCCCCGCTACCGCGGGCGTCGGGCACCGCACACCTGAGGTGGCGGGGGAGCGGCAGGCCGGGCGAGCGGGTCCTTCCAGGCGCCTGAGAACGGTTCCTGGGAGCGCAAGCCGACGGCACGGTCACTTTCCAACACGCGATGTGGCGGGGGAGCGGCAGGCCGGGCGAGCGGGTCCGTCCAGGCGCCTGCGATCGCGAGCGAACAGCGGCACCTTGCCCGTGGGCCACGCGCAAGGTGCCACACGCCGCCGGGTCGGGCTCGCACATGCTCACCCCAGAGGAAGTCGCGACACGAAGATCGCCGTACCGGGCAGGATCTCGCCGCGAGTCGGACTCCACCCGCCCCACACCTGGTGATTGTCCTCTGGCCACTCCGGCTCGATCAGGTCCTCCAGCACCAGTCCGGCAGCGCGCAGTTCCCGGACCCGGTCGCCCAGCGTCCGGTGATGCTCGGCATACGTCGGGGTCCCGTCCTCGTCGGTCTCGACGTACGGCGTGCGGTCGAAGTAGGAGTGGTAGGCGCTCAGACCCTCCGGTCCCGGCACGTCAGGAAACGCCCAACGCACCGGATGCGTGGTGGAGAAGACGAACCGTCCGCCGGGTCGCAGCACCCGCGCCGCCTCGCGCATCACCGCCTGCGAATCGGCCACGAACGGCACGACGCCGTACGCCGTGAAGACCAGGTCGAACGACGCGTCAGCGAACGGCAGTGCCGTGCCGTCGCACAGCACCAGGGGCAGCGCCACATCGTGCTGATCGTTCAGGGCTGCGGCGCGGGACAGCATCCCGGCGGACAGATCCGTCGCGACGACCCGACCGGCATGCCGGGCAGCCCAGCGCGACCCCTGCGCGGCGCCGGAGCCGATCTCCAGCAGGTCGGCGTCCGCGAGCGCCGCCGGATCGCCGAAGACCCGCAGATCGCTCTCGCTCCAGCCCTCCGGGCCCCACACCAGGTCGGTGTCGCCGAGGAAGGCGCCATGCTCGGCGTAGTAGGCGTCTGCCTCGCCGTCCCACCATCCGCGGTTGGCGCGGTTGTGTTCCTGGCCCATGGCGGCGGACCCCCCGTTTTGACCGTCCTGTGCGCTGCTCGATAGAGTGTTCGAGCGCATGACTGTGCCGCGCGCCGTACCTTCGCCAGACCGATCCATCGCATCGCCGGGAGCGATCCCGGAAGTCACCGGATCTCCTTCTGACCCAGGCGTCTCGCGTCCGCTCATGTTCGTGTCTTCACTGTTCGTCCGCACACTCCGACTATCACCCACCCGAAGGTTTCCTACTACATGACTGCCACCACCACCTCACCGATCGCGATCAACGACATCGGATCGGAAGAGGAGCTGCTCGCCGCGATCGACGCGACGATCAAGCACTTCAATGACGGAGACATCGTCGAGGGTGTCATCGTCAAGGTCGACCGAGACGAGGTCCTGCTCGACATCGGTTACAAGACCGAGGGCGTCATCCCCTCCCGCGAGCTCTCCATCAAGCACGATGTCGACCCCGGCGAGGTCGTTTCCGTGGGCGACGAGATCGAGGCCCTTGTCCTGCAGAAGGAGGACAAGGAGGGCCGTCTGATCCTGTCCAAGAAGCGTGCGCAGTACGAGCGCGCCTGGGGCACGATCGAGAAGATCAAGGAAGAGGACGGCGTCGTCACCGGCACCGTCATCGAGGTCGTCAAGGGCGGTCTCATCATGGACATCGGCCTGCGCGGCTTCCTTCCCGCGTCGCTGGTCGAGATGCGTCGTGTGCGCGATCTGCAGCCGTACGTCGGCAAGGAGATCGAGGCCAAGATCATCGAGCTGGACAAGAACCGCAACAACGTGGTCCTGTCCCGCCGTGCGTGGCTCGAGCAGACCCAGTCCGAGGTCCGCACCTCCTTCCTCAAGGAGCTGCAGAAGGGCCAGGTCCGCTCCGGTGTGGTCTCCAGCATCGTCAACTTCGGTGCGTTCGTGGACCTCGGCGGCGTCGACGGTCTGGTGCACGTCTCCGAGCTGTCCTGGAAGCACATCGACCACCCGAGCGAGGTCGTCGAGGTGGGCCAGGAGGTCACCGTCGAGGTGCTCGACGTCGACATGGAGCGCGAGCGCGTGTCCCTGTCGCTGAAGGCGACCCAGGAAGACCCGTGGCAGCACTTCGCCCGCACCCACTCGATCGGTCAGATCGTGCCGGGCAAGGTCACCAAGCTGGTGCCGTTCGGTGCGTTCGTGCGCGTCGAGGACGGCATCGAGGGCCTGGTGCACATCTCCGAGCTCGCCGAGCGTCACGTGGAGTTCCCCGAGCAGGTCGTCACCGTGGGCCGCGACGTCTTCGTCAAGGTCATCGACATCGACCTGGAGCGTCGCCGCATCTCGCTGTCGCTGAAGCAGGCGAACGACGACGCCGCCGGTGCCGCCGAGTTCGACCCGACCCTCTACGGCATGGCCGCGGAGTACGACGACCAGGGGAACTACAAGTACCCCGAGGGCTTCGACTCCGAGACCAACGAGTGGCTCGAGGGCTTCGACGCGCAGCGTGAGAAGTGGGAGAAGCAGTACGCCGAGGCGCACGCCCGCTACGAGGCGCACCAGGCGCAGATCGAGCAGGCACGCAAGGACGACGCCGACGCCGCCGCGGGTGCCGCGACCGGCACGTCGTACTCCTCGGACAGCGCCGACGACTCCTCCGACGACGAGGGCGGCTCGGCCACCCTGTCGAGCAGCAGCACTCCGGCCCCGGCCGAGGGCACGCTGGCCTCGGATGAGGCGCTGGCCGCTCTGCGCGAGAAGCTGACCGGCAACTGATCGCAGTTCTCGGGCCCTGCGGCCTGAGATGAAGGGCCCCGTCGGATCATCCGACGGGGCCCTTTGCGCGCCGCTCACGATTTCCCAGGGTGCCGTGCCCTGGTCGACTAGTGTTCGCTTCGTGGTCACCAGGTCGACGAAGACTGGCTCATCATGACGAGCGCTGCGGCACCCCCCGCCCCGGTCGGCGACCCGCCGCGCCGTCGTGGCCGACCGATCGGCGAATGGGGCCTGGCGGGGTTGCTCCTGCTGCCGAACCTGGCCCTGCTGGTGATCTTCACCTACCGGCCGCTCCTCGACAATGTGCGGCTGTCCTTCACCAGCTGGAACATCTCCGCACCGGTCGCGCACTACATCGGGACAGCCAACTACGTGCACTGGTGGCACGACCCGAACTCTCACGAGGTGTTGCGCAACACCGTCATCTTCACGGTGGCGACCGTCGGCGTGTCGATGGTGCTCGGCCTGGCGCTGGCAATGCTGCTCGACCAGAAACTGCGTGGCCGCAATATCGTCCGCTCGGTGCTCTTCGCGCCCTTCGTGATCTCCGGCGCCGCCGTCGGCCTCGCGTTCCAGTTCGTCTTCGACCCCAACTTCGGGCTGGTCCGCGACCTCGGCCACCGGGTCGGGATCACCGTGCCGGACTTCTACCAGCAGCCGCACTGGGCGCTGTTCATGGTGACGGTCACCTACATCTGGAAGAACCTCGGCTATACCTTCGTCATCTACCTGGCCGCCCTGCAGGGGCGCCGGGCCGACCTGGACGAGGCTGCCGAGATCGACGGCGCGTCGCCCTGGCGCCGTTTCACCAAGGTGCTGCTGCCGCAGTTGCGTCCGACGACCTACTTCCTGTCGATCACCGTGCTGCTCAACTCGGTGCAGGTCTTCGACATCGTCAACGTCATGACGCGCGGCGGGCCGCAGGGTTACGGCACGGCGACCATGGTCTACCAGGTCTACAAGGAGACGTTCGTCAACAACCAGGCCGGGTACGGCGCGACCATCGCGACGATCATGTTCGTCTTCCTGCTGGTGATCACGCTGGTGCAGGTGCGGTTGATGGACAAGGGGCGGCAGTCATGAGCACGATGACCAGGCGCATCCGCAGCAGGCGCAGCGAGGTCCACAACGCCGAGGCGATGAGCCACAGCGGCCCGGCCCTCAAGACGTTCGGCTACCTCGCCATGATCGTGACGGTCCTGATCGTCGCGGTCCCGCTGTTCTGGATCGTGGTGACGTCCTTCAAGGAACGTCCCGACATCTTCACCCAGCCGGCCCAGTGGTGGCCGAGACATGCCACCACGGACGGCTACCACAACGCCTTGTTCGGCATCCCGTTCGGCGACTACCTGCGCAACTCGCTGATCATCACGGGGATCCTGTCGACCACCAAGATCATCCTCGGCGTGATCTCCGCGTACGCGCTGTCCCTGTTGCGCTTCCCGGGCCGCAACCTGGTCTTCATCGTGGTCATCGCCGCCCTGATGGTGCCCAACCAGATCACGGTCATCTCCAACTACGCGCTGGTCAGTCAACTGGGTTGGCGCAACACCTACCAGGGGATCATCATCCCGCTCGCCGGCGTCGCGTTCGGCACGTTCCTGATGCGCAACCAGTTCCTGTCGATCCCCACCGAGATCATCGAGGCCGCGCGACTGGACGGCGCTGGTCCGCTGAAACTGCTCTGGCGGGTCGCGCTCCCGATGTCCTGGCCCACCCTGGTGGCGTTCTCGATCATCACCGTCGTGAACGAATGGAACGAGTACCTCTGGCCCTTCCTGATGTCCGACGACTCACGCACCGGCACTCTGCCGATCGGCCTCACGTTCCTGCAGACCAACGACGGGATCACGAACTGGGGCCCGGTCATGGCTGCCACCGTCCTCGCGATGCTGCCGGTCCTGGTCGTCTTCCTCGTCCTGCAGCGCCACATGATCAAGGGCCTGACCGCCGGTGCGGTCAAAGGCTGACCCGAAGATCCCTCAGAAAGAGAGACACCACATGACTGACATGACTCGCCGCGGACTGTTGACCGCGGCCGGCGGAATCGCGGTGGCCGGCGGCCTCGCCGCGTGCGCCGGGACGGGCAGCAGCACGAGCACCAACAGCGGCAGCGGCGGAGGAGGCGGGAGCAGCAACCAGATCGAGTTCTGGAGCAACCACCCCGCCATGTCCAAGCCCACCGAGCAGAAGCTGATCGCCCAGTTCGAGAAGAAGTACCCCAGCCTGAAGGTCAAGCTCGTCGACGCCGGCAAGAACTACGAGGAGGTCGGCCAGAAGTTCAACGCGGCCCTGGGTGGAGGCAACCAACCCGACGTCGTCGTGGTCTCCGACGTCACGTGGTTCAACTTCGCGCTGAACAAGAGGCTCGCGGACATCGCGGCCCTGCTGTCGGCCAACGGGCTCAGTTCCTCCGACTACGTGGACTCGCTGTACGCCGACTACAACTTCCAGGGCAGTGAGCACTACGCGCTGCCCTACGCCCGCTCCACGCCGCTCTTCTACTACAACAAGGACGTCTGGAAGAAGGCCGGCCTGCCCGACCGCGGCCCGAAGGACTGGGACGAGTTCACCTCGTGGTGTCCGGCGCTGCAGACGGCGCTGGGCTCCGGCAAGTCGCCGATCATCCTGGACGACGGGTCGGACTACCTGGACTGGACCTTCCAGTGCATCGCCTGGTCCTACGGCGGCGGCTACTCCGACAAGTGGACCCCCACCTTCTCCGAGGCCGGCACCGTCAAGGCCGGTCAGGTGCTGCAGGGCTGGGCCAAGAAGAAGTACCTCAAGACCTCGGCCGACTCCCAGAGCGACTTCTCGGCGGGTCTTGGTGCGGTGCTGCTGGAATCCACCGGTGACATCTCCGGCATCCAGAAGGACGGCAAGTTCGAGCTCGGCGTGGCGTTCGTGCCGGCCCCGAACGGCATCAAGACGTGTCCGACCGGTGGCGCCGGCCTCGCGATCCCGCAGGGCATCTCCGATGCGCGCAAGAAGAACGCCATCAAGTTCATCGAGTTCATGACCAACGCCCAGAGCACCATCACCTTCAGCCAGGCGACCGGTTACATGCCGGTGCGCAAGTCGGCGCTGAACGATTCGGCGGAGAAGGCCTACCTCGCCAAGAACCCGGAGTACGCCCTCGCGGTGACCCAGCTGCCCAAGACCCGGCCGCAGGCGTATGCGCGCGTCTTCGTCCCCGGTGGCGGCGCACGGATCGGTCAGGCACTGGACAAGATCGTCGCGGGTGCGGACGTCACCTCGACCTTCAAGGCACTGGACGCGTCGACCACCGCTGCGTACAACACCCAGGTCAAGCCCCTGTTGAAGGCCTGATCAGATGGCGAGTGTGTACTTCGACGCAGCGAGCCGCCTGCACAAGGGGAACGACCATCCCTCGGTCGATGGGCTGACCCTGGACATCCAGGACGGGGAGTTCCTCGTCCTGGTGGGCCCCTCGGGGTGTGGCAAGTCCACGACCCTGCGGATGCTGGCGGGCCTGGAACCGGTCGATCGCGGCCGGATCCTGATCAACGGGCACGACCAGGCCGGCGTACGGCCGAGGGACAGGGACATCGCCATGGTGTTCCAGAGTTACGCCCTCTATCCGAACATGTCGGCCGCCGACAACATGGGTTTCGCGCTGCGCAACTCCGGGGTCAGCAAGGAGCAGACCGCCTCCCGTGTGATGGAGGCGGCGAAGATCCTGGAGCTGCAGGACATGCTGAACCGGCGCCCGGGGCAGATGTCCGGCGGCCAGCGTCAGCGGGTCGCGATGGGCCGTGCGATCGTGCGCGACCCGAAGGTGTTCTGCATGGACGAACCGCTCTCCAACCTCGACGCCAAGCTGCGGGTGTCCACCCGCGCGCAGATCGCCGCGCTGCAACGACGCCTGGAGGTCACGACGGTCTACGTGACGCACGACCAGGTCGAGGCGATGACCATGGGCCACCGGGTCGCGGTGCTGCGCGACGGCGTCCTGCAGCAGGTGGCGACGCCGGATGAGCTCTACCGCCACCCGGTCAACACGTTCGTGGCCGGTTTCATCGGGTCGCCGGCCATCAACCTCGTGCGCTGCGACGTACGCGACGGGGCCGCGGACCTGTACGGCGCGTCGGTGCCGCTGGAGCGCGGCGCTGTGGGTGACGCCGGCAGCGTGCAGGTCGGCGTCCGACCGGAGTCGTGGACCGTCGTGTCCGGGGACGAGCCGGGCGCGCTGCGTCTGACCGTCGACATCGTGGAATCGCTGGGTTCCGAGTCGTTCGTCCACGGCCACCCGGACCACCCGACGGGCACGGCGGTGCTCGCCGCGGACCCGGTCGACGGCAGTGACCAGACACCCGGTGCCGACGGCGCCGAACGCACCGGGCTGACGGTCCGGCTCGGGCGCGAGCACCGACCCGCTGTCGGCGAGGTGCTGCACGTGGTCCCGCTGGCGCAGGAGGTGCTGCTCTTCGACAACACGTCCGGGGAGCGCCTGAGCGCCCAGGGCACCCAGGGCGCGTCCCGGGCGGACTTCCTGAAGAAGTAGCGGGTCAGCCCCGACCGAGAAGGGTGCCGCCGTTGACCTGCAGGATCTGCCCGGTCGTCCAGCCGGCGTCCGGCGCGCTCAGGTAGGCGACGGCCTCGGCGACCTCCTCGGGGGTGCCGGGCCGTCCCATCGGGATCGGGGCGACCCGGTTGGCCACGATGCCTGGGTCGGCCTCGATGCGCGGACGCCAGAAGTCGGTGTCCGGCACGAACCCCGGGGCCACCGCGTTCACCGTGACCCCGTCCTCGGCGAGGCGGACGGCCATCCAGAGCACCCAGGCGTTCACGGCCGCCTTGGCCGCGCCGTACGAGCTGCTGCCGCGCAGTGCGGCGACCGAGCTCATCGCCACGATCCGTCCGCCGGGCCGGGAGAACGCGTCGAGGAGAGCCTCGGTGAGCAGCACCGTCGGCAGCACGTTGCCGTCGAAGTCCGCACGCCAGCTGTCGGCGAGCTGATGCAGATCTCCGGAGCCGAGCCCGAGGTTGCCGCCGGCGTTCGCGACGAGCACGTCGACCGCGCCGCCGTCCGAGATGCGGGCGGCGAGGTCGGCGACCGCGTCCGGGTCGGTGAGGTCGCAGGGATGCGTCGTCACGGTGCTCGCCTGATCGGCCTCCCGCAGGGCGGCCGCTGCCTCTGCCAGCGGTTGTTCGCGGCGCCCGATCAGGATGAGCTCGGGGTGTTCGACCAGGAAACGTCGTGCGATGGCCAGGCCGATGCCGGTGCCACCGCCGGTCACGATGATGCGTCGGGTCATTCCTGCATTCAATCAGGGCCCTGACAGGCGCCTATAGGCTTTGCAGGTGCTGCGCGTGGGCCTGACGGGCGGGATCGGATCCGGGAAGTCCTCGGTGTCCGGTCTGCTGGCAGAGCGCGGTGCGGTCGTGGTGGACGCCGACCGGATCGCCCGCGAGGTGGTCGAGCCCGGCACCCCGGGCCTGGCTCAGATCGAACAGCGTTTCGGTGCAACGGTGCTCGCGCCCGACGGAACGCTCGACCGCCCGGCCCTGGGGGCGATCGTCTTCGCCGACCCCGCCGCGCGGCGCGACCTGGAGGCCATCACCCACCCGCTGATCGGGATCCGCACCCGCGGGCTGATCGAGCAGGCCGGGCCGGATGCGCTCGTCGTGCACGACCAGCCGCTCCTAGTGGAGATGGGTCTCGCGCCGATGAACCACCTGACCGTCGTGGTCGGCGCGAGCGAGCGGACCAGGGTGCAGCGGGTCGTACGCGACCGCGGGATGACCGAGCAGGACGCCCGCGCCCGGATCGAGGCGCAGGCGGGCGACGTCGCACGGCACGTGGTGGCCGACGCCTGGATCGACAACGACGGCACTCCCGACGAGCTGGCCGACCGGGTCGCGGCCCTGTGGGACGAGCGGCTGGCGCCGTTCGAGGACAACCTGCGCGCCGACCGCCCGGTGCTCCGGGAGGTCTGCGCGACCGTGGTGCTGCACGAGCACCGCCCCGAGTGGGAAGCCCGGGCGGCGCGGGTCGTCGCGCGCATCCGGCACCAGTTGGATGCCGCCCGCATCCCGTACGCGGGTGTCGAGCACGTCGGCTCCACGGCGGTGCCGGGGCTGATCGCCCGCGACGTGGTCGACGTACAGCTGCGGATGCACCGCTTCGAGGACGGCGGGGACGCACTGGCGGGTGCTCTGCGGGCAGCCGCGATCGTCGGGTTGCGGGAGCAGGAGGTCCGCCCGCACGACTGGG
Organism: Allobranchiibius huperziae; assembly: GCF_013410455.1. Lineage (NCBI taxonomy): Bacteria > Bacillati > Actinomycetota > Actinomycetes > Micrococcales > Dermacoccaceae > Allobranchiibius > Allobranchiibius huperziae. The sequence continues at coordinate 1,865,017 of NZ_JACCFW010000001.1, read as the reverse complement.
CACCGCGGCCTGCCGACTGGCGCACCCTGCTGGCCGGCGGCGCCGACCCGCGCGACGTGCTGCGGGTGCACGTGCGCGAGGACGGGTCGGCCGGTGCGCTGGCCGCCCTGTCGTTCCGCGACTGGCTGCGCGCCGACACGAGGGAGCGGACGGCGTACTCGGAGCTGAAGTCGACGGTGGCGCACCAGTTCTCCTCGCACGACTACCCCGCCGCGATCGAGCGGTGGTACGCGCGAGCCCTGCCCCGTGCGCGGGAGTGGGCGCAGTCCACCGGGTGGTCACCGGGCTGACGCGCGACGCGGCTGTCAGGGCGCGGGCTTACCGTGGCCGGTGTGGAGATGACTCGGCGCCGACGGATGTTGGTGCTCGGTATCTGCTGCATGAGCCTGTTCGTCGTGGGTATTGACGTCACCGCCGTCAACCTGGCGCTCCCGTCGATCAGCACCGACCTGCACGCGTCGTTCTCGCAGCTGCAGTGGGTGCTGGACGCCTACACGCTGGTCCTGGCGAGTCTGCTGATGCTGTCCGGGTCGGTCGCGGACCGGATCGGCCGGCGCAAGGTCTTCCAGGTCGGCCTCGTGCTCTTCGGTGGCGGGTCGCTGCTCTGCTCGTTGTCCGTGAGCGCCCCCATGCTGATCGGTGCTCGCGGCCTGCAGGCGGTCGGCGGCTCGATGCTCAACCCGGTCGCGATGTCGATCATCACCAACACCTTCACCGAGGCCCGCGAACGCGCCCAGGCCATCGGGGTCTGGGGCGGCACAGTCGGCCTCAGCATGGCGCTCGGCCCCGTCGTGGGCGGGGGACTGGTCGACGCGGTCGGATGGAAGGCGATCTTCTGGATAAACGTGCCGATAGTGGCGGCCGCCGCGGTCCTCGCCGCGCGCTACGTGCCGGAGTCGCGGGCCGCCACCGCACGTCGTCTGGACCCGGTGGGGCAGCTGTTGGTCATCGGTCTGCTCGCGAGCCTGACCTACGGGATCATCGAAGGCCGCGGTCTCGGCTGGACGTCCGGGCGAGTGCTGCTGTGCGCGGCGGTGGCCGTCGGCTGCGCGGTGGCGATCGGCGTCGTGGAGCCGCGTCGGGCGCAGCCGTTGATCGAGCTGGGCTTCTTCCGCAGTGTGCCGTTCACCGGCGCGGTGGTCTGCGCGGTCGTGGGGTTCGCATCGCTCGGCGGATTCCTCTTTGTCAATACCCTCTATCTGCAACAGGCGCGGGGCATGTCGCCGGTGCACGCCGGTCTGATGACGTTGCCCATGGCCGGGATGATCGCGCTCTGCGCTCCCGTGTCGGGGCGTCTCGTCGGCCGCATCGGACCACGGGTGTCGATGATCGTGGCGGGCGTCGGCTTCACCACCAGCGCGCTCATCCTCACCACCCTGCGCACGGACACCTCGCTCGTCGAGCTCGGGGTCGCCTACGTGGGCTTCGGCATCGGGTTCGGCTTCCTCAACGCGCCGATCACGAACGCCGCGGTCTCCGGCATGCCGCGGGAGCAGTCCGGGGTCGCGGCCGCGATCGCCTCGACCAGCCGGCAGGTGGGATCGGCTCTGGGGGTGGCGGTGTTCGGCGCGCTGGCGTCGGCGCGGCTGACCGGCCCGCTGCGGATCTCGCTGGCCACCGCGAGCCACGCGGGGTGGTGGGTGATGGCCGGATGCGGCGTCGCACTGTTCGCGATGGCGTTCGTGACGACGAGCGAGCGGGCCCGCCGGAGCGCGTACGAACCTGCCGCGGCCTGAGGCTCATTGCGAATGCGGTGTAATGGGCCACGGAACGACGCCGGAGCCCTATGCTCACGCCTGTGCGGGGACGGGGTGCGGCTCTTCTGGGGGGATTGGTCCTCCTGCTCCTCGTGCTGGCCGGAATCGGGTCACCTGCCCTCGCGGCTCCGTCCGACCCGCCGGCGTCCTGCTTCGTACAGGACGCGAACGGTGACCTGCCGGTCTGCGACAGCGCGGACGGAACGCACTGGACCGTCAGCTATCCGGACGCGGACACCGGTAGCGGGATCCCGGGGACGTTCATCGGGTTGATGGTGGCCGTGCTCATGTTCGGCCTGATAGCCACGGTGTTCACAGTGATCTGGGTGCGGCGCTCTGCCCGCGAGGCAGGTCTGGACCCCGACGCGGCCACCGCCGTGGCACTGATCGACAACAACGCCCTCACGACGGCGTACATCGCGAACAGCGTGGCGAAGGTGCGGCGCGCCGAGCCGGCCGCTGCGCCGACGGCGTCCGCCCGGCTCGACACCTTGCAGGAACTCCTCGACAAGGGTGCGATCTCGCAGCAGGAGTACCAGGACCGCCGCACGGCCATCCTCGACTCGATCTGAGTCCTGTCGCGGCGACGACGGGGCGGCAGCGGTCAGGCCACGCCGTACCCGACGACGCCGGTGCCGTTCAACAGTGATTGGCGCACGGTGATGCCGTGCCGGCCGAGCCCGGCGCCCTGGTTGCCGCCGACCGTCTCGATCGTGTGGCCACGGACTTCCACCACCAGATTGGTGTGCTGACCGAACCCACCGCCGTCGTAGATCACGATGTCGCCGGGTTGCGGCGCGTACCCGTCACCGACGGCACGGAACCGGCCCGCCTTCGTCAGGTAGGACTGCAGCGTGAGGACGCCGGGGATCCGCCACGATCCGGAGTTGGGGTTGCTCATCGGGTAGCCGGCATGCCGCAGCACCCAGCTGACGAAGTCGGAACACCAGTTCTCGTCGATCCCGTTGGAGTACTTGGTGGACGGGCCGGGGTGCTCCCACTCGGTGCGTGCCACCGTGAGGATCGACCGCTGCCGGGGCGTCAGGTCGGAGGCGACGGTGGGGAAGGAGCCGCGCCCGGGGTTCAGGGCCCGCCATCCGACATAACCGCCGGCGCCGACCAGGAGCGCGACGATCAGCGTCGCTGCCACCAGCACGGAGCGGCCCCGGGAGCGGGGCGGCGTGGGCGACATGCCGGTGAGCGTACGACGGCCGACGTCCATCGCGGGTGTGGCGCGTCGAAACCGGTGGGCCTCAGGCGAGGACGGCCTCGCGATGGCGTTCCAGCCGGCCGATGACCGGACTGGCCGAGACCCCGTGGACGACGACCGACAGCACGATGGTGAACGCAACGATCGACCACAGTCCTTCGGCGTCCGGGAAGCCGTGGTGACCGGTCGCGTAGGCGAGGTAGTAGATGCTGCCGACCCCGCGTACGCCGAAGAAGGCCGTCACCAGTCGCTCACGCGGACCGAGCACCGAATCGTCGTCGAAGTCCTGTCCGCGCGGGTGCCACAGCGCGATCCACGCCGTGGCTGGACGGATCACGAAGATCAGCAGGATGGCGAGGACCGCGCCCTGCCACGTGAGGGAGGTGAGGAGTCCGTTCGTGAGGGCGGCACCCAGCAGCAGCAGGACGACGAGGGTGAAGAGCCGCTCGAGGCGCTCGATCACGCCGTGCATGGCGTGGTGGTACTCGTTCGAGCGGTCGCAGCTGCGCAGGGTGATCGCTGAGACGAAGACCGACAGGAAGCCCCAGCCGTGCACGAGCTCGCCCACGCCGTACGCGATCAGCGGTGCGGCGACGATCAGGAGCGGGTCGCCGATCCGGGAGATCTGCACGGACTCGCGGATCCGGAAGGCCACCAGCGACAGCAACCGTCCGACCGCCCACCCGGCCGCGATCCCGACGACGGTCTTGCCGACGACCTCCCAGCCGATCCAGCGCACCCACCAGTGGCCGACCGACCCCATCGTCAGCAGGAAGATCGACGCGTAGACGAACGGGAACGCGGCCCCGTCGTTGAGGCCGGCTTCGGAGGTGAGGGCGAAGCGTACCTCGTCCTTCTCGTCGATGTCGGCCTCGGCGAAGCCCTCGCCGTCGTCCGCGTCCGTCTCCGACAGGGTGGTCGGTCCCTCTACCTGGACCTCGGCGGCCAGGACGGGGTCGGTGGGCGACAGTACCGAGGCGAGCAGGACGGCGGCGGCGGGAATGAGCCCGAGGAGCCACCAGCCGAGCAGGGCCGTGACGACGATCGCCAACGGCATCGCGATGAACAGCAGCCGCCACGTCGTACCCCAGCGGCGCCAGGTCAGCCTGACCCGGGTGAGCGGTCGGTCGAGTGCCAGACCGACACCGGTGAGGGCCATCAGGATGGTGATCTCGGTCAGGTGCTCGGTGAGCGCCGCATGCTCGTCGGGGTCGAGTGACAGACCCGCGGGGAAGGGGAGCAGCCCGACGAGCGCACCCACGGCCACCAGGATCACGGGAGCCGAGATCGCCCGGCCCGTCGTGAAGGCGGGCAGCAGCACGCCGAGCAGCAGAGCCACCCCGACGATCAGGTAGACGACTGGGATGACCACGGGATCCAGTCTCCCAAACACCGCGCGCGGGGGTCGTGTCGGTGGGGCGTCGTACGGTTGACGCATGCGCCCCATCACCGACCTCAAGCGCCGCGTCGCGCCCTTCGAGGTGGTCTCCGAGTTCAGCCCGAGCGGCGACCAGCCGACGGCCATCGCCGACCTGACCAAACGGGTCAAGGCCGGCGAGCAGGACGTGGTGCTGCTGGGTGCCACCGGCACCGGCAAGTCGGCGACCACGGCCTGGATGATCGAGCAGGTGCAGCGGCCGACCCTGGTGATGGCGCCCAACAAGACGCTGGCGGCGCAGCTGGCCAACGAGTTCCGGGAACTGTTGCCCAACAACGCGGTCGAGTACTTCGTGTCGTACTACGACTACTACCAGCCCGAGGCGTACATCGCGCAGACGGACACCTACATCGAGAAGGACTCCTCGGTCAACGAGGAGGTCGAGCGGCTGCGGCACAGCGCGACCAACTCGCTGCTGACCCGGCGCGACGCGATCGTGGTGGCGTCGGTGTCGTGCATCTACGGCCTGGGCACGCCGCAGGAGTACGTCGACCGGATGGCCCGCCTGAAGGTCGGTCAGGTCATCGACCGTGACGACCTGCTGCGCCGGTTCGTGCAGATGCAGTACACCCGCAACGACCTGGCCTTCACCCGCGGCACGTTCCGGGTGCGCGGCGACACGGTGGAGATCATCCCGGTCTACGAGGAGCTGGCGATCCGGATCGAGTTCTTCGGTGACGAGATCGAGCGCATCTACACCCTGCACCCGCTCACCGGCGAGGTCGTGCGCGAGGAGGAGGAGATGTACGTCTTCCCGGCTTCGCACTACGTCGCCGGGCCGCAGCGGATGGAGCGGGCGATCTCCAGCATCGAGGCCGAGTTGGAGACCCAGCTGGAGTCGTTCGAGAAGCAGGGCAAGCTGCTGGAGGCGCAGCGGCTGCGGATGCGCACGACGTACGACATCGAGATGATGCGCCAGGTCGGGTCGTGCTCGGGCATCGAGAACTACTCGCGGCACATCGACGGACGCGGGCCGGGATCGGCGCCCAACTGCCTGCTCGACTACTTCCCCGAGGACTTCCTGCTGGTCATCGACGAGTCCCACCAGACCGTGCCGCAGATCGGCGCGATGTACGAGGGCGACATGTCCCGCAAACGGCAGCTGGTCGACCACGGGTTCCGACTGCCGAGCGCGATGGACAACCGGCCGCTGAAGTGGGAGGAGTTCCTCGAGCGCGTCGGCCAGACGGTCTACCTGTCCGCGACGCCGGGGGACTACGAGGTCGCGAAGGCCAACGGCGTGGTCGAGCAGGTGATCCGTCCCACCGGGCTCATCGACCCGGAGATCGTGCTGAAGCCGACCAAGGGTCAGATCGACGACCTGCTGCACGAGATCCGTGAGCGCTCCGCCCGCAACGAGCGGATCCTGGTCACCACCTTGACCAAGAAGATGGCCGAGGACCTGACCGACTACCTGCTGGAGAAGGACGTGCGGGTGCGCTACCTGCACTCCGAGGTGGACACCCTGCGCCGGGTGGAGCTGCTGCGCGAGCTGCGGATGGGCGAGTACGACGTGCTGGTCGGCATCAACCTGCTGCGTGAGGGTCTCGACCTGCCCGAGGTCTCGTTGGTGAGCATCCTGGACGCCGACAAGGAGGGCTTCCTGCGGTCCGCCCGTTCGCTCATCCAGACCATCGGACGCGCGGCCCGCAACGTGTCCGGTCAGGTGCACATGTACGCCGACAAGGTGACCCCCTCGATGCGCGACGCCATCGACGAGACCAGCCGGCGCCGGGAGAAGCAGGTGGCCTACAACCTCGCGGCCGGGGTGGACCCGCAGCCGCTGCGCAAGAAGATCGCCGACATCACCGACCTGCTGCAGCGCGAGGACGCCGACACCGAGGCCCTGATGGGCAGTGGCCGGGTGCAGTCGCGCGGCAAGACGGCCAAGCAGGGCAAGTCCAGCAAGCGGATCGGCGCGAAGCCCGAGAGCGGTGGGGTGGCCACGGTGACGGGTGTCCCCGCCGGCGAGCTGGCCACTCTCATCCAGGACCTCACCGACCAGATGCACCAGGCGGCGACCGACCTGCACTTCGAGCTGGCAGCTCGGCTGCGCGACGAGCTCGGGGACCTGAAGAAGGAGCTGCGGCAGATGACGGCCGCGACCCGCTGACCTTCCATCGGAGGTGGGGATCTCACCGAGAGGTGGGCTTATCTCCACCCCTCGACGGTGGGGTCAGGAGTCGAAGCCGAGACCCACCCTGTCCAGGCCGCGCAGCCACAGGTTGCGGCGGCCGCCGTGGCGGTCCGCCAACGCGAGTGCCGCGCGGGTGGCCTGGATACCGGCGTATGCTAACGGTTCCGGCGGGAAGGGCAGCGGCTTGGTGCGCACCATCGCCAGCTCGGTCAGCTCGGTGTGGGCGCCGCTCAGCAGGTCGAGCATCACTCGTGCGCCGAAGCGCGTGGCACCGACCCCGAGGCCGGTGTAGCCGAGCGCGTAGGACACCCGGGCGCCGTACGCCGTGCCGAAGAACGCGAAGAATCGCGTGCAGGTGTCGATCGCGCCGCCCCAACGGTGGCTGAAGCGCAACCCCTCCAGCTGCGGGAAGGTCGCGAAGAACTGCTGGGCAAGCACCTCGAAGGTCGCGGGCCGCTGGTCGTACGCCGGGCGCACCGCCCGACCGAAGTGGTAGATCGCGTCGTACCCGCCCCAGAGGATCCGCCGGTCGGCGGTCATCCGGTAGTAGTGGAACTGGTTGCCGGCGTCGTCGACGCCCTCGCGCCCGTCCCAGCCGATCGAGGCCAGCTGCCCGTCGGAGAGCGGCTCGGTCATGAGCACGTAGTCGTAGACCGGCACGGTGTGCAGCCGCACGCGTTTCACCAGTGACGGGAAGGCGTTCGTGCCGAGGGCGACGTGCTCCGCGGTGATCGTGCGGCCGCCGTCGGTCCCCAGCGTCATCCGGTCGCCGTCCTCGGCCAGACCGGTGACCTTGGTGTGCTCCGCGATCCGCACCCCGAGGCTCTCGGCGGCAGCGGCGAGACCCCATGCGAGACGAGCCGGGTCGACGAGCGCGAGCTCACCCTCCTCGATGCACCCGCCGAGGAACGTGGGGGAGTGCAGGCGGGCGCGTACGGCCTCCTGGTCGAGGAACCCCGTTGCGGAAGAACGCATCTCGCGCACCTGATAGGGCTCGGTGGCCACGGTGAGGGAGTCGCGCAAGTGGTAGTCGCAGTCGATGCCGTGGCGCTGCACCGTGTCGCCGATCGCCGCCAGATTCTCCCGACCGAGCCGCTCCAGCGTCTCGATCTCGTCGGGGAAGCGCTGCTCTCCGTTGTCCCGCCCATGCGTGAGGCTCGCCGAGCAGAACCCGCCGTTACGGCCGGACGCCGCCCATCCGATCCGGTCGCCCTCGACCAGCAGCACCTCGCGGTCGGGGTCGCGTTCCTTGGCCAGCAGTGCGGTCCACAGCCCGCTGAACCCGCCGCCGACGACGACGAGGTCCGCGCGAGCGTCGGTGGTCAGAGCGGGTCGCGCGGACGGGCGGTCGGGGGTGTCCAGCCAGTACGGCGTCGTCGACGCGTCGCGCCAGGTCGCCGAGACGTCCACCGGTCAGGCGCCCGTCGTATGCCGGTCGGCCGCCTCGAGCGCGACGTCCAGCATCGCCAGGCCCTCGCGCACCTCGTCCGGCGTGCTCGTGCACGGGGGTACGACGTGGGTGCGGTTGAAGTGCGTGAACGGCCAGAGCCCTTCGCTCTTGCAGGCCGCCGCGAACTGCGTCATCGGGGCCGCGTCCGCCCCGGCCGCGTTGAACGGCACCAGCGGTTCGCGGGTCGCCCGGTCGCGGACCAGCTCGACCGCCCAGAAGACCCCGAGACCGCGGACCTCGCCGATGCACGGGTGCTTCGTCGCCAGCTCGGCCAGCCCGGGTGCGATGACCTCCTCGCCGAGCATCCGCGCGTTGGCCAGGATGCCCTCGTCCTCGAAGATCCGGATCGACGCGACGGCGGATGCGCACGCCAGCGGGTGCCCGGAGTAGGTGAGGCCGCCGGGGAAGGGACGGTCGGCGAACGTGGCGGCCACCGTGTCGCTGATGAGCACCCCGCCGATCGGGACGTAGCCGGAGTTGACGCCCTTGGCGAAGGTGATGAGGTCGGGGGTCATGCCCCAGTGGTCGAGGGCGAACCACTCGCCACACCGCCCGAATCCGGACATCACCTCATCGGCGATCAGCAGGATGCCGTGCTCGTCGCAGAGGGCCCGCACGCCGTCGAGGTAGCCCGGGGGTGGCACGAGGATGCCGTTCGTGCCGACGACCGTCTCCAGCACGAGCGCCGCGATGGTGTGCGGTCCCTCGAGCATGACCAGCTCGCGCAGATGGGCCAGCGCGCGGTCACACTCCTCCTGTTTGGTCTCGGCGTGGAACGCCGATCGGTACAGGTAAGGGCCGAAGTAGCGGACCGTGCCGGGAACGGCCGGCTCGGAGGGCCAGCGCCGCGGGTCACCGGTCAGCGAGATCGCACCGGCCGTCGAGCCGTGGTAGCTGCGGTAGGCCGCGAGCACCTTCTGCCGCCCGGTGTGCAGCCGCGCCATCCGCACGGCGTTCTCGTTGGCGTCGGCGCCGCCGTTCGTGAAGAAGACGGTGTTCAGGCCCTCGGGTGCCCGCTCGGTGATCAACCGGGCCGCCTCGCCGCGTACGTCGTTGGCAAACGCCGGCTGGATCGAGCACAGCCGCTGCGCCTGCTCCACGATGGCCGCGACCAGCCGGGGGTGCTGGTAGCCGATGTTCATGTTGACCAGCTGGCTGGAGAAGTCGAGGTAGCGCTTGCCGGCGTAGTCCCAGAAGTAGGACCCCTGCGCGTGCTCGATGGGCAGCGGGTCGATCGCGGCCTGGGCCGACCAGGAGTGGAAGACGTGGCGGTCGTCGGCGCGGACCTGCGCCTCGTCGCCTCGGCCGAGCAGGCTCGCGGGGTCGGTGGGCTCGGCGTCTGTGGCGGTCTCGCGCAGGATGCTGTCGGTCATCGTGTCCTCGGGAATCCCAGATCGACGGTGGAGGTGGCCGGGTCGGGCCACCGCGAGGTGACCACCTTGCCGCGGGTGTAGAAAGCCATCCCCTCGGGTCCGTACATGTGGTTGTCGCCGAAGAGCGACGCCTTCCAGCCGCCGAAGGAGTACGACGCCACGGGCACCGGGATCGGCACGTTGATGCCGACCATGCCGACCTGCACGTCGTACTGGAAGCTGCGCGCCGCGCCGCCGTCCCGGGTGAAGATCGCTGTGCCGTTGCCGAATTCGTGACTGTTGACGAGCTCGAGCGCATCGTCGTAGGTGTCGACGCGCACCACCGACAGCACCGGGCCGAAGATCTCGTCGGTGTAGACCGACATCGTCGGTCGCACGTGGTCGAGCAGCGTCGTACCGAGGAAGAACCCGTCGGCGGGCAGGTCCGCCTCGCGGCCGTCGACGACCAGGGTGGCGCCCTCGTCGGCGCCGGCCGCGATGTACGACGCGACCTTGTCCCGGTGGGCCGCAGTGATGAGCGGACCCATCTGGGTGTCGGGTTTCGCGCCGTCGCCCACGGTCACGTCGGGCAGCCGCCGGGCGATGGCCTCGACCAGCGGGTCGGCGGAATCGCCCACGGCGACCACGACGGAGATCGACATGCAGCGCTCGCCGGCCGCGCCGTACGCCGCCGAGACCGCCGCGTCCGCGGCCATCTCCAGGTCGGCGTCCGGCAGCACCACCATGTGGTTCTTCGCGCCGCCGAGGGCCTGCACCCGCTTGCCGGCGGCGGTGCCGGTCTCGTAGATGTAGCGCGCGATGGGCGTGGACCCGACGAAGCTGAGCGCGCTCACATCCGGGTGGATGAGCAGCGTGTCGACGGCCTCCTTGTCGCCCTGTACGACGGTGAAGACACCGTCGGGCAGTCCCGCACGCTGCCACAGCCGGGCCAGGAAGAGCGACGCCGACGGGTCCTTCTCGCTGGGCTTGAGGACGAACGCGTTGCCCGCCGCGATGGCCCCCGCGCACATCCACAGCGGCACCATCACCGGGAAGTTGAACGGCGTGATGCCCGCGACCACGCCGAGCGGCTGGCGGATCGAGTAGACGTCGACGCCGGATGAGGCCTGCTCGGAGAAGCCCCCCTTCAGCAGGTTGGGCACCCCGGTGGCGTACTCGACGTTCTCCAGACCGCGGGAGATCTCGCCCACCGCGTCGCTGTGCACCTTGCCGTGCTCCGAGGTCACGATGTCGGCCAGCTCGTCCAGGCTGTCGTGCAACAGCTCCCGGAACGCGAAGAGCACGGCGGCGCGCGTCGAGAGCGACGCGTTACGCCACTCGGCGGCGGCCTTCGCAGCCGACGCGACGGCGGTGCGTACGTCGTCCGCACTCGCCAGCTCCACCTCGCCGGTCTGCTCGCCGCTCGCGGGGTTGTAGACCGGGCCGACCCTGCCGGAGGAGCCCTGCGCCACGGCGCCGTCGATCCAGTGCGAGATGCGCGTCGTCATACCGGCGACGATAGGACGTCCGGCCGCCGCGCAGACAGCCGACAGGTGGTTTTGGTCGGGGTACCTGTGCCACGGTCGAGCCCGCGCACGGCGACCGGGCCGCCGTGCCGGTGGTGAGGAGTGACCACCTATCGTCCCGGTGTGTCACTTGAAGCCGACGTCCCCGCCCGCCGTACCTCTTCGCAGCTCTCCTCCCAGGTCTTCATCGCCATCGCCACCTTGGAAGCGGTGTCGTGGCTCGCGCTGCTGATCGGGATGTACTTCAAGTGGATCGCGAAGAGCACCGACCGCGGTGTGCAGATCTTCGGGATGGTGCACGGCATCGTCTTCATCTGCTACCTGGTGGCGCTGGCGTGGGTGGCCAGGTCGCGCCGCTGGGACGCGCGGACCGCGCTGCTCGGACTGGTGAGCAGCGTGCCGCCCTTCATGACCCTGTGGTTCGAGCGGTACGCGCTGCGGCGCCACGACCTGCGCCCGCGCGGCTGAGGCGCGGACCGTGCCTCAGGCCGGGGTGAGCCCCTCGGGCACCCCTGAGCCACCGTCGGACTCACCCGACCGCGGGCGACGGGCGGCACCGAGCACGATCACGCTGGCGAGCACCACGAGCGCCATCCCGACCAGTTCGGGCGCGCTCAATCGCTGGCCCAGCACGAGTAGTCCGGCGAGTGCACCTGCAGCGGGTTCGAGGCTCATCAGGATCCCGAAGACGTGGGCCGCGAGCCGACGTAGCGCGAGCAGCTCCAGGGAGTACGGCAGCACCGAGGACAGCAGCGCGATCCCGAAGCCCTTGGCCAGTGACTCGCCCGAGAACAGCGCGTCACCGGCCCGCCATACGCCGATCGGGAGCACGACCACGGTGCCCATGGCCAGGGCGATCGCCAGCCCGTCGAGGGAGGCGAACCGCGCACCGGTCGCTCCGGAGGCCATGATGTACGCCGCCCAGCAGGCGCCCGCGGCGAGCGCCAACAGTACGCCGGTCACCGGCATCTTCGACCACGGCGTCGTCAGCGCGCCGGACACGAGGAGCACACCGCCGACGGCGCAGACCACCGCCGCCGCGTCCTGCCAGCGCCGCGACAGGACGGCGGACAGGCTGAGCGGGCCGACGAACTCGCAGGTCACAGCCACACCGAGCGGCAGATGGGCGATCGCCGCGTAGAAGCAGACGTTCATCGTGGCCAGCGTCGCGGCGTACGCCGTCACCACCCGCCAGTCGGCGCGGCTGCGGCCCCGCAGCGCTGGACGTCCGAGTGCGCACAGCAGCACGGCGGCGAATCCCAGACGCAGGCCGACCGACCCGAAGGCACCGATCGTAGGGACGAGGGTGGAGGCCAGGGCGCCGCCGAACTGGACCGACACCACGGCGGTGAGGACGAGGGCGGGCGGGGGCGGCCGGTAGCCGACGGGGAACCTCACCCCAGCGCGCTGATCCGGCCGGCGCACACCAGGGTCTCGGCCCGGTCCGTCGGCACGTCCTCCTCGACGACGCGTCCGGTCTGCGGCACGTGCAGCATCCGGCCGGTGGCGGTGAGGATGCCGACGTGGTCCGGTTCGGATCCGGGACGCGCGAAGAAGAGGAGGTCGCCGGGGGCCGCATCGGCGGGTGCGACAGGGGCGCAGTGCCGGGCCTGGTCGGAGCAGTCGCGCGGAAAACGCACCCCGAGGGTGCGCAGCGGGAGGTGCACCAGTCCCGAGGAGTCCAGCCCGTGCGGCGAGAGGCCGGCCCACAGATAGGACACGCCCGCGTGGGCCCGCACCGCATCGAGGAACGCGGCCGGGTCGACCGAGGTCGCGCCGGCGGTGGGCGCAGGATCGCCGGCACCGTCGGACTCGGAGACCCCGAGGTCCAGGTGGGCCGCTCGCAGATACCCCGGGTAGCCGCGCGGGTTCTTGTGCGACGGCTGCTCGGGGCATGTCACGAACGCCCAGTCGTCGTGCAGGTCGTGCACCTCGACCGACTCACCCGCCAGCACCTCGGTCTCCAGCCGGCCCTCGAGCCCGAGCCGACCGGCCATCGGCTCCGGCTCGGCGTCCATGGCGGCGAGCCAGCGGTCGTGGTCGGGGGAGGCGTCGAGCAGCGGGGCGTCGATGGGCCGCGGCGAGGTCGCCGTGAGCCAGAGCCCGCTGATCGACACGCGCACGAGGGCAGGACGACCTGGCGCGGTGACGGGCCGGAGCGAGTCGCCCAGCCCACTCACCATCCGCGCTCCCGCCACGCGGGCAGGTGGGGGCGCTCGGTGCCGAGGGTGGTGTCGTCGCCGTGACCGGGGTAGACCCACGCGTCGTCGTCGTGCCGAGCGAAGATGCGCTGCTCGACGTCGTCGATGAGCTGCGGGAAGGACTGGTCGTCGTGGTTCTTCGTCGCACCGACACCCCCGGGAAAGAGGGTGTCGCCGCTGAAGACGTGGTCATGACCGTGCGGGTCGGCGTAGGTCAGCACGACCGAGCCGGGGGTGTGCCCGCGCACGAGGGCGACGTCGAGGGAGAGCCCGTCGACCTGCACCGTGTCGCCGTCCTCGAGGCGTACGTCGGCCGCGATCGGCAGGTGGTCGGCGTCCGGTGCCCCGGCGTACGTGCGGGCACCGAGGGCGCGCGCCGCATCGGCGAGCGCGCCGGTGTGGTCGCCGTGCCGGTGGGTGGTGACGATCGCCTCCACCCGGGCGCCGCTCTCCCGGATCATCGCCTCGATCGCCGGCCAGTCGTTCGCCGCGTCCACGAGCACGGACGCGCCGGATCCGGTGGCGGTCACCAGGTAGACGTTGTTGTCCATCGAGGAGACCGCGAGCTTGCGGATCGTGACGCCCTCGAGCTCACGCACCAGGGCGGGCCTGCCGGGTGTCGTCCTGCCGTCGTAAGCCATCGGGCGTGTTCTCCTTCGGGACGGGACCGGCGCACAGCGTATCCAGGTCGGGCCTGTCGGACCCGGCCCCTAGCATTGGGACGTGCCCAGTGCGACCCCCCGACCGAGCCGTTCCGTCACGTCACCCAGTTCTCCCAGCTCCCAAAGCGCCGCGCCCGCCCCACCGGTGCGCGGTCACGACCACCTGCGGGTCAAGGGCGCCCGGGAGCACAACCTGCGCAACATCTCGGTCGACATCCCGCGGGACTCGCTGGTGGTCTTCACCGGTCTGTCCGGCTCGGGTAAGTCCTCGCTCGCGTTCGACACCATCTTCGCCGAGGGTCAGCGCCGCTACGTCGAGTCGCTCTCGGCGTACGCGCGCCAGTTCCTCGGCCAGATGGACAAGCCCGACGTCGACTTCATCGAGGGCCTGTCGCCGGCGGTCTCGATCGACCAGAAGTCGACCAACCGCAACCCCCGGTCCACGGTCGGCACGATCACCGAGGTCTACGACTACCTGCGCCTCCTCTTCGCGCGAGCCGGTCGCCCGCACTGCCCGGTCTGCGGCGAGCCGGTCGGCCGCCAGACGCCGCAGGCCATCGTCGACCAGCTCTTGGAGCTGCCCGACCGCACGCGGTTCCAGGTGCTGGCGCCCGTCGTACGGTCCCGCAAGGGCGAGTACGTCGACCTGTTCAGCGACCTGCAGGGCAAGGGCTACTCGCGCGCCCGGGTCGACGGGGTCGTGGTCTCGTTGTCCGAGCCGCCCAAGCTGGCCAAGCAGAAGAAGCACAGCATCGACGTGGTCGTCGACCGGCTGGTCTCCCGCGGCGGCGACCCCTCCGCGAAGCAGCGGCTCACCGACTCCGTCGAGACCGCGCTGATCCTGGCCGACGGTGTCCTCATCGTGGAGATGGTCGACCTCGACGAGGACGACCCGCAGCGCGAGCGCCGGTTCTCCGAGCGGATGGCCTGCCCCAACGAGCACCCCCTGTCGATGGACGAGATCGAGCCGCGCTCGTTCTCCTTCAACAGCCCGTTCGGCGCCTGCCCGGCATGCACCGGCATCGGCACCGAACTGGAGGTCGATCCCGAGCTGCTCGTGCCGGACGAGGACAAGTCGATCCGCGAGGGCGCGATCCTGCCCTGGGCGCAGGGCTCGACCTCGGCCGACTACTTCCTGCGGGTCATCGGCGCGCTCTCGGAGGACTTGAAGTTCTCCCTCGACACGCCGTGGCACGCGCTGCCCGAGCGGGCGCGGACGGCGCTGCTGGAGGGGCAGAACCACCAGGTGCACGTGAAGTACCGCAACCGGTACGGCCGTGAACGCAGCTACTCCACCGGCTTCGAGGGCGTCATCCCGTTCGTGAAGCGTCGCCACTCCGAGACCGATTCGGACTGGAGCCGCGAGCGCTACGAGGGCTACATGCGCGAGGTGCCCTGCCCGGTCTGCAAGGGCGCCCGGCTCAAGCCCGAGTCCCTCGCGGTCACCGTCGGCGGCCAGTCGATCGCCGATGTGTGCGCGTTGCCCATCTCCGATGCCGCGAACTTCCTGCCCGGTGTCGACTTCTCTCCGCGCGAGCGGCAGATCGCCGAGGGCATCATCAAGGAGGTCGACGCGCGGCTGGGCTTCCTGCTCGACGTCGGCCTCGACTACCTGTCCCTGGACCGGCCCGCCGCCACGCTGTCCGGCGGCGAGGCACAGCGCATCCGGTTGGCCACCCAGATCGGGTCGGGCCTGGTCGGCGTGCTCTACGTGCTCGACGAGCCGTCGATCGGGCTGCACCAGCGCGACAACCACCGCCTGATCGAGACGCTCACGCGGCTGCGCGACCTCGGCAACACCCTGATCGTCGTCGAGCACGACGAGGACACCATCTCCACGGCTGACTACGTCGTGGACATCGGGCCCGGCGCGGGGGAGCACGGCGGGCACGTCGTACATGCCGGGTCGGTGGCCGGTCTGCTCGCAAACAAGGACTCGATCACCGGCGACTACCTGTCGGGTCGGCGGGAGATCCCGCTGCCCACCGAACGTCGACCGCACGACGGTCGCGAGATCGTCGTACGCGGTGCGCGCGAGCACAACCTGAAGAACGTCGACGTCGCGATCCCGCTGGGCAACCTGGTCGCGGTGACCGGGGTGTCCGGGTCGGGCAAGTCCTCGCTGGTCAACGGCATCCTCTACAACGTGCTGGCCAACCAGCTGAACGGCGCGCGCCACGTGCCCGGGCGGCACCGCACGGTGGAGGGGCTGGACCAGCTCGACAAGGTCGTGCACGTCGACCAGAGCCCGATCGGGCGTACGCCGCGCAGCAACGCGGCGACCTACACCGGGGTCTTCGATCACGTGCGGCGCCTCTTCGCCCAGACCCAGCAGGCGAAGGTCCGCGGCTACCTGCCCGGCCGGTTCTCCTTCAACGTCAAGGGTGGTCGCTGCGAGGCGTGCACCGGCGACGGCACCCTGAAGATCGAGATGAACTTCCTGCCCGACGTCTACGTGCCGTGCGAGGTGTGCCACGGGGCGCGCTACAACCGCGAGACGCTCGAGGTGCACTTCAAGGGCAAGTCGATCGCCGAGGTGCTCGACATGTCGATCGAGGAGGCCAAGGACTTCTTCGCGTCGGTGCCCGCCATCGCCCGGCACATGACCACGCTGGTCGACGTCGGTCTCGGCTACGTCCGGCTGGGCCAGCCGGCGCCGACACTGTCCGGTGGCGAGGCGCAGCGGGTGAAGCTGGCCTCAGAGCTGCAGAAGCGCTCGACGGGCCGCACCATCTACGTGCTCGACGAGCCGACCACCGGCCTGCACTTCGAGGACATCCGCAAGCTGCTCGACGTGCTGCAGGGCCTGGTCGACAAGGGCAACACGGTCATCGTCATCGAGCACAACCTCGACGTGATCAAGTCGGCGGACTGGATCGTCGACATGGGCCCCGAGGGCGGCAACCGTGGCGGAGATGTGGTCGCCGTCGGCACACCGGAGGAGATCGCGGAGGTGCGGGCCAGTCACACCGGCCGATTCCTCAAGCCGTTGCTGGCGAAGCAGAGTGCGGCAGCGCGCCCCTCCACCCGTCGCGCAGGCACCCGCTCGCCGCGCAAGGCCAGCACGAAGGCCGCCAGCTGACGCCGTAGCTGGATCCCGCGGTTGTGAGCAAATCCGTGGCGCCGGCGTCACCTTTTCGCTGACAACCGGTGGCTGGATCCCGCGGTTGTCAGCGGATCCGTGGTGTCGGCGTCACTTACCTGCTGACAACCGCAGGAGATACACAGGCGAACCACAGCACCCGGGTGTCGACCTCGCCGGATCCGCGATGGATGATCGTTCAATGGTGAACGACAACGACCGCGCATCGACGAACGACATCGACGACGCACCCGTCAGCCCGAGCCGGCGCACCGTCGTGCGGGCGACGGCTGTCACCGGCGTGGGAATCGCCGGGCTCGGGCTCGCCGCCTGCGGTGGTTCCTCGGGCTCCGGTGGGTCCGGCTCGGCCTCAGGGGGCGGCGGTGGCGGCACGACGGTGGCCAAGGCGGACGTCCCGGTGGGCGGGGGCAAGATCCTGGGGGACGCGAAGGTGGTCGTCACTCAGCCCACGTCCGGCTCGTTCAAGGCGTTCTCGGCGATCTGCACCCACGCGGGGTGCACCGTCGGGTCCGTTGCGGACGGCGAGATCATCTGCCCGTGTCACGGCAGCCACTTCAGCATCAAGGACGGATCGGTCACGAGTGGCCCGGCTCCCAAGCCCCTGCCCGCCAAGACCGTGACCGCCGAGGGGTCCTCGCTCAAGGTCAGCTGAGCGCGGGACCGCTCGTCGAGAAGGTCGCCGCTGCCCGCCTCGGGGCCCGGACCGCGGTGGGCGCCTGACCGTCGACCTGTGACCTGCGACGACGACCGCTCGGCCGAGGCGCATGCCTGCCCTGTCGGCGGTGGTTCGTAGGCTGACCCGGTGGCAGACCCGTCGTCCTACCGTCCGAAGCCCGGGGAGATTCCGGTCGATCCGGGCGTCTACCGCTTCCGTGACAAGGACGGGCGGGTCATCTACGTCGGTAAGGCCAAGTCGCTGCGCAGCCGACTGTCGTCGTACTTCCAGGACATCGCGGCGCTGCACCCGCGGACCCGCACCATGGTCACCACCGGCGCGAGCGTCGAGTGGACCGTCGTCCGCAACGAGGTCGAGGCGCTGCAGCTGGAGTACTCCTGGATCAAGGAGTACGACCCCCGCTTCAACGTCAAGTACCGCGACGACAAGTCCTATCCCTACCTCGCCGTGACGATGGGGGAGACCTACCCCCGCGCGCAGGTGATGCGCGGCGCCAAGCGCAAGGGCACCCGCTACTTCGGTCCGTACGCGCACGCCTGGGCGATCCGCGAGACCCTCGACCAGCTGCTGCGCGTCTTCCCGGTGCGCACCTGCAGCAGCGGTGTCTTCAAGCGGGCCGGCCAGGTCGGCCGTCCCTGCCTGCTCGGCTACATCGACAAGTGCTCGGCACCGTGCGTCGGCCGGGTCACCGAGGACGAGCACCGCGAGATCGCCGCGGACTTCTGCGACTTCATGGCCGGTAACACCGCGCGCTTCCAGAAGCGCCTGGCCCAGGAGATGCGCGACGCCAGCGCCGACCTCGACTTCGAGACCGCGGCCCGCCGTCGCGACGACCTCGGCGCACTGGAGAAGGCGCTCGAGCGCTCGGCCGTCGTGCTGGGCGACGCCACCGACGCCGACGTCTTCGGTGTCAGCGACGACGAGCTCGAGGCGGCCGTGCAGGTCTTCCACGTCCGCGGCGGCCGGATCCGCGGCCAGCGCGGCTGGGTGGTCGACAAGCAGTCCGAGGGCGACCTGGGACTGGCCGAGGTCATCGAGCGGCTGCTCGGGCAGGTGTACGGCGGGGAGTCCGGCGACGGGGTGCCCCGCGAGGTGCTGGTGCCCGTGCTGCCGCCCGACCCCGAGCCGATGGCGCAGTGGTTGCAGGGTCTGCGCGGCTCGAACGTCGACCTGCGGGTGCCGCAGCGCGGCGACAAGCGCACCCTGATGGAGACGGTGCAGCGCAACGCGACCCAGTCCCTGGCCCGGCACAAGGTCGCCCGTGCCGGCGACCTGACCGCGCGCAGCCAGGCGTTGCAGGACCTGCAGGAGGCCCTCGACTTGGGTCAGGCGCCACTGCGGATCGAGTGCTTCGACGTCAGCCACATCCAGGGCACCAACGTGGTGGCGTCGATGGTCGTCTTCGAGGACGGTCTGCCACGCAAGGCGGAGTACCGCCGCTTCATCGTGCGCGGCACGCCGGCACCGGACGGCACCGTGCGACTGGACGACACGGCCGCGATGGACGAGGTGCTGACCCGCCGGTTCCGGCGCTACCTGGCCGACCGCGACGGCGCGAACGACGTGGAGCTGGATCTCGGTGACAGTCCCGACGTCGAGGAGATCGCGGGGACCGGGCCGGGTGCGCGGACACCGCCGGTGTCCGGGCCGATCGACGAGACCACCGGCAAGCCCAAGCGGTTCGCCTACCCGCCGCAGCTGGTCGTCGTCGACGGAGGCAAGCCCCAGGTCAACGCCGCGGCGCACGCCTTGGAGGCTCTCGGTATCGACGACGTGGAGGTCGTCGGCCTGGCCAAGCGTCTGGAGGAGGTGTGGGTCGCCGATGACGACTTCCCGGTGATCCTGCCGCGTACGAGCGAGGGTCTCTACCTGCTGCAGCGGGTCCGGGACGAGGCGCACCGCTTCGCGATCACCTTCCACCGTCAGCGTCGGTCCAAGGCGATGACCACCTCCGCGTTGGACGGCATCCCGGGTCTCGGCGATGCCCGGCGCAAGGCGCTGCTGAAGCAGTTCGGTTCGGTCAAGAAGATGCGTGCCGCCCCGCCGGAGGAGCTCGCCACCGTCCCCGGCATCGGCCCGGCCCTGGCGGCGACGATCCATGACCGACTGCGCGAGGATGTCGACACCACCCCGGCCGTCAACCTCTCCACCGGTGAGGTCCTCGACTGATGGGGCCCGCGACCAGCAAGGAGCCCCGATGAGTGACCAGGCCGACCCGCTCAGTTCCGCAGCGTCCCAACTGGTGATCATCACCGGCATGTCCGGTGCCGGTCGCAGCACCGCGGCCAACGTGCTCGAGGACCGCGGCTGGTACGTCATCGACAACCTGCCGCCGCAGCTGCTCGTCTCGATGGCGAGCCTGCTGGACCACGGCGGCGACGACAACGGCGACGAGGACTCGAACGGGCGACGGCTCTGCGCCGTGGTCGACATCCGGTCCCGCACCTTCTTCGCCGAGTTCACCGAGGGGCTCGAGCGGCTGCGGGCCGGCAACTACCGGCCGATCGTGGTCTTCATGGATGCGACCGACGAGGCCCTGGTGCGCCGGTTCGAGTCCGTACGCCGCCCGCACCCGTTACAGGGGGAGGGCCGGCTGCTCGACGGCATCGTGGCGGAGCGGGTCGCCCTGCGCGACCTGCGCGCCGCGGCCGACGTCCTGATCGACACCAGCGGCCTGAACGTGCACCAGCTCAGCACCAAGGTGCGCGAGATGCTCGGCGACGACAACTCTCCCGACCTGCGGGTGGCGGTGATGTCGTTCGGCTTCAAGTACGGCATCCCGCTGGATGCCGACATCGTCTTCGACATGCGCTTCCTGCCCAACCCCTTCTGGAATCCCGACCTGCGCCCGTTCACCGGCCAGGACAAGGTGGTGTCGGACTTCGTGCTCGCGCAGTCCGGGGCCGAGGAGTTCCTCGAACGCGCACTGGCCATGCTGGAGCCGGTCTTCGCCGGCTACCGCCGGGAGGGGCGCAGCTACGCCACCCTGGCCGTCGGGTGCACCGGCGGCAAGCACCGGTCCGTCGCGATCACCGAGGCGCTCGCCGAACGTCTGGGCACCGGTCGCACCCACGCCGTGACCGTCCACCGCGACCTGGGACGAGAGTGAGTGCTCCGCGGGTGACCACGCCCGCCGCGTTCGCCCGGCCGGCCGTCGCCGCTCTCGGCGGCGGTCACGGACTGGCCGCGTCGCTGCAGGCCCTGCAGCTGGTGACCGACAAGATCACCGCGATCGTCACCGTCGCCGACGACGGGGGGTCGAGCGGGCGGTTGCGCGACGAGTTCGACATCCTGCCGCCCGGCGACCTGCGGATGGCGCTCGCTGCGCTCTGTGACACCTCCGAGTGGGGACTGCAGTGGCGCGACGCACTGCAGCACCGGTTCGCCGGCGACGGCCCGCTCGGCGGTCACGCGCTCGGCAACCTGATCATCGCGTCGCTGTGGGATCTCCTCGGCGACCCGGTCGCGGGCCTGGACCTGGTCGGGCGGCTGCTCGGCGCTCGGGGTCGGGTGCTTCCGATGGCCGCGGAGCCGCTGCGCATCGAGGCCAGTGTGCTCGGCGCCGATCCGGACCGCCCGGACGAGGTCGTCGACGTCGTCGGGCAGGTCGAGGTGGCGACGGCCCGTGGCCGGGTGTTGAGCGTGCGACTGCACCCCGACCCGCCCGCGCCCTGCGTGCCGGCCGTCGAGGCGGTGGAGCACGCGGACTGGGTGATCCTCGGTCCCGGCTCCTGGTACAGCTCGGTGATGCCGCATCTGCTGGTGCCGGACCTGTGCCACGCGCTCGTGCAGACGAAGGCGCGAAAGATGTTGACGCTCAACATGATGCGGCACGACGGCGAGACCGAGGGCTTCGCCGCCGCGGACTATCTCGAGGTGTTGACCGCGCACGCACCCGACCTGCACCTGGACGTCGTGCTGGCCGACGTGTCGGTCGACGGGGAGGAGGCGGACCTGCTCACCGAGGCCGCCGGCCGCCTCGGCGCCCGCGTCGTCCGGGCCCCGGTCGCCGACACCGACACCCCCGGCACGCACGATCCGCTGCGTCTCGCAGCGGCGTACCGCGACGTCCTGGACGACTGAAGCCCCCTCACCTGCGCAAACGCGACACGCCGTACGGCGGTCGGTGGCCCTGACGGAAAAGTCGGGCCCGTGACGACCCGAGCAGCGCGTCGCCGGTGCGAGAATGACGCCCATGCCTGCGATGACTGCCACCGTCAAAGACGAGTTGAGCAGGTTCGCCGTCACCAAGACGTGTTGCCGGAAAGCGGAGATCTCCGCCGTGCTGCGCTTCGCCGGCGGGCTGCACATCATCGGCGGCAAGGTGGTGATCGAGGCCGAGCTCGACACCGCGGCGACCGCTCGCCGCCTGCGACAGGACATCGCCGCGGTCTACGGGCAGAAGTCCGAGTTGGTCGTGATGAGCGGCAGCGGTCTCAAGCGCGGCAGCCGCTACGTCGTACGCGTCGTCGGCGACGGCGAGGCCCTTGCGCGCCAGACCGGCCTCATCGACACCAAGGGGCGTCCGGTGCGCGGCCTGCCCCCGCGGGTCGTCAACGGCGCCGTCTGCGACGCCGAAGCCGCGTGGCGTGGTGCCTTCCTCGCGCACGGTTCGCTGACCGAGCCCGGCCGTTCCTCCTCCATGGAGGTCACCTGCCCCGGGCCGGAGGCCGCTCTGGCACTCGTCGGTGCAGCCCGCCGCATGGGGATCTCGGCGAAGGCCCGCGAGGTCCGCGGGATCGACCGCGTGGTCATCCGTGACGGCGACGCGATCGGGGCGATGCTGACCCGGCTCGGCGCCCACGACGCGGTGCTGGCCTGGGAGGAACGGCGGATGCGCCGCGAGGTGCGGGCGACCGCGAACCGGCTGGCGAACTTCGACGACGCCAACCTGCGCCGCTCCGCACGGGCCGCCGTCGCGGCCGGCTCCCGCGTCGAGCGGGCCCTGGAGATCCTCGGCCCGGACGTGCCCGACCACCTGGCGCAGGCGGGGCGGCTGCGGGTCGAGCACAAGCAGGCGAGTCTCGAGGAGCTGGGTCAGTTGGCTCAGCCGCCGATGACCAAGGATGCGGTGGCGGGGCGGATTCGTCGGCTGCTCGCGATGGCCGACAAGCTGGCCGGCGACCGGGACATTCCCGGCACCGACGCCAACCTCACGCCGGACATGCTGGACGGCTGACCCGTCCGCGACCACGCGCGCCGGGGTCAGACGACCGCACACGGCCGTTCGGCGTACCGGCGAGTTGTCCCATAGGGTCGAGGCCTGCCGAAGTCCTCCAACCAGAAGGAATGAGCCGATCGTGACTGTCCGGGTAGGTATCAATGGTTTTGGCCGCATCGGCCGCAACTTCTTCCGCGCCGCCGTCGCCTCCGGCGCCGACATCGAGATCGTCGGCGTCAACGACCTGACCAGCAACGCGACCCTCGCACACCTGCTGAAGTACGACTCGATCCTCGGGATCTTCGACGGCGACGTCACCTCGTCCGAGGACGAGATCACCGCGAACGGCAAGTCGTTCAAGGCCTTCGCCGAACGTGACCCCTCCGCGCTGCCGTGGGGTGACCTCGGCGCCGATGTCGTCATCGAGTCCACCGGCCTCTTCACCGACGCGACCAAGGCCCGGGTGCACATCGACGGTGGCGCCAAGAAGGTCATCGTGTCCGCGCCCGCGTCCAACGAGGACATCACCATCGTGATGGGCGTCAACGACGGCGACTACGACCCGGCGAAGCACCACGTCATCTCCAACGCCTCGTGCACCACCAACTGCCTGGCACCGATGGCGAAGGCCCTCAACGACGAGTTCACCATCGTCAAGGGCCTGATGACGACGATCCACGCCTACACCGCCGACCAGAACCTGCAGGACGGCCCGCACAAGGACCTGCGCCGTGCCCGCGCCGCGGCCATCAACATCGTGCCGACCTCCACCGGTGCCGCGAAGGCCATCGGCCTGGTGCTGCCGGAGCTGAAGGGCAAGCTCGACGGCTACGCGCTGCGGGTGCCGACCCCGACCGGCTCGGCCACCGACCTCACCTTCGAGGCGGGCCGCGAGACGTCGGTCCAGGAGGTCAACGAGGCCGTCAAGAAGGTGGCCGACGGGCGCTACCTGAAGTACACCGACGCCCCCATCGTCTCCAGCGACATCGTCACCGACCCCAGCTCGTGCATCTTCGACTCCGGCCTGACCAAGGTCATCGGCAACCAGGTCAAGGTCGTCGGCTGGTACGACAACGAGTGGGGTTACTCCAACCGACTCGTGGACCTGACGGCGCTGGTCGGCAAGGGCCTCTGAGCCCGATGCGCACGATCAAGGATCTGGGTGACCTGCGCGGCAAGAAGGTGCTGCTGCGCAGCGACCTGAATGTCCCGCTCGACAAGGACGGCGCCATCACCGACGACGGCCGGGTCCGCGCGTCGGTGCCGACCATCCAGCGGCTCACGCAGGCCGGTGCACGGGTGATCGTCTGCGCGCACCTCGGCCGACCGAAGGGCGCACCGGAGGCGAGGTACTCCCTCGCACCCGCGGCGCAGCGGCTGTCCGAGCTGCTCGGCGTCCCGGTGCCGCTCGCGCAGGACACCGTGGGACCGTCCGCGCACGCCACCGTCGACGCCCTGGGCGACGGCGAGGTCGCCATGCTGGAGAACCTGCGCTTCAACCCCGGTGAGACCGCGAAGGACGCTGCCGCCCGCGCGGAGTTCGCCGACCAGTTGGCCTCTCTCGCGGACGTCTTCGTCAGCGACGGCTTCGGCGTCGTGCACCGCGAGCAGGCGAGCGTCTACGACGTCGCCGAGCGGCTTCCGCAGGCGGCCGGCGGACTGGTCGAGCAGGAGGTCGCGGTGCTGCAACGCCTCACCCGGCCCGCGCGCCCGTACGCCGTGGTGCTCGGTGGCGCCAAGGTCTCCGACAAGCTCGGCGTGATCGAGAACCTGCTGCAGCACGCAGACATGCTGCTCATCGGCGGCGGCATGGTCTTCACCTTCCTGGCCGCGCAGGGCCACGAGGTGGGCACCTCGCTGTTGGAGAAGGACCAGATCGACCGCGTGAAGGGCTATCTGGCGGACGCCGAGAACAGGGGAGTGGATATCGTCCTGCCCGTCGACGTCGTCGCCGCCGATGCCTTCTCTGCGGACGCCGCGCACGACCTGGTCGCCGCGGACGCGATCCCGGCCGACCGAATGGGCCTGGACATCGGACCGGAGTCGGCGCAGCTGTTCGCGCGCAGGATCGCCGGTGCGAAGACGGTCTTCTGGAACGGCCCGATGGGCGCGTTCGAGATGGCGCCGTACGCCGCCGGCACCCAGACCGTCGCGCAGGCGCTGGTCGACGCGACGTCGGCTGGCGCGTTCACCGTCGTGGGCGGTGGCGACTCCGCCGCCGCCGTACGCCAGGGCGGATTCGCCGACGACGACTTCTCGCACATCTCGACCGGTGGGGGAGCGAGCCTGGAGTATCTGGAGGGCAAGACCCTGCCCGGTCTTGCCGTCCTGGAGGACTGACCCATGGCCGACACCAGCGCCCGCGTCCCGCTGATCGCGGGCAACTGGAAGATGAACCTGGACCACCAGCAGGCCACCGTGCTGGTCCAGAAGCTGGACTGGATGCTGCGCGACAAGCGGCACGACTTCGCGCAGGTCGAGGTGGCGGTGATCCCGCCGTTCACCGACATCCGCTCGGTGCAGACCCTGATCGACGGTGACCGGCTCAAGCTGAAGTTCGGCGCGCAGGATCTGTCCGCGCACGAGTCGGGTGCCTACACCGGTGAGATCTCCGGCCGGTTCCTGGCCAAGCTCGGCTGCAGCTACGTCGTCGTCGGGCACAGCGAACGCCGCGAGTACCACCACGAGGACGACGCGCTGGTCGCCCAGAAGGTCGCCGCCGCGTACCAGAACGGCGTCACGCCGTTGCTGTGCGTGGGGGAGTCCCTGGAGGTGCGCCGCGCCGGCGACCAGGTGGCCTTCGTCCTGGGTCAGCTGGACGTCGCGCTGCACGGTCTGTCCGCCGAGCAGGTGAACAGCATCGTCATCGCGTACGAGCCGGTGTGGGCCATCGGCACGGGCGAGGTCGCCACCCCGGACGACGCGCAGGAGGTGTGTGCGGCCATCCGTGGCCGCCTGGGTCAGCTCTACTCCGACCAGGTCGCCGCAGCGGTCCGGGTCCTCTACGGCGGATCGGTCAAATCGGGGAACGTCGCGGCCATCATGGCCAAGGACGATGTCGACGGCGCGCTGGTCGGCGGGGCGTCGATCGACGTGGAGGAGTTCGCGACGATCTGCCGCTACCAGGCGCACGTCGGCGCGACCTGATCCTCACCAGTAGCAGCCGGTATGCGGGTGGACCGCCGCCGACTGTGTAAAATTCGCAACGGCCGCCCGTACCGGGTGGGTCTCCGCTCCATCGAAGGTGAGTTCCAGGCACGTGGATGTCATCCGTATCGCCCTGCAGGTGATCGTCCTGCTGACCAGTGTCCTACTGGTGCTCCTCATCCTGCTGCACAAGGGGCAGGGCAGTGGACTGTCGGACATGTTCGGTGGCGGGGTCTCCTCCAGCCTCGGCGGGTCCTCGGTCGCGGAGCGCAACCTCAACCGCCTCACCGTCGTCGGCGGCTCGCTCTGGATCCTGGCCGTCGTCGGCCTGGGTCTCGTCGCTCGATTCAGCTAGGGAGCCCGTTCGTGGCCGGTGGTAATGCAATTCGTGGAAGTCGAGTCGGTGCCGGTCCCATGGGGGAGGCGGAGCGGGGTGATTCCGCGCCGCGGGTGACGGTGGCGTTCTACTGCGCCAACGGGCACGAGACCCGGCCGAGCTTCGCGGAGGAGCCCGGTATGGCGATCCCGCAGACCTGGGACTGCCCCCGCTGCGGCCTGCCTGCCGGGCAGGACAAGGACAACCCGCCGACCGCGCCACGCGCCGAGCCGTACAAGACCCACCTGGCCTACGTGAAGGAACGCCGCAGCGACGCCGAGGGCGCCGTCATCCTCGATGAGGCGCTCGGCACCCTGAGGGGCCGTGGCCTGATCCGCTGACCGGACAGACTCTGTCGATGGGGTCGTAGCGCGCTCTAGAGAGCGCGCCACGACCCCAGACGCGTCTCAGAGCGACTGTTCGAGGGCTGTGCGGACGGCGGGGATCACGACGGCGCCGTCGAGCCTGGCCTGCAGTCGGGCCGCCGCATCGTCCACGGCCGTACGCGCATCCTCGCCGCGCTCGGCCGCGATCACGGTGCGGATCTCGCCGGACGGCGCGACGGCCCAGGATCCGATGATCTCCCCGTCCCACCAGAGGGTGGGACCAATGTTCCCGGCGCGGTCGAAGATCGCTTCCTGCTCGATACCGAGGAACCAGTCGCGGTGCTTCCATCCCATGGGCGTGGGGTCGAGGGCGGGCAGCAGCGCAGCGACCGGCGGTCGGCGTCCCCAGTCCTCCGCATCCGCGGCTTCTTGATCGGAGCCGTCGGAGAGGGCGATTCCAGGTCGCCCGTGCAGGTCGACCTCCTCGATCGGAAGTGCCTGGAGCACGCGGGCGGTGGTGGTCTTGGTCCAGCCGGTCCACCACTGCAGGTCCTCGACCGTGGCGGGTCCGAATCGTTCCAGCCACCGGCGTGCGAGGTCGCGTTGCGCGTCTGATTCGTCCACGAGCGGGACGCTGTGCGGCCACCAGGCAGTGGTCGTCTCCCACAGATGCCGGCGGCTGGTCCATGGTCCGGTCGGGGTGCTGCGGACGAGCCGCCCGTCGGCGCTCATCAGGGTGAGGACGGACGTGGTGAGACGCTGCACGCTCTCGGACGCCGTCCGCGCCGGTATCAGCGTCCTCAGAGCCGGCACCTCGGACGCCAACTGAGTCCCGGTGGCCGCGCCGAGCCGGACCAACGCGCTCTCGACGTCGCCTTCGAGGCTTCGCAGCCACTCGTCCACTTCGTCGGAGAGAGGTGGTTCGGTGCCATTGCGGATCATGCGGGAGATGAGCCGGCGGCGGAGCGTCGCTCCCACCGATGCGCTCACCGCGGCTTGGATCATCGGCACGTCATCGCGAGCGACGACGAACAGCGTGCGACGCATCCCCATCCAGCGCACCAGGCTGCGCCGGTCGTACATCGCCTCGGACACCTCGCCGAGCGTGGTCGCGGCACTGCGCGCGAGGACGGACAGGTACACCGACGCCGGGTCCGTCGCGTGAAGCGCGACGAGCGCCCGCGTCACCTCCTCCGGTCCGTCGGCGTCGCCGGCGAGCCGGTGGCGCCGCACGAGAGCACGACGGCGCGATCCTGCGGAGATCCGTCGCAAGCGAACCTCCGGCAGCTCAGAGTATGGGGTCGTAGCGCGCTCCATAGAGCGCGCTACGACCCCAGATGCGTCTCAGGAGGGGAGCTGGGACGCGGCGGCCTTGTCGAGCCACCAGATGGTGGCCTCGGTGCCGTGCGCCCCGCTCGCCGGGTAGTCCCACGGGTCGGCGTCGGCTGACGTGGCGTGCGCGACCGCCTGCGCCTTCTCCTCGCCGGACACCAGGAACCAGACCTGCCGTGCGGCGTTGATCGCCGGGTAGCTGAGACTGATCCTCAGCGGCGGGGGCTTGGGCGACTCACGCACGGGGATCGCGGAGGCGTCGACATCGCGCTGTGCCGGGTGCTGCGGGAAGAGCGAGGCGATGTGCGCATCCGGTCCGACCCCGAGCATCAGCACGTCGAAGGCAGGCACGTCGGCGCCGGGCGCGGCGTATCGGGCGAGTTCCTGGGCGTACGCCGCGGCGCCCGCGTCCAGATCGTCACCGAAGTCGCCTCCGGACGGAGCCATCACGTGCACGTTCCCGTCCGGTACGTCGATGTGGTCCAGCAGCGCATCGCGGGCCTCGGCGTCGTTGCGGTCCTCGTCGCCGAGCGGGACGAAGCGCTCGTCACCCCACCAGAAGTGCACGCTCGACCAGTCGATCTCGGGTCCGTGCTGGTCGCGCAGGCCGGCGAGGGTGCCCCCGCCCATCGAGCCCCCGGTGAGCACGAGGTGGGCGATGCCGCGCGCCCGCTGCGCGGCGACGATCTCCTCACCGAGGCTGCGGGCGACGGCAGCGCTCAGGTCCTGCTTGTTCTCGTGCACGACGAACTGCGGTCCACTCATCGTTCACCCTTTCGATCGGGAGGGTCGGCGGCCGCCCGCGGCGCCGGCGACCTCGGGCATGCCGACGACCAGGGCTTCGCGGTAGACGGCGTCGGCGTCCAGCCGGCGCAGTTCCTCGGCCAGGCATTCGGCGGTGTCGTAGCGGTGCAGGCTGACGACCTGATCCGGCTGATCGCGCAGCGTGAGGCGCGCGGTGCGCGACGACGCGCGGGTGAGCAGCAACGGACCGCTCGCGCGCTCCAGCTGCACGCTGTGGATCCCCGACCCGCCGTCGCTCTTCGTGCGCCGCACGGGACAGCGCAGTCGCGCCGCGAGCCATCCGGCCAGCAGGTCGGTGCTGGCCGAGTCGTGGGCGCCGCAGACGGTCACCGACTCCACCGACTCGTACGGCGGCTGGTCCAGCGCCGTGGCGAGCAGACCCCGCCAGCGGGTGGTGCGCGACCAGGCCATGTCGGTGTCCCCGGGGGCGTAGTGCTCCTGGCGCGCCAGCAGCGCCCTCGGGGGATTGCCCGACTGCGATACGTCGGTGATCCGGCGGATCGCCATCCGGCCGATCGGCGAACCTGCGACGTCCGCGTCGCAGTCGCCGGGCCACCAGGCGACCACGGGGGAGTCGGCCAGCATCAACGGCACCGCCACACTCTCGCTGTGCGACGCCAGCTCGCCGTACAGGCGGCAGACGACGATCTCGCTCGCGCCGGCGTCGCCGCCGACGCGGATCTGGGCGTCCATCCGCGCTGCGCCGCGACCGCCGGCGCGGATCAGCGTGATGATCCGGCTCGGGTGCTGACGGCTGGCCTCGGCCGCGGCCTCCAGGGCCTTCTCGGCGCCGTCCTCGTCGGTGACGATCAGGAGCGTCATCACCCGACCCAGCGCGACCGCACCGACGGAGTTGCGCAGGGCGACCAGGCGCTTGCTCACTGCGCGGGTGTCGGTGTCCTCGAGCGTGACGATCACGGCATCCTCCATTCGCGGCCGTCGCGGCGCAGCAGCGCGTCCGCGTCGGCCGGGCCCCAGGTGCCCGCGTCGTACGGCTGGGGCCTGCCCTTGCGGGCCCAGAACCGCTCGATCGGGTCCAGGATCCGCCACGACGTCTCGACCTCGGCATGCCGCGGGAAGAGCGGCGGCTCGCCGAGCAGCACGTCGAGGATGAGGCGTTCATAGGCCTCAGGACTCGCCTGGGTGAACGCGCTGCCGTATCCGAAGTCCATCGTCACGTCGCGCACCTCCATCGAGCCCGCGCCGGGCACCTTGGAGCCGAACCGGATCGTGATGCCCTCGTCGGGCTGCACCCGGATCACGATGGCGTTCTCGCCCAGCTCGGAGGTGGCGGTGTCGGCGAACGGCAGGTGCGGTGCCCGCTTGAAGACGACGGCCACCTCGGTGACGCGCTTGCCGAGCCGCTTGCCGGTGCGCAGGTAGAACGGAACGCCCGCCCAGCGCCGCGAGTCGACCAGCAGCTTCACCGCGGCGTACGTCTCGGTGGTCGACTCCGGGTCGATGCCGTCCTCCTGCAGGAAGCCGGTCACCTTCTGGCTGCCCTGCCACCCTGCGGCGTACTGCCCGCGGGCCGTCGCGAGCGCCAGGTCGCTCGGGCTGTGTACGGCGGCGAGCACCTTCTCCTTCTCCGCACGCAGCGCGTCCGCGTCGAAGGAGTTGGGCTCCTCCATCGTGGTGAGCGCGAGCAGCTGCAGCAGATGGTTCTGGATGACGTCGCGCGCCGCGCCGATGCCGTCGTAGTAGCCGGCCCGACCGGAGATCCCGATGTCCTCGGCCATCGTGATCTGCACGTGGTCGACGTAGTTGGAGTTCCAGACCGGCTCGAACATCCCGTTGGCGAAACGCAGCGCCAGGATGTTCTGCACCGTCTCCTTGCCCAGGTAGTGGTCGATGCGGAAGACCGACTCGGGTGGGAAGACGCTCTCGACGATCTCGTTCAGCGCGCGGGCGCTGGCCAGGTCGTGGCCGAACGGCTTCTCGATGATGACCCGCCGCCAACTGCTCGGGTCCTGGCGAGTGAGACCGCTGCGCTCCAGCTGCTTGCAGACGTCGCCGAACGCCGCCGGCGGGATCGACAGGTAGAACGCGTGGTTGCCGTCGGTGCCGCGCTCGACATCGGCCCTGGCCACCTCGTCGGCGAGCCGGTCGAAGCCGGCTTCGTCGTCGAAACTGCCTGACACGAAACGCAGTCCGTCCGCTAGTGCCCGCCACGACTCCTCGCGGAAGGGCGTGCGGGCGCCGGCCTGGACCGCGCGGCGTACGACGTCGGTGAACTCCGCGAGGCTCCAGTCGCGCCGGGCGAACCCGATCAGCGTGAAGTTCGGCGGCAGCAGACCCCGGTTGGTGAGGTCGTAGATGGCGGGCAGCAGCTTCTTCTGCGCGAGGTCTCCGGTGATGCCGAACATCACCATGCTGCACGGCCCGGCGATCCGCGGGAGACGCCGATCGTCGGGGCCGCGCAGTGGGTTGATCCCGCGTGCGACGCGGGCGGGACTCACGAAGCAGACCCTCCCTGCGAGCTCTGGGTGGCCTGTGAGATCGCCTGCGTCAGCTGGGTCAGACCCTGGTCGTGCTCGGTGAGGTGCAGCTGCAGCACCGGCCGGCCGTGGTCGGCGAGCACCTTGGCGTCGCCACCGGACTGGGAGGTGATGAAGTCGCCGAAGGTGAAGTCACGACCCGGCACCTCCATGTCCTGCCGCGGGGTCGTGGTGATCTGCAGGTAGATACCGATCGCAGGGCCGCCCTTGTGGTACTGACCGGTCGAGTGCAGGAAGCGCGGCGCCCACCCGAAGGTGACCGGCCGGTCGAGCTTCGCGGCGAAGGCCACCCGTACGTCGGCCAGCGACTGGTCGGCGATCCGGTCCAGATAGGCCATCACAGCGAGGTAGCCGTGGTGCGGCATTTGCGCCAGCAGGGCGTCGATCGCGGCTGACACGTCCGTCGCGCCGCCGAGCCAGTCGCCGCCGAGCGCGCGCACCTCGATCGCGCCGTCGGTGAACGCCGGGGCGTCGCCGCCCCCGGTGCCTGCGCTCAGGAGCTCCCGCGACGCGGCCTTCGCGCTCTCGACGTCAGGCTGGTCGAACGGGTTGATGCCGAGCAGTCGCCCGGCCACCGCGACGGCGGCCTCCCACAGCAGCATGGACGCACCGAGCGAGCCGCCCACCGCGACGTCCGCCGCGCCCTGGGGCGTGGAGTCGTCGTCGCCCGCGACCAGGTGAACGCCCAGTTCGTCGTCCAGCAGACCGCCCACGGACGAGGTGCCGACCACGACCGGCAGCAGGCCCTTGCCGTCCTTGCCGGTGCTCTCCGCAATCAGCTGTTCGGCCCAGTCGCCGAAGCCGACGTTCTTGGTCCCGGCGTCGATGAGGATCACCTTGTCGCGCAACGGCGACGTGCCACCGAGGACGGCGCCGAGCCGCAGCGCCGGGTTGTCCTCGTCGTCGGTGGCGAAGAGGTCGGCCACCGCCTCCGCGTCGTCCAGCAGGGCGCCCACGTCGGCTCCGGCGAGCCCGCTGGGCACCAGGCCGAACGCGGTGAGCGCCGAATACCGGCCGCCCACATCGGGGTCGGCGTTGACCACCGTGTAACCGGCACCCCGCGCGTCCTTGTCGAGCGGGCTGCCCGGGTCGGTGACGACGACGATGCGCTCGGTCGGGTCGATGCCGGCGTCGTTGAACGCCTTCTCGTACGCGCGTCGCTGCGAGTCGGTCTCCACGGTCGAGCCCGACTTGGAGGACACCACGACGACGGTCTGCTCGAGGCGGTCCTGCAGCGCGGCGCGGACCATGTCGGGCTGGGAGGAGTCCAGCACCGTCAGCGGCACCCCGGCCGTCTCGCAGATGACCTCGGGCGCGAGCGACGAGCCGCCCATGCCGCAGAGCACCACGTGGGTGAGGCCCTTGGCCTGGAACTCGCTGCGCAGACCCTCGATCTGACCGACCAGCGGGCGCGACGAGTGCGGCAGGCCGACCCAAGAGAGCCGCTTCCCCGCCTCGTCCTCGGCGGCGCTGCCCCACAGGGTCTTGTCCTGCGCGAAGAGCCTGCTCGCGACCTTGTCGGTCACCAGCTGCGGCACGTGGGCGCTCACCGCGTCGGCGGCGGCACCGGCGGCGGCGACAGTGACCGCGGAACTGCTCTGCATCACGAGGCGGCCCCGGCCTTGCTCGCAGCGTCCAGCTCACCCTGCACCGAGTCCAGCAACTCGGCCCAGGACTTCTCGAACTTGTCCACGCCCTCGTCCTCGAGCACCTTCACCACGTCGCTGTAGCTGACGCCGACGCCCTCGAGCGCGTCCAGCATGGCCTTGGCGTCGGCGTAGTGGGTGGTGACCTGGTCGCCGTCGACCTCGGCGTGGTCCGCGACCGCGTCGAGGGTCTTGGGCGGCATGGTGTTGACGACGTCGTTCACGGCGAGGTCCACGACGTACATCGTGTCCTTGTACGCCGGGTCCTTGACGCCCGTGGAGGCCCACAGCGGCCGCTGCACGCGGGCGCCGGCACCCTTGAGGGTCTCCCAGCGCGAGGTCGAGAAGACCTCCTCGAAGGCCTGGTAGGCCAGGCGCGCGTTCGCGATGCCGGCCTTGCCCTTCAGGCCCTTGGCCTCGGCGGAACCGGCCGCGTCGAGCCGCTTGTCGATCTCGGTGTCCACGCGGGACACGAAGAACGAGGCGACCGAGCGGATCTTGGACAGGTCGTGACCGTTCTCCTTGGCCTGCTCCAGACCGCTCAGGTAGGCGTTCATCACGCCGCGGTAGCGCTCGAGGGAGAAGATCAGGGTCACGTTGACGCTGATGCCCGCCGCGATGGCGGTGGTGATCGCCGGCAGGCCCTCGACGGTCGCCGGGATCTTGATCATCACGTTCTCGCGGTCGACGCTCTTCCAGAGCTTGTCGGCCATCGCGGTGGTCGCGTCGGTGTCGTGCGCCATCCGCGGGTCGACCTCGATCGAGACCCGGCCGTCCTGGCCGTCGGTCGCGTCGTAGACCGGCTTCATGATGTCGCAGGCGTGCCGGACATCGCTGGTGGTGATGTCGAAGGTCGCGTCCTCCAGGGTCGCGCCCTTCGCGGCCAGCTCGCGCACCTGCTCGTTGTAGTCCTCCCCGTTCGAGAGCGCGCCGGCGAAGATCGTCGGGTTGGTGGTCACGCCGACGACGTTCTTCTCGTCGATCAGCTTCTGCAGGTCGCCGGACTGGATGAGGCCGCGGGACAGGTCGTCCAGCCAGATCGACACCCCCACATCGGACAGGGCCTGGGTTCGTGCGTTCGTGTCAGCCATCGCAAATGCCTCCTGGAAATCGGATCAGAGTGAGTTGAGAACGTCCTGCGCAGCCTGGACCACGTGCTCGCTGGTGAAGCCGAACTTC
Organism: Allobranchiibius huperziae; assembly: GCF_013410455.1. Taxonomy (NCBI): domain Bacteria; kingdom Bacillati; phylum Actinomycetota; class Actinomycetes; order Micrococcales; family Dermacoccaceae; genus Allobranchiibius; species Allobranchiibius huperziae. The sequence goes on along the minus strand of NZ_JACCFW010000001.1, from coordinate 1,831,036 downwards.
TCCATGAGCAGCGCGCCGTCGGCGCTCTCGCCGTAGTGGTCGATGCCGATCGCGACGCCGTTGTCGCCGACGATGTCGTGCCACCCGAAGGTGGTCGCGGCCTCGATCGAGACCCGGGCCTTGACGTTCGGCGGCAGCACCTGGTCGCGGTAGGACTGGTCCTGGTCGAAGAACCACTCGCGGCAGGGCAGGGAGACGACGCGGGCGTCGACGCCCTTCTCCTTCAGCGTCTTCCGTGCCGCGACCGCGACGCTCACCTCGGAGCCCGTGGCGATGAGGATGACGTCGGGGGTGTCCTTCTCGGAGTCGGCGAGGGTGTAACCGCCGCGGTCGACGCCGTCGGCCGAGGCGTACTCGGACCGGTCGAGCGTCGGCAGCGCCTGGCGGGAGAGCGCCAGTGCTGCGGGGCCGCGCCGGGTCAGGATCGCCTTCCACGCGGCTGCGGTCTCGTTGGCGTCCCCGGGGCGTACGACGGCCAGGTCGGGGATCGCGCGCAGCGCGGCCAGGTGCTCGATCGGCTGGTGGGTGGGTCCGTCCTCGCCGAGGCCGATGGAATCGTGCGTCCACACGAAGGTGACCGGGATCCGCTGCAGCGCGGCCAACCGGACGGCCGGACGCATGTAGTCGGAGAAGGTGAGGAAGGTGCCGCCGTACGGGCGGGTCAGTCCCTCCAGCGCGATGCCGTTGAGCGCCATGCCCATCGCGTTCTCGCGGATGCCGAAGTGCAGGGTGCGCCCGTAGGGGTTGCCCTTCCACGCCTCGGTCTGCCGATTCGCCGGGATGAAGCTCGGCTGGCCGTCCATCGTGGTGTTGTTGGACTCGGCGAGGTCGGCGGAGCCGCCCCACAGCTCCGGCATCACGTCGGCGAGGGCGGTGAGCACCTTGCCGGAGGCCGCGCGGCTGGCGATGCCCTTCGCGTCCGTGTCGAACGTGGGGAACGCCGCGTCGAAGCCCGCGGGGAGCTCGTGCGCCACCAGGCGGTCGAGCAGCTTCGCGCCGTCGGGGTTGGCCGAGCGCCAGGAGTCGAAGCCCTTCTGCCACTCCGCGTGTGCCTGGGCGCCCCGTTCCTTGGCCTTGCGGACGTGGGAGATGACCTCGTCGGAGACCTCGAAGGTCTGCTCGGGGTCGAAGCCGAGCAGCTTCTTGGTCGCCGCGACCTCCTCGTCGCCGAGCGCGGACCCGTGGGCCTTGCCGGTGCCCATCTTGTTTGGGGCGGGCCAGGCCAGGATCGTCTTGAGTGCGATGAACGAGGGTCGGTCGGTGACGGCCTTCGCCGCCTCGATCGCGGCGAGCAGCGCGTCGACGTCCTCGACGTAGTCACCGTCGCCCTTGCTGGATCCGCCGAGCCGCCAGTCGACGGTCTGCACGTGCCAGCCGTACGCCTCGTAGCGAGCGGCGACGTCCTCGGCGAACGACACGTCGGTGTCGTCCTCGATGGAGATCTGGTTCTGGTCGTAGAAGGCGATGAGGTTGCCCAGCTCCTGGGTGCCCGCGAGCGACGCGGACTCACCGGAGACGCCTTCCATCATGTCGCCGTCGGAAGCGACGGTCCAGATGTGGTGGTCGAACGGGCTGGTGCCGGGGGCGGCGTCCGGGTCGAGCATGCCGCGCTGGCGGCGCTGCGCCATGGCCATGCCGACGGCGGAGGCGATGCCCGAGCCCAGCGGTCCGGTGGTGATGTCGACGCCGTCCGTGTGGTGGTACTCCGGGTGACCGGGCACCTTCGATCCCCAGGTGCGCAGCTTCTTCAGGTCGTCGAGCTCCAGGCCGTAGCCGGAGTAGTAGAGCTGGATGTACTGCGTCAGGCTGGAGTGTCCGCAGGAGAGGACGAACCGGTCGCGGCCGATCCACTCCGGGTCGTTCGGGTCCACGCGCATCACGTGCTGGTAGAGCAGGTAGGCCAGGGGAGCGAGGCTCATGGCGGTGCCGGGGTGGCCGTTGCCGGTCTTCTGCACGGCGTCGGCCGCGAGGACACGGACCGTGTCCACCGCGCGTACGTCGATGTCGCTCCAGCCGGCGGTGTCCGCCTTCGGCAGGGGCAGGCTGGGGTCGCGGCGGGTGTCGGTGTCCAGACTCACGAAAAAACAGCTCCTTCGATTCGATGTGCGTACCACGGGTGCGGAGGCGTTCCTGCCAGCGAGCCTAGACCCGGGCGGTGCTGCCTGCGCACCTCGCCGAACCGTCCCGATATGTGCGATAACGATGAATCATGTTGATTTATGTCGACATCGCGCAAACTCGTCGTGGTCCGCCCTCCCGGCGCCACGGTGCCCGACGAGCGTCCGGCGCCGGGGTCTACCATCGAACCCGGACACACGCGCCATCTGGAACAGGCCCTGACCGGCCGTGTCGGGTGGTCGGCAGGCTGTCCGCCCGACTCTCAGCCGCACTTCGTGAAGGACACCGTGACCGCCACCTCGCCGCACGCCGCGACGCAGCGCACACGGGACGCCCGTCCCGCCGGTGGATCCGACGCACCGTCCGGCCCGCCGCCCGTCGGCGGGGGAGAGCGCTCCACGCGCAAGGTGATCGCCGACTACGTGTCGCTCACCAAGCCGCGGATCATCGAACTGCTGCTGGTGACGACCTTCCCGGTGATGTTCCTGGCCGATCGCGGAGTGCCCGGCGTCTGGCTGATCCTCGCCACCCTGGTCGGCGGCACCTTGTCGGCCGGCTCCGCGAACGCGTACAACTGCTATCTCGACCGTGACATCGACCGGTTGATGCACCGCACCGAAGGCCGCCCGATGGCCACCGGAGCGATCAGTCCCCGCGCGGGCTTCGTCTTCGCCTCCGTGCTCGGGGTCGCGTCCGTCCTCTGGCTCGGCCTGCTGGTCAACTGGCTGTCCGCGGCCCTGTCCCTCGGGGCGATCGTGCTCTACGTGGGCTTCTACACACTGCTCCTCAAGCGGCGCACCTCCCAGAACATCGTCTGGGGCGGCGTCGCCGGATGCATGCCGGTGCTCATTGGCTGGTCCGCGGTCACCGACGGTCTGGCCTGGCCCGCGCTCGTGCTCTTCCTCGTCGTCTTCTTCTGGACGCCGCCGCACTACTGGCCGCTGTCGATGCGCTACAAGGAGGACTACGCCAGCGCCGGCGTGCCCATGCTCCCCGTGGTGGCGCGCGACAGCGCCGTCGCCGTGCAGGTCGTGCGCTACGCCTGGGCGACCGTCGTCACCTCCCTGGTGCTCGTCCCGGTCGCCGGGATGGGCGTGCTCTACACGCTCGTCGCCGCCGCATCCGGCGCGCTCTTCCTGTTCGAGGCGCACCGGTTGCGCCGGGCCGCGCGCGCCGAGGCGTCGTACGACGTGCTGCGCCCGATGCGGGTCTTCCACTACTCGATCAGCTACCTGACGCTGGTCTTCCTGGGGGTCGCGATCGATCCCCTGCTGCACCTGCCCTGGTGACCACGGACATCACCACGCCGTAGCTTCCCCTCGTCCGGGCGAGGCCGGTCGGCCGCGCTACGGAGTCGGCACGTGCGTCGTACGCGGGGGAGCGGCTGCTACGCCGACGTCCCGCCCGGGCGGCTGCTCCCACCGAGGGGTTGCGCTGTCGGTCCTGTTCCCGGGCGCCTGGAAGAGGGCCGCTCAGCACGCTCGCGGCTGCCACCCACCTTCCGCGTCGGCACGTGACCGCACTGCCGATTTCCCACCGGGGCGTGGACAGCGGGCGCGGGGAAGTGACCGCAGTGCCGATTACCCACTGGTCCCGCATGCGGCGGGGGTAGGAAAGCCGCCGCCGTGGCGAGCGCGCTACGGAGTCGGCACGTGCGTCGTACGAGGGGCGGTGGTCGGACGCACCGTCGAGGCCGGCGCGCGCGTGGCCAGCACCCCCCAGGTCACGGCGACGACCAGCAGGCAGGCCATCAGCATGTGCACCAGGACGAGCGCGCCCGGAACGCCGAGGAAGTACTGGGTGTAGCCGACGATCGCCTGCAGGACCGTCACCAGGGCGACCAGGCGCCAGCTGCGGAACGCCGATCGGGCTTCCACGAGCGCCGTCGCCACCAGCATCGCGACGACCAGCCCGCAGAAGAGCATCACCATGTCGGCGTGCAGCCAGGCCGCCGAGCGCGGGCTGAACGCGAACCGGGCCGGGTGGGTCGCATCGCCGGAGTGCGGGCCGGCGCCGGTCACCGCGGTGCCGAGCATCAGCACGAGCCCGGCGACGAACGCCGTGCCGGCACCGAGCAGCCGCACCTCACGGCGGACGGGCACCAGCCGGTGCTCGCGCACCTGCCACACGAGCCAGGCGGAGGTCGCGACGAGCGCCATCGAGATCAGGAAGTGCAGCGCCACGATCGCCGGATTGAGGTGGGTGAGCACCGAGATGCCGCCGACGACGGCCTGCAGCGCGATCCCGCCGAGCACGCCGAGCGCCGGTGGCAGCAGGGCCCGCCGGTCGGAGGAGCGTCGGTGCCCGACGATCGCCAGGATCAGCAGCACCGCCACGATGCTGACCAGCGAGGTGAGCATCCGGTTGCCGAACTCGACGTACTTGTGCCACTCCTGCGCCTGGTGCTTCACCGGCGTGATGGAGCCGCTGACGCACTCCGGCCATCGCGGACAGCCGAGGCCGCTGCCCGACAGGCGCACCAGTCCGCCGGTGCCGACGATCAGGATCTCGACGGCGAGGTTGATCCAGGCCAGCGGCTTCAGCACCCGGGCCAGCCGGTCGGTGAGGGCCACCCACCCGGTGCGTGCGTGGTTCGTGCGTGCGGTGGCGGTCATCAGTCGCTCCAGCGGAAGAATCGGGCGACCAGCGCCGAGCCGATCGCACCCCAGACGAGCAGGACGAGCACCGGCATCAGCAAGTGGGTGTCGTGCCCGGTGAGTGCCGCCCGCATGCCGTCGCCGAGCGCCCCGGAGGGCAGCAGCCGGGCGATGTCACCGAAGCCTCCCGGGAGCCGGTCGGTGGGCACGAGCAGGCCCCCGAACGCGGCGAGCAGCACCCAGATGAGGTTGGCGACCGCCAGGGTCGCCTCCGCCCGCAGCACCCCGGCCAGGGCGAGCGCGAGCGATACCCATACCCAGCTGCCGACGACGAGAAGCACGATCCCGATCACGACACCGCCCGCGTGTGGATGCCACCCGAAGCAGGCGCCGAGGACTGCGAGCACGACGGTCTGCGCGGCGACGATGCTGAGCACCGCGATCGCCTTGGCCCACAGCAGCCCGGCCCGGCCCAGGGGAGTGGTGCCGAGCAGGCGCAGCACGCCGTACCTGCGGTCGAAGCCGGTGGCGATGGCCTGACCGGTGAACGCCGTCGAGACCACGGCCAGGGCGAGCACTCCGGGCACCGCCAGGTCGATCCGTCGGCCGCTTCCGAGGTGCGGCGCGGTGGAGACGGCGAGGCCGATCAGTGCCAGGGCCGGCAGGACGAGGGAGACGAGCAGCTGCTCGCCGTTGGTGAGCAGGGTGCGACTCTCGAAACCGGCCTGTGCGCGGATCCGGGCGGCGGGGGCGGCGGCGTCGGTCATGCGGTGCGCGCCGTCCGGGTGAGGGCGAAGTACGCCGACTCGAGGGTGCCGTCGCCGTCGGGGCTGTTCCCGGCGCGTACGGCGGAGACGGTGCCGTCGGCCACGACCCTGCCCGCGGCGACGACGACGACCCGGTCGGCGAGCCGCTCGGCCTCCTCGAAGGAGTGCGTGGTGACGACGACGGCGCATCCCCGGTCGCGCGCGGCGCGGATCAGGTCCCACACGTCGAGGCGACTGTGCGGGTCCAGTCCGGCGCTCGGTTCGTCGAGGAACGCCACCTCGGGGCGGCCGATCAGTGCGGCGGCCAGCGCCAGCCGTTGGCGCTGTCCGCCGGAGAGCCGGCGGGTGGCCGTGTGGGCGAACTCGCCGATGCCGAGCGCCTCGACCAGGTCGGCGCGGTCGTCCTCGGAATAGAGGGAGGCGAGGTGAGCGAGGAGCCGCATCGGCCGCACGCTTCCGGGCAGGCCGCCGTCCTGGAGCATGACGCCGACGCGGGCACGGTGTGCCGCGGGCGCTCGCCAGGGGTCGACGCCGAGGACGCTGATGGCACCCTGGTGCGGGCGGCGCAGTCCTTCGGCCATCTCGATCACCGTGGTCTTGCCCGCGCCGTTGGGACCGAGGACGCAGGTGACCTGCCCGGCCGCGGCGTCCCAGGTCATTGCGTTCAGGGCCGCTCGGCCGGCGTACCGGTGCGAGACGTCCCTGATCTGCACGGGGGCGTCGACGGTCACAGCAAACGAGTTTAGGTGGGTCGTCCGCACTGGTTTCGCCCGGCGCCATGTGGTAGACCGCCGGAGGGGGCACCTGGGTCTCCTGTGACGAAGGAGCAGTGATGCGTAGGTCGACCACGATGATCCTGGCGGGGGTGGCTTCGCTGGCCGCCGGGAGCGGCCTCGTGGCCCCGGCAGCGCAGGCCGCGCGGCCCGCCGCGACGCCTGCGGCCACCGCCTGCACGGCTCTCACCGTGCTGCGGACCGAGACGCTGGAGCAGCGCGTCGGACAGATCTTCATGGTCGGCACCCCGGCCACTGGCGCGAGCAGCCAGCTGCTGAGCGAGATCAGCAGCTACCACGTCGGCAATGCCTTCCTCAGCGGTCGCAGCACGTCCGGCACCGCGACGCCCGCACACACGACGGCGGCGCTGCGCGCCCGGGTCAGCAAGTCGAGCACGGACAACGTCCCGCTCTTCATCGCCACCGACCAGGAGGGCGGTGCGGTGCAGGTGCTGCAGGGCAGCGGTTTCAGCACGATCCCGGCGGCGCTGACCCAGGGCTCGTGGGCGTCCTCGACGCTGCAGAGTTCCGCGACCACCTGGGCGCGCCAGCTGGCCGGTGTCGGGGTCAACCTCAACCTGGCACCGGTGGCCGACACCGTGCCCAGCGCCGCAGCGGCCCGCAACAACCCGCCGATCGGGGTCTACCAGCGCGAGTACGGCTACACGTCGTACGCGACGACGGCCGGGTCGACGGCGTTCCTGCGGGGTATGACGGCCGGGGGTGTGGGCTCGACCACGAAGCACTTCCCGGGCCTGGGCGTGGTCACTGCCAACACCGACACGTCGTACGGCGTGCACGACCGTTCGACGAGCTCCAGCAGCGCCTACCTCAACCCGTTCAAGGCCGACATCCAGCAGGGCGCCACGGCCGTGATGATGTCCTCGGCCATCTACGACAAGATCGACCCGAGCACCCTCGGCGTGTTCTCGCCCAAGGTCGTCGGGCTGGTGCGCTCGGCCGGCTTCACCGGGCCGATCATGACCGACGACCTGGGCAACGCGGTGCAGCCCGGTCGGTGGCCGGCGGCCAACCGAGCGCTGGACTCGCTCTACGCCGGCGTCGACATGATCCTGACCGTGAACTCCTCGGTGCTGCCCACCATGTACGACGCCGTCCTGAGCCGCGCGCAGACGCAGTCCTACTGGCTGCAGCGGGTCAACAACGCGGCCTACCTGGTGCTGCTCGGCAAGGAACGGCGCGGTCTGCTCACCAACAGCTGCTCCTCCTGACGCCGGTTAGGTCCCCCTGGCTAGGAAGAGCGGGGGCATTTAGGTCACACTTGTGTGGTGATTATCTCCGGCGAGCTCGACACCGAGCTCGGGAACGCGCGCGGGACCGGCGGCGCCGGTGCCGTGGGCTCGGCTGTCGGGTCCGCGGACTGCGCCGAACCGCCGCAGGATCACGCGCGTACCCGTGACCGGGTGCTGGGGGAGATCTCCGAGCACGGCCCGCTGACCGCTGCCGACCTCGGCGCGCGCCTCGGGCTGACACCGGCCGCCGTACGCCGCCACCTGGACGTGCTCGACGAGCAGGGCCTGGTCGACGAGGCCGTCGCGACACAGCGGGGCACCCGCGGTCGGGGACGGCCGGCGCGCGCGTACGTGCTGTCCGAGGGCGGGCACGCACACCTGCGCGGCGCGTACGACGAGCTTGCCGTCTCCGCACTGGACTTCCTCGCCCGCTCGGCGGGGCCGGAGGCGGTCCGGATGTTCGCGGCCGAACGCGCCGACCGGCTCGCCGCAGTGGCCCGTCCGGCGATCGAGGCCGCCGGCGCCGATCCGGATGCCCGGGTCGAGGCGCTGGCCGCGGCGCTCACCACGCAGGGGTACGCCGCGAGCACCCGACCCGTGGGCGATGGAACATCGCGCGCCGGCATGCAGTTGTGCCAAGGGCACTGCCCTGTGCAGCACGTCGCCACCAGGTACCCGCAGTTCTGCGAGACGGAGGCCCGGATGTTCTCGGATCTGCTCGGGGTGCACGTACAGCGCCTCGCCTCCCTGGCGCACGGCGAGCACGTCTGCACCACCTTCGTACCGACGAGCACGACCAGTACACAGCCGCCCACTGTGCCCGATCCGGGCGGCGCCACCGACTCCACACACGGCACCACCACGCGCACGACCGGCGAGAGGAATTGACGATGAGCACCATCGAGGAGCTGAACCCGGGTCTCGCAGACATCGGGCGCTACCAGTTCGGTTGGTCCGACAGCGACACGGCCGGTGCGACCGCGAAGCGCGGTCTGTCCCCTGAGGTCGTCGCCGACATCTCCAACCGCAAGTCCGAGCCGGAGTGGATGCTCAAGCTGCGGATGAAGTCGCTGCGGCTGTTCGACAAGAAGCCCATGCCGACCTGGGGCAGCGATCTCACCGGCATCGACTTCCAGAACATCAAGTACTTCGTGAAGTCCACCGAGAAGCAGGCCACCAGCTGGGAGGACCTGCCGGAGGACATCAAGGCGACCTACGACAAGCTCGGCATCCCCGAGGCGGAGAAGCAGCGCCTCGTCGCCGGCGTCGCCGCGCAGTACGAGTCGGAGGTCGTCTACCACCAGATCCGCGAGGACCTGGAGGAGAAGGGCGTCATCTTCGTCGACACCGACACCGCGCTGCGCGAGCACGAGGAGCTCTTCCGGGAGTACTTCACGACCGTGATCCCGGCCGGCGACAACAAATTCGCCTCGCTCAACACCGCTGTGTGGTCGGGCGGTTCGTTCATCTACGTCCCCAAGGGCGTGCACGTCGACATCCCGCTGCAGGCCTACTTCCGGATCAACACCGAGAACATGGGCCAGTTCGAGCGGACGCTGATCATCGCCGACGAGGGTTCGTCCGTGCACTACGTCGAGGGCTGCACCGCGCCGATCTACAAGTCGGACTCGCTGCACTCCGCCGTGGTCGAGATCGTGGTCAAGAAGAACGCCCGGGTGCGCTACACGACCATCCAGAACTGGTCGAACAACGTCTACAACCTGGTGACCAAGCGCGCGACCTGCGAGGCCGGCGCCACCATGGAGTGGATCGACGGCAACATCGGCTCGAAGGTCACCATGAAGTACCCGGCCGTCTTCCTCATGGGGGAGTACGCCCGCGGCGAGACGCTGTCGATCGCGTTCGCCGGCGAGGGCCAGCACCAGGACGCCGGCTCCAAGATGGTGCACGCCGCGCCGCACACCTCCAGCTCGATCGTCAGCAAGTCTGTCGCGCGCGGTGGCGGGCGCACGTCGTACCGCGGTCTCGTGCAGATCCTCGAGGGCGCCGAGCACTCCAAGTCCAACGTGGTCTGCGACGCGCTGCTGGTCGACCAGATCAGCCGCTCGGACACCTACCCGTACGTCGACGTCCGCGAGGACGACGTGCAGATGGGCCACGAGGCGACCGTCTCCAAGGTCAGCGAGGAGCAGCTCTTCTACCTGCAGTCCCGCGGCATGACCGAGCAGGAGGCCATGGCCATGATCGTGCGCGGCTTCGTCGAGCCGATCGCGCGTGAACTGCCCATGGAGTACGCGCTCGAACTGAACCGCCTCATCGAACTCCAGATGGAAGGAGCAGTCGGCTGATGTCGCTGCTGACACCCGACGCAACGACGCACGCCGACCCCGCAGCGGTCGCGAGCGGTGCGGTCATCCCGGACACCTCGCGCGCCGAGCGCACGACGTCCTTCGACGTCGCGGACTTCCCCGTGCCCAACGGCCGCGAGGAGGAGTGGCGTTTCACCCCGGTGGATCGCCTCTCCGCCCTGTTCGCCGACAAGGACAGTGACCGCGGCGCCCTGCAGCTCGACCTGGACGGGGTCCGCTCCGTGCTCGCCGAGCCGCTGGCGCCGGGTGAGGCACCGCGCGGCACCGCGCTCGTGCCCGGCGACCGCTCCGCGGTCGTGGCGCACGCGCACAGCCCGAAGGCGCTCTACCTGAAGCTGGCCGCCGAGCAGGAGTACGACGAGCCGCTGCGGCTCGGGATCCACGGCACCGGCGCGGGCGCCCGTTCCAACGGGCACGTGGTCATCGAGGCCGGCGCGCAGAGCAAGGGCATGGTCATCCTCGACCACACCGGCGCCGCCGATGTCAACGCCAACGTCGAGGTGATCGTCGGTGACGGCGCCAACCTCACCGTGGTGACGCTGCAGCGCTGGGACGACGGGGCCAACCACCTGTCGCAGCACGACGCACTGGTCGGACGCGACGCGTCGTACCGGCACATCGCGGTCAGCCTGGGCGGTGGCATCGTGCGGATGAACGCCGGTGTCCGCTATGCCGGCCCGGGCGCCGAGGCGACCCTGCTCGGCGTCTACTTCGCCGACAAGGGCCAGCACCTGGAGCACCGCTCCTTCATCGACCACACGGCTCCCCGGTGCACGTCCCTGGTGACGTACAAGGGTGCGCTGCAGGGCGACTCGGCTCACACGGTGTGGGTGGGCGATGTGCTCATCCGTGCCGAGGCGCAGGGCACCCAGACCTACGAGCTGAACCGCAACCTGGTGCTCACCGACGGCGCCCGCGCCGACTCGGTGCCCAACCTGGAGATCGAGACCGGCGACATCGAGGGTGCGGGTCACGCCTCCTCGACCGGCCGGTTCGACGACGAGCAGCTGTTCTACCTGCAGGCCCGCGGTATCCCCGAGGAGCAGGCACGTCGTCTGGTCGTCCGTGGTTTCTTCGCCGACGTCGTCGCCAAGATCGGCGTGCCCGAGGTGGTCGACACCGTGATGACCGCGATCGAGGACGAGCTGAGGCAGGCCGGCGAATGACCGGTGACGCCGTGACCGCGGACTTCGTCCGGGTCTGCTCCCTGGGGGAGTTGACCGAGGGCGAGCCTGCCCGTGCCGACATCGGCGGCTACGAGGTGGCGTTGGTGCGCACCGAGACCGGTGAGGTCTTCGCGGTGGACGACACCTGCTCGCACGCCAACGTGTCGCTGTCGGAGGGCGAGGTCGAGGGCTGCACCATCGAGTGCTGGCTGCACGGCTCCCGCTTCGACCTGCGCACCGGAAACCCCGACAGCCTCCCGGCGATCGAACCGATCGCCACCTATCCCGTGAAGATCGACGGCGACGACGTGTTCGTGGCCGTCCCCACCAGCTGAGCAACCGAAGGACACCGAATCATATGTCAACGCTTGAAATTCGCGACCTGCACGTGACGGTCGACACCGAGCAGGGCGCCAAGGAGATCCTCAAGGGCGTCGATCTGTCGATCAGTTCGGGTGCGACGCACGCGATCATGGGCCCGAACGGCTCCGGCAAGTCCACGCTGGCCTACAGCATCGCCGGTCACCCGAAGTACACCGTCACCCAGGGCACCGTGACCCTGGACGGCGAGGACGTGCTGTCGATGACCGTCGACGAGCGGGCCCGCGCCGGACTGTTCCTCGCGATGCAGTACCCCGTCGAAGTCCCCGGCGTGACCGTGTCGAACTTCCTGCGTACGGCGAAGACCGCGGTGTCCGGTGAGGCGCCGAAGCTGCGTACCTGGGTCAAGGACGTCAAGGGGGCGATGGACAACCTGCGGATGGACTCCTCGTTCGCCGAGCGCAACGTCAACGAGGGCTTCTCCGGTGGTGAGAAGAAGCGCCACGAGATCCTGCAGATGGAGCTGCTCCAGCCGAAGATCGCGATCCTCGACGAGACCGACTCCGGCCTCGACGTGGACGCGCTGCGGATCGTCTCCGAGGGTGTCAACCGTGCCAAGGCCGGCTCCGACATCGGCGTCCTGCTGATCACCCACTACACGCGGATCCTGCGCTACATCAAGCCCGATCACGTGCACGTGTTCGTCGACGGCAGGGTCGCCGAAGAGGGCGGCCCGGAGCTCGCCGAGCGCCTCGAGAACGAGGGCTACGACCGCTACGTCGCGGCGGCGAAGGCCTGATCGACATGCCGTTCGACGCGACCGAGGTGCGGGAGAACTTCCCGTTGCTGTCCCGCACGGTGCGCGACGGCAAGCCGCTGGTCTACCTCGACTCCGGTGCCACCTCGCAGAAGCCCGTGGCGGTGCTCGACGCCGAGCGGGACTTCTACGAGCACCACAACGCCGCCGTCCACCGCGGAGCCCACCAGCTCGCGGAGGAGGCCACCGACGCGTACGAAGGCGCCCGCGCCACGATCGCGTCCTTCATCGGCGCCCAGCCGGACGAGGTCGTCTTCACCAAGAACGCCACCGAGGCGCTCAACCTGGTGGCGTATGCATTCAGCAACGCCGGCGCGGCCGGTGCCCTCGACGGCGCCGACCCGCAGGTCGCCGGTCGGCTGCGGATCGGACCGGGCGACGAGATCGTCGTCACCGAGATGGAGCACCACGCCAACCTCGTGCCGTGGCAGGAGCTGTGCCGCCGCACCGGCGCCACGCTGCGGTGGATCCCCGTCACCGGCACCGGCGAGCTCGACCTGAGCGACCTGGGATCGATCGTGACCGAGCGCACGAAGGTGCTCGCGTTCGCGCACGTCTCCAACGTCACCGGCGTAATCAACCCCGTCGAGACCCTCGTCGCGGCGGCCCACCGGGTCGGCGCTCTGGTGGTGCTGGACGCCTGCCAGTCGGTGCCGCACCTGCCCGTCGACGTCGCGGCGCTCGGTGTCGACTTCCTGGCCTTCAGCGGCCACAAGATGCTGGGCCCGCTGGGCATCGGTGTGCTCTGGGGCCGCTCCGAACTGCTGGCGGCGATGCCGCCCTTCCTGACCGGCGGCTCGATGATCGAGCTGGTGACGATGGAGGGCTCGACCTACGCCGCGCCGCCGCAGCGTTTCGAGGCCGGGGTGCCCGTCGCAGCCCAGGCCGTCGGCCTGGGTGCCGCGTGCGACTACCTGAGCGCCCTCGGGATGGATGGCGTGCTCGCGCACGACCGGGTCATCACCGCCGCTGTGCTGCAGGAGCTTGCGAAGCGACCCTGGGTCACCGTGCTGGGTCCGACGGATCCGCAGAAGCGTTGTGGCGCAGTGGCTTTCAGCGTCGACGAAGTGCACCCGCATGACGTCGGCCAGATCCTGGACGACGCGGGCGTCGCCGTACGCACGGGCCATCACTGCGCGTGGCCGCTGCACCGGGCTCACCGGATCACGGCGTCCACCCGGGTCAGCTTCTCCGTCTACACCACGCTGGAGGACGTGGCCGCGTTCGCGACCGCGCTCGACCGGGTGCCGCAGATCTTCGGTCTCGAGACGGGAGCAGCCTGATGGACCTCTACCAGGAGCTGATCCTCGAGCACTCCAAGCGACCGGTGAACGCCGGCCTGCGCGAGCCGTACGACGCGCAGGTGCACCACGTCAACACCACCTGCGGCGACGAGGTGACCCTCCGGGTCAGCGTGCAGGACGGCCGGGTCGCCGACGTGTCCTACGACGCCATCGGCTGCTCGATCTCGGTCGCCGCCGCCTCGATCCTCGCCGAGGAGGTGACCGGCGAGACCGTCCCGGAGTCGCTGCGCACCTACGAGGCCATGAAGGCCATGCTCACCAGCCGGGGGACCGACGCCGGCGACGAGGACGTCATCGGCGACGGCGTGGCACTGGCCGGGGTCGCGAAGTACCCCGCCCGGGTGAAGTGCGCACTGCTCCCGTGGAGCGCCTACACCGCCGCCCTGACCGAGGCCGAGGTCCTCGGCACCACCATCGACCCACAGACCGTCCCCGCCTCCGGAGGTACCCCATGACGGACACCACGCCAGCGACCACCAGCCCCACCAACGTCGCCGACCTCGAGGAGGCCATGCGCGACGTGGTCGACCCCGAGCTCGGCATCAACGTCGTCGACCTCGGTCTCGTCTACGGCATCACCGTCGACGGCGAGGCCAACGCGGTCATCGACATGACGCTGACCAGCGCCGCCTGCCCGCTCACCGATGTGATCGAGGATCAGACCGGGGCCGCCCTGGAGGGCCTGACCAACAGCTTCCGGATCAACTGGGTCTGGATGCCGCCATGGGGCCCGGACAAGATCACCGACGACGGCCGCGAGCAGCTGCGGGCGCTCGGCTTCAACGTCTGAGCCGATCCACACGAGCAGATGACGAGCGCGGGTCCTTCGGGGCCCGCGCTCGTCGCTGTCTCACTCGTAGAGCACGTACTCAGGGCGCGGCACCAGCGCCAGCACCTGCGCGGGGGTCATCAACGGCCCGGCCTGCGCGTCCTCCTGGAAGAACAGCTTGAAGCCCGGTGCGACGAACGCCGGGGTGTCCTTCATGACCAGGTGGTAGGTGTCGGTCTTGTCCTCCGCGGCGCCGATCCCGTCGACGGACTTCACCAGCGCCACGCCGGTGTGCGGCCGCAGCGCGGACTGGTCGCGCAGGATCGAGGGGCGCAGCACGTGCACCACCAGGGCCTTCTCCGGCAGCCTGTGGGCGCTGACCAACCCCGAGAGGTAGGCGGCGACGTCGTTCACGATCTCGCCGGTCGTCGAGCCGAAGACCGCGCCGGGTCGCTGGCCCGCCCGGATCGACCACTCCGGGTCCAGTGCCAGCCCGACGTCCGGCTCGGTCAGCCAGTGCTCGTACGCGCGGGCCTCGTCCAGGAAACTCGCGCGGCCGGGCTGGATGTTCAGCAGCAGGAGGGCGCCGTGGGCCCGTGCGGCGGTCAGCCAGGTCGAGATGACCTCGTCGCTCACCCTCGCGCGGAAGAGTCCGTCGCCGCCGGGCGCGCCCTGGACGACGGTCGCGATCAACTCCACGACCGGCAGGATCTTCCGACCGGTGGACCACGCCGGGCACGCACTCATCATCCGGTCCAGTTGGACGTCCAGATCACCGATGCCGAGCTGGCCGAGGGCGGGCGCCCCAGGGGAGCCGCACCACCCGAAGAGGAAGCGCGACGGGAAGATCGTGCGGCCGCCTCCCGGCAGCTCGGCGGCAGCCGGAACGGTGCTCGGCCTGCTGGTCGGCGTGCTGGTCGGCGTCCGGGGAGGGCCGCTCGTCCGTGCGGCCGGGATGATCGCGGCCGGGGCTCCACACGCCGCCACCGTGGCGGCGCCGAGCGCTCCCAGAGCACCCCCCACCAGCCCCCTCCGGGATACTCCGCGAACTGTCACCCCTCGATGAGACCACGTCGCCGAGCGCAAGTGCGCACGACGTGCCGGGGCGTGTGAAGGCTGCATTGAGGTCGAGCCGGAGAAGTCGCTGAAAAACAATGAGGCTGTGAGGTGAACCGGTTGGCCGTCCGCTCCGTACTACCAACCGGACGTGCGATGCAGCGGCACCTGACGGTGCGGGCACCGATGCGCCCGATGTCCGGCAAGACCGCATCGATCGCAGGAGTTCACATGTCCCAGTCCCTCGTCCGTTTCCCCGCCGTCGCGATCGCAGGTGTCGGCCTGGCCGTCGCGCTCGCCGCCTGCGGCGGCAGCTCAGGCACTTCTTCCAGCTCTGCCGCCAGCGCTTCCTCGACCAGTTCATCGTCGAGTTCGGCGCCGAGTTCGTCGTCCAGCTCCTCTTCGCCGGCCACCTCGTCGTCCGGTTCGTCGTCATCCAGTGCCCCGGCCGCGGCGGGGCCGACAAAGACGGTCACCGCCAACGAGGTCGAGTTCCACATCACCCTCAGCACCATGACCTTCACACCGGGCACCTACACGTTCGACGTGAAGAACGGCGGCTCGGCCACGCATGCTCTGAAGATCGTCGGACCGGGCGTCGACAAGAGCACCTCGGACATCGCCGCCGGCAAATCCGCCACGCTCACGGTGACCCTCAAAGCCGGCACGTACGACGTGAACTGTCCCGTGGCCAACCACAAGATGCTCGGCATGGACGTCAAGATCAAGGTCGCCTGAGATGGGTGCCACCCCGGGTCTGCATGCAGGCGCCGGTGACACGACCGGGCGCGACCACACGATCGAGAGGTCCGGCTCCTTCCTGACCGTCGTCGTGCTGCGGGTCCTCGGCGCGGCGGGTCTGCTCGGCAACGGCTGGGTGCACTATCACCTGTGGGACCAGGGCTACCGGTCGATCAAGACCATCGGCCCGCTCTTCCTGCTCGACGCCATCGCTGCCGTCGTCCTCGCCATGGTCGTCCTCGCGGCGCCCCGTCGGATCCTGCCGCTGGGTGCCCTGGCCGGCTTCCTGATGCAGGTCGGCACGATCGCGGCCCTCGTCGTCACCACGAAGCGCGGACTCTTCGGTTTCACCGAGTCGACCAAGGCCCCCGACTACTGGGAGTCGGTCTGGGTGGAGAGCATCGGGGCCCTGGTGCTCCTGGTGCTCGTCGGATACTGCGTGTCCCGGATGCGGGCGAGGACGGTCTCGCGACGGTGGTAAGACCTGAGGTGCAGGCGAAGGAGCGCACGGATCTGCGTGCGCTCTACGACCGACATGCGACGGCGCTGTTCGGTTTCGCCCTGCACCTCAGCGGCGGTGACCGCGGCCGTGCCGAGGACATCGTGCAGGAGACCCTCGTCCGGGCATGGCAGCACCTGCCCGGGCAACCGGCCGTACGGCAGGACATCCGTCCGTGGCTGTTCACCGTCGCCCGCCGGATCGCGATCGACCAGCACCGCAGGGCCGAGGCCCGACCGACCGAGGTGTCGGGTGCCGGGGCCGACCGGGTCCTGATGGGCACGCCGGACGACACCGACCTGGAGGCCGGCCTCGACCGGATCGTGATCCTCGACGCGCTCGCGGCGCTGTCGGTCGAACACCGGGAGGTCCTGATGCAGACCTACTACGTCGGCCACACCGTCGCCGAGGCGGCCCGCGTCCTGCAGATCCCCGTGGGCACGGTGAAGTCCCGCGCGTTCTACGCCCTCAAGGCGTTGCGGCTGGCACTGATGGAGCGGGGGATGACGCCATGACCGGATGGTCCTACGACCCGGTGCGGGCCGACCTGGCCGCCTACGCGCTGGGCGCCCTGGAACCGGCCGACGAGATGGCGGTGCGGGACCACCTGCCGACCTGCGAGGAGTGCCGCGCCGAGCTGGCCGAGTTCTCGGCGATCGTGCCTCGGCTGGCTGCCGTCGCCGACAGTGACCTGACCCTTCCCCGCCCGCCCGCCGCGCTCTTCGATCGTGTCGCGGCGGCCGTCGACGCCACCGAGCAGGACGGGACGCAGGAGCCGCCGGCGTCGGGTCCGACCTGGCGGAAGCGCGCGCTGCGCGGCGGGAGACGTCGGCTCATCGCCGTCGCAGCGGTGCTGGCTCTCCTGCTCGCGGGCGGAGCCGCGCTGACGGCGCAGCGACTGAACCAGCCGGACACGGTGAACGCCGTCGCCACGTCCGGTGCCGTCACGATGCACGTGAGAGCCACCGGCGTCGCCTCGGGCACCACCTTGCGCATCAGTGTCGACGGCATACCGCAGAACGTGCAGTGCCACCTCGTGGTCACCAAGGACGACGGCTCACTTCACTCGGCGGGCTGGTGGTCCTCCGGGTACTCCGGCCACGCCGTCTACACCTCCTCCACGGACGTTCCCCGTCGGCACCTTGCGGTCCTCACGCTGTACGGCGCGGACGGCGAGAGCCTGGTCAGTCTGCGAATGTGATCTGCTTCCCATCCGTCCGGGGAGGGGCTCCGAATACCCCGCACAGCGACCCGGAAGGACGCATCATGGAGCAGTTCCTCACCACACCGCATGCCTCACGGGCACGCTGGGTCGTCGCCGTGTTCGCGGTCGTCGCAGCCGTGGCCCACATCCCGGTCACCGGTGAGCACCTGCGCGAGGCGCCGTACATGGGGTGGCTCTTCATCGTGCTGACCGTCGGGTGCCTGTCGATCGCCGGCGCAGCTCTGGTCCGCGACAGTTCTGCCGTGTACGCGCTCGCCGTGCTCACCTGTGGGCTCGCGGTCGCAGGTTACGCGGCCACCCGTCTGACGGCGTTCCCCATGCTCTCCGACGACGTCGGCAACTGGCTGGAACCCCTCGGCGTCGTCTCGGTGATCACCGAGACCATCGTGGTGGTCGCCGCCATCGTCGGACTGCGCCACCGGGCGCAACCGGCCTCCAGGATTTCGACCTCATGGCCATCCACCGTTCGCGGCGGCTGACCACGAGGATCGAAGCAAGCGGTCTTCGTACCGCACCGTGGTTGAAAGCTCCTCGCGAGGTTTCGACGCTTCTCAGATAGACCGAACGGTTCCACAGTGAATGCCTCGAACTGGCGACGTCATCCCGACTTCGATCGAGCATCACGGAAGGGTTTACGCATGTCGACTGTCAAGAAGTCCCTCGCTCTCGCTGCCGCTGGAGCAGCCTGTGTTGCGATTCCCCTCTCGACCGCCTCGTCCGCGATGGCTGACTCGAGCGGCACCACCTACCTGTCGGCGCACCTCACGCAGCTCAACGAGAGCGGCGCGAGCGCGACCGTGACCGGCACGCTCAAGGGCGACCAGTTGTCGATCAAGATCGTGGACTCCGGTCTGCTCGCCGGCGCCCCGCACGCCCAGCACATCCACGTCGGCGGGACGAACTCCTGCCCGTCGCCCACCGAGAAGGGCACGGGCGTCGACGGCCACCTGCGCGTCGCCGACGCACAGGACAGCTACGGTGCCATCGCGCAGTCGCTGACCACCTCCGGTGACACCTCGCCGGCCAGTGGCCTCGCGGTCACCCGGTTCCCGGTCGGGACGGCCACCTACAGCCGCACCTTCACTGTGCCCGCGGCCACCGCGACTGCTCTGAAGGACGGTAAGGCCGTCATCGTGCAGCACGGTGTGGACTACAACAAGGACGGCAAGTACAGCGGCTCGTCCAAGTCCGAGCTCGACCCGAGCCTGCCCGAAGAGGCCACCGACCCCGCCGACTGTGGCGTCGTCCAGGCTAGTCAGATGAGCATGATGCCCGGTGGCGGCGTGAACACCGGCTTCGCCTCGACCAAGGACTCCAACAACAGCACCGCGATCGCGGGCGGCGCTGCTGCCGTGGCGATCGGTGCTGCGGGCGTCCTGGTGATGCGTCGCCGTCAGCGCACCAACGTCTGACCCACCCGGTCTGACACGGAGTAATTGAGGATCACATGAAGAACCGGACACGCGCACAGACCATCGCTATCGGCGTGCTGTGCGCGTGTCTGGTCCTCGGTGGCATCGTCGCTATCGTGTGGGGCACGCACCGCCCCGCCCACACCGACGCCATCCCGCTTCCGGCGTCGCAGACGAGCAGCTCGAGCACCTCGCCCGCCAGCCCGTCCGTGACGTCCCCGTCGACGTCCTCCTCGGCGAACAGCCCCGCGGCGGCGCCCCTCTCACCACCCAGCAAGATCAGCATCCCGAGTCTGAACGAGGGGTCGACGCTGCTGACGCTCGGCGCGACCGCCAACCGGGAGATCGTCGTACCGGACGACAAGCACGCCGACCAGGCGGGCTGGTTCACCGGATCACCCACCCCCGGAGCCGTCGGTCCGGCCACCATCGTCGGCCACGTCACCAGCTCGCGCGGGGGAGCGGTCTTCTATCACCTGGCTCAGATCAAGAACGGCGCCACCGTGACGGTGACCCTGAAGAGCGGGAAGGTCCTGACCTACGACGTCTATCGCGTCGTCAGCGTCCCCAAGGACAACTTCCCGACCCAGGCGGTCTACGGCAACACCACCGACCCTGAACTGCGCCTGATCACCTGCGGCGGCAGTTTCGACTCGGCGACCGGCCACTTCCGCAACAACACCGTCGTCTACGCCCGCCTGGCCGCCTAGACCTCCTCAGCCCGTCCGGGCGCGGAGGAGCCCCAGCCGCCGTCGTTCGGCCGTGACGGGGGTGATGGCTGCGCCGACCAGCGGGAAGACCGCGCAGATCGCGAACGCGAGCCCGTATCCGTGCGCGGCGGCCAGTGCCCCGACCAGAGGTCCGGTGCCGAACGCCGCGAGGTTCTGCGCGGTGTTCTGGGTGCCGAGCGCCCGACCGGCCCAGAACGGCCCGGCGAACTCCGCTGTCGCCGTGAAGCCCAGCCCGTTGTCCGTCACCGACACGATCGAGGCCGCCGCGAGCGCCAGGATCACCAGCACCGAGCCCGCCCACGCGGTGGCGGCCACTGCGAGCATGCAGCACATCGAGACCACCGCGATCTGCCGCATCGGCCCCAGCCGGTTGCCGACCCGATCGGACCAGCGACCTGTCACCAGACGGCCGGTGGCACCCAGGACGGCGATCACCGCGAGGATGCGACCCGCACCCGCAGGATCCCAGTGACGCTGTGCCACCAGGTATTCGGCGGCGAAGGTCGCGGTCGCGAACTGCGGGACGACCAGCAGGGCGCTGGCGGCGTGCACCCGCCACAGCGCAGCCGAGTCCCGGTAGGGCGATGCAGGGCGCACTCCGGTCTGCACGGGCGCGTGGCGCGGTGGGTCGACGGCGAACAGCAGCAGAGCCAGCGTGACCAGGAGACACAGCACCGAGGGCGCGATCAGCGCCACCGACACGCCGTACCGGTGGGCCAGCGGTGGCAGCACTAAGGCGGCCACGGCGACCCCGAGCGGCTGTCCCATTTGCCGCACGCCCATCGCCACCCCGCGTCGTTCCTGCGGGAACCAGCCCATGATCAGCCGCCCGCTCGCGGAGTTGACCGACGCGCCCGCGGCTCCCACCAGGGCCAGCGCCGCCGCACGGGCGGGCAGCGTGTGGCTCGCGGCGGCCACCAGGCCGGCGAGACCCGTGAGGCCGAGGCCCAGCCACATCGCCAGCCGTTCGCCGTACCGGTCGGCGAAGCCGCCCCACAGGATGAGGGTGGCGACCAGGCCGAGCGACGGTGCGGCCGCGAGGGCACCAGCGCCGCTGAGGCTCACTCCCTGCGCCCGGAAGGTCGGCACGAGGAACGGCATGCCGTAGAGGAGGCTGCAGGCGACGGTGAGCGCCAGGGTGCCGAGCGTCAGCATCACCCAGGGGCGTGCAGTCACCGGTGCGTCCACTCATCCGACGGTAGGCGGGTGTCCGCTCGATGAGACCGGTGTCTCGCGATCCGGAAGAACTGGTCAGCCGAGCGAGGTGGCGTTGAAGGTGTCGCAGGCGTTGAGCCGGCCGGTCTGATAGCCCGTCTGGAACCAGTGCTGCCGCTCGGCGGACGACCCGTGCGTCCAGGTGTCCTGGTTGACACGTCCGGACGACTGCTTCTGGATGCGGTCGTCGCCGACGGCGGAGGCCGCCGACAGTGCCGACCTGATGTCCGAGGCGGTGATGGCCTTCAGGTACGCCGTCCCGTTGGCGTCCTTGGTGGTCGTGGCGTAGTGCGCCCAGAGACCCGCGTAGCAGTCGGCCTGCAGTTCCGTGCGGACGGAGCCGCTCGTGGCGCCCTGGGGATCCTGCTGCGCGCGTCCGAGTGCGCCGAGCAGGTCCTGGATGTGGTGGCCGTACTCGTGCGCCACGACGTACTCCTTGGCCAGCTGACCGGTGTCCGCGCCGTACTTGCTGCTCAGCTCGGAGAAGAAGCCGGCGTCGATGTAGACCTTCTTGTCGAGCGGGCAGTAGAAGGGTCCGGTCTGGTTGCTGGCGGTGCCGCAGGCGGACTGGGTGCTGCCGCTGTAGACCACCGCGACGGCCCCGGTGTACTGCTTGCCGGTGGCCTTGGGCAGATAGGTGGTCCAGAAGTTCTCCACCGTCGCCACGGTGGCCTTGATGAGGCAGATGTCGTTGCGGTTGGCGTCGGCACCGGTCTTGCAGGCGGCGAGCTGCTGCTGCACCTGGTCGCTTCCGCCGACCTGCCCTCCGTCGTACTGATTGCCGGCGACATTGCCGGCGTTGCCCGCGCCGTCGGCGTTCGACGTCGTGCCGCCGGTGCCACCGCCCGCGAAGTGGGTGATGAGGATGATGATGACGGTCAAGACCAGCCCGCCGACACCCCCGCCGGCGACCATCCCGCCCGGCGCGAAACTCCCGCCACCGCCGCTCGAACCGCCGCTGGAGACGTCGGAGGTGCCGATGTTGGCGTTGTCGTTGAACGTCACGGCGGGTCGACCTTCCGAAAATCGGTGGGCCGGACAGGGCCCGGCTGATCTACTTCAGCGTAGTCAGCGACATTGGTCACGTGCGCGCCCATGTGGTCGTCCGGCCGCTGCGGTGGGCGTAAAATGGTGTATACGCCTGACCCACCGGCCCGGGGTCGGGCGTTCGCGTTGCCGCGTCCTGCGCAGGCGAACGCCCCTCATCCCACCCGAAGGAGTCCGACCGTGCTCACCGCGCATGACCTCGAACTACGCGCCGGCGCCCGGACCCTGTTGGAACACACCAGCTTCCGCGTCGCGCCCGGCGACCGCGTCGGTCTCGTCGGCCGCAACGGCGCCGGCAAGACGACCCTCACGAAGGTGCTGGCGGGCCAGGCGAACCCCGAGGCCGGTCAGGTGACCCGCTCCGGCGAGGTCGGCTACCTGCCCCAGGACCCCCGCACCGGCGACCTCACGGTGCTGGCGCGCGACCGCATCCTGTCCGCGCGAGGACTGGACACGATCGTGCGCGACCTGCGCAAGGCCGAGGCGCAGATGGGCGACGAGGACGAGGAACGTCGCGAGAAGGCGATGCGTCGCTACACCCGGCTGGACCACGAGTTCCAGGCGCAGGGCGGGTACGCCGCGGAGTCCGAGGCCGCGTCCATCGCCTCCGCGCTGGCCCTCACCGAGCGACTGCTGGACCAGCCGCTGCAGACCCTGTCCGGTGGTCAGCGACGCCGCGTGGAGCTGTCCCGGATCCTCTTCTCCGGCGCGCAGACGCTGCTGCTCGACGAGCCGACCAACCACCTGGACGCCGACTCGATCGGCTGGCTGCGCGACTACCTGCGCGCGTACAAGGGCGGGCTGATCATCATCAGCCACGACGTGGAGATGCTGGACACCGTGGTGACCCGGGTCTTCCATCTCGACGCCAATCGCGCCGAGCTCGATCAGTACAACATGGGGTGGAAGACCTACCTGCAGCAGCGCGAGACCGATGAGCGCCGCCGTAAGCGTGAGCGGCAGAACGCCGAGAAGAAGGCGTCGGCGCTCTTCGGCCAGGCCGACAAGATGCGCGCCAAGGCCACCAAGGCGACGGCCGCGCAGAACATGGCCAAGCGTGCCGAACGGCTGCTCGCCGGCCTGGAGACCGAACGCCAGCAGGACCGCGTCGCCAAGCTGCGCTTCCCGAAGCCTTCGCCGTGCGGCCGCACTCCGCTGATGGCAGAAGGGCTTTCGCGGTCCTACGGCTCGCTGGAGATCTTCACCGACGTCGACCTGGCGATCGACCGCGGCTCGCGGGTCGTCGTTCTCGGCCTGAACGGTGCGGGCAAGACCACCCTGCTGCGGATCCTCGCGGGCGTCGACGACCCGGACACCGGTGAGGTGCAGCCGGGGCACGGGCTGAAGCTCGGCTACTACGCCCAGGAACACGAGAACCTCGATATGGACCGGTCGGTCCTGGACAACATGAAGTCCGCGGCCCCGGACCTCGGCGAGACCGAGACCCGCAAGGTGCTCGGCTCGTTCCTCTTCAGCGGTGAGGACGTGCTGAAGCCCACTCGGGTGCTGTCCGGTGGCGAGAAGACCCGGCTGTCGCTCGCACTGCTGGTCGTGTCGTCGGCCAACGTGCTGCTGCTCGACGAGCCGACCAACAACCTCGACCCGGCCTCGCGTGAGGAGATCCTCGGCGCGCTGCGCGGCTACGAGGGTGCCGTGGTGCTGGTGACCCACGACGAGGGCGCCGTGTCGGCCCTGGAGCCCGAGCGGGTGCTGATGCTCCCTGACGGGGTCGAGGACCACTGGAACCCGGACTATCTGGACCTGGTCACACTGGCCTGACCCGGCCGGCGTACGCCGCGTGGCCGGCCGCTTCGGCACCCGGGTCCGCCACGCTGATGTGGCTGGTTTGCGTCCGTGGCCAGGGCTGCAGCACTGGCCACAGACGCAAAACCCCCACGTCGGCGACCTGCCCGAGACGCGCTCGGCATACCAGCACCCCGCCGGGTGTTGACCCTGCCAGACCTTTCAGACCTGCACAGCGAGGAGAGCCGACGTGTCGATGCCCGGCGGTTGGATGACGATGCGCTCGCTCACCCGCGACTCCTCGGTCAAGAACGCCCCGCTCAAGCCGGGGACGACCAAGCGGGTGCTCGGGTACGCCGGCCCGTTCCGGCGTCCCCTCATCGCATTCCTGGTGATGGTGATCATCGACGCGCTGATGGTGATCGCGACCCCCTTGATCCTGCGCGAGATCGTCGACAAGGGCGTCCTGCACAGGGACACCTCACTCGTGGTGTGGCTCGCCGTGGCCGCGGCCGTCGTCGCGATCCTGGATGCCGGGCTGGGTGTCGGTGAACGCTGGCTGTCCGCGCTGATCGGGGAGGGGCTGATCTACGACCTGCGTCGGGAGGTCTTCGCGCACGTGCTGCGCCAGCCCATCGCGTTCTTCACCCGTGCTCAGACCGGTGCGCTCGTCACCCGCCTCAACTCCGATGTCATCGGCGCGCAGACGGCGTTCACCTCCGTGATGTCCAACGTGGTCTCCAACGCCGTCAGCCTCGCGGTGATCGTGACCGCGATGGCCGTGCTGTCCTGGCAGCTCACCCTGGCGGCGCTGGTGCTGGTGCCGCTCTTCCTCATCCCGACCCGCATCATCGGACGCCGCGTCGCCGGGCTCACCCGCAACCAGATGATCGAGAACGCCGACCTGGGCGCGCGGATGACCGAGCGCTTCAACGTCGCCGGCGCCCTGCTGGTCAAGCTGTTCGGCCGCCCCGAGACCGAGCACCGCGAGTACGCCGAGCGCGCCGGCAAGGTGCGCGACTACGGCATCGCCCTGGCGCTGCAGCGCAGCGTCTTCCTCGTCGGACTGACGCTGCTGGCGTCGCTCGCCACGGCCATGGTCTACGGCATCGGCGGTGTGATGGCCGCCCGCGGCACCCTCACCGTCGGCACGCTGCTCGCGCTGGCCGCGTTGCTCGCGCGCCTCTATCTGCCACTCACCCAGCTCTCGAACGTCCGGGTCGACGTGATGTCGGCGCTCGTGTCGTTCGAGCGGGTCTTCGAGATCCTCGACCTGCGGCCGATGGTGCGCGAGTCGGCGGACGCGGTGGCGCTGCCGGACGGGCCGCTCGACGTACGGTTCGAGGACGTCGAGTTCAGCTATCCGGACGCCGACCAGGTGTCGCTGGCATCGCTGCAGACCGTGCAGTCCGGTGACGACGGCGCGAGCTCGCAGGTGCTGAAGGGGCTCTCGTTCGTCGCGCGCCCGGGGGAGATGGTCGCCATCGTCGGCCCGTCCGGTGCCGGCAAGACCACGATCAGCGCGCTGGTGGGCCGGTTGTACGACCCGACGTCCGGCGCCGTACGGATCGGAGGGGTGCCGCTCACCGGGGTCAGCGACGTCTCGCTGCGCGACCGGGTCGGCATGGTCACCCAGGACGCGCACATGTTCCACGACACCATCGGCGCCAACCTGCGCTACGCGCGCCCGGACGCCACCGACGCCGAACTGCACGCCGCCCTGCAGGCCGCGAACATCTCCGACCTGGTGGACCGGCTGCCGCACGGTCTGGACACCCTGGTCGGCGACCGCGGTCACCGCCTGTCCGGCGGCGAGAAGCAGCGGCTCGCCATCGCACGCCTGCTGCTCAAGGCGCCGTCCGTGGTGGTGCTGGACGAGGCCACGGCGCACCTGGACAGCGAGTCCGAGGCGGCCGTGCAGCGGGCACTCGACACGGCGCTGGAGGGGCGCACCTCCCTGGTCATCGCGCACCGCCTGTCGACGGTCCGTGCCGCCGACCAGATCCTCGTGGTCGAGGCCGGGCGGATCGTGGAGCACGGGCGGCACGCGGAGCTGCTGGCCGCCGAGGGGCTGTACGCCGAGCTCTACCGCACGCAGTTCGCCGAGGCACCGACCCCGGCCTGACCGTCCCGATCGTCAGCGGATCGCTGGCGCCGACGTCACTTTCCTGCGGACAACCGACGGGGCACAGGGGTGGTTGTCAGCGGTTCTGTGGCGTAGGCGCCACTTTCCTGCGGACAACCGATGGGGGGTCGCTGCTTTTCAGGCGTCCTCTTCGTCCCAGATGCGCACCTTCTTGACGCGCGGCGGCTTCGCCGGCGTCGCACCCGACTCCAGTTCGGCGTCCCGGTGCTCCTGGCGGGCGCGGAACAGCACGAACGCCAGCCCGGCGACCATCCCGAGCCACCACTGCAGCGCATAGCTGAGGTTGATCCCGGCGTACGAACCCGGGTCGGGTTTGTCCAAGGGCGCGGGCCGGGCGGGGACGGCGCCGGTCGCGGTCCGTTCGCTGCGCATCCGTACGAAGACGTGGGTGTACGTCGCCACTCGAGTCTGTGCGGTGACGTCCCCGGGATTGATCGAGGCGACCGAGCCCTTGACCGGCGCCCGCCCCAGACTGTCCTCGGTGGGCCGCAGCCAGCCGAGCACCGTGCTGGTGCCGGACGGCGCGGGGGGTACGTAGGCCGGAGTGGAGGCGTTGGCGCCGTTGTCGACCCAGCCGCGGTCGACCAGCACGGTGCCCGCCCCGCCGTCCTGCACGAACGGCACCAGCACCTCGTAGCCGAAGTTGCCGTTGTCCGGGCGGTTGCGCACCAGGATCCGGGCAGCCGGCAGGTAGTGGCCGGTGAGCCGCACCTGCGCCCACTGGCGGTTCGCCGGGAGCTGCGAGGTCCGCGTCGGTACGATCGAGGTCAGGGAGCGGGGCGGCGCGTTGTAGTTCTGCGAAACCTGCTGCTGGGCGCCGTGTTTGGACTCCCAGCGGTGCCATTGCCAGCGACCGAGGAAGAAACACCCGATGCCCCACACCACCGCCACCAGGATCCAGGCCAACCAGCGCCTGGTGAGCAGCAAGCGAATCACTGACGCAACGGTACCCGCCGTACTCTGGACGGTATGACGCACACACCCGCTCGCGAGTCGGCGGTGCTGGGCGACCGCTTCGGGCGGGTCGCCGCTGATCTACGCGTCTCGGTCACCGACCGCTGCAACCTGCGCTGCACCTACTGCATGCCCGCCGAGGGCCTGGACTGGATGCCGCGCCCGGAGATGCTGACCGACGACGAGATGGTCCGCGTCATCGGGCTGTTCGTCGATCTCGGGGTGCGTCAGGTCAGGTTCACCGGCGGCGAACCCCTGCTGCGCCGCTCCCTGGTGGACGTCGTACGCCGCGTCGGGCAGTTGCCGAACGCGCCGCGAATGGCGATGACCACCAACGGCATCGGACTCGACAGGCTTGCGCAGCCGCTGGCGGACGCCGGACTGCACCGCGTCAACGTCTCGCTCGACACCGTCTCGCCCGAGCGGTTCAAGGTGCTGACCCGCCGCGATCGCTTCCATGACGTCGAACGGGGTCTCAAAGCCGCCGCGGACGCCGGACTCGCCCCGGTCAAGGTCAACGCGGTCGCCATGCACAGCGATGTCGAGAGCCCCGCCGACCTGCTCGCGTGGTGCCTCGACCGTGGCTACCAGCTGCGCTTCATCGAGCAGATGCCGCTGGACGCCCAGCACTCCTGGGACCGCTCGACGATGATGACCGGCGCCCAGCTGCGTACGGCGATCGAGGAGCGGTTCACGCTGACGGATCTCCCCGCGGAGGCGCGGGGGAGTGCGCCGGCCGAGGAGTTCCTGGTGGACGGCGGCCCCGAGACGGTCGGTCTGATCGCGAGCGTCAGCGCACCCTTCTGCGCGGCGTGCGACCGGGTGCGCCTCACGGCCGACGGGCAGGTGCGCAACTGCCTCTTCGCCCGCGACGAGGGCGATCTGCGCGCTCAGCTGCGGTCCGGTGCGAGCGACGAGCAACTGACCGAGGTGATCCGCTCGACCATGTGGGCCAAGGCGGCCGGTCATGGGATCGACCTGCCGGGCTTCGTGCAGCCGCAGCGCCCGATGTCCGCCATCGGCGGCTGACCCGCTCGCCAGGTCCCACCGGGTGTCCGCAGCATCACGACACCGTCCGCACGAGGATGCGGGACAGTCGCGAACGGCCCGGCTAGGTCTGTTGCCGCAGGTCCTCGACCGGCACGACGTCCTTGAGGAAGCCGCGGATGCCGAGGAAGGAGCTCAGCTGCTCGCGGTGCTCCTCGCACGCCAGCCAGGTCTTGCGGCGTTCGGGCGTGTGCAGTTTCGGGTTGTTCCACAGCAGGGCGTACGCCGCCGGCGTTCGACAGCCCCTGGCGCTGCACACCTCCCGCGGAGCGCCGTCGGGCGGTCCGGCAGGGAAGAGCACGCTCACAGCGGTGTCTGGTGCTTCTCTTCCAGCCGGGGGATCTGCTTCCCGGGGGCCACCGACCCGAGCGCGTCGACACGACGGCGGTTCGTGGCGTTCGCGATGACGACCGCGATGTAGGGGAGCACCACCGCCAGCCCGACGCACACCCAGCGCGCGGGACCGGTCAGGATCACGGCCAATATGAAGCAGGTGGTGCGAATGCCCATGGAGAATAGGTATTTGCGCATCCGCGAGGTCTGGTCGCCTTTGGCGGACGGGGGCAGATTGGTCGCCGATGCAACGGATGGGATTTCCTTGCCTCGGGGCATATCACGAGTGTAGGCGTCAGCACCCTTCGCCCCAGCGGCAGCGTCGTCCGGCTACCGCGCGGTAGTCCGATAGCGTCGGGGCCGACGTCGATGAGGAGACACATGAGCGAGCCCCGCAGGGTCCTGGTCACCGGTGGCAACCGCGGTATCGGAGCCGCGATCGCCACCGCGTTCGCGCAGGCCGGTGACCACGTGGTCATCACCTCGCGAACCGGCGACGGACCGGACGGCGTACAGGCCGTGCCGTGCGACGTGACCTCGGCCGAGCAGGTGGATGCGGCGTTCACGCAGGCCGAGGAACTCCTGGGCGGGCCCATCGAGGTCGTGGTGGCCAACGCCGGCATCACGCACGACACCCTGCTCATGCGGATGAGCGACGACGACTTCTCCTCCGTGCTCGACACCAACCTGACCGGTGCGTTCCGCTGTGCGCGACGTGCCAGCAAGGGAATGCTGAAGCTCAAGCGCGGCCGGATCATCTTCATCTCCAGTGTGGTCGGGCTCTACGGCGCGCCAGGCCAGGCCAACTACGCGGCGTCCAAGGCTGGTCTCGTGGGTCTGGCGCGCTCCATCACCCGCGAGCTCGGCAAGCGCGGCATCACCGCGAACGTCGTCGCCCCGGGCTTCATCGACACCGACATGACCCGTGCGCTGCCGGACAAGCAGCAGGCGGAGTATCTGGCCGCCATCCCCGCCGGCCGGTTCGCCGAGCCGGAGGAGGTCGCCCGGGTCGTGCGCTTCCTCGCGAGCGACGACGCGGCGTACATCAGCGGAGCGGTCGTCCCGGTGGACGGCGGCCTCGGGATGGGTCACTAAGGCAGTGGATCGCAATGGCGAGCGGGCGCGGACGTGAGCGATCCCGCAGGTCGTGCGCGGATCGCCCGGCCCCAGACATTTCACGCATCGCGCTAGAGAGGACGACATGGGACTGCTCGAGGGTAAGAAGCTTCTGGTCACCGGGGTGCTGATGGACTCCTCCATCGCCTTCCACGTAGCGCGGCTGGCGCAGCAGGAGGGCGCGGAGGTCGTGCTGACGTCGTTCGGGCGCACCATGAAGATCACCCGCACCATCTCCCGGCGGCTGCCGACGACGCCCGAGGTCGTGGAGCTCGACGTCACCAGCACCGACGACCTGGACTCGCTGGCCGACCGGCTGCGCGAGCACGTCGACGGGCTCGACGGGGTGTTGCACTCCATCGGTTTCGCGCCGCCCGGTGCGTTCAACTTCCTCGAAGGCACCTGGGAGGACGCGAGCACGGCGCTGCAGGCGTCCGCGTACTCGCTGAAAGCCCTTGCGGTAGCCGCACTTCCGCTCATGCACGAGAAGTCCTCGCTGGTGGGGCTGACCTTCGACGCGCAGTTCGCGTGGCCGGTCTACGACTGGATGGGCGTGGCGAAGGCGGCGTTCGAGTCGACCAACCGATACCTCGCGCGCGACCTCGGACCGCGCGGCGTGCGGTGCAATCTGGTCGCCGCCGGTCCGGTGCGCACGACCGCCGCCAAATCGATCCCCGGCTTCGAGACCTTCGAGAACACCTGGGGCGAGCGGGCACCGCTGGGCTGGGACGTGCGCGACGCCGAGCCTGCTGCTCGCGCGTGCGTGGCCCTGATGTCCGACTGGTTCCCCGCGACGACGGGGGAGATCGTGCACGTCGACGGTGGCGTGCACGCCATGGGGCAGTAGCGACCAAGCGCAGGGAGTCAGAACTAGACCAGGTGCGGACGTAGTCAGAGTTGATGGTCAGGCGCGGAGCGACTGTCCAGGAACTTTGCATGCACCGCACTAGGCTTCGCGGGTGTCCACCCACGCAGGCGCGACCGTGACCCATGTGCGGGTCCTCGAGGGTCCGAATCTCTACTTCACCCGCCCCGCGGTGCTGCTGACGCTGTCGGTGCCCGGTTATCTCGCAGCAGAGCGCGACGTGCTCGTCGACGTCGCGCGGGGGCTCGGCGTACGACGTTCGGAGCCTGGTCGGCCCGGCACCGAGGCGCGGCAGCGTTTCGTGCTCCGGGTGGTCGAGCGGGCCGTGCGATCGGTGGCCGCAGGCGCCGGATCCGCCCGCCTCGGCGTGCGTGCCCGCGCGGGCGCCGCACCGGAGGAGCTGCTCGTCGCGGTCGCGGTGCGCAACCGCGGCCGGGCTGTCGCCCTGGGCGAGGAGCTGGGTCCGCTGCTCGCCACCCTGCTCGCCGGAGAGGACACACATGACGCCGTGGCGTCCGCTGCCGGGCGGGTGCGGGCGACGCCGGTCGGGGACGTGCTCCGGCCGTTGCGACCCCGGATCCCCACGGTCTGCGTGACCGGCACCAACGGCAAGACCACGACCACCCGGTTGATCGCGCACCTGGCGATGACCGCCGGCCGACGCACCGGATGGAGCTCCACGGACGGCGTCCTGATCCAGGGCGAGCTGGTGGAGTACGGCGACTTCTCCGGCCCGGCGGGGGCGCGCACCGTACTGGCCGACAAGGGCATGGAGTTCGCCGTGCTGGAGACCGCACGCGGCGGCATGCTCCTGAAGGGCCTCGGAACGGCGTACAACCACGTGAGCGTGGTGACGAACGTCAGCGCCGACCACCTCGGCGTGAACGGGATCGACACGCTCGATCAGCTCGCCGAGGTCAAAGCCATCATCACCCGCGTGACACGCCCGGACGGGTGGGTCGTGCTCAACGGGGACGACCCGCGGGTGTGGGCGATGCGCGGCGCGGCCGGCGGCCGGCCGTGGTGTTTCACCCTGTCCCCGGATGCTCCCGCCCTGCGCGAGGCCATCGACGCGGGCGGTCGTGGCATCACGGTGCTGGACGGGCAGCTCACGGTGCTCGCGCCGGGTCATTCGCCGGTCCGGCT
Source organism: Allobranchiibius huperziae (assembly GCF_013410455.1). Lineage (NCBI taxonomy): Bacteria > Bacillati > Actinomycetota > Actinomycetes > Micrococcales > Dermacoccaceae > Allobranchiibius > Allobranchiibius huperziae. The sequence goes on along the minus strand of NZ_JACCFW010000001.1, from coordinate 1,799,545 downwards.
GCTGCCCGTCACCGACGTCCCGGTCACGCTCGCCGGTCTGTCCGAGCACAACGTCGCGAACGCGCTGGCCGCGGCGGCGGCCGGTCTCGCGGCGGGTCTACCGCACGACGCGGTCGTCGAGGGGCTGCGCACCTTCCTGCCCGACGCCGAGCACAACGCCGGCCGGATGAATGTCTACTCCCTTCCCATCGATGGTGGCGAAGTGACGTTCATCGTCGATATGGCACACAACGAAGCTGGCCTCGAAGCACTCCTGCGCGTAGCGCGTGGCCTGAAGCCGCCGGGATCGCAGGTCCTGCTCGGACTGGGAACGGGCGGCGACCGCACGGACGAGATCCTCGTCAACCTCGGAGAGCTCGCCGGGTTGGGCGCCGATCGCGTCTACATCGAGCACAAGGAGCACTATCTGCGCGGTCGCACCATGGCCGGGCTCGAAACCAAGCTGCGAGAAGGGCTTTCGCGTGTAGGAGTGACGCCGGTGGCGTCCTCGGAAACGGAGTTGGAGGGGCTCGTCGCGTTGCTCGGCGACGCGCGGGACGGCGACGTACTGGCGGAGATGGTGCACTCGCACCAGGCGCTCGTGCACACCTGGCTGCTCGAACACGGCGGACGCGTCGATGACCCGGCGGCGATCGCTCGCAAGGTCGGTGCCGCCAATGGTCGGCACGAGGCCGATGATCGCATCGCGGCGCTGTGGGCCATGGACGACGACGTACGCCGCATCGCGGCTGCACACGCCCTCGCGCGCGACTTCCCGGACGACGGCCGGGTGCTCTACGAGTTGGCCGGCACCTACGACTCCGCCGGTCGCGAGGAGGAGGCGGTCGCGCGCTACGACGAGGCACTCGCCCGTCCGTTGCGCGAGCCCTTCCACCGTCGGGCTCTGATCCAGAAGGGGTCGACGCTGCGGCACCTGGGGCGGCTCGAGGAGTCACTCGCGATCTTCGACCAGCTGGCGGCGGACTGGCCGGACAACCCTGCCGTCGTGGCGTTCCGCGCGTTCACCTTGCACGATCTGGGCCGCGATCCCGAGGCCCTGCGGACGGCGCTGGAACACCTTATCGCCGCGTCGGCCGACCCCGACGTGCAGCGCTACCCCGGCTCGCTCGCGCGCTTCACCGCCGCCATCGCCGACGACCGCCCCGACCTTCCCGTCGAGGGGTAGGCACATCGTCGAGGGTGGGGATATCCCACCCCTCGAGCAGTTCGCTACCCCTCGACGGGCGTCAGAGGGTGGGCAGCGGCGGCTCGATCGCCTCCCGGCGGGCGGCCGCCTCCTGTGCGTACGACGTCTGTGCCTCGTCCACGAGCTGCTGCGGATCGAGATCGGGGTCGCCGGGCTGATCCCCGTCGGTGCGCGATCCGGCGGCGGCCTCGTGGGTGAAGTCCTCCAGCTCGGCCAGCACGGCCGCGTGCTGGTCGACGCAGAGCATCACCAGGTCGCCGGGGTTGGCCAGGTGCACCGAGTGCCGCACGGCCGCGATCTCATCGACGACCGTGGCGATCTGCCGGCAGCGTGCACCGGCGTCCATGGCGCGCTGCGCGCCGCGTACGACCAGTGCCGCGGCCTCACCCGGCGCCCGACGACGCAGGTTGGCGTCCTCCCGGACGACCATGACGTCGAAGTGCTCGGCCGCGATGTGCCCCAGCGCTTCGATGTCCTCGTCGCGTCGGTCGCCGGCCGCGCCGATCATGCCGATCCGCGAGATGCGGTGGTCCAGCGACTTCTGCCGCTGCTCGACGTACCCCTCGACGAACTCGCCGAGCCGCTCCATGCCGGGCGGGTTGTGGCAGTAGTCGACGAACACCTCGGCGCTGTTGACCTCCAGGCGGTTCAGGCGGCCGGGGGACAGGTAGTACGACGTGGTGTAGGTGCGTAGACCCTGCCGGATGTCGTGCAACGGGGCTCCGGCGGCGAACGCGGCACCGGCGGCGGCCAGCGCGTTCGCGACGTTCATCCGGGCGGTGCCGCCGAACGTCGACGGCAGCAGGTGCGTCCACGCCAGCGGCATCCGGCGGCGACCCTGACGCAGCACGATCATCTCGCCGCGGTCGCTCGGCTCCAGGACGACGGCGCGGGCGCCACGACGGCAGCGCTCCTCGACGAACTCGCGGATCTCACTGCCGGGCGGCTCCATCGAGAACCACACGATGGTGCCCGAACACTTGCGTCGCATCGCGCGTACGTGCGGATCGTCGGCGTTGAGCACGGCGAAGCCGTCGCGCGGAACAGCCTCCACGACAACCGATTTCACCGTCGCGAGCTGTTCGAGGGTGTCGATGCCGCGCATCCCGAGGTGGTCGGCCGCGATGTTGGTGACCACGGCGATGTCGTTGCGGTCGTAGCCGAGACCCTCGCGCAGGATGCCGCCGCGGGCGACCTCGAAGACAGCGAAGTCGACCCGGGGGTTCGACAGCACCATCCGCGCGGACCGGGGACCGGACGCGTCGGCCCGGATGACGAGCCGCTCGTCGATCACGATGCCGTCGGTCGAGGTCATGCCGACCTTGTGGCCGAGGCCCTTCATGATGTGCGCCAGCATCCGCGAGGTCGTCGTCTTGCCGTTGGTGCCGGTGACCGCCACGATCGGTACCCGCGACGGCGCGCCCGGCGGGAAGAGCAGGTCGACGACCGGTTTGCCGATGAACTGAGGCTCGCCGACGGTCGGGTGGGTGTGCATCCGGAAACCGGGCGCGGCGTTGACCTCGCAGATGGCCCCGCCGGTCTCACGGACCGGTGCCGTGATGTCGGGACAGATGAAGTCGATACCCGCGACGTCGAGGCCGATCAGCTGCGCGGCCTCCTCGGCGATCTCGATGTTGTCCGGGTGCGCGTCGAAGGTGCGGTCCACCGAGATGCCGCCGGTGGACATGTTGCCGGTAAGCGCCAGTTTGACCATCTGCTCGGCGGGTGGGATCGAATCCCATTCGTAGCCCTGAGACTTCACCAGTTCGCGTGCGGCGTCGTCGACGGCGATCCGGGTCAGCACCTTCTCGTGGCCGACGCCGCGGCGCGGGTCGGCGTTGGTGATCTCCACCAGCTCGCCGACGGTGTGCTCGCCGTCGCCGATCACGTGCGCCGGCACCCGCTCGGCGATGGCCGCCATCCGGCCGCCGATGATGAGGCAGCGGTAGTCCTTGCCGGTGATGTGCGACTCGACCTGGACGACGCCGCGTTTGGACTGGCCCTGTGCGATCGGGAACGCTGCGAGCACGTCCGCCTCGCTGCGCAGGTCGAGGCACACCCCGCGGCCGTGGTTGCCGTCGAGCGGTTTGACGACCACCGGGAAGCCGATCGAGGTGGCCGCCTCCGCCGCGGCCTCGGCGGAGCGGACGCTCTCGGCCTTGGGCACCGGCAGACCCGCCGAGCCGAGGAGGGTGGTGGTGAGGCTCTTGTCGCCGGCGATGTCGACGGCCAGGGCCGAGGTGCGCGAGGTCATCGTGGCGCGGATGCGCTGGGCGTGCACGCCCTGGCCGAGCTGCACCAGCGAGGCCTGGTTGAGCCGGGTCCAGGGGATGTCGCGGCTGGTCGCTTCCTCGATGATCGCGGCCGTCGACGGACCGAAGGCCATCCGCGCGGACGACGCGAGGAACGCGTCGAACTCGAGCGCGAAGTCGAAACCCGGCTCGGCGCGTACGAGGTGGTTGACCAGACGAACGGCGAGCCGCCCGGCGGCCAGCGCGACCCGCTCGTCCAGGTAGCCGTAGATCACGTTGTAGCGGCCGGGCACGCTGCGGTCCGCACGGGTCTTGCCACGCCGCAGGTCGTGGCCGGCCTGCTGCTGCAGCTGCAGGGCCACGTGTTCGGCGACGTGCCCGAGCCAGGTGCCCTCACGCAGCCGTTCGATGAAGCCGCCGCGGTGCCCGCGCGAGCAGGTGTGTCCGTCCAGTCCCGGCAGCAGCTGCAGCAGGGCGTCGGTGAAGCCGGGCAGCGTGTCGGACGGGTAGCCCTCCAGCACACCGAGATCCACCACGAGGTGGACGGCCTTGTCGTAGGACCACACGTTGGGCCCGCGGTAGACGCGGGTGGAGACGATCTGCAGGTCGGGCGCTGCGGGTCCGGTGGGGACAGGGCGGTCGATCGGCAAGGCGGAACCTCCGTACGGGTTCGGGGATGACGGTGCGCGTCGGTCAGTGACGCAACGCTGCGGCCGCCGTTGCGGTGTCGTGCCGGTCGCGGCTGGAGGAGACCGACAGGTCGGTGTGCTTCTCCACGAATTCGGTGAGGGTGGCGGTCTGCAGGTCGAAGGTGGAGCCGAAGGGCAGCGTGTGCACGACGGCGCCGGTGACGAGCAGTGGAGCGTCGCGGCGGGCCTCGTGGGCGTCGGTGACCGCGTTGCGGGCGTCGACCACGAAGACCGCACCCGAGCCGACGACGGTCAGCTCCGAGTCGTCGGTGATCTCCGCGGCGGTGTCCTCGTCGATGCCCATCCCGAGCAGACTGGGCGAACCGGCGACCAGCGACAGCAGCCGGCCGTAGCGGGCGCGCTGGTCGAAGTGCTGGTCGACGATGACGCCGGGCAGCAGCCCGAGTCCGGCGGTCAGCTGACTGGAGCGTTGCCGCGGTGTCACGCCCTCGTCGCCCATCGAGATCATGAACTGGCTCATGATCGATGCGCCCGCGGAGGTGCCGGCCACGACGGCGCCGCGCTGGTAGGCGCGCAGCAGGGCCGCGCCGAGCGGCGTACCGACGATCAACTGGCTCAGTTTCAGCTGGTTGCCGCCGGAGAGGAAGACACCGGTGGCGTCGTCGACGCGGTCCACGAGCTCGCTGTCACCGGCAGCCTGCCGGTTCGCCGGATCGACGGAGGTGACGGATGCGCAGCCCAGCCGCTCGAAGACGGTGGAGTAGACCTCGACCACCTCGTCCGGGACCGAGGACGCCGTGGGAATGACGACGAGGCGAGCCTTGCGGCCGCCGGCGAGCCGCACGAACCGCCGCAGGATGGTGACCCGGCCGACCTTGTCCTCCGCGCCTCCGATGATGAGCAGCGAACGTTTCGGTGCGTCAGGCATGAGGGGAGTCTAGGGAGTCGGCTGGTGTCTTCTCCGCCGCGTCGATCTCGTCACGGGAGATGCCGAGCAGATAGAGCACGGCGTCGAGGTAGGGCACGCTCACGGACGCGTGCGCCTCGGCCCGCACGACCGGTTTGGCGTTGAAGGCGATGCCGAGACCGGCGATGGCCAGCATGTCCAGGTCGTTGGCGCCGTCCCCGACGGCGACCGTCCGGGAGAGCGGCAGCCCCGCCGCGTGCGCGAATCGCCGCAGCGCACGCGCCTTCTCGGCCCGATCCACGACCTGCCCGGTGACCCGACCCGTGAGATGCCCGTCGCGGATCTCCAGGGTGTTGGCGTGCGCGTGGTCGATGCCGAGCTCGGCGGCCAGCGGCCCGACGATCTCGATGAACCCGCCGGACACCACGGCGACCGTGAACCCCAAGCGCTTGACCGTCCGCACCAGGGTGGCGGCTCCAGGGGTGAGCCGAACGTCACGGCGTACGTCGGCGAGCACCGACTCGGGCAGCCCGGCCAGCGTCGCGACCCGCTCGTGCAGGCTCTCGGCGAAGTCCAGCTCGCCACGCATCGCGCGCTCGGTGACGGCCGCGACCTGCGCCTCGACCCCGGCGTGCCGCGCGAGCAGCTCGATCACCTCGTCCTGGATGAGCGTGGAGTCCACGTCCATGACCAGCAGGCGCCGGCCGCGGCGGTCCAACCCGCCGGGTGCGACCGCGACGTCGACGGCATGATCGGAGGCTTGGAGCGCGAGTGCGCGCCGCAGGCTCGTCACCTCGGCGCCGGACACCTGGAGCTCGAGGCCGGTCAGGGGAGTGCGCACCAGCCGGCGCACCCGCTCCACGCGCGCCCCCTGCGCATCGATCGCGGAGGTGATGGCGGCCAGTGCCGCCGTACCCAGCGGTGCCCCGATGACCACGACGGAGGCTCGCCCGCTCTGCGGCGTCGGCACGTCGTCGACGTCGGTGGTCAGCGCGAGGTGCAGCCCGTGGGCGCGTGCGACCCCGGCGGCCGCGTCGTGCAGGGCGTCGGATCCCGAGCGGCAGGTGAGCAGCAGGGAGACGGTGAGGCGCCCGCGGACCACCACCTGACCCAGGTCGAGCACGTCCTCGTCGAACGCCGCGACGGCCGCGAGGAGGTCGGTGACGGCTCCGGGGGAGTCGTCACCGGTGAGGGTGAGCAGGGCGGTGCCGGACGACATGCGCACAGTCTCCCGGCTCGGTCACGGTTGCAGGACGGTGCCCTTGCCGACGACCACGATGCCGCTGTCGGTGACGGTCAGGCCGCGCTTGCGGTCGACGTCGTGGTCGACGCCGATGCTGACGCCCTCGGGGACGACGACGTCCTTGTCGAGGATGGCGCGCCGGATCGTGCACGAGCGCCCGATGTCGACGTTGTCGAGCAGCACCGAGTCCTCGATGCGCCCGAAGCTGTGCACGTGCACGTTGGGGGACAGCACCGACCGCTGCACCACGGATCCACTCACGATCGTCCCCGCGGAGATCATCGAGTCGATCGCGACGCCACGCCGCTTCGCCGAACCGTGCACGAACTTCGCGGGCGGGAACGAGCCCGCGTTGGTGAGGATCGGCCAGTCGTAGTTGTAGACATTGAAGATCGGCAGGATGGAGACCAGATCCATGTGCGCGTCGAAGTACGAATCCATCGTGCCCACGTCACGCCAGTAGCCGCGGTCGCGCTCGGTCGCGCCGGGGATCTCGTTGTCGCCGAAGTCGTACGCGTACGCCTCACCCCGGCTGACGAAGTCCGGCACGATGTCGCCGCCCATGTCGTTCTTGCTGTCGTCGCGCTGCGCGTCGCGGCGTACGGCGTCGACGAGGGCATCCGCCGTGAAGACGTAGTTGCCCATCGAGGCGAGGATCTCCCCAGGGCTGTCCTCCAGGGGCTGGGGATCGGTGGGCTTCTCCCGGAAGGCGGAGATGCGCTGCGAGCCCTTCTCCAGCTCGATGACACCGAACTGGTCCGAAGACGCGATCGGCTGGCGGATCGCGGCCACCGAGCAGGCGGCGCCGGATTGGATGTGCTGGGAGACCATCTGGGAGAAGTCCATCCGGTAGACGTGGTCGGCTCCGACCACGACCACGATGTCCGGCTTCTCGTCATGGATCAGGTTCAGGCTCTGGTAGATCGCGTCGGCCGATCCCGCGAACCACTGCTTGCCCAGGCGCTGTTGGGCCGGGACGGGCGCCACGTAGTTGCCGAGCAGCGTCGACATCCGCCATGCCTTGGTGATGTGCCGGTCCAGGCTGTGCGACTTGTACTGGGTCAGCACGACCATCTTCAGATAGCCGCTGTTGGCCAGGTTGGACAGCGCGAAGTCGATCAAGCGGTAGATCCCGCCGAACGGCACGGCGGGTTTGGCACGGTCGGCCGTCAACGGCATCAACCGTTTTCCCTCTCCACCGGCGAGCACGATGGCGAGGACGCTGGGACCACCTTTGGCAACCATCCACCCAACCTAGGCCCACCCCCGGGTGCTGTGCGGGCCGTTCCACGACGCGGTGGTGCCGCTCGTCCCGTAGGACTAGCGTCGCGCAGGTGCGCGTCGATCTGCTGACCAAGGAATATCCGCCGAACATCTACGGCGGCGCGGGGGTGCATGTCGCAGAGCTCGTGAAGGCCCTGCGTGCCGCCGGTGTCGAGACGCGGGTGCGCGCGTTCGGCGTGCCCGTCCAGGAGCCGGACACCACCGGGTACCCCGACCTTCCCCAGCTGCAGGACGCGAACGCCACCCTGCAGACCCTCGGCGTCGACCTGACGATGGCCGCGGACTGCGCCGGCGCCGACGTGGTGCACTCGCACACCTGGTACGCCAACATGGCCGGCCACCTCGCGTCGCTGCTGCACGGCGTGCCGCACGTCATCACCGCGCACTCCTTGGAGCCGATGCGGCCGTGGAAGGCCGAGCAGCTCGGCGGCGGTTACCGCGTGTCGTCGTATGTCGAGCGCACGGGGTACGAGCACGCTGCCGCCGTCATCGCGGTGTCGGACGGGATGCGACAGGACGTGCTGCGCAGCTATCCCGCGCTCGACCCGGCGCGAGTGCACGTGGTGCACAACGGGATCGACGCCGCCCTCTGGGCACGGGACGAGTCGCCCGAGGCGTTGGAGATCGTCCGTCGGCACGGCATGGACCCGGACCGGCCGTCCGTCGTCTTCGTCGGTCGGATCACCCGGCAGAAAGGGTTGCCCTACCTGCTGCGGGCCGCCGCGCAGCTGCCGCCCGAGGTGCAGCTCGTGCTGTGCGCGGGCGCACCGGACACCCCCGAGATCCTCGCCGAGGTGCAGGGCCTGGTCGCCGGGCTGCGTGAGTCGCGCGGGGGTGTGGTCTGGATCGACGAGATGCTCCCGCGGCAGGAAGTGGTCGCACTCCTCTCTGCTGCAACGGTCTTCATCTGCCCCTCGGTCTATGAGCCGCTGGGCATCGTCAACCTCGAGGCGATGGCGTGCGAGGTGGCGGTGGTCGGCACGGCGACCGGTGGCATCCCCGAGGTGGTCGCGGACGGCGAGACCGGGTGGCTGGTGCCGATCGACCAGGTCGCCGACGGCACCGGCACGCCGAAGGACCCGGACGCGTTCGTCGCGGACCTGGCGCGGGTGCTGACCGACGCGGTGTCGGACCCGGCGCGGGCGCGGGAGCGCGGTCGGGCCGGTCGCGAGCGCGCGGTGCGCGAGTTCGGCTGGGAGGCGATCGCTACGCGTACGCAGGAGGTCTACGACCAGGTCGCCCGGGAGTGGGCCGCCCGCTGAGCGCAGGAGGCATGACGACCCCGCGAACAGCACGGCGTGCGCGTTTTGCGTCTGCGGCCAGGACTGCAGCCCGGGCCGCAGACGTAAACCGCACGCACGGACGCAAACCCACCACGACGAGGGCGCGTCAGCGGGCGGGGCGCAACCCGCCGAGCGACAGAGCGCAGGACGTCGTCGCCTGGGCGAGCGCCCGGTCCGCGCCCGCTTGAAGGCGCAGCAGCAGCGCATGCCGCGCGCCGTCGTCATGTCCGTGAACGGCAGGTGACTCGGCCAGGGCGACGTCGACAGCCGAGGCGATCGACCCGGCGAGCACCAGGATGCGGTGCGCACGCCCCGGCAGTCCGGGCGGCAGACCCCAGTCGTGGTCGCGCACCCGGGAGTCGACCTCGGCGCGCGCGGTCGAGCCGGCCCACGGCTGCACGTCGAGGGTCTCGAACGCGGCCGTCGCCTCCCGCACCAGCTCGGCCAGGTCGCGCTCGATCTGGCTCTCCTGCAGGCTCTCCAGCTGGTGGACCGGCGTCGGTTCGCAGTCGTACGCCGTCCAGGTGATCTGGGTGCCCGTGTCGCCCTCGGGCCCGTAGGTCTCGATGGTGGGCACCAGCGCACCGCCGAGCGCCGGCACGTAGACGCACTCGCCGGAGTCGGCGGCCGCGCCCGTGAAGTCGAGGCTGCCGCGCGGCATACCCGTCAGATCGCCCGGCCGCGGCAGCGCGCACCCGAGCACGCGCTCGCCGAAGTCCTGCCACAGGGCGAGCCGGTCGAGTGCTCCGTGCACCTCGTCGACGTCGGGCATGGCCCGGCGTACGGCGTCGTCGAGGTCGAGGTGACCGGCCCAGGCGGCGGTCACCCAGAGGCTGAGGCGCGCACACGCCGGGAGGGTCGACACGGCGAACATCGTAGGTCGCCTAGGGTCGGGCTCCATGAGCGATGTGCTGGCGCTGGCCGAGGTGAGCGTGGTCCGCTCGGGCAAGTCGTTGCTCGACCGGGTCAGCTGGGAGATCGAGGAGGGCGAGCGCTGGGTCGTCCTCGGACCCAATGGAGCAGGCAAGACCACGTTGCTGCAGATCGCTGCCGGCAGGATGCATCCCACGACGGGCGTGGCCGGCGTGCTGTCGGAGGTGCTCGGCGCGGTCGACGTCTTCGAGCTGCGTCCCCGGATCGGGCTGGCGTCCGCGTCGATCGCCGAGCGGATCCCCGGCGGCGAGGTGGTCCGCGACGTGGTGGTCACCGCGTCGTACGGCATCGTCGGGCGCTGGCGTGAGGCGTACGACGAGCTGGACCACGCGCGCGCCACCGAACTGCTCGGCGCGCTGGGCGTGGCCCACCTGGTCGACCGCCGCTACGGGACGCTGTCGGAGGGCGAGCGCAAGCGGGTGCAGATCGCCCGCGCCCTGATGACCGATCCGGAGCTGCTGCTGCTGGACGAACCCGCCGCCGGACTCGACCTCGGCGGCCGGGAGGACCTGCTCGGCCGGCTGTCGGCGCTGGCGCAGGACACCGACGCCCCGGCCCTGGTGCTGGTCACCCACCACGTCGAGGAGATCCCGCCGGGCTTCACCGACGTGCTGATGCTGCGCGACGGTGCGGTCGTCGCGGCAGGTCCGATTGAGCTCACCCTGACGGCGGAGAACCTGTCCGCCACCTTCGGGATGCCCCTGGTCCTGGACCGGCACGGGGACCGCTGGTCCGCGCGCGCCGACAGTTGAGACGCGCGCGGGCGCGTACGACGTTCTCGTTAGGTTGATTCGGTGCCGCTCAGCCATGCAGTCCTGATCCTGCTCGCCGGAATGGTCGCCGGGATCATCAACACGGTGGTCGGTTCGGGCACCCTCGTGACCTTCCCGACGCTGCTGGCCTTCGGCTATCCGTCGGTGACGGCGAACGTCTCCAACACGCTGGGTCTGGTCGCGGGCGGGCTGTCCGGCACGTTCGGCTACCGCAAGGAACTGCGCGGGATGACGGCGGTGCTGAAGCGTCTCGCGCCGATGTCGTTCCTCGGCGGAGTCACCGGGGCGGTGCTGCTGATCGTGCTGCCACCGGGTGTCTTCAAGACCGTCGTGCCGGTGCTGATCCTGATCGGCATCCTGCTCGTCGTCTTCGGGCCGTGGCTGAGCAAGCGGGCGCAGGCCGCGCACTCCGACTCCGACACCCGGGCGCGGCGCATCGCGCTGCTGGTCGGCATCTACGGCGCGGGGGTGTACGGCGGCTACTTCGGCGCCGCCCAGGGGGTGCTGCTCCTCGGGCTGATGAGCGTGCTGATGACCGACTCGCTGCAGCAGATCAACGGCGTCAAGAACGTCCTGGGCACCATCGTCAACGCCGTCGCCGCCATCACCTTCCTGATCATCGCGTGGGACCGGATGAACTGGGCCGCAGCGGGACTCATCGCCGTGGGGTCTCTCATCGGCGGCGTCATCGGTGCACGGGTGGGCCGTGCGCTGCCGCCGTGGCTGCTGCGCGCGTTCATCGTGGTGATCGGTCTGGCCGCCATCGGCAACCTCGTGCTGCGGTGAGCGATCTCGTCGTCTACCTGCTGCTGGGTGGCGTGATCGCCGTGGGTGCGCTCGTGCAGTCCGTCGTCGGGTTCGGACTGGCGGTCGTGGCCGCGCCGTTCATCATCATCCTGCGTCCGGATCTCATGCCCGCCGCGCTGCTGCTCACCTCGCTGGTCCTCCCGCTGTGGGAGCTGGCCTTCGGCGAGCGCGACATCGACTGGCGGCTCTTCGGATACGCGATCGCCGGACGGGTCGCACTGATGCCGGTCGGCGTGTGGCTGGTCGCGGAGGCGTCCGGCGACGCGATCGCCGTGGTCGTCGGGGTCATGGTGCTGGTGGCGGTGGCCGCGTCGGTCTCACGGCTGACCGTTCAGGCCCGTCCGATGCCCGCCCTGGGTGCGGGCATCCTCACCGGCATCTCCGGTACGGCGGCCTCGATCGGCGGTCCGTTCCTGGGGCTCGTGCTGCAGCACGAGCGTCCCGCGCGGGTGCGCTCGACGCTCGCGGTGTTCTTCGTCGCAGGGGCCACGACGTCACTGCTCGGCCTGGCGGTCGCCGGTCAGGTGCACGGTGGGGAGATGCTCGCAGGACTCGGCTGGATCCCGTTCGTCGCCGTCGGCGCCGTCCTGGCCCGGCCGGTGCGCGCCACGGTCGACCGTGAGCGGATGCGTCGCGCGGTGCTGGTCGTCGCAGCGCTGGCGGGTGTGCTGGTGCTGGCCCGGGCGGCGCTGGCGTGAGCGTCGTACGCATCGAGGACCCCGCGGACGAGCGCGTCCGCGACTACTTCTCGCTGACCGATGTGGCGCTGCGCCGGCTGCTGGAGACCGAGCAGGGTCTCTACCTCGCCGAGAGCGAGAAGGTCATCCGTCGGGCACTGGCCGCCGGGCACCGGCCGAGGTCGTTCCTGATGGGCGAGCGGTGGCTGACCGATCTCGCCGACCTGGTCGAGCAGGCCGAGCGCGACAGCGTGCCCGTCTACACCGCCGACGCGGGGGTGATCGAGGCCATGACCGGTTTCCACCTGCACCGGGGCGCGCTGGCCGCGATGCACCGGCCGGAGCCCGCGCCGTACGCCGAGGTGCTCGCGGGAGCCCGCCGTGCTCTGGTGATCGAGGACGTCGTTGACCACACGAACGTCGGGGCGATCTTCCGCTCGGCCGCCGGGCTCGGGGTGGAGGCCGTGCTGGTCACGCCGCGGTGCGCGGACCCGCTCTATCGGCGCAGCGTGCGGGTGTCGATGGGCACCGTCTTCCAGGTGCCGTGGACGCGCATCGAGCCGTGGCCGTCAGCGCTGGACACGTTGCGCGAAGACGGTTGGTACGTCGCGTCGTTGGCGCTTGGCGAGGGGTCGATCAAACTCGACGAGCTGGCCGCCGACCTCCCGGAGAAGCTGGTGCTCGTGCTCGGCACCGAGGGTGACGGACTGTCGCCGCGCACGCTCGCGCACAGCGATGCCGTGGTGAGCATCCCGATGGCCGGGGGAGTGGACTCGCTCAACGTCGCCGCGGCGTCGGCGGTCGCTATGTGGGCGACCCGCGCCCGCTGATCCCCGCTTTCGGACATGCACCGCGGGGCACCTGTGCCCCGCCGTGCATGTCCAAAACGGTGAGGGTCAGGCCCAGGCCTTCATCAGCAGCTCGTAAGAGCGTCGACGCTGCGCAGGGTCGTGCACATTCGTGGTCACCATGAGCTCGTCGGCGCCGCACGCCTCCGCCCGGGCACGTACGCCCTTCGCCACCTGGTCTCCGGTGCCGATGGTGGTGAAGCGCGACATCCGCTGCGCCATCGACTCGTCCAGCTCGCTCCATTCGTGCTCGGCCGCCTCCTGGGGCGAGGGGAAGGGACCGGGGCGGTTCTGGCGCAGCCGCACCATCGCCAGTGCCGCGGCCCGGGCGTGCTCGGCCGCGGTCTGCTCGTCGTCCGCCGCGATGGCGCTGACCGCGAGCATCGATCGCGGGGCCTCCAGGGCACCGGGACGACCGCTGGGCCGGAAACCCTTGCGGTAGATGTCCATCGCTTCGGTGGGGTCGGCCTCGCCGAAGTGCCCGGCGTAGGCGAACGCCGTGCCGAACGCGGCCGCCGCCTGCGCGCCGTACAGGCTCGACCCGAGGATCCAGATCGGGGGCAGCGGTACGTCGGACGGCTGGGCCGAAATGGGTGCGAACGGGTGGTCTTCGGGGAAACCGTCGACGTAGGCCAGCAGCTCGGCGTACTGCTGCGGGAAGTCGTCGGCGGTGAGCGCCTCGCGGCTGCGGCGCAGCGCGAACGCGGTGAGCTGGTCGGTGCCCGGCGCGCGTCCGAGTCCGAGGTCGATGCGCCCGGGGTGCAGGGCCTCCAGGGCTCGGAACTGCTCGGCGACCTGCAACGGCGAGTGGTTGGGCAGCATGATGCCGCCCGCACCCACCCGGATGCGGCTGGTCGACGCCGCGACGGTGGCCATCATCACGACCGGGGCGCTGCTGGTGACGCTCGGCAGGTTGTGGTGTTCGGCGACCCAGAACCGTTCGTAGCCCAGGGTTTCCGCCGTCTGGGCGAGCTGCACGGTCTCGCGCAGCGCGTCGGATCCGGTGCGACCGGAACTGACGGGGGAGAGGTCGAGCACTGACAGGGGGATCGCGTGGCTCACGAGGGCGACAACGCCGGGCCGCCGGCCCGCATTCCGCGTCAGGACCGCTCGATACCCTGCGCAGATGCAGCTGCGACCCGCCCAATCCGTGACCACTGCGCCCATCGTCGCCGTCGGACTGGTGGGCGGTTACCTGTCCGCCCGGGAGACCGGCGTACGCCCGATCGGAGGTGTCGTGCTCGCCGCCGCGGGCGGGTACGCCGCCCGGACCTGGGTGGCGAAGGCCGGTCCGGCGGGCGCGGCGGCGCTGAGCGCGACGTACCTGCTGTCGTTCGGACTGTCCCACCCGCTGGCGAAGAAGATCGGCGCCTGGCCGTCCGTGATGACCGTCGCCGCGGTCAGTGCGGGAGCTGCCTGGGCGGCCTGCGACCGCCGATAGTCTGACCGGATGGAACCCGTCTACCGTCCCGTCATCGCCGCTGCCCGTGGCCTGTTCGCACTGCAGGGCAACGACATCACCCGGATCGGCGCGGACAACATCCCGGCCACCGGCGGGGCGGTCATCGCGCTCAACCACATCGGCTACCTCGACTTCGCGTACGGCGGCTTCCCCGCCGTCGACGTGGGCCGCCTCGTGCGCTTCATGGCGAAGAAGGAGGTCTTCGACCACAAGATCACCGGACCGCTGATGCGCGGCATGAAGCACATCCCGGTCGACCGCGCGGCGGGCGCGTCGGCGTACCGCGAGGCGGTCCGGGCGTTGCGTGGCGGCGAGCTGATCGGGGTGTTCCCCGAGGCGACCATCTCGCGGTCGTTCGAGTTGAAGGACTTCAAGCTCGGCGCGGTCCGGATGGCGCAGGAGGCGGGTGTGCCGATCCTGCCGATGGTCGTGTGGGGCAGTCAGCGCGTCTGGACCAAGGACCACCCGAAGTCGGTGGGCAAGCGCCGTCACGTGCCGATCACGGTCCGGGTGGGCCCCGCGATCCCCGTGCCCTCCGACGCCGACACCGCGTCCGTGACCGCGCAGGTCAAGGCCGCGATGGGCGAGATGCTGCACGAGGTGCAGGACTCCTACCCCAGACTCACCGGCGACGACCTGGTCTACCTGCCGGCCCGGCTCGGCGGCACCGCGCCAACTCCTGAGCGCGCCCGCGAACTGGACTCGCAGGAGGCCGCCGACAAGATCGCCAAGCGGCGCGCCAAGGCGGCGGCGAAGGCCGCCAAGTCCAAGTCCTGACCGCGCGCCCACCCTGGCGCAGCTTATCTGTGCCCCTGTGGACGGGCCGCCGACTCTGTCGGTCGACCCGGGCACAATGCACCGGGTGACCCAGACACCCGCCGCCACGACCGCCACACCTGCCGAAACCTCCGACATCGACCAGGTCGCCGCGCGGGTGCTCGCCGACCTGGCGGGACCGGGCGCGCAGCTGCGCGACGGCCAGGGCGAGGCCCTGCACGCGCTGACCCGACCCGGCGCCCGGGTGCTGGTCGTGCAGGCGACCGGGTGGGGCAAGTCGGCGGTCTACTGGATCGCCACCGCGTGGAGCCGGCAGGCGGGTCGGGGTCCGACGCTGGTCGTCTCGCCGCTGTTGTCGCTGATGCGCGACCAGGTGGCCGCTGCCGGGAGAGCCGGGCTGCGCGCCGCGACCATCAACAGCTCCAACATCGACAGCTGGAGCGCGATCGAGGCCGATCTGGCCTCCGGCGACCTCGACGTGATCCTGGTGTCGCCCGAGCGGTTGGCCAACCCCGGATTCGGCGCCCGCGTCATGCAGACCCTCGCCGGGCGGCTCGGCCTGGTCGTCATCGACGAGGCGCACTCGGTCTCGGACTGGGGCCACGACTTCCGCCCGGACTACCGACGGGTGTCGGACGTGCTGCAGAAGGTCCACCCCGATCTGCCGGTCCTCGCGACCACCGCCACCGCGAACTCCCGGGTCGTCGAGGATCTTGCCCGTCAGTTCGGCACCGACACCACCGTGCTGCGCGGGCCCCTGGCGCGTTCCAGCCTCGAGCTGGCGGTGCTGCCGACGATGGGTCCGCTGGAGCGTTACGCCTGGGTCGTCGACCACCTGCCGACCCTGCCCGGCTCGGGCATCATCTACGCCCTGACCGTCGCCGACGCAGAGCGGCTCACCCAGGCCCTGCGCACCCGGTACGCCCACGACCCCGCGCTGCGCGTCGCCGCGTACACCGGTGGTCTGGAGGCGGGGGAGCGCGAGCGGCTGGAGGACGCGCTGCGCGCGGGCGAGGTCAAGGCGCTGGTCGCCACCTCGGCGCTGGGGATGGGGTACGACAAGCCCGACCTGGGGTTCGTGGTGCACGTGGGTGCGCCGCCGTCGCCGGTGTCCTACTACCAACAGGTCGGCCGTGCCGGCCGCGCGATCGACCACGCGCCGGTCGCGCTGCTGCCGTCCGCCGGCGACGAGGGCGTGTGGGACTACTTCGCGACGGCGACGATCCCGCGCGAGGACGACGTACGCCGGCTGCTCGCCTCGCTGGGCGATGCGAACGCACCGCAGTCGGTGCCCGCGCTGGAGGCCGAGACCGGGCTGCGACGCGGCAAGATCGAGCTGTTGCTCAAGCAGCTCGCCGTCGACGAGGTCGTCACCCGCGCGACGGACGGTTGGAGCGTCACCGGCACACCGTGGACCTACGACGCCGCCCACTACGAGGGCGTCCTCGCCGGCCGCCGCCGCGAGGCCGACATCATGCGCGCCTACATCGCGGGCGAACGCTGCCTGATGGCGCTGCTGCAGGAGTCGCTCGACGACCCGGCCGCGCAGCCGTGCGGACGCTGCTCGGTGTGCACCGGCCACCTCCCGGACGGCTGGTCCGACCACGCCGATCCCCAGACCGTGCGCGACCTCGCGGCCGTGCTGCGCGCAGACCAGCAGGTGCTGGAGCCGCGCAAGATGTGGCCGGGCGGTGCGTTCGGCGCCAAGGGCCGCATCCCGCCGCAGCTGGCGGCCGCGCCCGGTCGCGTGCTCGTGCACGCCGACGCCGCCGAGTGGAGTGAGCTGCGGGCCGGTCCCTTGCGCCACGACGCGGCCGCACCACCGGAGCTTCAGGAGGCCGCCGTACGCGTGCTCGCGGGCTGGAAGGACGACTGGCCCGCCCGCCCGGATCTGGTCGTCTCCTGCGCGGTGGAGGGGCATCCCGAGCTCACCTCGTCCCTGGCCGAGCAGCTGGCCACCGTCGGCCGGATGAGGTACACCGCGTGGTCGGTGGGCACTCCCGACGTGGTCGATCTGGCGTCCGCGGACGAGGCCGCCGCATGGCGGACCGCATTCGCAGGCAGCGACCTGCCGTCGGTCGACGGACAGAACGTCCTGCTGGTGCTCGACGCCTCACGGTCGGGATGGTCGGTCACGGTCGCTGCGGCCACGCTGCGCGAGGCGGGGGCGAGCGCGGTCCTGCCGCTGCTCATCCACCGCACCGTCTGAGCAGGTCCTGAAGATCGCAGGCCGGGCAGAATCCGACTGTGCCGATCAGCGACGTACTCCAGCACCCGGTGCACACCTACGTGCAGGCAGCGGGTGAGATCGAGCCCGCCCGCGCTGAGAGCAGGATGTCGGCGTACATCTACGGCGACATCCTGGTCCTGGCGGCCACCGCCGGTGTCTCCCGCGGCGACATCCACTCCGGCAGGGCGCTCCTCGTCGTGCTCGGCACCGTCCTGTCGACGTACATCGCCCACGCGCTCGCCGACATCGTGGGTGCGGCGCTGACAGGGCACTCGCTGTCGGGGATCGTGGGCGATGAGCTGCGCGACTCGATCCCGGTCGCGAGCGCGGGCATGCCGTCGCTGGCCCTGTTGGGTGCAGCAGCGCTCGGATGGCCGGCGACGCTGTGGGCCCAGTCGCTGGCCTGTGCGGTCCTGATCGCGCGGCTGGGGCTGACCGGGTTGGTCTACCGCCGGTTGCACAGCGGCATGAGCGTGCATCGCGGCGTGCGGTTCGGGATCGCCGTCGCCCTCGTGGCCGCGGTGGTCGTCGCGATCAAGCTGGCGTTGACCCACTGAGCCCGGCGCGGGTGGCGTCGACCGACCGGTCGGCAGGTCGGGCGAGAATGACCGCATGCGTACGACGGCCAGCATCCTGCACCTGGATCTGGACGCGTTCTTCGCCGCGGTCGAGCAGCGCGACAAGCCCTCGCTGAAGGGCAAGCCGGTCTGTGTCGGGGGCACGGGGCACCGCGGCGTCGTGTCGACGGCGTCGTACGAGGCGCGGGTCTACGGCGCACGGTCGGCGATGCCCACGGCCCAGGCGCGCCGGTTGTGCCCGGCCGGCACGGCGTTCCTGTCACCTCGCTTCGGCGCGTACAGCCGCTCCAGTGAAGCGGTGATGGGGCTGCTGCACGAGCTGTCGCCGGTCGTACAGCAGGTGTCGGTCGACGAGGCGTACGTCGATCTCGCGGCTGCGGGAATCGACCTCACGCTCGACGCCGTCACGGCGAGGGTGCGTCGCTTGCTCGACGACATCCCCGGCGCGACCGGCGGGCTGACGGCTTCGGCGGGGGTCGCGTCGTCGAAGATGCTGGCCAAGATCGCCTCCGACCTGGACAAGCCGGCGGGGTTGGTCGTCGTCCCCCCTGGCCAGGAACTCGATGTGCTCGGCCCGTTGCCGGTGCGCGCCATCGGCGGGATCGGGCCGGCCACGGCGACCCGGCTGCGCACGTTCGGGGTCGAGAGCGTCGCGGACCTGCAGCGCATGGGTGAGCCGGATCTGGTCAGCATCTTCGGCGATTCGCACGGCCGCGGTATCTACCGGCTCGCGCGGGCCCAGGACGACCGCGCGGTGGAGACGGAGCGGGAGGCCAAGAGCGTGTCGGCGGAGGAGACGTTCGAGGTGGATGTGACCGATCCGCGGGTGCTGGCCGCCGAACTCGCCACGATGAGCACCCGGGTGACGGGTCGGTTGGCCGAGGGGTCGGCGTTCGCCCGGACCGTGACCATCAAGGTGCGCCAGCACGACTTCACCACCTCGACCCGCTCGGCGACCCTGCCGCACCCCACGGGCGAGCCCGAGGTCATCCGCGCCACCGCGCAGCGGCTGCTCGACGGGGTCGACGTGTCGGACGGACTGCGCCTGCTCGGGGTCGGCGTGTCCGGGTTCACCACCCACGCGCAGGAGCAGTTCCTCTTCGGCGACGACGAGCCCGAGCACGTAGCGGAAGCGGCGGTCGCTCCCTCGATGCCCGCACCACTGCTGCGATCCAGCCAGGGATGGGCGCCCGGAGCGGACGTGCGGCACGACGAGCACGGCGCGGGCTGGGTGTGGGGCCGCGGCCTGGGGCGGGTCACGGTGCGCTTCGAGGGTCCGGGTACGCCGCCGGGGCCCGTCCGCACCTTCGCCGCCGACGACCCGGCCCTCCACCCCGCCGACCCGCCCAACTGGACCTGACTCGGGCGGGCCTGCGTCACCAGCGCTGGTCGAAGGAGACCTCGTACGCCTCGAGCAGCTGTTGCCGGTCCAGGTCGAGGACCGCGTCGATCAGCGATCGCGCGCCGGCGAGGTAAGTCCACGCGTCGTCGATGTCTGTCGCCAGGAACCAGGCCCGGTCGACAGGCCACCACATCTGCGGACCGAGATCTGAGACCCCGTCGGGTCCCGGCAACGATCCTCCGAGGGCGTAGACGGCGGAGAGCGGACCGCTCATCAGCGCCATCTCGCGGCTGCCCCACCACGGAATCTCGGCGCACGACGCGACGAACCGCTCACCGATCTGAGATGCCTCGGCGTAGGACCGCTGGATACGGCTCCGCTCGACCGCCATCTGAGCCTCGGTCATCTCGTCGGGGGATGAGAACAGGACGAGCACACTGCCGGAGCGGTGGAAGTCGCCGTAGCCCTTCCACACCGTGTACCAGCTCAGCTGCGGTGTGGTCGTCGCGTCGGTCAGCAGGGGGAGCAGCGAAGGCAGGTACTCGCGGGTCAGCGTGCCGTCGGTCACGTGGTACGGCTCGACGTCCCGATGCAGGAACGCGCTCGGTCCGGTCTCGAGAAACTCCGGGAGGGCGTCCGCCCAGCGGGGCGAGTCACGGTCGTCGTTCGTGCGCAACTCGTGCATCACCCGCACCACGGCTGGAAAGCAGTCCGGCACCATTAACGAGACGTCGCCGTGGCGTCCGCGCATCCGAGAGAGCGCCCAGTCGGCGTCGGCATCGGCGACGTCGCGGGCGGCAGTCATCCCCTCGAACGCGTACATGGGCACCGACCCTGCAGCAAATCTGTGGCCCACCGCACCTGGATTATCCCGTCACCTGCGTGCGCCGGGTCGGAAAGTGACCGCACGGCCGACGACCCGCGCGCGCCGGCGTTCGCGGCGTCGGGACGTGGCCGCAGCGCCGACAACCCACGCCGATTGACGTACGTCGCGCGGGAAAGCGACCGCAGGACCGAGAACCCACGCTGCTGTCGTGCGTCACCCGAGTAGTGACCGGATCGAGTCCAGACGTAACACCGGTGCAACCCGGGCACGCCTGGCGACTGCATAGGGTGTGCCTGGTGACGATCCGCGTGGCCCTCCAGCACCGCACGACCTACACCTTCGATCGCCCGGTCACCGTGCATCCTCACACCGTGCGGCTGCGGCCGGCTCCGCACAGCCGTACGCCGATCACGGCGTACTCGCTCACCGTGTCCCCGCGCGACCACTTCCTCAACTGGCAGCAGGACGCGTTCGGCAACTACCTGGGCCGCCTGGTCTTCCCCGAGAAGGTCGGTGAGCTCGACATCATCGTCGACCTCGTCGCCGATATGACGGTCATCAACCCGTTCGACTTCTTCGTCGAGGATTACGCGGAGACCTACCCGTTCGCCTACCCGCCGGAGCTGCAGGCCGACCTCGAGCCGTACCTGCGGCCGGTCGACGACGGCGCGACGGGAGCCGGTCCCGGTCCGCTCGTGCGGCAGTGGGTGCAGGACAAGGTCGAGCAACCCGCCGGCGGCACCCGCATCGTGGACTTCCTGGTCGGCATCAACCAGCGGGTCCGCGACGACGTGGCCTACAGCGTGCGCCTCGAGACCGGGGTGCAGCAGCCCGACGAGACGCTGCAGAAGCACCTGGGCTCCTGCCGGGACAGCGCGTGGCTGCTCGTCTCGGTGCTGCGCCAGCTGGGTCTGGCAGCGCGTTTCGTGTCCGGATACCTCGTACAGCTGACGGCTGATCAAGCGGCGATCGGCGGACCGAGCGGGCCCACCCAGGACTTCACCGACCTGCACGCGTGGGCCGAGGTCTACATCCCCGGCGCCGGATGGGTGGGTCTGGACGCGACCTCCGGTCTCTTCGCGGGCGAGGGGCACATCCCGCTCTGCGCGACCCCGCACCCGTCCAGCGCCGCCCCGATCTCCGGCGCCACCGACTTCACCGGGGTGGAGTTCTCCTTCTCCAACTCCGTGACCCGGGTCTTCGAGGACCCGCGGGTCACCAAGCCGTATTCGGAGGCGCAGTGGCAGGGCGTCCAGGCGCTCGGGACGCATGTCGACGACCTGCTGACCGAGGGCGACGTCCGCCTCACGATGGGCGGTGAGCCGACCTTCGTGAGCGTGGGGGACACCTCGGACCCGCAGTGGGAGACTGCCGCCGACGGTGCCGAGAAACGCGAACTGGCAACGCAATTGGCGGACAAGCTGCGCGCGCGCTGGGCGCCTGAAGGTCTGACGCACCACGGTCAGGGCAAGTGGTACCCCGGGGAGCCGCTCCCGCGCTGGCAGATCGGCCTGCTCTGGCGGCGCGACGGAGAGCCGCTCTGGCGCGACCAGTCCCTGCTCGACGACCCGTGGTCGACGCCGCGGGTCGAGACCGGCTCGACGGCCGCGGGGGAGTCGGTACGCGCTCTGGCTCTCGCGATCGCCGCACGGCTCGGCGTGCCCGCTGAGGTGACGCGTGCGGCGTACGAGGACCCGCTGAACGAGCTGCTCACCCAAGCCCGCGCGCCCCGTGGCGAGCGACCGGACGAGCGCGTCACTCCCGAGGCGCGCACCGAGCAGCGCGAGCGCGAGTTGGCCGCTGTCGACGCCTCCGCAGGTATGCCGGCCGGTTGGGTCGTGCCCATCTTCTCCGACCCGGACGGCGACGGCTGGGCGACCGCGCACTGGCGCACCCGCCGCGAGCGCCTCTTCCTGATGCCCGGCACCTCCCCGCTCGGCCTGCGCCTCCCGTTGGCGTCGGTGGCCTGGACCGAAGCGCCGTACGTGCCCGACCAGTCGCCGTTCGCCGCTCGTGGTCCGCTGCAGTCGATCGACCCGGTCACGGCGTCCGACGACGTGCCGCCTGCACCCGTCCGCGACATCGAGGACTCGCCACGCACCGCCCTGGCCGTGGAGGAGCGCGACGGTCACGTCTTCGTCTTCCTGCCGCCCTGCGACGACTTCGAGCACGGCGTCAGCCTGCTCGCCGCCATCGAGGGTGCGGCTGCGGCGACAGGCGTCGCCGTGGTGCTGGAGGGGTATCCGCCGCCCGGGGACGGCCGCGTCGAGACCCTCAGCGTCACGCCCGACCCCGGGGTCATCGAGGTCAACCTGCAGCCGACGAGCAGTTGGCCGGAGTTGGTGCACCTCACCGAGAGCCTGGACGACGACGCCCGCCACTCCCGGCTCGCGACCGGGAAGTTCGACCTCGACGGCACGCACACCGGCACCGGTGGCGGCAACCACATCACTCTTGGCGGGGCGACCCCGGCCGAGAGTCCGATGTTGCGGCGCCCGGACCTGCTGCGCAGCATGATCACGTTCTGGCAGCACCACCCGGCGCTGTCCTACGTCTTCTCGGGCCGGTTCATCGGGCCGACCAGCCAGAGCCCGCGGGTCGACGAAGGCCGTGCGGAGACCCTCTACGAGCTGGAGATCGCCTTCGCCGAGCTCGAGCGCGTCACGAGCGAGCCCATGCAACAGGGGAAGGACTCCTTGCCCTGGCTGACCGACCGGCTGCTGCGCCACCTGCTCACCGACATCACCGGAAACACCCACCGCAGCGAGTTCTGCATCGACAAGCTCTACAGCCCCGATTCCGACCGCGGCCGTCTCGGGCTGCTGGAGATGCGCGGCTTCGAGATGCCGCCGCATCCCCGGATGGCGCTGGTGCAGGCACTGCTCGTGCGCACCCTCGTGGCGCGCTTCTGGGCCAAGCCGTACGCCGCGCCGCTCATCCCGTGGGGCACGCGGCTGCACGACCGCTTCCTGCTGCCGGCTTTCGCGGCGGCCGATCTGCGCGACGTCATCGACGACCTCAACGCATTCCTGCGTGAGAGTGGCAGCGACACACCGCTCTTCGACCCCGCCTGGGTCGGGCCGTTCCACGAGTTCCGCTTCCCGCGGTTGGGCGAGGTCGACGTCGCGGGCGTGCACCTGGAGCTGCGGCAGGCGCTGGAGCCGTGGAACGTGCTGGGTGAGGAGGTGGGCCTGGGCGGTACGTCGCGCTACGTGGACTCCTCGGTCGAACGCGTCCAGGTGAGCGCGACCGGTCTGCTGCCCGAGCGGCACGTGGTGACCTGCAACGGCGTCCCCATGCCCCTGCTTCCGGTGCCCGGCACCAGTGGCCAGGTCGCGGGCGGCGTGCGCTACCGCGCGTGGGCCCCGCCGTCGGCGTTGCACCCGACGATCGGCGTCCACTCGCCGCTCGTCTTCGACCTCGTCGACCGCTGGAACGACCGCTCGCTCGGCGGTTTCACCTACCACGTGACCCACCCCGGCGGCCGCTCGTACGAGCACTACCCGGTGAACGCCGCGGAGGCGGAGACCCGCCGGGGAAGCCGTTTCGAGGCCGCCGGCCACACCGCCGGTCCGGTCGACACGAGCGCGTGGCCGGCCACCGCGAGCACGGCGTACGCCAGTGTCGACTATCCCGCCACGCTCGACCTGCGACGCTTCTCGGCCGGCCACAAGGCGACCTCGTAGCGTGGACGGAACCATGACGACCTCCGCCGACGTGATCGAGCGCTACCGCGACAGCCTCTCCGACGCCCGATCACCGCTCGCCGGACAGGATCTCGGCATCCCGTACGACGAGACGTTCGGCGCTGACGGCCCCCTCGCCCCCAGCGCAGACCTCGTGCGCGACATGGGCGCGCTCGGCGCGGGCGGCCTGCGGTCGCTGCAGGCCGGGGTGCGCCGCCTGGTCAACGACGACGGCATCACCTACGGCGTGGCGCCCGAGGGCCGTCGAGCCGGCCGGTGGCGCCTGGACGCGCTCCCGGTCATCCTCGACCGCGCCCAGTGGCAGGTCATCGAATCGGGCCTGTCCCAGCGGGCCGAGCTGCTCGATGCGCTGCTGACCGACCTCTACGGCGCGCAGCGACTGCTGGCCGACGGCACCATCCCGGCCGCTGCGGTCTTCGGGCACGCAGGGTTCCTGCCCGCGGCGTACGGCACCTCGCTGCCCGGCCCGCGGCAGCTGATCCTGCCCAGCACCGACCTCGCCCGTGACGCCGACGGTCGGTGGACGGCGCTGGCCGACCGGGCGCAGGCCCCGTCCGGCGCCGGATACGCGATGGCCGACCGACGGATCGTCGCGCGCGCCCTGCCCGGCCTCTACCGCACCACCGAGCTGAGCCGGCTGCGCGGCTTCTTCGACGACGTGCGCGACGCCCTGCTGGCGGTCGCCCACGAGCGCGACCGCCAGCCGCGGGTCGTGCTGCTGTCACCCGGCCCGGCGAGCGAGACCGCGTTCGACCAGGCCTTCGTCGCCACCCTGCTCGGGCTGCCCCTGGTGCAGTCGGAGGACCTCGGCATGCGTGACGGCAAGGTCTGGTTGCGCACGACGGGCCGCGAGGAGCAGGTCGACGTGATCCTGCGGCGCGTCGACGCGTCCTGGTCGGACCCGCTCGATCTGCGCGCCGGCTCCCGGCTCGGCATCCCCGGGCTCGTCGAGGCGACCCGCAGCGGCCACGTGAGCGTGGTCAACCCGCTCGGTGCGGGCGTCCTGGAGAACCCAGCGCTGGCTCCCTACCTCGACCGGGCCAGCCGCGCACTGCTCGGTGAGGAGCTGCGGTTGCCGTCGGTGCGCACGCTCTGGTGCGGCGACGACGAGGCCCGCCGCGAAGGGCTCGCACGGCTCGGCGAACTCGTCATCACCCCGATCGACCGGGAGACGGGGGAGCCGACCGTCTTCGGGTGGGAGCGCACGCACGCCCAGCTCGCCGACCTGAAGGCGCAGATCGAGAGCGAGCCGTGGCGCTGGACCCTGCAGGAGCCGGTCGCGATGTCGACCACTCCGGTCGTCGCGGACGACGGGCTCGCTCCGCGACGTCTGGTGCTGCGCGCGTTCGGCGTCGCCAGCGACGACGGATACCGTTGGATGCCAGGTGGTTTGGGCCGGCTGTCGCGGGACGAGACCAGCCGTCTGGTGTCCAACGCGGCGGGCGGGCAGGCCAAGGACGTCTGGGTCCTCGCGTCCGCCGACATCGAACGCACCGACCGCGACAACGCCCACCTGTGGCTCGCGCGGCCGCTGCCGGGCATGTACCGCTCGGTCGCCCTCGCGCCGCGCGCCGCCGGCGACCTCTTCTGGCTCGGTCGTTACACCGAGCGCGCAGAGTCCTCCACCCGGCTCGCGCTGATCTGCGACGACCTCGTCGCGGACCACCTGCGGCGGTCGGCCTCACCGGGGTACGCCGCGATGGCGGTGCTGCTCGCAGCGCTCACCGAACTGACCACTGTGCGGCCGGGATTCACCGGAGCGCACGCGGAGACGGCTCTCGCGGCGCCGGTGCGCGAGTTGCGGATCCTGCTGGGCGACTCCGCCCGCATCGGCACCATCGCCTACGACATCGAGGCCGTCGTGCGCACCGCGCACGCCGCCCGCGAACTGCTGTCCGTCGACACCTGGCGCGTGCTCGGCCGGCTGCAGGAGGCGCTGGACGGGCTGCCGGAGGACGGCGACGGCGCCGACGACCCTGTGCAGGACGTGCTCGGCCAGGCACTGGAGCTGCTGATCGCGCTGGCCGGGCTCAACGCCGAGAGCATGGTGCGCGATCTGGCGTGGGCGTTCCTGGACGCCGGGCGGCGTACCGAACGGGCGCTACGTACCGTCGACCTGCTGCGCCAGACCCTCGCGCAGGAGCGCCCGCCGGTCGTGGACGGCCAGCTGACCGAATCGGTGCTGCGCGCGTGCGACAGCCTGATCACCCACCGTCGCCGGCTGACGGCGGGTCAGGGGCCGGCATCCCCGGTGCAGGCAGCACTGGACCTGCTGCTGCTCGACCCGGCCAACCCGCGCTCGGTCCGTTTCCAGCTCGACCAGCTGGAGATCGCGCTGCGCGAGGTGCCGAACGCCGAGGTCACGCTCCAGATCGCGCAGATCCGTGGGCTGCTCACGGGTGTCGACCTCGACGAGATCTGCGCGGCCCGGCGTACCGGACTGCAGCAGCTCGGTCACGACCTGCACGAGCAACTCACCGCGCTCGGCGCGGCGATCGAGAACGCGCACTTCGGTCGTCCGAGCACTCAGCAGGCGATGCGGGTCAGCGAGCTGATCGAGCCCGAGGGGTTCGCTCAGGGGATGGATGGCGGGCTCACCCAGCAGCTCGGCGGCATGACCCAGACGATGGCGGGGGACTCGTGATCACCACGCAGCTGCACGCGACCCGGTGGTACGAGGTGCGGCACCGCACCAACTACTACTACGAGGACTACGTCACCGCGTCGTACGGGCGGGCCTGCCTGCGCCCGAGGGCGACCCCGCACCAGCAGGTCACGTCCAACGTGGTCGAGGTCAGACCGGGGGCGGATGTGCTCACCGAGCACACCGACCTCTTCGGCAACTTCAGCCACTACCTCGAGGTCCGCACCCGGCACACCGAGCTGCGGGTGTCCAAGACCAGCGTCCTGTCGGTCACCGTGCCCGAGGTGGACGTCGATGCGTTGAATCGCTGGACCGTCGCCTCGGCGGCGCGCGACCTGCGCGAGTCCGCGGACGTGCCGCGGGCGACGTACGCGGCGTACACACTGCCCTCCAGCCTCGTGGAGCTCACCCCCGCAGTGCGGGAGTACGCCGCGTCGATCCTGCCGCCCGACCGTCCCCTCGGTGAGGCGCTGGCCGACCTCTACCACCGGGTGTTCGAGGACTTCCAGTACGCGAAGGGCGCGACGGGGGTGTCGACCACGCTGGACGAGGTGCTCGCGAACCGGCGTGGCGTCTGCCAGGACTTCGCACACCTGGGGGCAGGGTGCCTGCGGGCCGTCGGGCTGCCCGGCCGGTACGTCAGCGGGTACATCGAGACGGCGCCCCCGAAGGGAAGGCCCAAACTCGAGGGGTCGGACGCGACGCACGCCTGGGTCGCGGCGATGGTCCCCGGCGGCGGCTGGGTCGACCTGGACCCCACCAACGACCACTTCGCCGACTCCCGCTACCTCACGACCGCGTGGGGCCGCGACTTCCGTGACGTGTCGCCGTTGCGCGGGGTCATCTACACCGAGAGCAAGACCAGTCGCCTCGAAGTGCTGGTCGACGTCATTCCACTGGACCCCGCCGACCTGCCGCCTCGGCTGCTGTCGGTGACCTGAGCCGCGCTGCGCCCCCGGTAGCTGCCGTCGTACGTCGTGGAGGGGGTTTTGCGTCTGTGGCCAGGGCTGCAGCACTGTCCGCGGACGCAGAACGCCCACCTCGTCGGGGACGAGGTGGGCGAAGGCGCCGGTCCGACCCCTCAGTGGTGGAAGGACGTCGGGCCGCTGCTGCCGACCTTCGCCACGTCCTTCTGCAGCGTCGTGGTGACCGACGTGAGGTCGTGCAGGAAGAGATCGGCGAGGTCACGGGAGAAACCGTGCCGGCAGACGATGCGCAGGACGGCGAGATCGGTGCGATCCTGCGGGAAGGTGTACGCGGGCACCTGCCAGCCGTGTTCGCGCAGGCCGCGGGAGACCGCGAAGACGTCCCACTCGGTGACGTCGTCGCTGGTGGTGAAGGCGAAGACCGGCAGCTGGTCCCCTCGGGTGATGAGCCGGTAGGGGCCGAGCTTCTCGACCTCGCCGGCCAGCCAGGTGGCGACGTCGCGGGACGCCTGCTGCACCGCGACGTACCCCTCGAATCCGAGGCGGAAGAACGTGTAGTACTGCGCGATGACCTCCGACCCCGGGCGGGAGAAGTTCAACGCGAACGTCGGCATGTCGCCGCCGAGGTAGTTGACGTTGAAGACCAGCTCCTTCGGCAGAGCGTCCGCGTCGCGCCAGATCGCCCAGCCGACACCGGGATACACCAGCCCGTACTTGTGACCTGAGGTGTTGATCGAGGCGACCCGGGGGAGGCGGAAGTCCCAGACGAGGTCGGGGTCGAGGAACGGAGCGATCATCCCGCCGGACGCGCCGTCGACGTGGATGGGGACGTCGGGCCCGCCGCTTGCCGCCAGCTCGTCCAGCGCGGCGGCGATGTCCGCGACCGGTTCGTAGCTGCCGTCGAAGGTGGATCCGAGGATCGCGACCACGCCGATGGTGTTCTCGTCGCAGTGGGCGACGGCCTGCTCCGCGCCCAGGTGCAGCCGGTCGCCCTCGACCGGGACGAGGCGCGGCTCGACGTCCCAGTAGCGGCAGAACTTCTCCCAGCAGACCTGCACGTTCGCGCCCATCACCAGGTTCGGCTTCCGCGAGGGGTCGGCACCGGTGCGGGCCGCCCAGCGGCGCTTGAGGGCCATCCCAGCGAGCATGCACGCCTCGCTGGATCCGGTCGTCGAGCATCCGGTCGCGACGTCGGCCTCGGGTGCGTGCCACAGGTCGGCGAGGATCGCCACGCACCGGTTCTCGATGGCGGCCGTCTGGGGGTATTCGTCCTTGTCGATCATGTTCTTGTCGACGGATTCGGCCATCAACTGGTGCGCCTGCGGCTCCATCCAGGTCGTGACGAACGTGGCCAGGTTGAGGCGGGCGCTGCCGTCGAGGAGCAGCTCGTCGTGGACCAGTTGGTACGCGACCTCCGGCGGCACCGGATGCTGCGACAGAGTGTTGAGGGGCGGGATGATCTCGTTCTCGAGCGCCGGGTTGGCGAGTCCCAGGAACGGGTTCCCCTCGCGCCGTCCTGGAGAGTGCCGGGCAGGGACGTTGTCACCGTGGAGGGCCATGAAGGTCACTATCCCAGCGGGACCTGCGCATTTGCTGCCGGATGGGCCAGCACGTCCCCGCCGTCCGTCGCCGCGGGGGTTCTGCGTCCGTGGCCAGGGCTGCAGCACTGGCCACAGACGCAGAACGCCCACCTCGTGATGGAGACGAGGTGGGCGTCCCGCGCGTCACCGGCCGCGCCGCGTGCTGGGCCGTCCACCTGTGGGGACAGGCACGTCGAGGCCCCCGAAGCATGCCCTCGACCAGCGCCGCTGCCGGCTGTCGGAGCTGGCCATGATCCGCCAGTCGGATGTACAAACCGACCAAGTAAATATGGGCCCTATGGACTTTCAGCTTGCAAGGTCTTAAAATGACTATCTAGCTGCCATCGGGATGACTGTCAGAGAGGCATCAATGACACACCATTCGGACATCCCCGCAGGTCGGCTTCCTTCGCGACGGAATATCTTGACCGGTGCGGGTGTGTTGGCTGCGATAGGAGCCGCCGGCGCCATGACTAGCGCATCGGCTCTCACGCGCGAGCCGATCCCTTCGACTACACCGTACGCCGATCGGTATGTAGGTGTTAGCAAAGGTCAGTTCGTACTGAACGGTCGAAACATACGTTTCGGCGGGGCGAACAACTACTACCTGCATCAGAAATCGCATTATGCGATCGATGCGTTGCTGAGCGACGCCGCAGCGATGGGTTTGTCGGTGATCCGTGCGTGGGCATTCGCTGACGGCATCAGTCCCATGTATGCAGCGTTGCAGCCACGCCCCTACGTTTACAACGAAGCTGCGTTCGATTCCCTGGATTACGCTGTGTGGAAAGCCGGCCAGCTAGGGATCCGCCTCGTGCTTGTCCTCACCAACAACTGGAAGGACTACGGGGGGATGCAACAGTACGTCTCGTGGTTCCTGCACAGCAATGCTGCGATTGATCACGATAAGTTCTATACCAACCGCGAGATAGTCGAATGCTACAAGGCGTACGCCCAGCATGTCATCCAACGGCGCAACCGATACACGGGGCTCGCTTACAACCAGGATCCGACGATCATGACGTTCGAGTTGGCCAACGAACCTCGTAACCGCAGTGATCCCTCGGGGGCCACGATCTTGGCATGGGTCGAAGAGATGAGCGCGTGGTTCAAGTCTTTGGCTCCGCGTCAGCTCGTAGCTATCGGCGACGAAGGTTTCTATGGGCGGGAAACGAGCCGCGATTATCCGTATTCTAATTACGAGGGTAATCACTGGGAACCGCTTCTCGCCGTCCCGCATGTCGATTACGGCACCGTGCACCTCTACCCCGCCGCCTGGGGCGAAACACCGAGCGGTAGACGCAGGGTTGATCCGGTCGCCTGGGGAACCACCTGGATCACCGACCACTTACGTGACGGCAAACGAATCGGCAAACCGGTGGTCATCGAAGAGTTTGGCCTGCAGGTCAACGCTCATGATGGGATCGCAACCGAGCGAGCGCGTACCGCCGGGTACGCGGCGTGGACCGATGCTGTCCAAGCTCATGGAGGCGCTGGCGACCAATTCTGGTTGCTCGCCTCGCGTGTAGGCAGCGGGTCGTACTACCCCGACTACGACGGTTTCACCATGTTTTGGGACAACCGCGCGTCCAACAAGACCAACGAAGCTGCTCATGTGCTCAGCACCCATGCCAAGCACATGTCCGGACGGGCGTAGCGTCCGCCCATTCGCTCGTCGACTTCAACTTCAGGAAGAGCTGACGTGGAGCCGCGGTTGATTCCGATTCCGCCTACCGCGGCACGTTTGGCGCACGGTGCTTCGCGCCAGGGCTCACCGGCGGGATCGCCGGAGTGCAAGACCGAACCAGTCCGAACCAACAAGGACCGGCATCCCTTCCCACGTCGGTGGAAGGGATGCCGGGTCCTGAAAAAGGTGGGTCTGGTCCAGTTTCGCCGAGAGGGCGCGCCCTTGTCGTGCCGACTTTGCTGTGGAACCCATTCGGCACGCTCGGAGGTCCCTGACCTGATAGGACCGCGAGCGAACTGTGGTGTCCGAGGGGGGACTTGAACCCCCACCCTCTAATACGAGGACTAGCACCTCAAGCTAGCGCGTCTGCCTATTCCGCCACCCGGACGAGGTGTACGACGGCCACCCTGGGAGGCGGGCCGACGACGCGAAAGGCTAGCACGCTGTAGGCCCGTGACCCGCATCGGCAGCAGCCGCCGGGCGACCGTCGTACGTCTGACGGGAGTCCGGTCAGGAGCTCGGCGCGTGCGGTGTCACCCGGAGCACCTTGTCGGCCTTCCCACCGTTGTCGGTGGTGACGTAGAGCGCCCCGCCGGGCCCGGTCTGGACCGTGCGCAGCCGCCCGAAGGTCTTGTTCAGCTCGGGCATCAGCTCTTGCCGGATAACCTTGCCGGCCTTGTCGAGGGTGAGGATGCGCACGCCCTCGCCCTTCAGCTCGGCGACGGCCAGCGCGCCGTTCCAGCGACCCCAGGCGGAGCCCTGGAGGAAGGTGATCCCGCACGTCGCGACCGTGCTCGAGCCCGACGACCACTGGGCCCGGATGGCGTGCGGGAACTTCTTCAGGTCGGTCATCGGCACTGACTCGTTGTAGCCCGGCACGGGGTCGTACCCGTAGTTGCCGCCGTTGTACGCGATGTTCGTCTCGTCGTCACGGGTGGTGCCCTGCTCCTGGGTCCACAGCTGCGAGGTGCCCGGGCGCATCGCGAGGCCCTGCACGTTGCGGTGCCCGTAGCTGGTCACGTACCGCGCGTTGCCGCCCTTGGAGTGGAACGGCGTGTTGGTGGGGATCTGCCCGTTGGCGCCGACCCGCAGGGTCTTGCCGCCGAGGGAGTAGAGGTTCTGCGGGTTCGTGCCGGTGGCGGCATCGCCCGTGCCGACCGCGAGCCAGTAGCCGGGCACGAACCGCAGTCGGCACCCGCTGTGCCGGCCGCTCGTCACCGGCAGCCCGGACAGGATCGTCTTCTCCCTCGTGGCCGACTTCCCGTCGTCGGACATCGCCCACCGGATGACCCGTGCGTCGACCGCCTTGCCGCCGCGCTCGTAGGTCTGGCACGTGTAGAAGTACCGGTGCACGGTCGTCGGATCGACGACCAGGCCCTCCAGACCGCCCTCGCTCTGCACGAAGAGGTCGCCCAGCGGAGCCTTGATCGTGCGCACGCTGCCGGACGCGGTGCGCATGGTGAGCACCCCCGGACGCTGGGTGGTGAGCATGTCGCCGTTGCGGAAGAACGAGACGTCCCACGGGTGGTCCAGGCCGGACATGACCGTCTGTACGGCGGGTGCCGCAGCCGCCTCGGCGGATCCGCTCGCGCTGCCGGACACCGCCGAACATGCCATCGTGACGGCGGCGGTGCCCGCGACCGCGGCGACGGTGAGGCCGGCGCGTAGCGAACGGGGGATACGGCGGTGACCGGTGTGAGGACTCATGAATCGACGCTAGACCGCGAGCCCCCACCTGTGGGGAGGCGTGCTCCGCCGCGTCCGGATGCTCCTCCAACCACTCGGACGCCCGCAGCGTCCTGGATACAGAGGGAAGGGGAGGACTGATGAAGCGGGTATCGGTGTGGGTCGCGGGCCTTTTGGCCGTGGCAGCTGCGGTCGGCGGCGGCATCTGGTACTTCCATGACGACGGGAGGGTCACCTACGACCGCCGCGATGTCGCCGTTCGCTCCTACGGCCCAGTGCCCGGGGATACGGCCGCCCTCAGCCTGAGATCCGCGATTCTGTCCTCGGGGGACCGGGACGTCGCCGCCACGGTGGTCAGTGAATCGTCGAGCCGGGTCGTCGTCGCCATGAGCTACGAGCAGTTCAACTGCAACGGCTGCGCCAGAACGGCGGTAGGGTTCCTCGCCTCCGCGACCGTCCACCTCCGCGCTCCCCTCGGGGGGCGCGTGGTCGTCGACCGGCTCACCGGCCACCCGGTGAGATACGCCGCGAACCCCTGACGCCGGGTGTCGGAGGGCAGCAGCACACTGGGCGGATGCTGCTCGCAGATCTGGTCGCCGTCTCCGCACAGGTAGGGGCCACGCGCTCGCGCAACGCCAAGACCCAGCTGGTCGCCGAAGTGCTGGCCGCCGCCGCTGAGGTGGAGCCGGACGAGGTGGAGGTCGTCGCGGCGTACCTCTCGGGTGTGCTGCCGCAACGCCGAGTCGGCGTGGGATACCGCACGCTCGCGGCGACCCCGGCGCCGTCCGCGACGCCTGGCCTCACCGTCGCGCAGACCGACGAGGCCATGGAGCAGCTCGCGGACGCCGGCGGACCCGGTTCGGCGGGTGCTCGCGAGCAGATCCTACGCACCCTGCTCGCGTCGGCCACCGCCGCCGAGCAGACCTTCCTCAAAGGCCTCATCACCGGAGAGCTGCGCCAGGGCGCCCAGGACGGCGTCATGCTGGCGGCGATCGCGTCGGCCGCGCAGGTGCCGGCGCCGGCAGTACGACGCGCGGTCATGCTGGCCGGCTTCACGGCGCCGGTCGCCTCGGCAGCGCTCCGCGGGGGTGCGCCGGCGCTCGCGGAGATCGGTCTGGTGCCAGGGCGTCCACTGCGGTCCATGCTGGCGGCGTCGGCGACCACCGTGGGCGACGCGATGCAGGCGGTCACGACTCCGGGCGACGCCGTGGGGGTGGAGTGCAAGCTCGACGGCATCCGCATCCAGGCCCACAAGCTGGACGAGGAGGTCCGCCTCTTCACTCGCAGCCTGGAGGAGGTCACCGACCGGCTCCCGGAGATCGTCGAGGCGGTGCTCGCCCTCCCCGGCGAGCAACTGGTGCTCGACGGTGAGGTGATCGCACTGCGCGAGGACGGGGTCCCGCAACCCTTCCAGGTGACCGGCGCTCGCACCGCGAGCCGCAAGGACCCGGCGCAGCTGCGGGTGGAGACACCCGTGACGCCGTGGTTCTTCGATGTGCTGCACATCGACGGCGACGACCTGATCGACGCACCCGCGCGCGAGCGTTGGGAGCGGCTGACCACGCTGGTGCCGCAGGACTACCTGATCCCACGGGTGCAGACCGCGGATCCGGAGGTCGCGCAGCGGTTCTTCCAGGAGAAGGTGTCGGCCGGCCACGAAGGCGTGGTCGTCAAGTCGCTCGATGCGCCGTACGCCGCCGGGCGTCGCGGTGCGGGGTGGGTGAAGGTCAAACCCCGGCACACCCTCGATCTCGTGGTGCTGGCCGTCGAGCGCGGCAGCGGACGGCGCACCGGCCTGCTGTCCAACATCCACCTCGGCGCTCGCGATCCGGAGTCGGGCGAGTTCGTGATGCTGGGCAAGACGTTCAAGGGGATGACCGACGAGATGCTGGCGTGGCAGACCGAGCGCTTCACCGAGCTGGCCACCGAGGACGACGGGTTGACCGTGACGGTGCGACCCGAACAGGTCGTCGAGATCGCCTTCGACGGTGTCCAGCGCTCGACCCGCTACCCAGGCGGGATGGCGCTGCGTTTCGCCCGCGTGCTGCGGTATCGCGACGACAAGCGGGCCGAGGAGGCCGACACCGTGGCGCTGGTGCGCGAGGTGGCACAGTGGGAGTCATGACTGACGTGCAGCCCGAAGACGAGGTCGTCCAGCTCTGCCAGGACCTGATCGGCATCGACACCAGCAACTACGGCGACGGCAGCGGCCCGGGGGAGCGCAAGGCCGCCGAGTACGTCATGGGCCGCCTCGAGGAGGTCGGCCTCGAGCCCGAGCTCGTCGAGAGCGAGCCCGGCCGGGCGAGCGTGCTGGTCCGGATCGAGGGCGAGGACTCCGAGAGGGGCGCCCTGGCCGTGCACGGCCACCTCGATGTCGTCCCCGCGAACGCCGAGGACTGGTCGGCCGATCCGTTCGGCGCCGAGATCCGCGACGACTGCGTATGGGGCCGTGGCGCGGTCGACATGAAGGACATGGACGCAATGATCCTGGCCTGCGTGCGCGAGCTGGCCCGCACCGGCAAGAAGCCCGCACGCGACCTCGTCATCGGGTTCCTGGCCGACGAGGAGGCCGGCGGCGTCAAGGGCTCGCAATGGCTCGTACAGAACCGCGCCGACCTCTTCGAGGGCGTGACCGAGGCGATCAGCGAGGTGGGCGGCTACTCCGTCACTGTCCGCAACAAGGAGGGTGCCGACCAGCGCGCCTATCTGCTGCAGACGGCGGAGAAGGGCATCGCCTGGCTCACGCTGCGCGCCCACGGCCGCGCCGGGCACGGATCCCTGGTCGCCGACGACAACGCCGTGGTGCACCTCGCCGCCGCGATCGCGCGCATCGACGCGCACCCGTGGCCGCGAGAGTTCATCGCCTCGGTCCGCGACCTGTTCGACGGCTTGTCGGACCTGACCGGCAAGCCCTACGACGACGACTCGATCGACGATCTGCTGCCCGACCTGGCCGGCGCGTCGGCGTTCGTCAACGCCACGCTGCGCAACACCGCGAACTTCACGATGCTGAACGCCGGCTACAAGCACAACGTCATCCCGCAGAGCGCGAGCGCGTCGCTGGACTGCCGCTTCCTGCCCGGTCACGAGGAGGAGATGATGTCGATCATCTCCGAGCTGGCCGGTGAGCACGTCGAGGTCGAGGTCGTGCACAAGGACATCGCGCTGGAGGCGCCGTACGACGCGCCGCTCGTGGAGAAGATGAAGCAGGCGCTCCTCGCCGAGGACCCTGGCGCCGCGATCCTGCCGTACTGCCTCTCCGGTGGCACCGACAACAAGGCGTTGGCCACCCTCGGCATCACCGGCTACGGATTCGCTCCGCTGCGGCTGCCCGCGGACCTGGACTTCTCGTCGATGTTCCACGGGGTCGACGAGCGGGTGCCGGTAGACGCGCTGAAGTTCGGCACGCGGGTGCTGGGCGGCTTCCTCGCCGACTGCTGACGGTCTGCGCCGCGCGGGACGTCGTCAGGCCGTGCGCTGCACGCGGATGATCTTGCGACGCAGCCACACTCGGCGATGACCGCCGATGTAGAGGCGGACGCGCGCGAGCTCCCAGTGGCCGTACTCGGCCTCATCCGCCAGGATCTGGCGGATGTCACCCCGGCTCGCGTGCCGCGGGAAGCGCAGCATGCGGTACTCGTACTCGATCATGACTGCCTATTGTGCGACACACCCGATACGGTCGGGGGCATGCCCATCGATCCGCGAGTTGCACTGCAGCGCTTCACCGACGCGCTCGAGGAGCACCTGGCCGCATCACGCGCGCGGCGGGGCGAGAACGATCCCGCGGTCGTCGAGGCGTACCGCCGGGTCGCCGACGCCTTCGACGCGTACGACGAGTCGTTGATGGATGCGTTCGGCGAGGTCACGCCCCTGGAGGTCTACGAAGGCGACGAGGACGAGGACGACCTCGACGACGACGACCTGGACGACGATGACGACGAGGCCTCGGACGATCTCGAGGATTCCGAGCTCGACGATCCGGACGAGGACGCCGCCGAGGACCTGGACGACGAGGACGTCGAGTTCGAGTCGGGCCCGGCCACGCCAGGTCGCTGAGGCATATCGGCCCGCGCGTGCGCCGCCGAGTCGCTCACGCCGTCATTCGGCGTGCAGCGACACCTCGTCGAGTGCGTCCCGGACCTGATCGGGCAGGTCGATCACGTCACTGCCCAGGGCCATCCGCAGCTGTCCCGGAGTCCGCGCGCCCACGATCGCCGTGGCGATGCCCGGCCGCTCCCGCAGCCACGTCAGCGCCACCTGCACCGGACTGATCCGCAGCCCCTCGGCGGCGGTCGCGACGGCGTCCACGATCGTGCCCGAGCCGGTGTCCACGCGTCGACGCGCCCAGTTGTCGTGACGCCCACCCGCGGCGCGTGAGTCGGCCGGGACCCCGTGTCGGTACTTGCCGGTCAGCACCCCGCCGCCCAGCGGCGCCCAGGCGAGGATCCCGGTGCCCAGGTGCTCGGCCGCCGGCAGCACGTCGGCGTCGGCGGTCCGGGCGACCAGGCTGTACTCGATCTGATCGGCCACGACCGGCACCCCCTCGGCCTGCAGCAGCGTCGCCATCCGCGCCAGCTGCCAGCCGTTGTGGTTGGAGATCCCGACGTACCGGGCGCGCCCGGACGAGACGGCGTACGCCATCGCCGAGACCGTCTCCTCGATGGGAGCGTTGTCGCCCCAGGCGTGCACAATCCACAGATCCACGTGGTCGGTGCGCAGCCGGCGCAGGGAGGCATCGAGCTGGTCCAGCAGGGTGCCGCGCGAGGTGTCGACGACGCGCGTGCCGGTGGTGCGGGATATCCCGGCCTTCGTGGCCAGCACGAACTCCTCGCGGCAGGACGCGGTCAGCGATCCCAGGATCTCCTCGCTGGCGCCGTCGCCGTACCCGTACGCGGTGTCGAGCAGGGTGCCGCCTGCGTCGCGGAAAGCGTCCAACAGCTCGGTCGCCGTGTCCTGGTCGACCTCACTGCCCCACCCCATCGTGCCGAGCGCCAGGGCACCCACCCGCAGACCGGACCGTCCCACCGTTCGCATGCGCACGGTGCACACCGTAGGCCCCGAAGCCGGTGCGTTAGCGTCTGGTCCATGCGACTTGGGCTCAACCTCGGCTACTGGGGCACGACCGGCACGGACGACCTGGAGAGCATGGTGACCCTCTCGCGCGAGGCGGATCGCCAGGGGTACGCCGTGGCGTGGCTCGCCGAGGCGTACGGCTCCGACATCCCCTCCCTCGCGGGGTACCTCGCAGCGCACACCCCGCAGATGGGGTGGGGCAGCGCCATCATGCAGATCCCGGCGCGGACACCCGCGATGACCGCGATGACCGCCGCCACGCTCGACCGGATCACCGGTGGGAAGTTCCACCTGGGGCTCGGCGTGTCCGGTCCGCAGGTCAGCGAGGGCTGGCACGGCGTGCGCTTCAACGATCCGCTGGGCCGCACGAGGGAGTACGTCGAGATCATCCGGGCGGCGTTCGCCCGCAAGAACGTCGAGCACGAGGGCAAGCACTTCCAGCTGCCCCTGCCCGACGGCCCGGGCAAGGCACTGCGCCTGCTCCTGCTGCCTGAGCGCCCCAACGTGCCGATCTACCTCGCATCGATCGGCCCCAAGAACCTGCAGCTGACCGGCGAGATCGCCGACGGCTGGCTCGGCATCTTCGTCAGCCCCGAGTACGTCGGCGAGCAGCTCGCCGCGATCCTGGCCGGCCGTCAGAAGGCCGGTCACGACGACCTGGCCGGTTTCGACGTCGCCGCCTCCGTGAGCGTGAGCGTCGACGACGACCTGGACGTCGCGGCTGACCGGCTGCGCGCGAACGCCGCCCTCTACATCGGCGGGATGGGCTCGCGGGACAAGAACTTCTACAACAAGCTCGCCGTGCGGATGGGCTTCGAGCAGGAGGCCGGCACGGTGCAGGACCTCTACCTGCAGCGCCAGCACCGCGAGGCCGCCGCAGCCGTCCCACGGGACTTCATCGACCAGACCTCGCTGATCGGGCCGCGCGACCGCATCGCGCAGCGGCTGCACCGGTACGCCGAGGCGGGCGTCACGACCATCAACGTCGCGCCGGTCGGCGACACGCTCGAGGATCGGCTGGCCACCCTGGTGCTCATGCGCGAGGTGCTCGACGGCGAGGGTCTCGCCGACTGATGGCGACCCTTCTGCTCCTTCGCCACGGCCGCAGTTCGGCCAATACTGCCGGTGTCCTTGCCGGTTGGACACCCGACGTCCACCTCGACGACACCGGCCGGGAGCAGGTCAAGCGGCTGTCCGAGCAGCTCGCGGACCTCCCGCTGGCGCGCATCGTCTCCAGTCCGCTCGAACGCTGCCAGGAGACGGCCGCCGCCGTGGCCGCTCCCCACGCCGGTCTCCAGGTCGAGACCGACGAGGACCTGGGGGAGTGCAAGTACGGCGCGTGGACCGGCCGCAAGATCTCCGAGCTCGCCAAGGAACCGCTGTGGCGCACCGTGCAGGACCACCCGGCGGGTGCCGTCTTCCCTCCTTCTGAGGACTTCGAGTCCGAATCGCTGGCGGGGATGCACGCCCGCGCGGTCGCCGCGGTACGACGGTTGGACGCGGAGATCGAGGCCCAGCACGGCAACCAGGCGGTCTGGTGCGCGGTCTCGCACGGTGACGTGATCAAGGCGATCCTGGCGGACGCGCTCGGACTGCACCTCGACCAGTTCCAGCGGATCATGACGGGCCCGGCGTCGCTGTCGGTGGTGCGCTACACCCCGAACCGGCCGTTCGTCGTACGCGTCAACGACCAGGCGCGCGACGTCGCGGATCTCATGCCGACCAAGCAGGAGTCCAGCGGTGACGCCACCCCCGGTGGCTCCACCGGAGTCCCGGTGGAGTCCGATCAGGACACGGCGACGACCGGCTCCGACAGCGCGGGCGGGGCCGCAGGTCACGACACGGTCGCGACCGGGTCCACCGGGTCATCTGCCGTCGATGTCG
Source organism: Allobranchiibius huperziae (assembly GCF_013410455.1). NCBI lineage: Bacteria > Bacillati > Actinomycetota > Actinomycetes > Micrococcales > Dermacoccaceae > Allobranchiibius > Allobranchiibius huperziae. The sequence goes on along the minus strand of NZ_JACCFW010000001.1, from coordinate 1,760,297 downwards.
CCGATTAGAGTCTGAGCATGCGTTTGTTGGAGTTCGAGCACCCGGACCGGTTCGTGGCCGGCACCGTGGGCCCACCCGGAGGACGCACCTTCTTCCTGCAGGCCGTCCAGGGCCGCGCTGTGGTGTCCGTGTCGCTGGAGAAGGAGCAGGTGGCGGTGCTCGCCGAGCGCGTCAACGACCTGCTCGACGAGGTCGACGCGACCGCCGACGTCCCGCAGGCTCCGCAGGACAACGACCCGCTGAGCACGCCCATCGACGACGAGTTCCGGGTCAGCACCATGAGCCTGGCGTGGGAGGCCGACCGCAAGGTGGTCATCATCGAGTGCCACGACCGCGAGGTGTCACTCGAACCCGACGAGACCGGCGCCGACCTCGTCGAGGTGACCGAGCCGGACGCGAGCCTGATGCGGGTCGTCCTTCGACCCGAGTTGGCACGCGAGTTCGCCCGCCGCAGCCTGGCCGCCGTCGCGAGCGGCCGTCCGCCGTGCCCGTTCTGTGGAGAACCCCTCGAACCCACCGGCCATGTCTGCCCCCGTGCCAACGGCTACCGACGCTAGCTCCGACGACATCCTCGCGATTCTGGGCGAGGGCGAGTTGGAGATCGAGGGCCGGTTGGTCGACGCCTCCAACGTCGCACTGCGGGTCTGGGCCGGCATCGACGACCCGATCGCCGCTGTCTACAAGCCGATTCGCGGGGAGCGTCCCTTGTGGGACTTCCCGGATGACTCCCTGGCCGCCCGCGAGGTGGCGGCGTTCACGGTGTCCGACGTCGGCGGCTGGGACCTCGTGCCTCCGACGGTCCTGCGCGAAGGCCCCCTCGGTGCGGGCTCGGTGCAGCAGTGGGTCGGTCCGCTGGACGAACGGCCCGATCACGAGCTGTTGCGGGTCGACCGGGGCTCGGACGTGCCCGAGGGCTACGTGCCCATCTGGTCGGTGCTCGACGACTACGACCGGTCCCAGATCGTGTCGCACTCGACCACTCAGGCGCTACGCGACCTCGCCGTGCTCGACGCGGTCATGAACAACGCGGACCGCAAGGCCAGCGCGATCATCGTGGACGAGGGCCGGGTGTGGGCGATCGACCAGGGACTCTGCTTCAACTCCGCACCGAAGCTGCGGACCTGCCTCTGGGGTTTCGCCGGCGACCCGATCGACCAGGAGAACCTGCTGCGCCTGGAGCGGCTCGCGACGTTCCTGCGGGAGGACAAACCCCTCGAAGGACTGCTGACGGAGGTCGAGCTCGAGGCCCTGCGGTCACGGTGTGCCCGGCTGCTGCGGGAGGAGACCTACCCGAAGGTGCCTGAGGGGCGTACACCTCTTCCGTGGCCGCTCTGGTGACCCGGATAGGCTGACCGGCGTGAAGTCGTGGCCCTCTCCGAAGATTCCCACCATCGAGGGCAGCGGCCAGGACCTGAGGTTGCACAACCCGGTCACCGGTGCGCTCGACACCGTCGAGCTGCGCGACGACACCGCCCGGATGTACGTCTGCGGGATCACGCCGTACGACGCCACGCACCTCGGTCACGCCGCGACGTACGTGACCTTCGACCTGGCGGCTCGCGTCTGGCTCGACGCCGGGCGCCAGGTGCTCTACGTGCAGAACGTCACCGACATCGACGACCCGCTCCTGGAGCGCGCCGCCCGCGACGGCATCGACTGGCGCGACCTCGCTCACCGTGAGGTGTCGCTCTTCCAGGACGACATGACGGCGTTGCGGGTGCTCGCGCCGGACCACTTCGTCAGCGTGGTCGAGACGATGCCGCGGCACGTCGACGTTGTCAGCCGACTGCTCGCCTCCGGCGCGGCGTACACCGTTGCGATCCCCGAGGGCGACGACGCGTTGGACGGCGCGGCCGACGTCTACCTCGACGTGTCCCAGCAGTCGTCGTTCGGCGACGTCAGCGGATGGGACCGCGCCCAGATGATGTCCGTCTTCGCCGACCGTGGGGGAGACCCCGACCGTGCCGGCAAGCGTGACCAGCTCGATCCCCTCTTGTGGCGTGGTGCCCGTGAGGGCGAGCCGTCGTGGGACGGCGGCGCGGTCGGCCCGGGTCGCCCGGGCTGGCACGTGGAGTGCACCACCATCGCGCTCGACCACCTCGGCATGGGTTTCGAGCTGCAGGGCGGCGGGACCGACCTGCGCTTCCCGCACCACGAGATGAGTGCGGTGCAGGCCGTGGCACTCACCGGTGACAAGCCGTTCGCCGAGCACTACGCCCGTCAGGCCATGGTCGGCTACGACGGCGAGAAGATGAGCAAGTCCAAGGGCAACCTGGTGCGGGTGTCGGAGCTGACCCGCGCCGGGCACGACCCGATGGCGGTGCGCCTCGTGCTGCTCGACCAGCACTACCGCACCGAATGGGAGTACACCCCCGAGCTGCTCGCTGCGGCCGAGCAGCGGCTCGAGCGTTGGCGGGCCGCGGTGACCCGCGGTGCGGATGAAGGCGCCGAAGTGCTCGTCGACGGCATCCGTCGCGCGCTCTGCGACGACCTGGACGCGCCGCGTGCACTGCAGCTGATCGACGAATGGTGCACGGCGGCCACTGCAGACGGCGGTTCGCCGGCGGTGGCGCGGGCCGTCGACGCGCTGCTCGGCATCGCCCTCTGACCTGCTCGTATCCCGCCCGGGCCTCCGTGCTCTGCGCTCCCCGCTTGCTTTCACCCTGACGGCGTTCGCGTCCGTTGACGGCCTTTGAACGCCGTCAACGAACGTGAACGCCGTCAGCGTCATGCCGCGTGTCCGGTGCCGGGTCGCTGGGGCATGACCCGAGAACGTGCACCCTACGGCCCAGCGGATCTGGTCAATCGAGCCATGGTGACACCCGCCATCGAGATGGTCAGGCTGCCTATGTAACGTCCGACCCCATGATGATCGAAGTGCAGGCAGCGTCCGGTCCGGCCGAGGCATGGGTGTCCACGCCGGACGGGGGCGGCACCCACCCCGGCGTGCTCTTCTACATGGACGCCATCGGCCTGAGGCCGCGGTTGCACGAGATGGCCGACCGGATCGCCTCATGGGGATACGTCGTCCTGGTGCCGAACGTCTTCTACCGCGACGGTACGGCCGCGCAGACGTCACCCGCCGGGGAGCTCGACTCCGATGAGGCCCGCACCGCGTTCTTCGAGAAGGCGATGCCTCGCGTGCACGGGCTCACTCCCGACCAGTCGCGCCCGGACACCGACGCGTGGCTCGAAGCACTGACATCCCGGGACGACGTGAGCACCCCGGTGGGCGTCGTCGGTTACTGCATGGGCGCACGTCTCGCCGTCCGCGCCGCCGGCGACCACCCCGACCTGGTCGCCGCGTGCGCGGGATTCCACGGCGGGGGACTGGTGACCGAGGACGCGGACAGCCCGCACGCCAGCCTGTCGACGGCGCGCGCGGAGTTCGTCTTCGGGCACGCCGACAACGACCGTTCGATGACGCCGGAGAACGTGCGCACTCTCGGCGAGGCGCTGGACGATGCACACCTCACCGCGAGCAACGAGGTCTACACCGGCGCGCCGCACGGCTACTCGATGTCCGACACGGCGGCCTACGACCACGAGGCCACGGAGCGGTCGTTCAGCGAACTGCGCGCCGTGCTGGACCGCACCCTGCGCTGAGGCGCTCCGAGCCTTCGGTGCGACACGCCGAGGTGTCCTCGACACCGGCTGCTCGCGGCGGATGGCGTCCGCGGAAGAGCCGCAGGAGGCCGTGCGTACGTTGTCGGGGCCAATCCGGCAGGCTGGCCTCTACGAACCACCGGCGACCACCGCGACTGCTGCCCGGCCCAGGCGGCAGCGCGGCGGTCCGCCCACGTGCACGTCATCGCGTCTCGCCCGTCGAAGGATGATCATGAAGCTCCGCAGCACGGCGATCGTCGTCCTGGCCGCCGCACCCCTCGTGCTCACCGGGTGCGGAAGCTCCTCCACGAGCGGCACGTCGCCCACCACTACCTCCGCTTCGTCGACCTCGAAATCGACGACCCCGTCCACGCCCTCGACGAGTTCGTCGTCGTCCAGTTCGGCAGGTTCGATGGCGGGCATGTCGATGGCGCCGGGCCAGACCATGGGGGCGACGCCGCCGAAGAAGGCGCTGATGGTGTGCGGTGGCGACGTCCCGACCAACATCAGGGATTCGCTCAAGCTGAGTGCGACCCCCAAGGGCACCAGCAAGTGGGCGGACAACCTCTTCACCTGCACCTATGCCCTGGCCGACGGCAATCTGGTCCTGCGGGTCAAGCAGTCCACGAACGACACGACGGCCAGCGCCTATTTCGACTCCCGCAAGGCCGCCGCGGCGAAGGCGTCCACTCTGAGCGGTCTCGCGTCGCTAGGTCTCCCCGCGTACGAGACGGCCGGCGGGACTGCGTCGTTCGTGCGGGACAACCTCACGCTCGAGGTCGACGCGACCGCCATGAAGCCGGTGGTCGGGGTCGAGAAGACGACCCGCAAGGACTTCGCCTACACGGTGGCCTCGTTCGTGCTGGCCTGCTGGCGCGAGCACTGACCCGCCGTGTAGTCCCGGCGGTCGGCTGACTGGAGGTCGCGGCCGGCCGCCCCCCATGTGGGCCGCCCTCGAAAACAAGGTGCGTTCGCGGGGTGGCCTCGTGTGTGATCAGAGCATGATGGTCACGATGCACACCCCGGATGTCGACGATCTCGGCGACGCCGTTCGCGCCCTGAGGGAATGGCAGTACGACGCGAAGACCGTGCCGCTGCATCCGGGCGACCTCGGCTGGCGCTGGACCACCGGCGCCGAAGCGACGGCCGCAGCCGTGCGGACCTGGAGCCGTGACGGCCGCATCCTCGCCGTCGGCCTGCTGGACGGACCTGGTGTCCTACGACTCACGATCGCGCCCGCGGCTCAGGACGACGATGAGTTGGCCCAGCAGATGACCGCCGACATCACACGAGTGGATCGCGGTGTCCTGCCTGAAGGCGAGGTGGCCGTCGAAGCGCGAGACGCAGCGGTGCTGGGCGGGCTCCTCAGCGATGCGGGGTGGGCGCCCGGCGAACAGTGGACCCCGCTCGCCCGTGATCTCGCCGAACCGGTGGGTGACCCGGGGGTGCGGATCGAGCTCGTCGGACCGGATCGCGTCGCTGCGCACACGGCCGTGCACCGCTCGGCGTTCGACAGCGCCCGATTCACCGACGAGCGTTGGCACGCGATGGCGGAGGGTCTGCCGTACGCCGACGCCCGGTCGCTCCTGGCGTACGACGAGCATGGCGATGCGGTGGCCGCGGTGACGGTGTGGTCCGCAGGTCGCGGCAGGCCGGGTCTGCTGGAGCCGATGGGGGTCCACCCGGACCATCGCGGCCACGGTTACGGGAGGGCGATCTGCGTCGCCGCGGCAGCCGCCCTTCGGGACATGGGCTCGTCGAGCGCGACGGTCTGCACCCGGGCCGCCAACGGCGGCGGGGTGGCGACGTACGAGTCGGCAGGTTATCGGCGCCTGCCCGACGTGCCCGACCTCGTCCGTTCGGCCTGACCCGGAGCCAGCCCGGCCCCACGTCGGACGGGGGCCGTCAGCGGGCCGCCTTCCCACCGCACGTTCCCGGAGGCGACGACCAGGTCGCGCGCATCCCGGCCGCATGGAGCTCCTGCGCGCGGCGACCACCGACGACGTTGCGAGCAGCGTCGCGACCGGTTCTACGAGCGCGAAGGTTTCACGGTAACGCGGATCGATGCTGGTGCATCGGGTGATCCGAACGCGGCGGACGTGTAGCTGTCGCTGCACATCGGCGACTGAGCGTCGCTGTGCCCGAGGGCACATAGGGTGCCGGTATGTCGGCGGCGCCCGCACCGCGTCAAGGCACGCTCCCGCGAATGTTCTGGCGCTTGTGGCTGGGGGAGTCCGTCTCGTCGTTCGGCACCTACGTCACGCTGCTGGGTCTGCAGGTGCTGGTCCTGCGGACGCTGCACGGCGGCGCTCAGGACGTCGGATGGCTCAACTCGATCCGCTGGGCGCCGTACCTCATCCTCGGGTTGTACGCCGGTGCGCTGGTCGATCGTCGACGCCGGCAGCCGCTCATGGTGGGCACCGACCTCGCTTGCGGGGTGCTGATCGGCTTCATCCCCTTGACCTGGGCGCTCGGGATGCTGTCGCTGCCCGTTCTGCTGGTGATCGTCGCCCTCTACAGCTCGGCGGCCCTCTTCAACGACGCCGCCTCGATGGCGTTCCTGCCGCGACTGATCGCACGCCAGGACCTGCAGCGCGCGCACGCGCGTCTCGACGGCTCCGATGCGGTGGCGCAGACCGCAGGCCCGGCGATCGCGGGTGTCCTGATCAATGTGTTCGGTGCCCCGCTCGCCATCCTCGTCGATGCGGCCAGCTACCTGTACTCGGCCGCGATGATGGCCTCCCTGCGCAGTGCGGAGCCGGCGCCCGAGGTCGTGTCCCGGGCGAGGCTGCACACCGAGATCCGCGAGGGTGTGCGATGGATCTACCGGGGTGCACCGTTGCGCTGGCTGGCGATCGGGACCCACGGCTGGTTCGCGGCGAACGCGATCCTCGGGGTTGCCGTGCCGACGTTCGCGCTGCGGACCCTGCACCTGTCGGTCCTGCAGTTCGGGATCGCCGCCGCTCTCGCAGGTGCGGGCGCGGTGCTCGGTGCGACGATCAGCACCGCCGTGGGTCATCGGCTCGGCACCGGGGGCGCGGTCATCGCCGCCCACACGCTGACGACGTTCGGCGTCGTCGTAATGGCGATTGCGGGTGTCGGGAACGAGGCGTGGGCCGCGACGTTCGTGCTCGGAGCCGGCCAGGCGTGCCACGGCCTCGCGATGGGGTTGAGCAACTCCCACGAGACGAGCTACCGACAGGCCCTGACGGCCGACCATCTGCAGGCTCGCACCAACACCACGATGCGCGCGATGAACCGGGCCGTCATCGTCGTGGCCGCCCCGGTGGCAGGCGTACTCGTGACCGGTGCGGGGACACGAGTGTCGCTTCTCGTCGCGGCCGTCATCTTCGGCGCTGTAGCAGTCGGGCTGTATGTGTCACCGTTTCGCGCCGCGCGCATCTGAGAACACCAGGGTGAGGGGACTCAGATCGACGAGGCGATCCGATCCGAGCCCGATCCGGGATGCGTGGCGGTGAACAGCTCGCAGGTCATGTTGTAGTAGCGGTCGGTCGCGCCTTCGTGAGTCATGCCGATGCGCCTGGCGACGGCCTGGGACGCGGTGTTGGCCTCGAACGTCACCGCGACGACCCGGGCGAGCCCGGAGTCGAAGGCATGCTGCAGCGCGCGAGCGCCCCCTTCGGAGGCGTACCCGTGACCCCATGCGTCCGGGTGCAGATGCCAGCCGATCTCGACATCGCCGGAGTCGGGCAGTGGGTCGTCGTCACCGGACGCAGGGATCGGCTTGAGCATCAGGGTGCCGAGCAAGTGGCCCTCCTCGCGGTGCTGCACGGCCCAGATCCCGTACGTCGGGTGGTCCCCGCCGGTCCATCGCTCGATCGCGGCCTCGGCGTCGCGGCGATCGGTCATGACCTTCGGGGCGCGGCCGATGAATCGCTGCACCTCCCACCGCGAGTACATGTCGAAGACGAAGTCGACATCGTCGGCTGACCAGGACCGCAACAGGAGCCGGCTGCTCTCGAAGGACTGCATTCGAGCAGTGTCACACCTCGGCGCTCATCGGCTTATGAAGATGACGGTCCTGGTGGTGCGAGATACGTGTCGACACCGTGGATCTCGTTGCTCAGCACCAAGCCCGCGGCGCCGTCCAGGGCATCGATCCGCACGACGACTCCGGTCTGCACGTCCAGCTCCACCCGGTACGTCGTGGAGAGGTGGTCCGCGCTGGTGCTCGGGTGCTCTGGTCCGTACTCGACCAATCGGCTCGCCGGGCTGTCCAGCAACGGGCAGCATCCGCACCGGGGTTCGTACCCGCTGACCCAGTCCTCGCCCGCCCCGATCATGGGCACACAGCTCGCCGACCACGTCTCGCGCCCGGAACGGGTCGACGCGGCCACTGGCTCTCATCGAGGCGTCACCGTGGCAGCCCCACGCGATCGCGCGGATACTCGGCGGATGACCTCTTCGCAGGACGACATCGTGGAGTTGGCTGACCACGTGTGGGCCCGTTTCGGGGCGCGCATGTCGGGTCTCAGCGACGAGGAGTGGGCGTGGTGTCCGGCGCCGGAGACGCGGATCAGCATCCGGTGGAGGTTAGGCCACGTCACCGACATGTTGGCCCAGGAACGCAATTGGACATGGCTCGGAGTGAGGGCACCCGTCGAAGGTCCACGCCCCGACCCGGTCGGCGCCTCCGACGCGATGGCCGCAGCCGAGGAGGCGTACACCCGCTGGCGCGCCCTCGTCGTACGTGACGACATCGATCTGTCCACAGCCATCGGAGCCCCGGCGGGGGAGTACGGGACAGCGACTCGTCGCTCCTACGTGCTGCACGTGATCGAGGAGTTGACCCATCACTGCGCCGAGTCTGCATTATTACGAGACCTGTATGAATGTCACGAGGCCAGCTCGCCCGACACCCGGCACAGCCGAACGTCGAGCGGTGTCGCCACCGCCCGGCAAGCCGATCCGACCGCCGCGACGACCACCGAGTTCGCTGTGCTGATCGGCCCGGGACCGGCGTGGGACGACGCTCTCGACATCAGGCAGCAATCGGTCTGGGAGACCCATGCGAAGTACATGGACGGTCTGGTCGCGGACGGGGTGATCGTGCTCGGTGGGCCGCTCGGGGAGGGCGAACACATCCTGCACTTCGTCGAGGCGGATGACGAGGCGTCCGTACGCCGCCACTTCAGCGGCGACCCCTGGCAGCAGAATGGTCTGCTGCGCATCGAGTGGGTCCGGCAGTGGCACCTGTGGCTCGACGGACGCATCTAGAGCCGACCGAAGACGTGGCTGCGACTACCTCACCGGGTTCCCGCGAATTGCGGGAATCCGGCGAGGTGGTCGCGATGCCGGCCTGACGACCGGCACCGCGGCGATCGGGTGCACCCTCGCTGCCTACACTGCGGAAGGTGAGCTCTCCGACGCGCGGTTGGCTACGGTCGGCTCGCGCCGCCGTGGTGGCCGTGACGGCTTTGGGTCTGGCCGTCGGGGCCCACAGAGTCGGAGGGGGCACCCTTCCCGGCGCTGCCCGATGTGGGTGGCTCGCCCTGATCACGTTCGCTGTCTGCTGGGCGTGCACGTCCCGCCGACTCGGCCGGGCCGCGATCGCCGGTCTGCTCGGCGGGCTGCAACTGGCACTGCACGTGGGGCTGATGATTGTGGGGCCGCCCATGGCAGGACCCGCGTCGGCGCCGATGTCGATGTCGATGAACGGCCACGCCGCAGCCGGTCCGGGCCCCGATCTGCTCCACATCGGCGGGTGGATGTTGCTGGCGCACGTGGTCGCAACCGCCCTGACGGCAGTCGTTCTCGCTCGCGGTGAACAGGCCGTGTGGTTCGTTGCCCGCCTGGTGCGAGCGTTCCTTCCCGTCGCGGCCGTCAGGATGGCACCCGCCGTACGCATGAGTCACGTGCGAGCGAGCAGGGTCCTCGCTGCCACCCATGCCGGTCACGTGCTCGGCGGCATCGGCCGCCGAGGCCCTCCGCTGGCGGTCGTCTAGTCCGCTGCCGCGTCACGCCGTGAGCTGCGGATCCTTGCCGACCCGGCGACGGCGACGTCGCGGGTAGGTCGGGGCGCCGTCCGGCGTCGAACCCGAGTGCCATCTCGCTCGTGCGACGTGCCGTCCGTGCTGCCCTACGTGGCACGAGGTGCGATCCCGCGTGTCTGCACAGACCTCTCGCTGCCGTGCGGCGTCCTGCCGCCTGCCGCCACCCCTCATACGAAGGAACACCATGCATCAGCAGCACATCCCCTCCACCGTCCGTCGTACGACCGCGCGCACTGCCGCCGCCGGCGCTGCGACGCTTCTGGCGGTGCTGGCACCGGCCGCCGCGGCGCAGGCGCACGTACGCGTCACGCCCACCACCGCAGCGCCCGGGTCGTACGCCACCTTGACCTTCAAGGTGCCCACCGAATCGGCGACCGCCTCCACGGATCGACTGGTGCTCACCCTTCCGACGGACCACCCGTTTGGTTCGGTGTCCTACCAGCCGGTGCCGGGGTGGTCGGTGCAGGTCACCACCAGCAAGCTCGCAACGCCGATCAAGACCGACGACGCGACGATCACCGAGGCGCCGACCCGCATCACCTGGACGGCCTCGACATCCGCAGCCCGGATCGCGCCGGGGCAGTTCCAGACGTTCGCGATCTCGGTGGGGCCGGTGCCCGATGTGGGCAGTCTCAAGCTCTCCGCCCAGCAGACCTACACCGACGGATCGGTCGTGAACTGGGATGAGTCGACGCCGTCCTCGGGCGCCGAGCCCGAGCATCCCGCACCGATGCTCTACATCAAGAGCGCGCCGCCCGGCGGCTCCGCGGCGTCGGCGACCGGCGCGGCGGATCCGGCTGCAACGGTCGCAGCCGCACCCCGGCAAGCAACGACCGCTTCAGGGGATTCGTCCGGCCAGTGGTTGGGGGTTGCCGGTATCGGAGTCGGCGCTGTCGCGTTGGTCGTCGCGGCGTACGCGCTCACCAGGATCCGATCGGCCAAGGCGTGAGTCACCGCGGTGGCAAGGGCCGCCGGACGGCCGTCGCGCGGTGCGCGGCGGTCGTGCTCACCGTGTTGCTGCTCGGGGGAGTGGTGCCCGTGGCGTCCGCTCACGACTACCTGGTCTCCAGCACGCCCGGCGCCAACAGCACGGTGCGCTCCCAGCCCGGCTCGATCGCCCTGACGTTCGACGATGTCGTGCTCAACTCGCCGGTCATCCGCAACCGGGTGCGGGTGACCGGCCCCGGTGGCCGGTTCTACGAGACCGGTTGCCCCGCCGTCCTCGGACGAGTGGTGACTGTCCCGGCCCAGCTCGGCGAGGGCGGCCGGTACGACGTGGAGTGGCGCATCGTGTCCGCGGACGGGCATCCGGTCACCAGCAGCATCAGCTTCACCTATCAACCCCGAGCCGGCACTCGCGCGGCCTCAGGGACGACCGGCACGACGTGTGCGACGTCGACGACGCAGGCCGCCTCGGCGACGAAAGCCACCACTGCGAACGGGTCGAGCCGCGCTCCGCTCCTCGTCGGCGGCGGCATCGTGGTCGTGACCGTGCTGGCCCTGGTGCTCCTGTTCGTTCGCCGTCGGCCGAGGGCCGCCGAAGCAGTGGAGGAGGAGGGTGACTCTTCGGACTGACTCGATCTGCGCCGTTTCGGCGAGCGGGACCCGCGGACTCGTCGGGTCCCCAGTTCCGCTGAGCTGGGGACCCGACGAATCCGCGGTCGGTCGAGCCGGCCTGCAGGCGGGCGCCGAGGCACGCCGGTGCCAATGCCGCTTCAGACGCTGTCGACGCCGTAACCTCCAAGCCAGTCATGGGTCAGGCTGCGATTCTCGAGGCCGGTCACCGTCGAACAGGGTGGGGTTGTCAAGACGATGGACCGGCGCACGCGTAGGCCCCGACTCGTTGCAGCGCACGTCATTGCGGCAGTGCTGCCGCAATGAAGCTGATCCTGATCGGCGCCCTCGTCGCGCTCACCATCGGGCTGGTCGGCACCCGGTACTTCATCTCACTGGCCAAGCGCAACGGCTGGGGACAGTTCGTCCGTGACGACGGCCCGACCAGTCACCACACCAAGCGCGGCACGCCCCAGATGGGCGGCATCGTGATCATCACCGGCTCGGTGGTCGGCTACGCGCTGGCCCATCTGTTCACGTGGTCAGCGCCCACGGTGTCCGGGATGCTCGTGCTCTTCCTGATGGTCGGCATCGGGTTCGTCGGCTTCCTGGACGACTGGACCAAGATCACCCGCGAACGATCGCTCGGCCTACGGTCGAGCCAGAAGCTCATCGGGCAGACCGTCGTAGCCGTCATCTTCGCGATCCTGGCCACCAAGTTCCCCCGCGGCGGCATCACCCCGGCCAGCTATCGCATCTCGTTCGTGCGGGACACCTGGTTCGACTTCGCGTTCCACGGCACCGTCATCGGGATCATCCTGTTCGTGCTCTGGGCCAATCTGATGATCGCCGGCACCAGCAACGGCGTGAACCTCACCGACGGTCTGGACGGCCAGGCGTCTGGGGCGTGCGCGATGGTGTTCGGCGCGTACGTGCTGATCAGCGTGTGGCAGTTCAACCAGAACTGCCAGTTCGTGAGCTCGTCCCAGTGCTACGACGTGCGCGACCCGCTCGACCTGGCTGTGGTCGCCGCCAGCGTGATGGGCGCCTGCTTCGGCTTCCTGTGGTGGAACGCGTCGCCGGCGCAGATCTTCATGGGCGACACCGGCTCCCTCGGCCTGGGTGCGGCACTGGCGGGCCTGGCGATCATGACCCGCACCGAGCTGCTCGTGCCCATCCTGGGCGGCCTCTTCGTCCTCGAGACGCTTTCAGTGATGCTGCAGGTGGGCTACTTCAAGTACACCAAGGGCAGCAACGGCGGAGTCGGCAAAAGACTGTTCAGAATCACTCCGATCCACCACCACTTCGAGATGCTCGGGTGGGAGCAGGTCACCGTCACCATCCGGTTCTGGATCATCTGCGGGCTGTGCGTCGCGGCAGGTCTGGGACTGTTCTACGCCGAGTGGGTCGTGGTCGGCGGCAAGTGAGAACGCCGTCCCAGGTGCGTTCAGCCGCGCCCCGCGGCGCGGGTGGAGAGGGACAGCGTCGATCCGCGAAGTCGGACGGTCGCGCCCAGCACAGGTCGGAGAGCGGTGAAGAGCCGTCGGCGGTCGTCCGGGCCGGCCACGGCGTACGAGGAAGTAGTGGAAAGGAGGCTCAGATAGTCGTGGACGGGGAGTGCGCGGTCCCATCGATACGTCGCAGCGACGGCGGTGGTGAGGGCCGGGTCCGCGGCGATCTGCTCCTCATCGGAGCTGCCGTGGACCGGGTTGGCGCCCTCGATATCGGGGACGAGGCCGGAGTCATCCTCTGAATACACCCGGCGTACGGCGTCCAGATCATGATGTGTCGGGTCGAGATGCCACGCATTCCAGAACAGGAAGGCGATGCCGTCCTCACCGAGCAGGGTGGCCAGCTTGGACCATCGGGTGCGCGGATCGGTCCAGTGGAACGACTGCCCCGCGACGACGACTCCGAAGGGGGCCTCAGCGACGTCGATGTCCTCGAACGTGCCGCGCCGGATCGTGACCGCGTCCAGCAGATGCTCCGCGGTCAGTCGATCCCGCAGGACTCGCAACATGTCCTGCGACGGCTCGATCACCTCCAGGCGAACTCCGCGTCGTGCCAGCGGCAGGGTGGCCCGTCCGGTGCCTGCTCCGACCTCCAGAACACCGCGTCCTATAAGCGGACCCGCCGATGCAAGCAGGTCATCGAAGAGCGCCTCGGGGTATTCAGGCCGAAATCGCTCGTAGGCGCCAGCGCCGGACTCGAAGGACTTCGCCCGCCGGATCATCGCGTCGTCGGCCACACGCCGATTCTGCATCGATCCAGAATGTTACGTGCGGCAGGAAGCTGTCGGGTGCTGCTTCACACCAACCCGTGACCACGTGTGTGACTCTGCTGCGGTGAGACTCGATATCGACTTCATGCTGCGTGGAGCGATGGGCCGTGTCCGCGTCGAACTGGAGGCCGCCGCGGACGCAGCCAGCTCGGGTCGAGGTGCACTCGACCCCCATCTGTCACCTGAGGACGGCGCGGGACTGCCCATGTGCACGGCATCCATCGACTACGCGGGAGTCGGGTACGCCGCCGCGATGGGGTGGGTGCAATTCGTCCGGTCGAGCGACTCGCAGCGGCCCGAGACCTTCGAGCTGGACCCCTTGGCGCTGTTCGACGGGGTCAATACTCCGTACGCGTTCTTCGGGATGGCACCGACACTTTTCGACGCGCCACACCGTGGTCTTGATGCGGACCTGACCTGGCAGGCTCGCTCGTACCTCGCTGTCAGCCCGGACGGAGTTGTGACGCGAGCCGCCGCTCCGATTGTCGCGTTCAGCTGGGGATTTCGCGTACATCGAGGCCACGTCGCGATCGACGCCCCTACCCGCTTCGAAACGGCGAAGTGGGAAGAACATCTCGAGGTACTCGAAACGGCTCACCCCGGCTGGGACTTTCGATCGCCCCCGCGCCCGTGAGGTGCGAGCGGAAGGAGGGTGTGAGCACCGAGCCATATGGCGGCAGGCCATGTCGTCGCACCGGCTAACGTGCTTGCCTGGCTTCCAGGGTCTCGTCTCTCGCGCGCTCAAGGTGATCGAGGACCCTGCAGCGCAGCAGCTCATACCGGTCACGATGCCGATGCGGTGCGTCTGGCGGGCGGATCACGGGGTGCGCGTTGGTGATGACCTCGTCCGGGCGGAACTGACCGCCGGTGAAGTCGACAGTGGTGCCGTCCGGAAGCACGTTCCAATAGTGATGACCCACCTTGGTGCCCGCCACGTGGACCTCGGCCAAAGTGATCTCGCCACCCAGAACGTCGTGCGCGACGAGCGCGGTCATCCCACACTGGTCGCGAGCCGGATTGGAGTCGCTCCACTCGTGCTCAGACTCCGGGTAGCAGGTATCGGAGCCCCACGACGACAGGAACGCCGTCCGCAGGTCGGCAAGTGTGGGCGAGGGCTCGGGACTGTTGTCATGCGCCGCGGTTGCCATGCGCTGAAAGTAGGGCGAACCTCTGACATCAGCTGCCGGTCTGTCCCCATGCTCCGGTCCGAACCGCTGCACAATCGACCGATGGAGATCCAACTCGCCATGGTCGTGCTCGAGGTGCGGGACCTCGACAACTCGATCGCGTTCTACCGAGCACTGGGGCTCGACGTGCCGGACCCGCTCGAAGGCCGACCGGTGACGGTGCACCGGATGGGGAGCGGGGTCAGTCTGCTGCTCACGACGGGTTTCGCGGGACAGTACGACCCGTCGTTCGTGCGCCCCGGCGGCGGCTACCAGCAGCTGCTGGAGTTCTACGTGGGGGAGGATTCGGAGGTGGAGAGGATGTGGTCGACGCTGACCGGGGCCGGGTATCACGGCCGGATGTCGCCCACCAAGACCTCCGGTCCCTTCGCGGCGATGGTCGACGACCCTGACGGCAACGTCATCCTGCTGACATCTGACGAGGCAGCACAGCCAGTCTCTGGCTGAGTCGCTGGCTTCGCAGTCTCTCTGTGCCCGAGTTGGTTCGCGCCGTTCTTCGCCAGGCGGCGGATCACGATGCCGGAAGCTCGCGCATCGTCCGCAGCGGTGAGAACAGCAGCCAGAGTCCGGAGCAACATCCGCCGACCACCGCGATCCAGAGGGTCTTGCGGACTCCGACACTCGATGCCAGCAGACCGCCGAGCACGCCGCCGGCCGGGAGGGTGCCCCAGGTGACCCAGCGGACGGCGGCGTTGACCTGACCGAGCATCCCGCCCGGCGCCACCCCCTGGCGGTAGGTGAGCAGATTGACCGAGGTGATGGTCGCCGACATCGCCCACGAGGCCGACCCGATGCCGAACAAGACGGCTCGGGGCCCGTGACCGGTGAGCGGGATCAGCAGGCCAGGGAGGCTGAACGCGGTCATCATCAACCAGGTGGCTCGACCGGAACCGAGCAGCCGATTCACCCGCCTCACCAGCACCGCGCCGACGACACCACCGGCAGCACCGGCCGCGAGTAATGCGCCGACCACCCCGGCGGAGAACCGCAGCTCGCGCAGCAGGAAGAGCACTCCCATGGTCTCTACCATGACGACGAAGATGTTTGCGCACCCGGACCACAACATGCCCGCGCGCAGGATTCGGTCACGCCACACGAACGTCATGCCAGCCACCACGCTGCGACCCCTCACGCCCGCAGTCGACTGCTCGATTCGGTTGTCGCCGTGATCTTTTCGAATCAGGCCCAGCGTGATGAGGGAGACCACGAAGGACAAGGAGTCCACCAGGAACGCTCCGGCGGGGCCGACGGCACCGACGAGTACGCCGCCGGACGGCGGGCCGAGCACCTGCGCCATCGATTGGGTGCCCGTCAATCGACTGTTGGCGCCCGTCAACCGCTTCGCGTCGACGATCTGTGGCACGAAGGTCGGGTAGGCCACCTCGAACAAGACCGCGCTGCAGCCGGCAACCGCCGTCAGGATCACGAAGGTGCTGAACGTGAGGTGCCTGCTCGCGAGGAGCAGTGCAGTCGTTCCCGCCAACCCCGTCCGTGCCAGGTTGGCCCACCACATCGTTCTGCGCGCACCGACACGGTCGACGACGATCCCGGCGGGCAGAGTGATGAGCAGAAACGCCAGAGTCTGCACGGCACTGAGGATTCCGATCTGTAGCGCCGACGCGTGCAGCACGATCACCGCCACGAACGGGGCAGCCACGATGACGACTTCGGAGCCGACCATGCTCAGCCCCTGACCCGCCCAGAGCAACCAGAAGTCCCGATCGCGGTGGGCATCCACCGTCACCAGCATTCGATTTCCTCTCGTCGTAACTCTTCGGCAACGCCCCTTGAGGTAGCCACACAAGCCTCGGACTCGAAGGTGAGCCGTCCGGAGAACACAACGCCCCCCGACCCACGATCGATCCACGTCCGACCCCACCGTGCGCGCATGAATGCCGCGCGACCTGGCATATGGCGGTGCTGCGTGTGGTCGAATTTGTCGGCGTCTGACGTGGCCGGTAGGTTGACCGGCGAACGGGAGTAGTCCCTCGACTGGATGTCGACATACTGGCCGCCTCGCGCGGCCCGGTGTCCAGGGTCGGCGATGCCGGCTGGACGAGACGTTCGGACCACCATCAGCCCTTCGGCTGTCGGTCCGACGTCTCCTGTCACGCGCCGGAGGGTCGGGTCGCGGCCTTGACCCACAAGGAACCCTCAGTGCTCAGCGCATCCATCATTGCCATCGTCTTCGGCCTCGTCTTCGTGGCCGAGCTACCCGACAAGACTGCCGTCGCAGGTCTGGTCCTCGGTACGCGCTTCCCCTGGCTATGGGTCTTCGCCGGCATGGCCGCGGCGTTCCTCACGCACGTCGTCATCGCCGTCGCTGCCGGCTCGCTGCTGACCCTCCTGCCACGCCGTCCCGTCGAATTCGTGGTGGCCGCCCTCTTCCTGCTGGGCGCGGTCCTGGTCTGGCGCGAGGGCCAGGACACCGAGGAGGAGGAAGAGGAGCAGGTCGCCGAGGCGCCCGACGCGGCGGGGTTCTGGCGCGTGGCCGCGCTCGGTTACGGAGTCATCTTCGTGGCCGAGTGGGGCGATCTGACGCAGATCCTGACCGCGAACCTCGCCGCCAAGTACCACGACCCGATCTCGGTCGCCATCGGCGCCACCCTCGGCCTGTGGGCGGTCGGACTGTTGGCGATCCTCGGCGGCAAGAGCCTGCTGGCCGTCCTGCCGCTGAAGTGGATCACCCGGGTCGCCGCGATCGTGATGGTCGCGCTTGCCGGTTACAGCCTCATCACCGCCATCAACGGCTAGGCGCGATCGAGCGTCTGTGGTGGTCGACGTCGACTCCGGGCGCTCGGTCGACTCTCGTTCCGAGCGTTCCATTCGTGCGCAAGGGGCTACTGCTCTCGGCGGTGACGACGGTTCATTCAACGCGTTCGAGCTGGTCCGACCGTGCGTGATTACCGCGCGTCGTCGTCCCCGCCGTCGATAACGTGCGCCAGTATCGGCAATGGAATAGCGCCGATGCGCGTCCATCGATGGTTCGGAGCGTGATTCGATGGCGCGATTCAACGGGGGAGAGCGACGACCAGATGAGGAACAGCGTGGCGTGCCGTGACACGCGACCGACCGGGACGTCTGCTCGCCCGTTCCGCAGAGGACTTCTCATGGCAGTGGGAATGGTCGCGGTCGCGGGTTGTGGAGTCATCCCGGGCAGCGGAGCGTCTGCGCGTATACATGGGAACCCCGACCCCGGCGGGCAGCGTCTGGCGGCGTTGCAGGCCGTCGCGCGGCGCACGGTGCCCGCGACAGCACAGGGTGTCCACGCCACGGTGCACGGGTTCCGCTGGGACCCGCAAACCTGTGACGGCGCTGCGCCGGGCTGGTCCAATGCCGACGTGGACCTGACCTTTCACGCGCCCAGCACCACACCTTTCGACGTCGATGCGCTCATGCAGCGTCTGGGGTGGAAGAAGAACACGTCCGACGAACCGTCGTCCGACACAGCACCCGCGGAGGGACCCTCCGGGCCCGGTTTCCGTTCGTACGAGCCCAGCGGTGCGGACACGTACGGGGAGATCGCCCAGCTGACTCCACCCGATACCTATGGCGACGGTGTCTGGGACCTCGACATCAACGCATCGCCGGCCGAGGTGCCCTCACACGACTGTTGACGAGTCGCCACGACTGACGCAGCGACAGGTCCGCGCGTCACGGCAGGACCAGATCCATCTGCGTCGCTTCGGTGACGCCGCTGGCAGAGTCTGAGCGTGCGGGAACCGACGACCAGGGTGGTCGCGGCCGTCCACCACGTCACCGGGAAGAGTTCCGGTGCCCAGCCGCAACGCCGAGGACGCGGCCGTCCAGGTCGGCAGCCGGCTCCACGTGATCGCGGCCAGAGCGACCGACCCTCAACTGCGAGCGCCTGCGAAGCCTGCATCGGGTAGTGCGAGACGCCGTTGGTGATGTCCTCGACCGCGGTGATGTTCTGGATCAGTGCGGCGCCATAGACCGACGCGGCCGGTAGTCACCAGCGCGAATACGGACAGCGCCATGTCCGGGCGGCTCGACAGTGCCATCCGCCCTCGACCGATCCAGACCAACAACGCAACCGTGAGCACGAGGCCGAGCCCGTTCCAGAGCTGCGGCCACAGCCAAGATTCCGGCAACGACCCGTGCGGCGTCTCGTCGTCTACCCGACACCATCGTTCGAGTTTCACAGGTTCAGGACCCGGTCGACAGTGCTGTGTGCACTGAGCTGCGCTAGCTGTGACCGCCACACGTGGCTACCGGCAGTTCATCGCGCCGGGAGGTTGTCCACCAAGGCACCAAGAGCCCTCGCCGTGGCGCCGCCGTCGGGATCTTGTCGCTCATCGGGTTCCATCGAGGCCTGGATCCGCTCATAGGTGACGGCTTGGAAGGCGAGGTCGGCCACGCCCGCGAGCGCAAGGGCTCGCTTCAGCTGCGACTCCGTGCATCTCTCGCGCCACGGCTCGAGGTATGCCTGGACCCAGGGGGCACCCCAGTCGAGTTCGGCACGTGCGGTGCGGGGGCGATCGGCACACAGGTGCGCCAGGTCGAGCACCGGGTGGCCGAGGCACGCATCGGACCAATCGAAGATCACCGCGCCGCTCGAAGCGACGACGACGTTGGCGGGATACAGGTCGCCGTGCACCAGGGCGTCGTCCGGCAGCCCGCAGTCGGCCAACTCATCGAGCAGAGCGAGGGCGCGCTGCACACCCGTTTCCAGTTCTCGATGACGCCGACCGTCCAGATGTCCCGCGGTGAGACCGTTCTGAAGCATGGAGACGAGTTCTCGACTGGTGCTCGACAATCTGCGATCGGGCGCGCCGCTCGCACGGAGCTCATTCATGCGTCCCGCGACGGCCTCCTGCATCTGGGCCATCGCGGTGCACGTCGCCAGCCTTTCCTGTTCGACGGTCATCGCCGTCATGGCAGGCGGAAGAGCGTGCATCAGCAGGCAAGCCCGCGCTTCGTCGATGGCGAGCACACCGGGCACCACCGCTGGGGCAGCGTCTGCCAGCCACGCGGTGGTGACCGGTTCGTGGGCGAACAGCGGGGAGCAGGCCTTGAGGTAGCGGATGCCGTTGCTCGTGGGGATCCGCTCCACCTGCGAGAGCCCCCACGATTTCAGGATGGTGGACCTGCCCGTCCGGTGCTCGCCACGCTGCGCCAGCACCTCATCCACCCACGCTGCGGTCTGCTCCGCCCAGCCCGCGCGGCACCAGGCGGCACGCTCGAGGGGGACCGGTCCACCTCGTTCCTCGTCGAGCGCTGTCGATACCAGCGGCCTCAGCTCGTCCGAAATGCTCGAGCTGGGAGTGGTCACCTTGCCCCGCACCCGGTGTACGACCTGGCCGGGCCCTCGCAGCGGCGGGCCGGCAGGCGTGACTTCTCGTTCGGGGCCCAGGACCGCGACCAGCTCTGCGAAAGAGGTGACGTCCTGCGGAGGGTGCGGAAGGGGCACCAACTCGATGGATCCGGCTGGATCCACGACGAGCAGATGCTGGGTGTCCACGCCCAGCACCGTCCCACACCGCGGGCACCCGTCGGCTTTCGCTCCGTGCGAGAACTCCCGTTCGTGCGGTGTCCGATTGTCTCGTCGTCGAGTCGGCGGAGGGATGCGCGGACATGACTGTCCGAGAGCAGGTCGTGTCGGCCCTTGCCGATCGGTTGACCGCAGCCGACATCGGTCATCCACTACGCGTCGGTATCGACGGTCCGTGCGGGTCGGGTAAGACGACGCTGGCGGTCCAGCTGACTCAGGCGGTGAGCGCGCGTGGCCGCCCTGCGGTTCACGTGGACTCCGACGGCTTCCACAACGCGCAGGGGATCCGCTACCGGCAGGGTCGCGATTCAGCGCGTGGCTACTACGACGACGCCTACAACTTCGACGCGCTGGTCGAGCGGGTGCTTCTTCCCCTGGGCCCTGACGGCTCGCGTGTGTACGCCACCAAGGTCCACGACATGGGCACCGACCGGGTCGTGACGGACGAGATGGCCACTGCACCTCGAGACGCGGTCGTGGTGTTTGGCTGCACGTTCCTGCAGCGCGGATCACTCTCGGCCTGTTGGGACGACGTGATCTATCTGGAGGTGCGTCGCGAGATCGCTCTCGCCCGCGGCGTGGCACGCGATGCGGAGGCGCTCGGGGGAGTCGACAACGCGCGCCGGGCCTACGCCGATCGGTACATGGCGGCGTACGACCTCTACGTCCGCGAGGAGCGTCCGGCCGAGAAGGCGAGCATCGTCGTCAATCAGGACGACTTCGCCGCACCTCGCATAGTGCGTGGGCCCATGATTCGGGATCCACGGTGCGACCCGCGGCATTGACGCTGCCGCGGCCTGCTCATCACGATCCACCGCGAACGGAGCGCGACTGGTGAACAAAAGGTGGGGGACTGGCGTGATGCTCGGGGCTTCGCGCCTCGCCGGCGGCGGTCATCACCGGTCGTCGTCCTCATCGTCAAGCCACTCCTGCGCCTCGCTCTCCAGCAGCCCATGAGGTCGTGCATACGCGCGCCGAGGGTCGTGAGGTAGGCGTGGCGCTCGTCCTCGACGGTTGTGGTTCCTCAGTCGGTGCGGTCCGGCGTCGTGTCGTCCTCGACGGTGGTGTTGGTGAGCCAGCGGGTCAAGCCGAGTGGGACGCGCTCCTGAGCGGCGGCGTTCGCGGTGTCAGCTAGGACGACGACGGCACGGCGGGCCTGCGGGTACAGGGCGAAGAAGGCAGAGTAGCCGCCAGTTTGGCCGTTGTGCCAGACCATAGTGCGGCCACTGTCGTGCTGATCGACGATCCAGAACATGCCCGACGAGCGGTTCGCCCTACCCGGCTCGACCACGGCGATCGGCTCGATCGCGGCCCGCCCGGGCGCGGTCCTGTCCAGCAGGGCGGTGGCCATCCGGACCATGTCCGTAGCGGTGCAGATCACTCCGCCGCCGGCCGGGCCGTACCCGCCGGCCGACCAGGGAGAGGAGCGCCGCCCCGTCGAGGTCCAACCGCGTGGCACCGCTCCGGCTGCGTTGGTGCCCGCGCCAGACATGCCCAACGGGGCGAACACCCGACCGGCCAGGAGCGTTGCGAAGTCACAGCCGGCGGCGCGGGCTAGACCGTGTCCGAGCAGCGCCGCACCGAGATTGGAATACCGGTAATGGCCACGGCCGGACAGACGCTGCCGGCAGGCGGTGATGATCACCGAGGCTGGACTCGTACCTTGATACGGATCCACCCCGAAGCACCCGCCGAGGAGCACGCGGATCACCATCGCCGGCGAGTGGGGTAGCCGAGGCAACCCAGAGGTATGGGTGGCAAGCTCCCGTAGCGTCACCGCGCCCACCTGGCTGCCCGTGGTCTCGGTCAGCAGATCGCCCAGGGTCGTATCCAGGCTGGCTTCGCGTCGGCTGATGGCCTCGGCGAGCAGCATCCCGACCAGGCCCTTGGTGACCGACCCGATCTCGAAGCGACTGTCCTCATCAGCATCGATGAACGCCGACCGGGCAACGGGAACCGCGTCCAGATCAACCACCACCGCGGCGACCCTCCGAGCCCGCCGGCCCGCTAGGCGGCCCAACTCGGCCGCCAGCGCTGAATGGCCCCGCGCAGGCTCGGCACGATGCAACAACCACCGCCCCACACCGAATGCGATCGCCCCCCAGATCAAGCACCCGAGCACCGTCAGCACAGTGCCGATCATCATCACCCCCTGAGACACGCCAGCGAGTCTCACAGTCTCCAGGACTCGTCCCGACAAGGAATCGGCGACCGAGATTCGTCAACAGCAGACCGACGGCTCAGACTCGACGCACGCCCGAGGAATCGTCACCGGTGCCTCCATCGAGTCGCCTCACCTCGATTTCGACCTCGCAGCGGCCGTCCCCGAGATCACCATCCGCGTTCGCTCAGATCGTGGATCATTCATGGGAATGGTGGTGACGCCAGCATGGCGAGCAGAAGTTCGGCCTGCTTGTCGCTGTCACGTCGCAGCGTGGACAGTCTCTTCGCCGCTGCAGGGGCGGATTCGGGCTTACAGCACACCCGGAATACCCGGTCGATGAGTGCGCGGCTGAACAGCAGGCCGGCCAGTCGCTCGCGTTCGTCGGCGGTGAGGGTGACGGACTTCGTATAGCCCTTCAGTAACGGCCGGGCCGCCCACTTCGATCTCAGCACCAGGGTCATCGAGGCCAGGCGGGGGCCCCGTCCCGCCGACGTCCAGTCGATCAGGACTGGGCCTTCGGCGGTGAAGATCGCGTTCTTGGGCACGGGGTCAGGGTGGACGAATGCTTCGGGCAAGCCGTCGCCGCCGTCGGAGTCGTCTAGGGCGGCGCGCAGGTCCGTGACCCCGTCGGCGGCCACTCCTGGTGTGTGCTTCGCGAGCGCGTCGAGCCAAGATGCGGCAGCGCGCAGTTCGTCGGACATCGTGCCTTCTGCGAAGTGGTGCAATGCCCCGGCCGGGCGATCGGCGTCATGCGGCACCGGTAATCCGTGCAGGCGGCCGATGCCGGCGCCCAGACGGACGATGGGATGCGGGGGCTGCTCGGCTTTCGGGGCCGACTTCACGAACTCGGTGACGAGCACGGCCTGGCCCTCGTGCTGGGTCAATGGCGAGCCCTGCAGCGGTCGTTCGGCAGGGAAGTCGAGCTCGGCCAGGTGACGAAGGACAGCGAGGTCACCCTGCGCGGCGGCGAAGGGCCGGGCAGCGGAGAACATGCGCACGACCAGGACGGCGCCGTCGTCCTGGTCGATCTTGAATACTCCGACGTCGAGCTTGGTAATCTTCGCGACCGCGATACCGTGCGCCCGCTCGAGATGCGCGGGCAACGTGTCGACGCCGTCGCGATGAAACATGCGACGCAGGACAGCATCGAACTCGGGCACCGGCGAACTGGGCACGGCCAGAATGCTATGCCGGACGCGGGTCGGCGACGAGGTGGTCCAACCGGGCACTCGCGCCTCTTGGCGAACAGTCGATTCGAGCGGCACAGAGACACGTGATCACCGCGAGACTGCGAGCTAGATCCGGTCGTCGTCTACCGCCAGGACGGGTTGGCGGGGGAGTTGCAGAAGCCTTCCTCACGCTCGACGGACGTTACCGATTTCCGCCAGTCGCTGTGCGTATTCGGCGGGTAGCCCGGTGCTGCAATCGCGGCCTCCAACCAGCTGCAGTGAGACCAGGTCGGAGTACTTGCTTTGGTGGACGGCTTCCACTTGTGACCAAGGGATAAATCGCCGGGTCGGGCGGCGGATGCCCTGCCTGTTGACCACGACGGTGTTGAGGGTCCGGGTCGAGCAGATGCAGAACAGCACGACGAAGAGGCTGGGATGACGTAGTGCACAGGCGATGCCCCCTGAGCGGCGTCCCGCACGACGGTCCAGGCCAGTACTAGGACCACTAATCCAGCGATCCATTTCGCGAACCGGGGGCGGCGTGCGCGCAGGTCATACCGAATTTCGCCAGCTGCCTCTGCGTGCTGGTTCATGCCTGTACTGAAGGCCGATCGCGCGAGGCGGCCAACCTGGAGCGAATGAACACCCCGAGACCAACACCAACGGCCACGGCGTACAGCAGCGCAGCCAGTCCTACCAATGCCGGGTGGTGGGTGGTCAGCGAGATGAAGAGGGCCACGAAGAAGAGAACCGACGCCAGCAAAAGAACGCCGAACCATCTCACCGCAGAGTTGCCCTGCTCCACGAGGTGTTGCTGCTCGGCAGTGAGCGGATGCCCGTCTTGGTGCAGAACGAGCATGCGGTCTTGGAACACGGTCCCCAGGACCGGGTCGCCGGTGCTGATTGTCACCTGCGTTGGCTCCGAGCCGGCGTGACCGTGCCACACCGGCGATCCCGCCCAGTCGATCCGAGCCTGCACGGTCACTGGGCCATCGGGCACCACGAACCGCTCAGTGGCGCGCCACCGGATACGACCGCGCCGCTGCCCATCGATCAAGACCGCGTAGGAACGCAAGATCCCCAGTTTGCTGGCCCGATGCACGATCAGCTCAGCCATTGCTCACCCCTGTTCACGCAGGGATGTTCTCACTCTTGCCCCCGCCGCGCGGCAGACGACTAAGCACCACTTGCGCTACGCAACTGTCGTTGTGGGGTAAACCCCAGAACGACAGTGCAGAAGCGGCTCAGAAGCGTCGGCTTGAGGTCCAAATGTGGGTTCCCGGACACATCTGTCCCAGGGTCTAGACCCCAGGTGTACGCGTTGGAGGCGCTTCGGTGCTCGAGGCGGGTGCTGGTGGCAAGGGCCGGCGCGGTTCGCGGACCCCTGCGATAGGAGGTGGGCCGTCGGGACCCCAGACCTGAACATCCCATCCGCCGCGGTGCCACATCCACTTATACGCGTAGCGGTCTACCCAGGGGGTGCGAGACCAGATGCGAACCCAACGAGGTACGCGATCAAGTCTTTCCGCCAGCCCTCCAGGCGGAACCCAATTCCAGGCAGGAAGCACGTCGGAGGGTGGGATCGATGAGCCCGGAGAAGGCACCGGTAGTTGCTCCATGGCTCAGCGTGGCTCATCGCGGTGGCCCTCACCATGCTGCTCACTAACGATCCCTTTCGAGCAGCCGCACTTGCCTCCTGCCGCACGCCAAGATCCGCGAAGACTGTTGCTCGAAAGCGGTGCTCAGTGCTGCACCTGCTCGAAATGTCCGATCGTGGCAACTTCGAGCACGAGTCAGGACGCGAGCGGGGGAGTGGTGCACCACAACAGGAGGGCCGCCCCGAATCGAAGCGGCCCTCCTGTTGTGGTGCTGGGTGGATCAGCGTTGTGAGGTGGGGCTAGTGGCTCCCCAGATGGTGGACTGTTCGGTGTAGACGGCTCGGTAGTCCCAGGTGGCGGTGCTGGTGTAGCTGTAGGACGTGGCGCCGGCGGAGTTGGTGGTGAACGATTTCAGGCTGGTCCAGGCGGTGCCGCCCTTGGCCCGGTATTGGATGACGCCGGTCTCGTTCGCCCAGGGGATGTTGTAGTCGAGGCTGGTGGCGTAGCGCACCGCGCGGGTGTCGATGGTGACTTTGCTGCCGGATCGGGACGTCTGCAGACCCGCCCAGGAACCGACTTTGAAGGTGGTGGTGGGGGTGTTCTGGCTGTAGTTGTGACCTTCGGCGTCGAACGCTATCCACCCCTTCCAGGTTTGCTGCCCGAGCGGCGTCTCAGCAAATAGGGGCGCGACCCCTGAGGTTTCATGGTCGAAGAGCACTGAGCTGATGGACTGGCCAAGGCTGTCGCCGATGTACCAGATCGCTGAAGGCCCCTTGTGTAAAACGCACCCGCCGGTCAACCGGTTGTTGAACAGATCGAATTGCTGCACCACCCGCACACGCGCTGGTGGGACCAGCGAACACGTCTCGTAAGAAGTGCCCGCGGCGTGAGGTTGCATTTTTGCGGCCGCCCGCAGGACGGTGGCGCGGTACGCAGCTGGCGATGGGGTAGGTGCTGCCTGCGCGGGCGACGCTCCTGTTGCGATGCCCAGCCCGACGATGGCGGGTAACGCGCCCAGGACGGCGAGACGACGAATCATGAATCCAACCTGCTTCCGGTGGTTGGTGTGGTCCCCCAAGTCGGCCACACCCACGCGCAGCCTATGGGTCAGCTGTGCCACATGGGCCAATTCCAGTTCGGGTTCGCGGTCCAGTCTGAGCGCCCGATGTGGCGCGGATCTGGTGGTCCACTGACGATCGCTTCCGGACCACCTTGGCAGCACCCCCAACGCACCGGGCAGGACCAGCCCGGAACGCTGGTCCGTAAACGCGTTGATCCGGAGGTTGTTTCAAGTACGGCTTCTGAACCGTTGGTAGGGAGTGGCGGGACCGTGTTTGGGGAAGTCCGAGGTCTCGACTGAGCAGCGAGACCTAAGTCCTGGATCATCTGCGTTGCTCGGCGCCGGGGTCGACCGAATGTATCCGGCGAGGCCCAGATGTTGGAGTCTTGCGCGGCATTGGCCCGCGCTGTGCGGGCTCAAACAACGGGATTGCCCGCAGGGGTGCGCCCCGTCGATCACACTGAGCCGTGTGGGGTGGGGGAGTAGGGCATTTGCGGGACCCGCTGCGGCGGGGCGGTGGTATTTTCCGGTGACCGCAGCACGCGGATTGTTGGCCGTCAGCGGAGTCGCGTTGTAGGACGCCGCTGCGGGCCGTGGGGAGAACGGGTTTCGCGATGACGCGAGTTTTTGTTGTGCTGCTGGCGGCGGTGGCGATGGTCGCCTCGGTGCTGGGGGCGGTGCCGGCTAATGCTTATGTGGCGAGGACCCAGGTTGTATCTGCTGGGGAGTCGGGTGCAGGTGGCTTCATCTCGTTGACGCCGGCGCGGTTGGTGGACACCCGTAGTGGGCTGGGGGCGGCGCAAGGTCCTGTGGCTAGTGGTTCCACCACGATTGTGCGTCTAGCTGGCCACGGCGGGATTCCTTCCGCGGGTGTTTCTGCTGTTGTGTTGAATGTGACCGCGACAGCGCCTTCGGGTGGCGGGTATTTGACGACGTGGTCGGCGGGTTCGTCGCGTCCAACGACATCCACACTCAATTATGTTGCGGGCCAGACTGTCGCGAACCAGGTGATCGTCAAAGTTGGTTCCGGTGGGGTTGCGGATGTCTACACCTCGTCGAGTACGCAGTTGTTCGTGGACGTTGCCGGGTACTTTGCAACCGGTGCGGCGTACCGTCCTCTGGTCCCCGTCCGATTGTCGGATACCCGCCGTGCCCACGCTCACCCAGGTGCCGGTTCGACGACTGCGGTGACGGTGACCGGTCGAGGCGGTGTCCCGACCAGCGGGGTAGGGGCCGTCGTGCTGAACGTGACGGCCGTATCCCGCTCTGCTGCTGGATATTTGACCGTGTTCCCTGCTGGGGCGGCGCGGCCCAATGCTTCTATTGCGAATTACATGCCGGGGCATGCTGCCGCGGAGATGTCCATCGCGAAGGTCGGGGCAGGCGGCCAGGTTGATCTGTACTCATCCCAGGCGGTCGATCTGCTAGCGGACGTCATTGGTTGGATTCCGACCAGTGGTGACTACGCCCCGCTCACACCCACCCGGATCGCTGACACCCGTTACGGCACAGGTGGCGTCATTAAGGGACGGGTGCCGACTGGTGGGGTGCTCTCACTGACGATCAGCGGAGCACACGGGATCCCAACCACCGGGACCAACGCAGTCGAGGTCAATGTCACCGCAACCGGTGGCACCGGGCCGGGTTACCTGACGACCTACCCAACCGGGACCACCCGACCCGTGGCGTCGACTTTGGATTACCCCAGCGGTGGCACCACCGCGAACTCGGCCACTGTCAAAGTCAGCGCCGACGGCAAGATCAACGTGTACGTGTCACGGGCGGCCTACCTCTGGGTCGACGTGGTGGGGTACTTCACGCCGCAGCCGAGCCTGACACCAGTTGACGCGTGGTCTCAGGGTGAGGCCGACGCGGCGAACACCAACGTGAACCTCGGCGAATCGCAACTGACGGCAGCTACGGCCACTCGGCTGCACACGGCCTGGACGATAAACGCTCATGGTCCAGCTGCGGCGGTTATTTCCGATGGGGTGGCCTATGTCGTCCCGAATGTAGGAAGGACCGTCGACCCGACATCATTGATAGCTACGAACGCGGTCTCGGGAGCAGCACTGTGGAGCCTGCAGCTTCCCCTGGGCACCTTCGGATCTGGCGCGATCACCGGCGGCAAGTTGTTGCTGCCCTACGCACAAGCCCCTGATGGCGCCGGCGTGCTCGCCGTAGACCTCAAGAGCCACAAGATCCTGTGGCGCACAAGCCCGATCCGCAACGGCGACTACGCAGAACGTCTTGTGGTCTCAGGTGAGACTGCCTATTTCAACGACGGAGCCAATCTCAACGCCTTCGACGTATCGGACGGGCATCTGCGCTGGGCGACAACTGACTCCGACGGAACCCCGTTCATCGACTACGCAGTAGCGGGAGGCACCCTGTTCAGGTGGGGAGGGGGTCAGCTCCGGGTGTACGACGCAACCACCGGAAACTTCCTGTGGTCAGCACTGGTCAATCCACTCGATTCTTCGGGCCCCATCGTTGCTGACGGGCGTGTGTACATTGTCGAAACCGACAACGAGGTTGATGCGTATGACGCATCAGGATGCGGAGCATCCGTATGTCAACCTGTGTGGTCTAACCGTCCGGCGGGTGGCTACGCAGACCACGTCACCGTCGGAGCAGCAGCTGGCGGGCAGTTGATAGTCAGTTGGCGAGACCAAGAGGGGCAATCGCCGTGGCCCTCCTACCTCAGCAGCCTCTCCTCCGCCACCGGAAAATCCACCTGGACCGTCGCAGCCCCTGTGGACGGCGCGCGGCCGGCGCGCGCCGGGGGCCTGGTCTGGCTACTGGTAAATAACAACGAGATTCAGTCATATAACGCATCGACCGGTGCCCATATCTCCACTGCTACCGTCCCGGGAGCATGGGGTTATCCGCAATACGTCGCTATTGCAGACGGATCGATAGTCGTCAGTACTGGCGGCACGGTCGTCGGGTTGCGAGCTGAGACGCCTTGATCCCATCCGAGGTCGCTGGTCCGGCGCGGCGAGCGGACGGGTAGCGGCAGGAAAGGGTCGATTTGTCATAATGTAGATTATCGGCGATAACGAACAGGCCTGACGGACTCGGTGGTCCTGCGGTCTAGCGTGGTGGCGGTGAAGCTGATCGATGCCGCATCGACAGAGTTCGAGCGCGCGGTGCGCGAGTTACCCGAGGATTCGTGGGCGTTGCAGACACCGTGTGACATGACGGTGCGAGCACTCGTCGAACACGTCGTCGTCGGCAACCGGTTCACCACCTTGCTTCTGCAGGGTGTCAGCCGCGACGTGGCACGCGCACGACTCGATGCCGACCAGCTCGGGACTGACCCGGTGTCCGCAGTCGTCGACTCGTCGCGGGATCAGGCCGCCGCGTTCGCCGCAGCGGTGCCCGGTCAGCTCGTGCCGTATCGGACCGGCGACGTCACCGTGGACACCTTCCTGAGGTTCCGGCTGGTCGACCTGGTCGTTCATGCCTGGGATCTGCGCCGCGGCGCAGGCCTCGACGAGGCGCTGAATCCCGAACTCGTCGAGGCGCTCCTGGCGGTGGTCGGGCCGCATCTCGAGGAGATGATCTCTTACGGCGCGTACGGCGATGGGCCGAGCGGCACGCTGCCGGGCGACGCTTCAGCCCAACATCGGCTTCTGGACGAGTTCGGCCGCCGACCCTGACCGCGTCCTGTCAGCCCGCGGAGATCTTCGCGAAGTCGACGTCCGCGGTCGCCACGACACCTGCCGTCCGACCCGGCGCGGTCTGGTACTCCCAGTAGAGATTCGTGTGGTCGATGACCTTCTCCGGCGGTGGCGCGCCGTACGGCGACAGGTCCTCGGTCGTGTGCGCGTCGGAGACCAGTCGTGCGTCGTAGCCGCGCACCAGCGCGCCGTGCAGGGTGGACCGGATGCACGCGTCGGTCTGGGCCCCGGACAGCACCAGCGATCCGACGCCGAGGTCGGCCAGTACGGACTCGAGTTCAGTGTCTTCGAACGAATCGCCGAATGCCTTCTGCACCAACGGTTCTGCGTCGAGACGCGTGAGCTCCGGCACGTACTGCCAGCTCTCGCTGCCGGTCTGCAATTCGTCGCTGTTGTGCTGCACCCACACCACCGGCACCTGTGCCGCGCGGGCCTTGTCGACCAGTGTGGAGACGTTCGCGACGACCCGGTCGCGGTCGTAGGACTCCCCCATCACTCCGTTCTGCACATCGATCACGAGCAGTGCGGTCTTCGGGCGGTTCGCGAGCGTGGTCATGGAGGCCTCCAGGTCCGGATCGGGTCGTGACCTCGATGCTAGGACCGACCACCGACAACCCGCCCGGTCAAGACGTGACCTGGGCTGGGGCAGCCAGCAAGCGCCCCGACCAGACGCCTCGTGCCGTCCGTACCGTCACAGTCACCCAGGCGATCACCAGCCCGGCGAAGAGCAGGCAGGCCACCACCGTCAGCGGCTCGCTCCCGGTGAACTTCGCGAGCGCGGATGTGCCGGTCACCATCGTGCCGACCGGGAAGGTGAAGGACCACCACGGGAGCCCGAAGGGCATACCGTCCCGCACGGTCCGTGCGGTGAGCACGACCACCAGGCCGAGCCAGAGCATCGCCAACCCCCACACGGGGAGCCCGTAGAGGAGGATCATCCGCCGGAACGGCGCACCGTAGGTCGGCCCCAGCACGCTCGGCGCAACGACGCCCAGGTGATGCACCGCGGTCACCGACTGCCCGAGCGGGCCGAGCACGATCCAGAAGGTCGGCACCAGGGCCGCCGCGCCGGCCCCGTGACACCACAGCCGCCGGCAGATCAGCGGCACGATCACCAGGCTGCAGAGCACCGTCACGGCGAAGCAGCCGTAACAGACGAGCAGCATCGCCTCCCGCGCCCACCCGGACGGCAGATGCGGGATCAGGGCGGCCCCCGTCGCCGCGCTGACCATCGGCGGCACCACCGGCATCAGCCATCCGCCGAACGCTGCGTCGGCAGTCGCACTCCCCCGCACGAACGCGCGATACGGCACCACCACGGTCGTTGCCAGACCCATCGCCGTGCCCGCCGTCCACATCCAGGCGTCGATGAGCACCGCGAGATGAGGACCGAGCAACGGCCGCCCGACCGCCAGTGCGCCCGCCCCGACTGTCATGAACGCCATCGCCGGCGCACCGTAGAAATGGCCCATCACCGGGTGGTCCAGATGGCTCCGCGCAGCGGCCGGATGGCGGACCCAGTGCGCGACCGTCGCGGCACAGAGGACGACGAGAAGCGTTGCGGCCCAGACCCATACGATGAGAGCAGCGTAGGCGGTGCCGGCCGGCTGCACGGGCAGTCCCACAGCAGCGACTGCGACGATGCCGGTGCCCATCACGGCCGCGAACCAGTTCGGTCCGACGTACGCCAGCGGCGAGGCACCGCTCAGCTCACCGAATACTCCCCCGGTAGGACGCGCCCTCGGCGGCCGCAAGGTCTGTGTCATGGGACCAGCTTCCCGCCAGAGCCGGCACGGCGGTAGCGGTCGCGTCCCTGTCCGGGCACAAGCTGCACTTGTGAGTGGCTACGGTAGGCGGTGTGACGCTGCCCGACATGCCCTCGCTGAGACTGCTCGTCGACGTGGCGCGGTTGGGCAGCATCGGAGCCGCCGGGCGGGCCGCCGGGATGTCGCAGCAGGCCGCCTCGGAACGCCTGCGGACGGTCGAGGCGAACGTCGGGGTGACCCTCCTGCGCCGCTCCCCCGGCGGTTCGACGCTGACCGATGCGGGTGCCCTCCTCGTGGAATGGGCGACCCGGCTGCTCGACGTCGCCGACGAGATCGACCAGGGCATCAGCACCCTGCGCGCGGACCGCGACCGGGAACTGTCCGTGGTCGCCAGCATGACCGTCGCCGAATACCTGCTGCCCGCCTGGCTGGTCCGCCTGCGTCAGCGACAGGACACGACGGTGACTCTGCGAGCGACCAACAGTGAGAACGTTGTTCAGGCGGTGCGCGCCGGTGAAGCCGACCTCGGGTTCGTGGAGGACTCGGTGTCGCACAGTGGTCTCGCGAGCCTGGTCGTCGCCCACGACGAGCTGGTCGTCGTGGCTCACCCCGACGATGTGTGGTGCCGCCGGCGCCGGGCGGTCGACGCGAGCATCCTGGCGCGTCGGGGGCTGACTGCGCGAGAGCCCGGCTCGGGCACCCGCCGCGTGCTGGAGGCGGCGCTGCGGGCAGCGGGCCTGGCCCCTTCGGTGCCCGCGGTCGAACTCACCACGACCGCGGCCGTCCGCAGCTCCGTCCTCGCGGGAAGTCCGCCGGCCGTGCTCAGTCACCTGGCGGTCGAGGCCGACCTCAGCGCGGGCCGGTTGCGCGCGGTGCCCGTCGACGACCTCGACCTGCGCCGCGACCTCACGGCTGTCTGGCAGGGTTCGGCGCGGCCGCCGGCCGGGCCGGTGCGCGACCTGCTCGCGATCGCCCGCGCCGGCTGACCGGGACCCTCAGCCCACGAAGATGCAGAACGGGTGACCGGCCGGGTCGGCGTAGACCCGCAGCGGCTCCTCGTCGTCGTCGGATCGGTCGAGCAGCATCCGGCCGCCGAGCCGCAGCACCCGACGGTGCTGCTCGTCCAGTGCTTTCTTCGACAGCACCGTCATGTCGAGATGCAACTGTTGCGGCACCGGCTCGTTGTCCGGCCAACTGGAGCGCGGCAGGGTGTCCACCTTCTGGAACGCCAGCGGCGGTGAACCCTCGGGAGCCCGCAGCACCAGCCACTCGGCAGTGTCCGGCTCCCCCGAGCCCGGCGCCTCGTCACCGTGGCGGTACGTGTAGCCGAGGAGCAGCCGGTAGAACTCGGCCAGCGCGCGTACGTCGGTCGTGTCGAGCACGGTCTGCCGCAGTCTCGGCACGTCCTCAGGTGAGTCCATCGTCGGTCACTCCCGTCCTTGTTCTCGCGTGCGGCGGCGGTCTTGCGCTGCGTCCTAATCTGAGAATCGTCGATCGACGCGCACGCACCAGGGAGGCACGGTCATGGCGTACGACGGACCCAACCAGGCACCTATCCTCGCGCGTCTACGAGACATGGACCACATCGATCGTCGTGCCTTCCTGGCCGTCACCGCCGCGGGTGCTGCGGCAGCCGCCCTCGCCGGGTGCAGCCCCACGAGCAGCCGCGCGGCCGGTAGCGCAGCCGCGGGCGGGGGGTCCTCGAGCGCTGGTCTGGCGGCCACGTCATCGCCCGGGCAGTCTGCTGCGGCCGGTGCAACGGGCGGACCCACCCTGGCGGACTGGAAGCAGCTGGCCGGTCAGATCCAGGGGGTCGTGCTGCTGCCGGGCAGCACGCCATACGCGCAGGACAAGCTGCTCTTCAACCCCGAGTACGACGGCGCGAAGCCGCAGGCGGTCATCCGCCCCAAGACCACCACGGACGTGCAACGCTCCGTCGCCTTCTCCAGCAAGTACGGGCTGCACGTCTCGCCCCGCTCGGGCGGACACTCCTACATCGGCGCCTCTGCAGCCGACGGCACGGTCGTGATCGACCTGCGCGAGATGGCGGCCGTGGACGCGTCGGGATCCAGCGTCAGCGTGCAGGCCGGCGCCAACCTCTACTTCGTGCACGCCACCCTGGCGGGCCGGAACCGCACCATCCCCACCGGCACCTGCCCCACCGTCGGCACCTCCGGGCTCACGCTCGGCGGCGGACTCGGCACCGAGTCACGGGCCCACGGACTGACCTGCGACCGGGTGGAGTCGGTGCAGATGGTCCTGCCCGACAGCAGCCTCGTCACAGCGACGGCCTCCACCAACAGCGACCTCTACTGGGCGGCCAGGGGCGGCAGCAGCGCGATCCCGGGTGTGGTCACCAGCCTCGGGTACGGGACGTACTCCACGACCGACCGGGGCATCTTCCGGGCCACCTTCCCTGTCGGGTCGGCGACCCAGGTGCTGGAAGGCTGGGCATCCTGGCTGGGCAGCGCCAGCCGGGACTGGTGGGCCAACGTGCACCTCGACCTCAGCGGGGGGTCGTTGCGCCCCAGCATCCTCGGGGTCTGCACCGCCGGTCGCGAGCTGCTCGCATTGAGCTCGCTACAGCGGCACATCGGCGCCCGCGCCACCTCCACCTCGCACTTCCAGCGCAGCTACCTGTCGACCGTGCAGTACTTCGGGGGCGGTACGACGTCGGCGCGCGCCCCGTTCACGGCGGGCACCGACCTGGTGAGGACGATGACCAGCTCCGCCGCGGCGGCCATCGTGCAGGGCACGCTCGCGGCCGGTCATCGTTCGGTGGCGGCCATCGTCGACCCGCTCGACGGCGCCGTGCACGACGTCGCAGCGAGCGCCGGCGCCTTCCCGTGGCGCTCCCACCAGGCCTCGATCCAGTGGTACGCCGGAGGCAGCAACTACGCCGGGGCGCGCTCGTGGATCTCTGCCGCGCACGCGGCGGTCAGGTCCGTGTCGGTCGGGGGCTACGTCAACTACCTGGAGAGCGGTGTCGCCGGATCCCGTTACTTCGCAGAAAACACCTCGAAGCTGAATTCGGTGCACCAGAAGTACGATCCGCACGGGCTGATGCATCTTCCCTTTACCCTCTGACGGTGGCAGACGGACGCTCCTCGACTCCCGAACAGCTTCGTCTGCAGTCGCGTTGGTACTGGTACGACTGGTCGGTCACGGCGTACATCACCGTCACCCTCGCGGTGCTCTTCTCCCCCTACCTCACCAGCATCGCGAACAAAGCCGCCTGCCCGACCCAGCCCAGCGACCGCACCTGTCACGCCGACCTGCACGTGCTCGGCGTCCCGGCGGCTCCGGGCTCGCTGGTGCCCTACACGATCACCGCAGCCACGATCGTGTCGGCGTTCGTGCTCGTCGTGGTGGGCGCCATGGCGGACCGCTCCAAGCGGCCGCTGCGTTTCCTGACCGGTTTCTCGGCGGTCGGCTCGGTGGCCGCAGCCGCCCTGTGCCTGGTGGCCGGCGACCGCTGGGCGCTCGGCATGGGGCTGGCGATCGTGTCCAACGTGTGCGTGGCGGGGTCGCTCATCGTCTACTCCGCGATCATGGTGCGGATCACCCCGCCGGACGACCGCGACCGGGTCTCGGCCCGCGGCTGGTCCTACGGCTACCTCGGCGGCGGCCTGCTGCTCGTGGTCAACCTGGTCTTCCTCGGGCTGCACGACACCCTCGGCCTCAGCACCTCGGCGGTGGTGCGCATCAGCTTCGCGGTGAACGGCGTGTGGTGGGCGGTCTTCGCGACGTACTCGATCCGCGGCCTGCGCGCGGTGCCGCACGATCCGGCGGCCGCGATCGGCGGCAGTCCGCTGACGGCGGGAGTCCGTCAGCTGCGTGCGACCTTCGCCGAGCTGCGCGGATACCCGCAGACTCTGCGCTTCCTGCTGGCCTATCTCTTCTACAACGACGGCGTGCAGACCGTCATCGCCTCGGCGAGCCTCTACGGGGCGCAACAGCTGAAGTTCTCCAGCACCCAGTTGCTTCTCACGATCCTGCTGGTGCAGTTCGTGGCGTTCGGCGGCGCGCTGGGCTTCGGCCGGCTCGCCCGCCGGGTGCCCGCGCGCGAGTTGGTACGGCGCAGCCTCTACCTGTGGACCGTCGTGGTGGTCCTGGCGTTCTTCGTGCCGCAGCACGCGTTCGGGCTCTGGTTGCTGCTCGCGGTCGGGATCGGCCTGGTGCTCGGCGGCACCCAGGCGCTCTCCCGGTCGCTCTACTCCCATCTGGTGCCGCACGGCCGCGAGGCGGAGTTCTTCAGCCTCTACCAGGCCATGGACCGCGGCACCAGCTGGCTCGGGACCCTGACGTTCGGGCTCGTCTACCAGCTCTTCCGCGACTACCGGCTCTCCATCGTGGCGCTGATCATCTTCTTCGTGGTCGGGGGCGCGCTGCTGCGCACCGTCGACGTACGACGCGGGGTGGTGGCCGCCGGCAACGAGGTGCCGGCGGTCGTCTGACCGCAGGTCCGCGCAGTGCGCCGCCGGCGTCCGCCGATTTGCCCTCCCCCGAGCGCCCTCGATACTGTCGCCGCCGACGTTGCAGCGCGATGGTGGCATCCAGGGGCAACCAATCCGAGCCCGCCGACGTCTACGAATCAGACTCATCAATCCTCGTGCGCAATGGAACACGACACCACATCGGTTCGTTATGCGTATGAGATCGCCGCGGTGTTGCCGACGAACCGCGGCCGCCGAGCAGGGAGAAGACCATGGCAGACCGTTCACTTCGAGGGACCAACCTCTCCACGCTGTCGCTGGAGACGGACGAGAACATCGCCTACAGCGAGCGACAGACCGTCCGCTACGAGTGCCAGTGCGGCCGCATCACCGAGCTGCCCTTCTCCGTGGAGGCCGACGTGCCCTCCATCTGGGAGTGCCGTTGCGGCAAGGAAGCCACCCTGGTCGACGGTCCCGAGCCGAGCCGCAAGCCGGTCAAGCCCGCGCGTACCCACTGGGACATGCTGCTCGAGCGCCGCTCGGTGCCCGAGCTGGAGGAGCTCCTGGAGGAGCGCCTCACCTGGCTGCGCGCCTCCCGCGGTGAGAAGCCGCGCCGCAAGCGCACCGCCTGATCCCCCGCGGGCTTCAGTCCCGCACGATCTTTCCCTCGATGGCACCGGGCTTGCCCGGTGCCATCGGCGTATCCGGACCCTGGTCGGCCCGCTGATCCTTCGACTGGTCGTAGGGCTCTGCCCGGTATGTCGGGGGCACCCGTTCACCGCGTACGACGCGCGCGCTCCCGGCGACGCCGAGCACCCGGCGCGCCACGAGCACCTGCAGCAGACGGCGTCCGACCGGTCGGGTGAAGGGCAGGACCAGCAGCAGTCCGAGCACGTCGGTGATGAAGCCGGGCACCAGGATCAGCAGGCCGCCGGCCAGCACGAGGGCGGCGTCGGCCAGTTCGTCGGCGGGCATGTTGCCGGTGCGCAGCGCCTCCTGCAGGCCGCGCCAGGCCCCGGACCATTCACGGCGCACAAGCCAGGCGCCGATCAGCGAGCACAGGACGAGCAGTCCGAGCGTCTGCCATCCTCCGATGGCGCGGGCGATGGCGATGATCACGGCGATCTCGCAGACCACCGTCACGAACAGGATCAGCGGCACCCACTGCAGCCAGCGGGTCCGTCGACGGGGTGCCGTCGTCATCGCGAGCGGCCCGGCAGCAGCCGCGCCAGTTGCCCGGCGCGGTAGTGCAGGCCCCAGGACGTGATGTTGACCAGGGACTCGCGCATGATGTCGCTGCTCATCTTCGACACCCCTACCTCACGCTCGACGAAGGTGATCGGTATCTCCACGATCCGCATGCCGGCCTGCGCGGCGCGCCATGTGAGGTCGATCTGAAAACAGTAACCGGCCGAGGCGACGTCCTCCAGGCGCAGTCGGCGCAGTGCGTCCGCGCGGTAGACCCGGTAGCCGGCGGTGGCGTCGCGCACCTGCATCCCGAGCAGCAGGCGGGTGTAGAGGTTCGCGCCGCGGCTGAGGGCCTCGCGCTGGCGCGGCCAGTTGCGCACACTGCCGCCGGGCACCCACCGCGAGCCGATCACCACGTCGGCGCGCGCTGCCGCCTGCAGCATCTTCGGCAGCACGCTCGGCGGGTGCGAGCCGTCGGCGTCGATCTCGACCAGCGCGTCGTAGCCACGTTCCAGGCCCCAGGCGAACCCGGCCAGGTACGCCGCGCCCAGGCCCTCCTTGGCGACGCGGTGCATCACCTGCACGTGTGAGTCGTGGGCGGCCAGCTCGTCGGCGAGCTCGCCGGTGCCGTCGGGAGAGGCGTCGTCCAGGATCAGGATGTCGGCGTCGGGCACGGCCTCGCGCAGGCGCGCCAGGATCGTTGGAAGGCTCTCCAGCTCGTTGTACGTCGGCACCAGCACCAGCACGCGTCGTGGGGCGGAGTCAGACAAGCTGGCGGCCTCTCGGGGACGTCGTGTCGGCACGGACGGCGGTGCGTCGTCGCCGCGAACCGATCGCGGCCAGCAGGAAGGATGCCACAGCCAACGCGTAGGCGAGGTGTTCGGGCACATTCCCGAGTCGGTCGGCGAGCGTCAGCGAGCTGCGCAGCGGCATCGCCCCCGAGAGCACCTTGCTCGTGAAGAGGCTGGAGCGGTCGTGCACGACCCCGTCGGGGGTGATCAGTCCGCTCACCCCGACCGTGGACACGTGCACCACCGACCGGCCGTGCTCGATGGCGCGGATCCGGGAGAT
The DNA here is from genome assembly GCF_013410455.1 of Allobranchiibius huperziae. Classification (NCBI taxonomy): domain Bacteria; kingdom Bacillati; phylum Actinomycetota; class Actinomycetes; order Micrococcales; family Dermacoccaceae; genus Allobranchiibius; species Allobranchiibius huperziae. The sequence continues at coordinate 1,722,005 of NZ_JACCFW010000001.1, read as the reverse complement.
CGCCAGTTGCTGCTCGGACTCGGCGGTGCGCCCGAACGTCGCGTTGTTCGTCTGCACGATGAGCAGCTGGGCGCCCTTCTCGACCGGCGCGCGCACCAGGCCGTCGTACGCCACCTCGAAACAGATGACGGGCCCGACCTTCACGTTGCCCTGGCTGCGGGTCGGGATCGTGAAGAGCCCGGTCTTCTTGCCATGGGTGAAGTTGACCGTGAGGAGGTCGACCTTGCTGCTGAAGTGCCGGAAGAACGAGCGGTAGGGCATGTACTCCGCGAACGGCACCGGGTGCTGCTTGACGTAACGCGCCACGATCCCCTGGCCCGGCAGGTAGAGCAGCGAGGTGTTCGAGACGTCCGGTGCCGGCTCGTCCAGCACGGCGCCCACGATGAGCGGTGCCTTGACCTCGGCCACGGCGTGCAGGATCTCGGTCATCGCGTCGGGGTTGCGGGTCGGGTCGATGTCGGAGGAGTTCTCCGGCCACACCACCAGGTCGGGCGCCGGGATCTGGCCACGCCGCACCATCTCGGCAGCCTTCGCCGTGGTCCGCGCATGGTCGTCGAGCACGGCGCGACGCTGGGCATTGAACTCCAGGCCGATGGTCGGCACGTTGCCCTGGATGCCGATGACCTGCAGCTTCTTGCCGGAGGTGGGTGTCGGGTACCAGATCGACCCGGCCACCACAGCCACGACGGCGAGCGCCGGCCAGAGGGCGCGCAGGCTGCGTCGAGGCGCGTACGCCGCCGCGTCGGATCGCCGGCCGCCCACGATCCCCGGCGCCCACCGCTGCACGAGCGCTGCGAGCACCCCGCCCAGCAGCGCGACGACGAAGGTGAGGCCCGGCGCGCCGGCGATCGACGCCAGATGCGACAGGGGCGAGTTGGACTGCGACCACGCCAGGCGGGCCCAGGGGAACCCGCCGAAGGGGACGCTGGAGCGCACGCCCTCCTGCACGACCCAGAGCAGCGCGACCCAGAACGGGCGCACCCGCGGTCCGGAGGCGGGCCACACCCAGCGGGGCAGCCACGGCAGCGGCGCCGCCGACTGCAGGATCGCGATGCCGAGCCCGAGGAACGCCACGTAGATCGACTCGGTTACACCGAGGGCGATCCAGGGCAGCGGGCCGACGTAGATGCCGGTCCAGTGCAGGACCGGCAGGAAGCACGCCGCGCCGCCCACCAGACCGCACAGGAATCCCACCCGGGCGCGTGCGCCACAGGTGGCGAGGGAGATCAACGCGACCCCGACCACGGCCAGCGGCCAGATGCCGAGCGTCGGGAAGGAGAGCCACAGGCACAGTCCGCCCGCGGCCGAGAGCAGGAGCCGTCGCCACACGCGAGCAAGAGTATGCGAGGAGCCCGTGATAACCCCGGGCAGAGGGAAGGACCCGCACTCCGTTGGGACCAGTACGCGCCGGGGCGCATGTTTTCTACTGAGAGTGCGGGTCCATCCAGCCTGCGGCCGCCGTAACGGCCCCGCGGCGCGAAGAGAAATTTACCGGTCGCCAAGTAGATGTCAACAGCGGTCTGACCTGCGAAGACGCGCGTCGTCGCAGGTCAACGCGCCGCCTGGACGGACGTCAAGAATTCACCAATATCGAGATTTACGGCGTGTCGCGGCCGACACGCCGTAGCGACGTCGTATGAGAACTCGTCGTCAGTCGGCTGGGGGAAGCCTGTCCTCCCACGGTGTGCTGAGCACGACCGTGGTGTGGGTGGTGACCGACGCCGCCGCACGGATCCGGGCCAGCAACTCCTCCAGCTGCAGCGGACCCGCGACCCGCGCCTGCAGCACGTAGCTCTCCTCGCCCGCGACCGAGTAGCACGAGTCCAGCTCGGTCAGGTCCCGCAGGCGGTCCGGCACGTCGTCGGGCGCCGCCGGATCGACCGGTGTCACCGAGATCAACGCCGTGAGCGGATTGCCCGCCGCGTCGTGGTCGATCAATGCGCGGTAGCCGCGGATCACCCCGCGCTCCTCCAGCCGGCGTACCCGCTGGTGTGCCGCCGAGGTCGACAGCCCGAGGGCCCGGCCCAGGTCGGTGAAGCTCATCCGACCGTCCGCCGCCAGCATGCCGACGATCCGACGATCGAGTTCCTCCATGGGGGCACTGTAAGGGACGATGCCGTGCATGACCCGACGCCTCATGCTGCTGGACTCCGCCAGTCTCTACTTCCGTGCGTTCTACGGAGTGCCGGACCGGCGAGAGAGTCCGGATATGTTGCCTACCAATGCGATCCGGGGATTTCTGGACATGATCGCGACGCTGGTCAACGATCACGAGCCCTCCGATCTGGTCGCGTGCTGGGACAACGACTGGCGACCGGCGTTCCGGGTCGACGCCATCCCCTCCTACAAGGCCCATCGGGTGACCGAGGGGTCGGAGGTGCTCGAGGAGTCCCCGGAGGACCTCACCCCTCAGGTGCCCTACATCGTGTCGCTGCTGGCCGCGCTCGGGATCACGCGCCTGGGCGCCGACGGCTACGAGGCCGACGACGTGATCGGCACTCTGGTGCACACCCACCTCGGGGTCTGTCCCGTCGACGTGGTGACCGGTGACCGGGACCTCTTCCAGCTCGTCGACGACGAGGCGTCGGTGCGGGTGCTCTACACCGCACGCGGCGGGGTGCGCGAGCCGGACGTGATCGACCAGTCGGCGCTGCAGGCCAAGTACGCGGTGGCGACCGGGCGGGCGTACGCCGAGATGGCCACGCTGCGCGGCGACACCAGCGATGGGCTGCCCGGGGTGGCCGGAATTGGTGAGAAGACGGCCGCGACGCTGCTCGCGCGGTACGGCGACCTCGCGGGCCTGCGCGCCGCGATCGACGGCGGTGACCCGACCCTCAAGGGCGCGCAGCGGGCCAAGCTGGAAGCGGCCTCGGACTACCTCGACGTGGCCCCGGCCGTGGTCGACGTGGCACTGGACGTGCCGGTGCCGACCGATCTGGTGACGGCGTTGCCGCGGAAGGTCGCGGACCCGGAGGCGCTGCAGCGCATCGCCGACGAGATCGACATCGCCACTCCGCTGCGGCGGGCCCTCGCTGCGCTGAACCTGCAGGGCTGAGGCGTCCCGCGCGGGCGTCCGGACTCCTCCCACGTCGGGCGCCGCAGGGCTTCGCACACTCGGGTGCGAAGCGTCAGTAGGCGCGGCGGCGGTCTCCGCGCGGGTCGCCCGGCGGGAAGGTGCCCTCGTCGTCGGTGCCGTTGTCGTGCTGGAAGAGCAGCTCGTTGAGCCGCACCTGGACGTCCTCCACATGGGGCACGTCGTGCAGTTGAAGACCGGCCTGGTCCGAGGCGTCCGAGACGATGAGGGTGCCGCAGCCGAGGATGCGGTCCAGCGGGCCCTTGTCGTAGGCAACGTCCGAGATGCGGTAGAGCGGGATGTCGCGGCCCGACTTGCTCACGATCCCGGTCCGCGTGATCAGCCGGCGGTTGGTGATGACGTAGAACGTCGCCCGCCACCGCCACACCGGCGCCAGCACGAAGACGATCACGACCAGCAGCCAGACGACCCCGATGGCGAGGCGACCCCACTGGTTGTCCCAGTACACCGCGCCCGCGAGAGCCGCCACGGTCGCGACGACCAGGATGATCAGCGGAAGGACGATGGCCTTGATGTGGGTGTGCAGCTCGAGTTCGACGCGCTCACCCTGGGTCAGGTGCTTCGGCGAGAAGGACATGGCCGCATCCTGCCACGACCCGATCCCACTCCCCCGATTGTCAGCGCATTTGCGGCGCCGACGCCAGGACGGTGCTGACGTAGGGGCGGCGCGTCAGTCCAGCCGGTCGGCCGCCACCACTCCGCGCAGCACCGCGTCGATGCCGGCACGCGTCGTACGCCGCATCTGCGGGTCCGAGCTCGCGTCGTGGATCTGGTCCATCAGGTCCACGAGTTGCTTGCAGCGCCGCACGAAGTCGCCGGCCGACAGCTCGGAGTCGCGCAGCACCAGCTCCAGGCGCCCGCCGCTGGCCCACCGGTGCATCATCCAGGCGATCCCGGAGTCCGGCTCGCCGGTCGGTGTCAGCCGCTTGCCGAGCTGCCGGTCGTGCAACTCGCCCCAGAGCCGGTTCATGTGCTCGAGGGCCTCGGCGACCTGGTCGTTGGGCACCTTCACCGAGCCGCCCTCCCCCTCCCGGCGGGCCTGGTGGATCAGCGAGCTCACCACCGCGACGAGCGACGGCGGGTCGAGCCTGCGCCAGACGTCCTGACGCAGGCACTCCGCGACCAGCAGATCCTTCTCGGCGTAGATGCGCTGCAGCACCCGGCCCTCGTCGGTCACCTTCTCGCCGTCCGGGGTCAGGTAGCCCAACTCGGCGAGCAGGTCGCAGATGCGGTCGAAGGTGGCGGCGACGGTCTGGGTGCGCCCGGACACCTTGCGCTGCAGGCCGTCGGTCTCCCGGCGCAGTCGCCACCACCGCTCGGCCCAGCGGGCGTGCTCCTCACGGTGCTCGCACCGGTCGCAGGGGTGATCGTGCAACCGGCGGCGCAGGCGCTCCACGTCGGCCTGGGTCTGCTCGTCGGGCTCCGGGGCGTTCGCCTTCGCTGCGCGCTCGGCCATCCCCTCGGGCACCTTGGCGCGCAGCGTGGCCGCCAGGTCACGACGGGCCTTGGGGTTGCGGGAGTGGAAGCCCTTGGGGATCGGGAGCGTGGTGAACGCCGCGATCGGTCCGTCGAGGTCGCTGTCCTCCAGACGGCGCACCTGAGCGTCCTGGGTCAGGATCATCGGCTCGGCGCTGCCGCGGCGGCCGCCGACGTTGGCCTGGATCACGATGGCCAGGCCCTGGCGGCGGCCCGACGGCACCTGCACCACGTCGCCGGGCTTGAGCGCCTCCAGCGACACGGCGGTCTCCGCTCGGCGGCTGGCGGCGCGGCGGCGTACGGCGGCCTTCTGCAGGTCCGACAGTTCGCGGCGCAACGCGGCGTACTGCGCGAAGTCGCCCAGGTGGCAGCGCATCGCCTCGGTGTAGCCCTCCAGGGCCTCCTCGTTGCGGCGTACGGCCGTCCCGACGCCGACCACGGACGTGTCGGCCTGGAACTGGGCGAACGACTGCAGCAGCAGCTCTCGCGCCGCGGGACGGCCGACCTGGTCCACCAGGTTGACCGCCATGTTGGAGGTGGGCACGAAGCTGGACCGCAGGGGGTAGGTGCGGGTCGAGGCCAGGCCGCCCACCTCGTGGGGGTCCAGGCCGCGGTTGTAGAGCACGACGGCGTGGCCCTCGTAGTCGATGCCCCGGCGGCCCGCTCGGCCGGTGAGCTGGGTGTACTCCCCTGGCGTGATGTCCGCGTGCGTCTCGCCGTTGTACTTCACCAGTCGCTCCAGGACGACGGTGCGCGCGGGCATGTTGATGCCGAGCGCGAGCGTCTCGGTCGCGAAGACCGCCTTGATGCGGCCCTCGGTGAACAGCTCCTCGACGATCTCGCGGAACGTCGGCAGCATCCCGGCGTGGTGCGCGGCGAACCCGCGACCCAGCCCCTCCACGAAGTCCCAGTAGCCGAGGACGCCCAGATCCTCCTCGGGCAGGTAGGAGACGCGCTCCTGCACCAGTTGCCGGATCCGCTCGCCCTCGGCGGCCGGGATGAGCCGGGTGCCCCAGGAGAGCAGTTGCGTGACCGCCGCGTCGCAGCCGGCGCGGCTGAAGATGAAGGTGATGGCGGGAAGCAGTCCGGCGCGGTCGAGTGCGTCGATGACCTCGGCCCTGCTGGGTCCGCGGCTGGGCCGGCCCGAGCGCACGGGCCCGTCGTGGGCGCGGCCGCGACGCTGGTTGCCCCGCCGACCCTTCGGTCCCCCGGCGTCCTCTCGGCGTCCGTGCCGGTCGGTCTTCGCGTCGAACTGCGAGATACGTTGCAGCAGCTCAGGATTGAGTCGCAGACGGTCACTGTTCTCGTCGTCGACGAAGAGGTCCAGGATGCTCGGCCCGACCATCATGTGCTGCCATAGCGGCACCGGGCGGGTCTCCTCGACGATCAGCTCGGTGTCGCCGCGGACCGTGCCGAGCCACTCCCCGAACTCCTCGGCGTTGCTGACCGTCGCCGACAGCGACACGAGCTGCACGTCGTCCGGCAGCTGGATGATGACCTCCTCCCACACGGCACCGCGGAAGCGGTCGGCGAGGTAGTGCACCTCGTCCATCACGACGTAGCCGAGCCCGCGCAGGGTGTCCGACCCGGCGTAGATCATGTTGCGCAGCACCTCGGTGGTCATCACGACCACCGGCGCCTCGCCGTTGATGGAGGAGTCGCCGGTCAGCAGTCCGACCTTGTCGGCGCCGTGCCGGGCGACCAGGTCGGCGTACTTCTGGTTCGACAGCGCCTTGATCGGCGTCGTGTAGAAGGTCTTGGTGCCGGTCTGCAGCGCCAGGTACGCCGCGAACTCGCCGACCAGCGTCTTGCCCGACCCGGTCGGCGCGGCGACGAGCACGCTGCGGCGGCCCTCCTGGACGGCGACCAGGGCCTGGCGCTGGAAGTCGTCGAACGGGAAGTCGTACCCGTCGGCGAACCGTCGCAGGTGTGAACCGTCGATCCGGCGCGGGGCGCGCGAGGGCTGCGAAGTTGCCGAGCTGGACATGTCTCGAAGGCTAGCCCTGCCGGTGGATCAGAGCGTGGAGGCCTCGTCGTCGGGCACGTCGAGCCATTCCCGCGGCTCGGCCTGTTTGCGGCGCCGGTCGAAGAACGCCGAGACGGCGACGGCCGCGAAGTACAGACCGACCATCGGGAAGGCCAGGGCGAGCATCGACCAGGCGTCCGGACTGGGGCTCATCACGGCGGCGAAGACGAAGATCAGCATCGTCGCGATCCGCCAGCCCTTGAGCATCACCCGGGCCGGTAGCACCCGAATCCCGTTGAGGCCCACCAGGAAGACCGGGAGCAGGAAGGCCAGCCCGAACGCCAGGACGAACTTGGTGATGAACGCGATGTAGGTCTGCGCGTCGATGAAGTTCGTGCCCTGCTTGGGCGTCTGGCCGACGAGGAAGACCACGGCGTTGGGAATGGTGCGGGTCGCGACCCAGCAGCCGATCAGGAAGAGCGGCACGGCCGAGAGAATGAACGCCGCGCCGACCCGCTTCTCCTTGCGGGTGAGGCCGGGTGCCAGGAAGGCCCAGATCTCCCACAGCCACACGGGGCTGGCGAGGATGAAACCGAGCCAGAGCGACACCTTCAACTTGATGCTGAAGGCGTCGCCGACGCCGCGGCCGAAGTTGGTGCTCACTCGGGAGGCGGGCACGTGGCGATCGCGGGCCGCGTCCAGCAGCGGATCGATCATCCACTGGTAGACGGTGTGGAACTTCAGCCAACCGACCACCGCACCGATGGCGACCGCGACGGCCGCGATGAGCGCACGCCGACGGAACTCCCGGAAGTGCTCCCCCAGGGACATCCGACCTTCCGGATTGTCCTTACGGCCCAGTACGGCCATGAAGTCTCAGATGCCCCGCTGCGCGACGTGTCAGGCGGAGGTGTTGTGGTCTGCCGGGTGCTGCGCGGGGGTCTCCGGCACCGTCGGCGTCGTGCCGGCGGCCGGAGCCTGCGGAGTGGCAGCAGGCGCGGGGGGCGGGGCGGCAGCAGGTGTGGCGGGCGGCGTGGTGGCCTGGCCCTTGACCGTTTGGCCGGCGGCCTCGGACTTCTTGTCGTTCTTCATCTCGTCCATCTCCGAGCGCAGGATGCGTGCGGAGCGGCCGAAGCTGCGGGCCATGTCGGGCATCTTCTTCCACCCGAAGAGCAGGAGGATGACGACAGCGAGGACCACGATGTGCCAGCCGTCGAACAAGTTACGCATCAGGAGGATCCTTCAGGTCGAGGGTGGTGCAGCGGTCTCCACTGTACGCGACCCGCCTGGTCACTCCTCGGAGATGCCGGTGGTCTGTCTCGGCGGGAATCAGCTCTCCTCGTACGCCGCGAGCGCCTCGTCCGCCCCCGCGCGGACCTCCTCGCGCAGCGAGTGCGGCTCGATGACCCAGGCCCCGCCGGCGAGTCGCCAGACCAGGTTGCGCACCCATGTGCTGTCGGCGGTGCGCAGCGTGACCGTCAGGGTGCCGTCGGCGGCCTGGGTGCGGTCCTGCACCGGGTAGTACTCCGCCACCCACGCAGCTTGCGGCGCGAGTCCCAGGGTCACCGACAGGTCGTCCGGTGCCGGGGTGAAGATGTCGGTGTCCAGGTCGCGGGCCCGGGCCTGCGCGGGCGGTGTGCCGTCCACGTCCAGCGGGGTGATCGTCTCGATCCGGTCGAGTCGGAAGAGCCGCACATCCTGCGCGCGGTGGCACCACCCCTCGAGGTACCAGTGGCTGTCGATGTTGAACACCCGCATCGGATCGACGTCCCGCTCGGTGGCCTCGTCGCGAGCGGCCACCAGGTAGCGCAGGTGCACCCGACGATGCCCGCGCAGCGCCTCTCGCGCCAGGGCGAGCGTTTCGTCGGCAACCGACCCCGCCAGCGTCACCTGCACCCGGCTGGTCGCCTGGGCACTCTCGCCGGTCGCCTCGGTGAGCTTGGCGAGAGCCCGGTCGACGGCCTCCCGCTCCCCCAGGCCCGGCACGGCTGCCAGGGCCCGCAGGCCGACGATCAGGGCGGTCGCCTCGTCGATGCCGAGCCGCAGGGGTCGGGCGATGGTGTCGGCGTTGCGCAGATAGACCCGGCCCTCCTCCCACTCGGCCTCGATCAGGTCGTCGGGCAGGTGGCCCGGCGTCCCGCAGACGAAGAGCAGGCTGAGGTCGGACTCGATCTGCGCGCGGGGCACGCCGAGCTCGGCGGCGGCCTCGTCGATGTCGATCCCCTGACGGTGCACCAGCCACGGAACCATCGTGAGCAACCGCGACAGGCGAGCGGTCGCGCTCTCGGGAGTGGCCATCAGCGTGCCTCCTGGGCGTCGCGGGCAGCCCGCAGACGGCGTACGACGGCCTGCGTCAGCTCGGGTGGATGGATGACCCGCACGGCCGGGCCGAACCCGGAGATCTGCTCGGCGAAGACCTCGGTGTCGGTGAAGTCGACGTCGAGCTGCGACCAGTGGTCGTCGATGTCGCCCACGGTGCGTGCCCGACGGCGCAGCGTGTTGCCCGCACCGACCAGCACCCGCAGCACCGCAGGCTGCGGCTCGCGCTCGACCTCGACGCCCTCGATCATCCGCAGCGGGTCGTGGTCGTCCGGCACCTGGTAGGCGCCGGGGCGTCCCGTGGCCTTCACGGCGCCGTCGATGCGACCGAGCCGGAAGACCCGTGGAGCCCCGCGGTCGGTGTCGAATCCGGTGACATACCAACGGCCGTGCCAGTTGGTGACCGCCCAGGGCTGCAGGTGACGAGTGCTGACGGCCCCATCGGATTTGCGGTAGTCGAAGCTGATCGGTCGGCAGGCGAGGACGGCATCCTTGACCGGGGTGAAGGATGCCTCCGTCGTGCGCACGCGGGGCTCCAGGCCGAGTATCGAGGCGGCGTCACGCTCGACGTCGGCCGCCTGCAGCTTGCGCATCGCGGTCGAGGCGGCCCCGGCGAGGCTCGCCTGCTGCCACGTACGGCTCGCCAGACCGAGCACGGCCAGCTCGTCCGCCTCGAAGACGATGTCGGGCAGCGCGTACTCCCGACGGTCGATCCGGTAGCCGGGTTCGTCGTCGAAGTAGGCGTCCAGCGGCTCGGTGCGCAACGGGATGCCCAGGTCGCGCAGCTCGTCCTTGTCGCGCTCGAACATCCGGTCGAAGGCCTCGGTCGACGCGGTCTCCCCGTACTGCGGGACGGCGTCGCGGATCCGCGCCTTCGACAGCGGCTGACGCGTGTAGAGGAGGCAGATCACCAGGTTGAGCAGCCGCTCGGTCTTGGCGGCCGGGGAGGTGGTGCTCATGTGCGGCAACGCTATCCCACCCGCACCGCAGGTGCGCACGTATGTTCGCCCCGCGGCGCGGCCGCAACTCCGCTCGACGGTGACACAGCTGGGTCCCAGAGGCACAGGCCGACCTGTGTCCTTCGGACGTATCTGCGCCAAGGTGACCGGTTCGCGTGTCGCGTCTGTCACGCTGAGGTCATGCCCGGAGTCTTCCCCGCGCCCGACGAGCCGACCCCGCCGTGGTCGCCCGGCACTCCGGTGTGGCGTGCGAACGAGCTGCCGCCGGACGCCCGCCGGATGGGCCTGTCGCCCTGGGTGGCACCCGAGCTGCAGCTGGCGAGCAATCTGCGCGCGGACAACAGGTTCCACCGCGTCCTCGCCTGGATCGGGCTGGTGGTCTCGGTGGCCGTGGTGCTCGCGCCGCTCGTCGCGATCCTCCTGTGACCACCGCTTCCTGCCTGAGCCCAACGAAGAACCGTCGAGCGGCATCCGTGGAGGGATGCCGCTCGACGGTGTCGTACGCCGCTCAGGCGTGCAGGTCGGTCAGCCGATACCGAACGCCGCACCCGCACCGGGTCGGTTGGTGCTGACCAGGTCGACCACGAAGATCAGGGTCTCCCCCGGCTTGATGGCGTCGCCGGCGCCACGCTCGCCGTAACCCATCTGCGGCGGGATGGTCAGCTTGCGGCGACCGCCCGCGCGCATGCCGACGATGCCCTCGTCCCAGCCGCTGATGACCTGACCCACGCCCACCTGGAACCGCAGGGGTTCGCCGCGGTCCCAGGAGGAGTCGAACTCCTCGCCGGTCGACCACGCGACGCCGACGTAGTGCGCCTCGATGGTGTCGCCGGAGTTGGCCTCGTTGCCGTCACCCTCGGTGATGTCCTCGATGACCAGGTCGGTCGGCGGGGTGTCACCCGGGAAGTCGACCTCGGGCTTGGTGGTGGTGGAGTCGAACGGCATGGTGGCCTCTCTGGCGTTTCGGTGACGGCGGGGTCGCGACGGGCGTCAGTTGCCGCCGGACTGCTGTTGCTGCTGCGGGGGCTGCGGGACGATCGCCAGGATGTCGACGACGAACGCGATCGTGTCGGTGCCCTTGATGCCCGCCTGGGCCTGTCCGGCGCTGCCGTAGCCGTCGGCCGGCGGGATCGAGATGAGGACGCGGCTGCCGACCGTCTGACCGGTGAGGCCCTTGACGAAACCGGCGATCGCACCCGTCGAGAGCTGGAAGGTCGCGGGCTGGCCGGTCTTGGCGCTGGCGTCGAAGACCTTCTTGGTGCGCAGGTTGACGCCGGTGTAGCTGACCGTCACGAAGTCGCCGGTGGCGGTCTTGATGCCGGAGCCCTTGATGAGGGGCTGGATGAGAAGCGTCTTCGGCGCGGTGGCCGGGACGGTGATCGTGGCCTGCTTGTTCGTGCCCGCCGGCACCGACACCTTGAAGCCGTCCTGCGGGGTGGCCTGGGTACCTGTCGGCTGGGTGAGCGCGTCCGCCGCGCCGTCGATCTTGATGTAGAAGACCAACGTGTCGGTGGCCGAGACGCCGAGCGTGCTGTTTCCGGCCGACCCGAAGCCCTGCGACGCCGGGATCGCGACCTTCTGCGTCGTGCCGACCTTCTTGCCGACGAGCGACTTCACCAGGCCCGGGAGCTGGGTGGTGTCCGCCAACGGGATCGGCACGAAGCGCTGCCCGAAGGTGCTGACCAGCTGCTTGTTCTTCGTGGCGTTGTAGGCCACGTAGTCGACGTACGCGATCTGCTTGGCGCCGATGGTCGGGCCGGTCCCCTGCGTCAGCACCTGGGTCGCGGTCTGGCTGCCCGCCTTGAATCCCCCCTTGGGGATGGTGACCGTCGGCTTGTCGGCGTTCGACGTGTTGACCGTGAGGTCGCTGAGCGACGTCGCCGTCTTGGGTTTTGAGTCGCTGCCGCATCCTGTGAGCAGGACGAGCGGAACGGCGGTGATGCTGAGCAGGCGGACGGCAGTGCGGCGCACGGAGCAAACCTCATGGGTCGGGTGTGGGAGACACGTCACCCTAACCCGGTGTTCTGTGCCCGCTCGCCAGCGGTCACATGCCGTCGATCAGCCGCTCCACGCGGGGGTCCTGTGCGGAGAACGGGTCTTTGACCAGCACCGTGCGCTGCGCCTGGTCGTTGAGCTTGAGGTGCACCCAGTCGACCGTGAAGTCACGACGGTGCGCCTGGGCGGACCGGATGAAGTCGCCGCGCAGCTTGGCGCGGGTGGTCTGCGGGGGGAAGGTCTTGGCCGCGAAGACCTCCGGGTCGGTGCACACTCGGGCGGCCTTCCCGCGGCGTTGCAGCAGGTAGAAGAGCCCGCGGCGGCGGTTGATGTCGTGATAGGTGAGGTCGATCTGCTGCAGCCGCGGGTCGTCCAGCCCCAGCCCGTGCTTGGCCGCGACCTGGTCGAGCAGGCGGTGCTTGATGACCCAGTCGATCTCGGTGTCGACCATGCCCAGGTCGTCGGTGTCGATGGCGGTCAGGGTGCGCTGCCACAGGTCGAGCACCTGTTTGGTGACCGGGTCGCTGATGCCCTCCTTCTCGGCGAACGCCCGCGCGCGCTCGAAGTACTCGCTCTGGATCTGCAGCGCCGACATCTCCTTGCCGTTGGAAAGGCGCACCGGCGTACGACCGGTGATGTCGTGGCTGATCTCCCGGATCGCGCGGATCGGGTTCTCCAGGCTCAGGTCGCGCATCGGCGCACCGGCCTCGATCATCTGCAGCACGAGGTGTGCCGAGCCGAGCTTGAGCAGCGTGGTGGTCTCGCTCATGTTGCTGTCGCCGACGATGACGTGCAGTCGGCGGTAGCGCTCGGCGTCCGCGTGCGGCTCATCGCGGGTGTTGATGATGGGCCGCGAGCGGGTCGTCGCGCTGCTCACGCCCTCCCAGATGTGGTCCGCTCGCTGGCTGACGCAGTACGTCGGCTTGTGCCCGAGCATCGAGATCTTGCCGGCCCCGCAGATGATCTGACGGCTCACGAGGAACGGGATGAGCACGTCGGAGACGGCCTGGAACTCCCCCTGCCGGCCGATCAGGAAGTTCTCGTGGCAGCCGTAGGAGTTGCCGGCGGAGTCGGTGTTGTTCTTGAAGACGTAGATCTGACCCTCGACGCCCTCCTCGGCGAGGCGCAGCTGCGCCTCCTCGACCAGGCCCTCCAGGATCCGCTCGCCGGCCTTGTCGTGGATGACGGCCTCGCGGATGTCATCGCACTCGGGGGTGGCGTACTCCGGGTGGCTGCCGACGTCGAGATAGAGCCGGGAACCGTTGCCCAGGAACACATTCGAGGAGCGGCCCCACGAGACGACCTTGCGGAAGAGGTAGCGCGCGACCTCGTCCGGGGAGAGTCGACGCTGCCCTGCGGAGGTGCAGGTGACGCCGTACTCGTTCTCGATACCGAAGATGCGACGCTCCATGACCTGACTTTAGTCTCGCGACCCGGGAGTTGCCCGGGCGGCGTCAGGCCAGCGAGCGTGTCCAGGCGTCGTGCAACGCGGCGTAGCGCCCCGCATCGGCGATGAGCTCCGCCGGGCTGCCGTCCTCCACGATCCTGCCGTGCTCCATCACCAGCACCCGGTCGGCGACCGCGACCGTGGACAGCCGGTGGGCGATGATCACCGCCGTCCGGTCGGCGAGCACGGTCTCCAGCGCGCGCTGGACCAGCCGCTCGCTGGGGATGTCGAGAGAGGATGTGGCCTCGTCGAGGATGAGGACGGCGGGGTCGGCGAGGAACGCGCGCGCGAATGCCACGAGCTGCCGCTGGCCCGCCGACAGTCGCCCGCCGCGCTTGCCGACGTCGGTGTCGTACCCGTCCGGCAGGGTGTCGATGAACCGATCCAGGCTGACCGCACGGGCCGCCGCGAGCACTTGCCCGTCGCTCGCGTCGGGCGCGCCGAACCGGATGTTGTCCGCGACGCTCCCCTCGAACATGAAGTTCTCCTGGGTGACCATCACCACCTGCCGGCGCAGCTGCTCCTGCGTCACGTCGCGCAGGTCGACGCCGTCGAGGCGCACGCTGCCCGAGCTCGCGTCGTAGAAGCGGGCCATCAGCTTGGCGACGGTGGTCTTGCCCGCGCCGGTGGTGCCCACCACCGCCACGGTCTGCCCGGCCGGGATGTGCAGGTCCAGGTCGGCGATCACCGGGTGCCCCGGCACGTAGGCGAAGTCGACGTGGTCGAAGTCGACCGTGCCGAGCGCCGAGTCCAACGGCTTCGGGACGGCCGGGTCGGCGATCTTGGGCTCTTCGGCCAGCACTCCGGCCAGCTTCTCCAGGGCGGAGGAGGCGGACTGGAAGGTGTTGAAGAACTGGGTGATGTCCTGCATCGGCTCGAAGAACATCCGCAGGTAGAGCAGGAACGCCGCGAGGACGCCGATCGTCATCGACCCCTCGAGCACCCGCCAGCCGCCGTAGATCAGGACGACACCGGTGGTGATGTTGCCGATCAGCTTCACGCCGGGCATGAAGATCGCGACGAGCTTGAAGGTGCGCTCGTTGATCCTGCGGTAGCGGTCGGCGAGCGTCTCGAAGATCTGCTGGTTGCGCGGTTCGCGGCGGTAGGCCTGCACGGCCTTGATGCCCGTCATGGTCTCGACGAACTGCACGATCACCAAGGCTGCGCTCTCGCGCACCTCGCGGTAGGTCTTGGAGGACTCCCGGCGGAACCACGCGGACAGCAGGACCAGGAAGGGGAAGCTGACCAGGCAGACGAGCCCCAGCTTGATGTCGAGCAGCAGCAGGGCGATCGCCGTGCCGACGAGGGTGAGTCCCGCGGTGATGAGGCTGTCGAAGCCGTTCTCCAGCATCTCCTGGATGGCCTCGACGTCGTTGGTCGAGCGGCTCACCACGCGACCGGAGGTGTAGCGGTCGTGGAAGGAGACGTCGAGGCGCTGGAAGTGCCGGAACACGCGGCGACGCAGCTCCAGCAGCACCTGTTGGCCGATGATCCCCGACCGGCGCAGGAAGAACGTGCGAGTGATCGCCTGCACGATCACGGCCACGCACAGGATCCCCACGACCACCATCAGGGTGCGCGAACCCTGATGGGCCACGATCGGCGGGATGCCGTGGTCGATGCCGCGCTGCACCAGGAAGGGCACGGCCAGTCGGGAGAGGTTCTCCAGCACCACCACGAGCGTGAGCAGCGCGATGGCCCGACGGTAGGGATGCAGCAGGTCGCGTAGCAGGGCGCGTGCCTCGACGCGGTACGTCGTGCCGTCGTCGACGGCCTCCTGCTCGGGGTCCGCGATCCGGCCGCGCCACTGCTCGGGGGCGAGAGCCTCCTCCCCCGTGGGGTCGCCCTCGGGTGCGTCGGTGCGCGCCGTCACCTCCGTGCTCATCGCGCACCCCCCGCGGGTACGGCGGTCTCGTCCTCCGCGGCGAGCAGGTAGCGGTACTCCGGCACCGTCCGCAGGAGCTCGCGGTGCGTGCCGACGTGAGTGATCCGCCCGTCCTGCAGCAAGGCCACCCGGTCGGCGAGCATCACCGTGGACGCACGGTGGGCCACGACGATCGCGGTCACTCCCACCAGCACCTCCCGCAGCGCATCCTCCACGAGTGCCTCGGTGTGCACGTCGAGCGCGGACAGGGTGTCGTCCAGCACGATGATCCGAGGCCGGGCCAGCACCGCACGGGCCAGGGCCAGTCGTTGGCGCTGGCCACCGGACAGGCTCATCCCCTGCTCTCCGATGCGAGTGTCGAGACCGTAGGGCAGGTCGTCGACGAAGTCAGCGCGCACCACCTGCAGCGCCTCGCGGATCTCCTCCTCGGTGGCGTCGGAACGGCCGAGGGTGAGGTTCTCGCGCACCGACATCGAGAAGAGCGTCGGGTCCTCGAACGCCGTGGCGACGACCGAGCGCAGCTCGTCCAGGCGCAGGTCGCGCACGTCCTCCCCGTCGATGCACACCTGCCCCTCGCTCACGTCGTACAGCCGCGAGATCAGGCCGGTCAGCACGGTCTTGCCGGAGCCGGTCGTGCCGACCACCGCCAGCGTCTGACCCGCGGGGACCGTCAGGTCGAGGTGGCGCAGCGCCCACTTCTCACCGTCCGGGAAGCGGTAGCCGACGTCGCGCAGCTCCAACTCACCGCCGCGGACCGGCACGAGTCCGGCACCGTCGAGGATCTCCCGCGGAGCGTCGAAGACCTCGACGATCCGGTCGGCAGCCGTCATGGACTCCTGCGTCATCGACAGGAAGAATCCCATCGACGCGATCGGCCAGACGATGGACAGCATCATCGTGATGAAGGCGACCAGCGTGCCGAGCGTGATCCGGCCCTGGCCCGCGGCGGTGGCGCCGAGCCCCAGCACGAGGATCAGGGTGACGTTGGGGATGACCTCCAGGATGGTCCAGAAGGTGGCCTGCAGGGAGACCTTGCCGACCTGGATGTCGTAGAGCTCCTTGACCTGCGTGTCGAACCGGTCGTAGACGTAGTCCTCGCGGCCGAAGGACTTGATCGCCCGCAGCCCGAGCGCGGACTCCTCCACGTGCGTGGCGACACGGCCGGACTGGTCCTGCGCCTTGCGGGACAGGGCGGTGAACTTGCGCTCGTTGCGCAGCACGGTCACGCAGATCGGCACCACCGAGACCACCACGACCAGGCCCAGCGGCCAGTACATCGCGAGCAGGATCAGTGTGGTGACCACGATCTGGATCGTGTTGAGCAGCAGGAAGAGGGCGCCGAACGACAGGAAGCGGCGCACCGTGCCGAGGTCGTTCATGATCCGCGACAGCAGCTGCCCCGACTGCCACTTGCTGTGGAAGGACATCGGCAGCAACTGCATCCGGGCGTAGAGGTCCTTGCGGATGTCGGCCTCGACGCCCATCGTCGCGCGCGCCACGAGCCACCGGCGCACGATCCACAGGAGCACCTCGGACATCCCGATGGCCAGCGCGGCCGTCCCCCACCACCACAGGCCGGTGCGATCGTGGTGGCGCACCGGGCCGTCGATCACCACCTTGGTCATCAGCGGGATGACGATCGTCGCCACGGTGCTCAGCACCGCGACGAACACCATGGCCAGCCAGCGGGTGCGGTAGGGCTGCAGGTAGGGCAGCAACCGACGCATCGCGGCGTAACGCGAAGGCTTGGCGGGTGGTGGGCCGAGAGGAGGGCGGCGCCCTAGCGCGTCCCTCCGGTCGTCCGAGGTCATCCACTCCCCCTGTCCCGCCGGTGCGACCCGCTCCGGCCGCACCAGTCTATTGCCGATCTATGTGTCAGTTCGCGCATCCGCCGCCGTCCATGCCTGATGACCGATCGGGCGCCCGGGACCGACTCTGTCATCGGCCACCGACAGCCGCCACCGGTTTCGCCCGTGCACGGGTTCGGGCCGCCGCGAATCACCATCCGACCGTGGCTCGATGCGAGACTGAGCGGATGCCGAACGGTTCCGCCCTCACCGATGCCCGCTCCGCGATGCGGGCTCTCGGCGAGGTCGCCGACCCCGGCGACGTGCCCGCTCTGCAGCGCTACTTCAAGACCGGACCTGGTGAGTACGGCGAGGGCGACGTCTTCATCGGCGTGCGCATGCCGGCGGTGCGCGAGGTCGCCCGTCAGGCCAGTGGCATGGGACTGGTGCAGCTCGACGTGCTGCTCGACTCCCCCGTGCACGAACACCGCCAGCTCGCGGTCATCGTCCTGGGTCGGGCGTTCGCAACGGCGTCGACCGCTCGCGGGTACGACGAGCGGGCGCGCGCAGCGTACGTCGCGTTCTACCTGGCCGCAGTCCGTCGCGGCCGGATCGACAACTGGGATCTGGTGGACGCCTCGGCCGAGTTCATCCTCGGGGAGTACCTCGTGGACCGGGACCGCCGGCTGCTGCTGGACCTCGCCGGATCACCGGTGCTGTGGGAGCGGCGGGTCGCGGTGCTGGCGTCCTTCGCGTTCATCAAGCAAGGCGACGCCAGCACGACGCTGCAACTGGCCGAACAGCTGCTCGGCGACCCCGAGCCGCTGCTGCAGAAGGCTGTCGGATGGATGTTGCGCGAGGTCGGCAAGCGGGTCGACGTGGAGCTGCTGCGCACGTTCCTGGACGGGAATGCCGCTCGGATGCCCCGCACCATGCTGACCTACGCGGTCGAGCACCTCGAGCCGAGCGAACGCACTCACTACCGCTCGTTGCGGTCGACCTCAGCCCTCACCGGTCAGCGTCTCGTGTGAACCGACCCCTGGATCGTCGGTCTGCGGGACGTCGTGGGTGGGGTCGTCCGGGCTGAGCAGCGCCTCGAGCAACGGCCCGGCCAGCCGCCGGAACGCGCGTCGTTCCCGATGCCGGTCCAGGACCGCGACCTCCAGCTGCGCGGCTCCGAGCTCACGGGAGACGCCCTGCGGATCGGGTGCCAGAGCCTCCACCGCCAGCCGCAGCGCCTGCCCCAGATCGAGCCCGCTGTGCCAGCGGTCCTGCAGCAGCTCGGTGATCGCGTCGGCCGCGCCGCCCATCGCCACGAACCCGTGCTCGTCGCCGACGGACCCGTCGTAGGTGAGCCGGTAGATCTGGTCCTCGTCGGTCGACGCGCCGACCTGGGCGACGACGATCTCGACCTCGTACGGCTTGGACTCCTGGGTGAAGACGGTGCCCAGGGTCTGTGCGTACGCGTTGGCCAGGCCCCGCGCCGTGACGTCCATCCGGTCGTAGGAGTAGCCCCGGAAGTCGGCGTACCGGACGCCGGCCACCCGCAGGTTCTCGAACTCGTTGTACTTACCGACCGCGGCGAACGCGATCCGGTCGTAGATCTCCGAGACCTTGTGCAGGGCGCGACTGGTGTTCTCACCGACGAAGGCGATGCCCCCGTCGTAGCCGAGCACGATGACCGAACGGCCGCGGGCGATGCCCTTGCGCGCGAAGTCGGCCCGGTCCTTCATCAGCTGCTCGGGCGAGACGTAGAACGGCATGCTCATCGCGGATCGGCCTCCTCCCGGCGCTGCGCCACCACGGCGGTCACCACCTGCTCGAGTTGTTCGGCGCTGACGAAACGCGACCCTTCGGCGTCCAGCAGGGCGACGGTGGGCCAGATCCTGCGGCCGAGGTCCGGACCGCCGGTAGCGGAGTCGTCGTCGGCGGCGTCGTAGAGCGCCTCGACCGCGACCCGGACGGCGTCCTCCCGGGTGAGGCCGGCGCGCCACAGCTTCTTCAGGGCGCCACGGGCGAAGAGCGAACCGGAGCCGACGCTGTGGTGGTCGGCCTCCTCGTAACAGCCGCCGGTCACGTCGTAGGAGAAGATCCGTCCGCGATCGGTGGCCAGGTCATAGCCCGCGAAGAGCGGCACGGCCGACAGTCCCTGCATCGCCATGCCGAGGTTGCCGCGGATCATGCTGGCGAGGCGGTTGGCCTTGCCCTCCAGCGATAGCAGCGTGCCCTCGATCTTCTCGTAGTGCTCCAACTCGACCTGGAAGAGTCGCACCAACTCGATGGCGATACCGGCCGCGCCGGCGATGCCGGCCGCGGAGTACTCGTCGGTGGTGAACACCTTCTGCATCGTGTGGTTGGCGATCAGGTTGCCCATCGTGGCCCGGCGGTCACCGGCGAGCAGCACGCCGCCGGAGTACTGGATCGCCAGGATCGTGGTGCCGTGCGGCGCATCGACCGGCGCGCCGCCGGGCACGGCTCGCATGCCCGGGATGAGGTGCGGGGCGTGGGCGCCGATGAATTCCGTGAAGGACGCCGATCCGGTCTGCAGGAACGCCGCCGGAAGACGGCCGTTCGACGCCTCGGGTGAGGTCACTGGCCGCCCTTCTGGACGAAGCCCCGGACGAACTCCTCGGCATTGCTCTCCAGCACGCCGTCGATCTCGGCCAGCATGCTGTCGGTGTCCTCGTCCAGCTCCTGCTTGCCGGCCTGGGCTGCGGGGGCGGCGGGCTCGGGCGCGTCACCCTCGGGATCGGCGTCTCGACGCTGGGGACTCTTGTGCTCCTGGCCGGCCATGGTCGCTCGCTTTCGCTGAGGAGGTCTCTTCGTCCACCCTAATGCGCGCATCCGTCACGACCGCAGGGCGCGCCCGGGTCGGGCCCGGCCCGTCAGGGCGGTAGCGGCGACGGGTCAGTCGGCGACGGCCAGCGCTCGGAGCAGCTCATCGGCGCTGTGGGCGCGCTCCATCAGCTCCCCCACATGCGCTTTGGTGCCGCGCTCGGGTTCGAGCATCGGCACCCGCTGCAGGCTGGGGCGCCCCGGGACGTCGAAGATGACCGAGTCCCACGACGCGGCCGCCACCTGGTCGGGGAACCGGGCCAGGCACTGGCCCCGGAAGTAGGCGCGCGTGTCCTCCGGCGGTGCGGTGACCGCCCGGCGCACCTCATCCTCATCGACCAGCGTGTCGAACCGCCCGGCAGCCGCCATCCGGTGGAACAGCCCCTTGTCGAGACGCACGTCGGACCACTGGATGTCGATGGCGCGCAGTCGCGGGTCGGACCAGTCGAGGTTGTCCCTGGCCCGGAATCCTTCGAGCGCAGTGAGTTTCGCGACCCAGTCGACCTGGCGCGCACAACTCATCGGGTCGCGTTCGAGGCCGGTGAGCACCTGCTCCCACAGCGCCATGACCTGCACGGTGTCCTCGTCCCAGTCACCGGGGCCGTCGCCGTACGTCTTGGTCAGCCACGTGTCGGCCATCTCCTGGTAGCTGCGCAGCAGCTCCAGGCTCGTCATGCTGGTGCCGTCGGCCAGTTTCACCCGGGTGCGCAGCGTCGGGTCGTGGGATATCTCGCGCAGGGTCGTCACGGGTTGATCCAGCGTCAGGTCACGGGTCACCGCGCCCGCCTCGATCAGCGCGAGCACGAGACTGGTGCTGCCCAGTTTCAGCACGTTCGCGACGTCGCAGTGGTTGGCGTCGCCCAGGATCACGTGCAGCCGCCGGTAGCGGTCGGTGACGGCGTGCGGCTCGTCGCGGGTGTTGATGATCGGCCGTTTGAGCGTGGTCTCCAGCCCGACCTCGACCTCGAAGAAGTCGGCGCGCTGGGACAACTGGAAACCGGGGCGAGTGGACTCCGCACCGATCCCGACCCGGCCCGAACCGCTCATCACCTGGCGCACCACGAAGAACGGGATGAGGTGCTTGACGATGTCGGCGAACGGCGTGGACCGGCGCATCAGATAGTTCTCATGGGTGCCGTAGGAGGCGCCCTTGCCGTCGGTGTTGTTCTTGTAGAGGTTCACGCCGGGTGCGCCAGGGGGCGACAGCAGCCGCGACGCCTCCCGCATGACCAGCTCGCCGGCCCGGTCCCAGACCACGGCGGCGCGGGGGCTCGTCACCTCCGGCGAGGAGTACTCGGGGTGTGCGTGATCGACGTACAGGCGAGCGCCGTTGGTGAGGACGACGTTCGCGAGCGTGGGGTCGGCCTCGTCGGTGAGTTGGGAGGGGTCGGCGGCCGCCCGCGACAGGTCGTAACCGCGGGCGTCGCGCAGCGGTGCCTCGTCCTCGTAGTCCCAGCCGGCACGGGTGGAGCGGATGCCCTGGCGGGTCGCGTACGCGGTGACGACGGCTCCGGACAGGTTCATCGGGTTCGCCGTCGGGTCGCCCGGGACGGAGATGCCGTACTCGGTCTCGATGCCCATCACGCGGCGCGCAGTCATCCCCCGACAGTAACCAGCGATCCCCGGACGGCAGACTGGCGCCATGGACGAGCGATCTGCACTGGTGGCCGGTGGCGCGCGACTGAGGTCGCTCTGGACGGCATCGGCGGGTATGCCGTTGCGCACCAGGGTGATCAGCACGGGCCTGGCGATGAGTCAGGGCAAGCCGCTCAGCGAGCTCAGCGCCGGGGAGTTGCAGAAGCGACGCGCGCTGTCGCCGCCACCGCGAGGCCCGGTGTCCTGGGTGGTCGGCCGGGTGACGCCCGGTGCCGTCATCGAGACCGTGCAGGTGCCGGTCCGCGACGGTCGCACCGTGTCGACCCGGGTGCTGCGGCCGGCGTCCGGACCGTCGGACACGGTGCTCATCTGGTACCACGGCGGAGGCTGGGCGCTCGGGCGTCCGAAGGACTTCGATCCGCTGCTGAGTTTCCTGGTCGAGCAGACCGGCTGCGTCGTCCTCGCGCCCGACTACCGGCTGGCGCCGGAGGACAAGGCCCCGGCGGGCGTCCACGACTGCCTCGACGTCCTCGACTGGGCCGCGACGGGCGCCGGGAGCATCACCAGCCCGGCGCCGCGGATCGCGGTCGGCGGCGACAGTGCCGGCGGCAACCTCGCCGCTCTCGCAGCGCTGCACGCCAGGGACCGGGGGCTGCAGCTGTCCGGTCAGGTGCTCGTCTACCCGGCCACCGACCTGGCGACCGACCGGCCCTACCGGAACGCGCCGATCCTGTCGGGTGAGGACATGGACGCGTTCGAGGCCTTCTACCTCACCGGCTCCGGCCTGACCGGCACCGACCCGGTCGTCTCCCCGGCCCACGCCGCCAGCCACGCCGATCTCGCTCCGGCGCTGGTGCAGACCGCCGAGCTGGACCCCTTGCACCCCGAGGGCGAGCGGTACGCGCAGACGCTCGAGTCCGCCGGCGTCCCGACCCGCTACACCTGCTACCGCGGCGTGCCCCACGGCTTCCTGAACATGCCCGGCGGCACCCACGTCGGCTACCAGGCCTGGTGGGAGATCAGCGACACGCTGCGTCGCTGGTGGGCCTGAGCACGCTCGCGCCCCCTCTCCCTACCGCCGGGTGAGCATCGCGTGAGAGCCACGCTCTCCCGCTGCGCTGAGCCGCTCCCCCGCTGCGCTGAGCCGCGCCCTCACTCGGGCTGACGATGCTCGCAGGCGCTCTCCTGCGCTCCGGCGTACGTGCACACGTCCCTGTGGTCGCTCACGCCGATCTTTCCGCGCCCTTGGGCGCACCCCGCGTACCCGCCTGAGCGCCCCCGGCGCTGCGGTCGATGTCGCCATGTCGCTCCCCCGCTGCGCAGGGTGGGACAGCACTGGCCACACCTGAGACAGCTGACATTTCGTCCGAATGCTCAACGTGCGGATTCCGTCGCGGAACGGTCGTCCGACAGTGCGTATGGATGGTCCAGAGTCGATCACAAGAAGTTTTCTTGAGAGATCGGCGCGTTTCGCCACTTCTTGATCCTTCAACGGTTTACTCTCTCTTTACCAAACACTGACCGGGGAGATGCCGTGCTGGGGGACAACCGTGAACGAGGGGGTGTGGCCGTGGACGAGCGGTCGCACGTCAGGCGACGGGCCGTCATCGCGGGCGCTCTCTGGACCGCCCCGGTGATCCTCATCGGAGCACCCGCGCCTGCCGAAGCGGCCTCGACCAGCGTCCAGCCGGCGCAGCTCGCGTTCAACACGCTGAACACCACGGGCACGGCGTACAACGGGTCGGGCAAGCCCACCGGTCTGCAGACCCAGGTGCAGGTGCAGAACGTCTACTACGCGTCCTACCCCTCGGTGTCCGCCAGCGTGCAGAAGCTGACCGTCGTCGTCCGCTTCCCCAGCGGGCAGGTGTCGACGGCTGCTCCCACCGCCGTGTCCGGTACCGGCTGGGCCTTCACCAGTGTGGCGACCTCGGGCGGCAACCGGGTCTTCACCTTCACGTGGACCGGCGCCATGGACCCCGGCCAGCAGACGTCGTCGCTCGAGTTCACCGTCGCGATGAGCAACACCAACTCAGGTCAGCGCACGCTCACAGCGACCGCGAGCGCCACCAACGCCACGGACGCCAACGGTTCGGCGTCCTACACGGTCAACTGATCGGTCACTTCGCTGCGGTGGGGCTGACCTGCAGGCGATCCGGCGGAATCGGCTGATACCACGCACGATCCGTCACGTTGTGGGTCGACGGGAGTTCGCACGACGGCCCGAGGTGGTCAGCGGCGACTCTGGACGCGACGGACTGGTGGATCCAGGCGCCCTCCGGGATGCGCCGGTGGTAGGGGGGTCCGGTCACCAGCCAGGACTTGGGCAGCGGATGGACGACGCCCTCGTACGCGGTCTCGGTGAGCGCACGGAACAGCAGCGAGTAGGAGTCCCGTTCGCGCAGGACCAGTTTCTCGACCACTCCGTCGACGACCCACTTCAGCGCGATGAGCGCGAGACGGTGGTCGTCCTCGTAGGTCCCGCCCACGTCGGAATGGACCCCGGCGAACCAGACCTCCTCGGGTTCGAGACGCCCCGGACGGTCGGGACGGTCCTGCAGCAGCATCGCGCGGTAGGGGTTGCGCCATTCGTGGATGGAGACGGCGTGCCGCACCTGTTGCGCGTTCGGGACCGAATCGGTGAACCGCCAGTGGTGTTCGTGGAAGTGGGCGAGGCCAGAGGCCTCCACCGTGTCCCAGATGCCGAGGAAGGAGACCGGCACCGAGTGGTGCGGCACGAAGAAGGTGCCGTCCAGCGCCGGGTGCCTCCACCCGTCGTCGGTGACCTGGTCGTGGAGTGCGGGGTCGACCGGAGTCTGCTCGGTCCCCCAACAGAAGGCGTCGGCGAACTCGGCGAGGCCTTCGCACTCCGCGGTGGTGTCGGGCCAGTCGTTCGTCGCGTACTTCTCGATCGCGTACGGGATGAGATTGTCCGAACCCGTGCGCAGCAGGCCGGGGCAGTGCAGCATCCCAACGAGTGCGCGCGCGGTGTAGGCGCCGCGGCTGAATCCGAAGATGTAGATCTGGTCGCCGAACGCGTAGTGCCGCATCAGCCAGCTGTAGGCCTCGGTCAGCTTGTGCTTCATGCCGATCCCGAAGGCGAGCTCCTCCCCCGTGGACAGGTGTCGTTCGATGATCCCCCGCGCGTGTGGCGCGGGCAGCGTGCCGATACCGGGGTCGTAGTACGCGATCTGCCGGGATCGATCGACCAGGCTCAGCATCCGGAAGATCTTGGCGACGTTCGATGGCTCGGAGACACCGATCTGGTCGTTGGTGCCGTCCAGGCACATCACGATCGTCTTGGTCCCAGCCGGGGGCGGCGCCGAGTGCACTGCCTGATCCGACATGACAAACACCCCTCGACAGCGGCGATTTCGACCCACGAGATTACGCCCGGAGGACGGCGTCCTGCAGGTCGTCGGGAGAACTTCGTCGGCGAAGAGCGGGCGCGTTTCGAACGGTGCTTCCGATGCGAAGACGGCGGGGGCCGCGCTGCGGGCACGGGGTATTCTGAGATCGGCAGAACAGGCGCGTCGAGTCGGTTGGGGCTCCGTTCCATGCGACGGCCCGTTCGCCCGGATCAGGTGATCCCGATGGCTGCGATCGGTGTGTTGGTGGCCCTGTGCGGACTGGGGCTGCTGGTTCTCGAGGCCCATGTGCCCGGCTTCGGAATCTTCGGCTCGGCGGGCGTCCTCGCGCTCGCCGGCGGCGTCGGGTTGATCGTCGATGCCGCGGGCGCCCCACTGGCCGTCGCCCTTCCGGTGGCCCTGATCCTCGCCGTGATCGGTGCGGTCCTCCTGTTCGTCGTGGGCCAGAAGGTGTTGCTGTCGCACCGCTTGGAACCGCAGTCCGGGCCGGAACGTTTACCCGGTGTGGCCGGTGTCGTACAGACGTGGGCAGGGGACGAGGGCCAAGTGGCCGCGGACGGCTCGCTCTGGAGCGCACGTACCAGTTTCGGATGGCAGGATCCCGCCCCTACGGCGGGCGAAACCATCGTGATCGAACGACTCGACGGATTGACCTTGATGATTCGTCGACCGCACTCGTGGGAAAAGGATCCGGTATGGAAGCCCTCGGAATTGTCGTTGTAATCGTCGTCGTCGTACTCGTCGCCCTGCTGGGATCCTCCGTCCGGGTGCTGCGCGAGTACGAACGCGGGGTCGTCTTCCGGTTGGGACGCCTGGTCACGCTGAAGGACCCCGGCCTCGTCCTGCTGATCCCGGTGATCGACCGGATGGTCCGCGTCGGGATGCGCACGGTGACCCTCAACGTGCCCGCGCAGGACGTCATCACCCGGGACAACGTCCCCGTGCGGGTGAACGCGGTGACCTACTTCCGTGTCGTGGACGCCAACCGTTCGATCGTCGAGGTCGAGAACTTCCTGGCGGCGACCAGTCAGATCGCCCAGACCTCGTTGCGCGCCGTACTGGGTAAGGCGGAGCTGGACACCCTGCTGTCCGAACGGGAGCGGCTCAACGCCGACCTGCAGAAGGTCATCGACCAGCAGACCGAGCCGTGGGGCATCAAGGTCCTCATCGTCGAGATCAAGGACGTGGAGATCCCCGGCAGCATGCAGCGCGCCATCGCGCGGCAGGCGGAGGCCGAGCGCGAACGTCGCGCCAAGGTCATCAACGCCGAAGGTGAGTTCCAGGCGTCGGCCAAGCTCGCCGAAGCGGCCGATGTCATGTCGACCAACCCCGCCACCCTGCAGCTGCGCTACCTGCAGACCCTGCTGGAGATCGGTAGCAACAACAACAACTCGGTCGTCATCCCCCTGCCGATCGACCTGATCCAGGGTGTGCTCAGCGGCTTGAAGCCGAGCGCCGACGCTTCCGACAAGGTCGCCGAGGCCAAGAAGGCTGCTGACGCCGTCCTCGCGGAGAGCCGGGTTGCGGGCGACGCACAGCCGGAGATGGACGCGGTCGTCAGCCCGTCCTGAGGTTTCCGCCGCACTTCGGTCGCGCTGCACGCTGACGGTGTTCGCGTTCGTTGACGGTGTTCGAACGCCGTCAACGGCGGTTAACGCCGTCAGCGTCATGCGGCGGGTCGTTGGCCGGGTCGGGCGGGCATGAGGCCTGGGGTGAGGTCCCAGGTGACACCGGTCGTAGTGACGGTGGCGGTGAGCAGGTCGCGGTGCACGATCGTGTGGTGCCTTGCACACAGCAGCGCTGCATTCGACAGGTTCGTTCCGCCGCCGGCCCACCATGGGGTGATGTGGTGGGCGTCGCACCAGTCGGGTGGTCGGTCGCAGCCGGGGAAGGTGCAGTGCTGGTCTCGGTGGATGATCGCAGTTCTGAGTCCGCCGGTGAAGAGGCGTTTGGCGCGCCCGAGATCCAACGGTTCGGACTCGCTGCCGAGGACTGCGGGGATCAGGTCGGCATCGCACGCGAGTCTGCGCAGGGTGCCGGCGTCGAGGTGGTCGCCGTCGGTGCTGTGCCCGATTCCCGGTAGATAGGTCGGCGCGAATCCGTTTTCGTCTGAGCCGTGTTGGCCGAGCCGGCCCGCGTCCCGGAGCCCCTCGTACAGAGTGTTGTAGTCCAGGGTGACGAGGATCTTGGCGGTCCCGCCGAACTCTCCGACCGGCCGCGAGCTGGTGCCGTCCAACACCCCGGCGGCGGTGTCGACCAGTCGCACCAGGGCGTCCGCACGCCGCTTAGCGGGGGTGCGAGTATCCCGCTCTGGCCCTTCGCCGCCAGCTGCCACCGGCGCGGGAGCGGATAAGGCGCGCAGGGCGTGCTTGACCATGGCGGCGTGCCCGCTCGAGAGTTCGGCGACGAACCGGGTCAACCCGGACGGTAGGTCGGCCCAGAACACCGACTCACACTCCTGCTGACGCTCCTCATCCCGCACCAGCTGCTGCGGCGCGTACTCCCCCAGGATGCGGGTGGTCAACTCCCGCAACGTCTTTGCGCCGTAGTCCGACAACGACAGGTACCGGCCCAGCAGGTCATCCCGATCCACGGTCGGCAGCTGCGGCAGGATCATTGGCACCTGCCGTAACGCGGCAGCAGCCACCGGCACACTCGCCGACCCGGTCGCCAACGCCTCAACAACCACCTGATTGGCCGGATCCGCACAGTCCACGCCCACCGAACCCACCCGGCGCACCACCGCGGGTTCGACACCAGCTGCCTGACGGGCGACCCACGCCGGAGCACCCGTCGCCGTGGAGTTCGCCACGGTCCCCCGACTCAGCGCATCCGCGGTCGCCAGCGCGGCGACGTTCTCCGCGCGAGCTGTGATCCGCAGCATGCCCCCGACGACCTCACCCAGGGCCGCTTCGTCCAGTTGCCACAGAGCGTCCGGCCATTCGTCCAGCCCGGCAGCGAACTTGCCCAGCAGAGCCATCAATCGGTCACCGGTACCCGGCGCAGCAGGGCGCCGGTGCTCAGTTTTCGACTGCGCCATGGCCCCTCCTGCGCTGATGACGGCGCCCCTTGCCGTCTATCTTGAATCATACATGTGTTCGACTCCTGGCGCAAGGGTAAATCCAACGAATGTCCCTGCCAGTAGTTATGATTCGAGCTAAAAATATCCACATCCCCCGGCGTCGGTGTTGCTATTTCAGCAGTTGTCCACACATAAGAAGCGCTTCTGGTGCCGACACGAACAGATATGGGATGGGCGTGCGCCGGGGGTTTCATCGAGGGCCAATCAGCTGCGCTACCGATGGGCCCGCTGGGATGCCCCGGTGCAGTTTCGCTCGCACGTCACCTTGCTCGGTCTTGTCGGCGTAACGCTCCTTGCGTGACTGCACCGAGATGCGGGGAGGATGTGCAGCGGCGGTGCTTCGGCGCCGGGGTGCCGCTGCAGGCGATGCGCCTGCACCTCGTTTCAGAGGCTGCAGATAGCGGCTCCGAGACCCTGGATCTGGGGTGATGAGGTCATCGGCGGCCGGCGTCTTAGGCTCGATGAATGACGACCACCCAGACGCCTCCTAGGGCCGAACAGGCTGATACGCGGCGTTCGACCGTGGTAGCCGCTGTCCTCGACGTGGTGCTCATCGTGGCGTTCGCCGCGATCGGGCGGGCGTCGCACTCCGAGAGCCACCCCGTGCTCGAGTCCGCGGTCGTGGCGTGGCCGTTCCTGGTGGGTGCGGCCGCCGGGTGGGCGGTCGCGGTGGGTGTACGGCGGTGGGCGCCGGCGTCGCTGCGAGCAGGCGTGCCGATCTGGGTGGGGGCCGTCGTGATCGGAATGGTGCTGCGGGCATTGACAGGCCGCGGGGTGGCGGTCAGCTTCGTGATCGTCGCGACGATCGTGTTGGGAGTGTTTCTCATGGGCTGGCGTGTCATGGTTGCCGGATGGCAACGACGGATGCGCAGCTGAGAGCTACCAACTGGTCCGGGACGATCGACTACCGCTCAGGTCGGCGGATTCGACCCGCCTCCATCGAGGAGCTGCGGCGGGTTCTGCGCGAGGCGCCGGCTGCGAAGGTCACCGGCTCCGGTCACAGCTTCAACCACGTCGCGGACAGCGAGCAGGGCTGGCAGCTGGATCTGTCGGGGCTCGTGGAGCCGCCCGTCGTCAGTGACGACCGGAGCACCGTCGAGGTCAGCGGGGGGATGACGTACGGCGCGTTGGTGCCCTACCTCGCGCAGGCCGGGCTGGCCCTCGCGAACCTCGCGTCCCTGCCCCACATCACGATCGCCGGGAGTGTCGCGACCGGCACGCACGGCTCGGGGGTCCGCCGGCCCGGGTTGGCGAGCGCCGTGCAGGCGGTGCAGCTGCTGAGTGCTGACGGCGAGGTGCGGTGGTTCGACCGCTCCGACCCGCGCTTCGCCGCCCTCGTGGTGTCGCTCGGCGCGCTCGGGGTCGTCACCCGGCTTCGGCTGTCGGTCGAGCCGGCGTACCAGGTGCGGCAGGACACCTTCGTCGGACTGACCTGGTCGCAGCTGACGGCCGGGCTGGGCGCCATCCTGGAATCGGCCTACAGCGTCAGCGTCTTCGGGCGGTGGATCGGGGCGGGCCCCGACCACATCGTCCTGAAGAGCCGCCTCGACGAGGTGACGGGGACTCCCGCCGTGCCCGGCGCCGAATGGATCAAGGACACCCGTCATCCCTCGTGGGGCTCGGGAGAGACCAACGAGAAGGTGACCGAGCAAGGCGGCGTCCCGGGCCTCTGGTCGGATCGGCTGCCGCACTTCCGGATGGGCTTCACGCCGAGCTCGGGGGCCGAGATCCAGTCCGAGTTCTTCGTGCCAGCGGCACAGGGAGCGGCAGCCGCCGACGCGCTGCTGCAGATCGGCGAGCGCATCGCCCCGGTGACCATCGTGTCGGAGATCCGCGCGGTCGCGGCCGACGCGCAATGGCTCGCCCCGACGTACGACCGCGACAGTGTCGTCTTCCACTTCACCTGGCGGCCGGACACGGCCGCCGCGTCGGCCGCCGTCGACCTCGTACAGCAGGCCCTCGCACCGTTCGACCCGCGCCCGCACTGGGGCAAGCTCTTCACCTACCCGGGGCGGCTCGACGCGGCGTATCCGCGCCTGGACGACTTCGACGCCGTACGCCGTGAGCTCGACCCGGCCGGCCGCTTCCTCAACGACTTCCTGCGCCGTCACGTCGTGCCGGCGTGAAGCTCAGGGTGTGATCGCGTACGCCGAACTGCCGCCGGCTGCGATCGCGGTCGCGCCGCTGATGCCGGTGACCACGACCGGTGTGCTCGCCGAGTCGGCAGGGCCGGCGCTGCCCAGCTGGCCGTAGCTGTTGTCGCCCCATGCGGCGACGGTGCCGTTGGACATCCGGGCATAGGCCGAGTTGTCCGAAGCCGCGATGGAGAGGACGCCCGACACATTGAGCACGCTCTGGGGCACGCGGGAGTCCGCGGTGCTGCCGTAGCCGATGCCACCGCCTGTGCCCTGCCCCTGGGCGGAGACGCCGCCACCGCGGATCGCGTACCCGTCGACGCCGCTCGCCGCGACCGCGTTCGCCGTGTAACCCGGGATGCGCGTCGGCACGGTCACGTACGGGTCGGGTGAATTGAGGGCGAGCTGGCCCACCGAGTTGTCCCCCCAGACCCAGACTCCGGTGTCGGAGGTCAGCGCGAGCACCGAGCGGCCGCCGCCGACGATCGAGGTGACGTTGCTGATGCCGGAGATCTTGACCGGGGTGGCCGACCCTTCGGTCGTCCCCGGGATCTGCCCGTAGTACCCGTCGCCCCAGGCCCACACGCTGCCGTCCGAAGCGAGCGCGTACGCCGTGTCCCATCCCGCCGAGATCTCGACGATCCGCGTCAGCCCGGTGACCTGCGTCGGCGTACTGCTGGAATTGCCGGATCCGTTGCCGAGTTCGCCGTGGAAGCCGTTGCCCCACGCCCAGACCGTGCCGTCGCCACGCAGCGCGTACCCGGAGAAGTACCCCGCCGCCACTGCGGTGACGCCGGTCAGACCGACGACCTGGCGCGGCACGCTGGTGAGGTTCGAACCGTCCAGGCTGCCGCCGTCGCCGAGCTCGCCGGCCGCGCCGTCACCCCAGGCCCACACAGTGCCGTCGGCCCGCAGCGCGTACCCGGTGGCCTCGCCGGCCGCGATCCCGGTCACGCCCGACAGGGCACTGACCCGCACGGGCGTGCTCGAGGAATCGGGGCTGGTGCCGTTGCCGAGCTGGCCGCTCGATCCCGCGCCCCACGACGAGACCACGCCGGTGAGCGGGTAGCGGAAGTACCCCTGCACGTCGACGAGCAGGTCGGTTTCGGCCGAACTGAAGATGGTGACCCTGCCGCCCGCGCCGACCTTGGCGGTCACCGAGTTGGCGACGGCCTGTCCCTGCACGTAGTTGAGGGTGGAGGATCCGGGGCGGCTGCCGCCCGCGGGGTAGGTCGTGAGATAGCCGCCAGCCGACGGCCCGACCGCCGTGACGCCCAACTCGACGGCGTTGATGCCCGAGGTGGGTACGCCGCCCGCTCCCGTGATCTGCACGGTGAGGCTGCCGCCGGCCGGCACGCGCGCCTTCGGGGCGCCGGTGCCGCTACGGGTGTCGACCAGGCGGACAGGGGTCACACCGGTGTAGTCGGCGGTCGTCGGCAGCCACCCGGCGATATCCACCAGCAGGTGGGTCGTCGCGGAGGTGTAGATGGACACCGCTCCCCCGCTGCCCACCCGCGCGAACGTCGCACCGACCGCTGCGCGCCCGGCGGCGAAGTTGACGTTCGAGGACGACGGGCGGGCCGCTCCGGCCGGGTAGGCGATGAGGTAACCGGAGGTGGCCGGCGCGACCACCGTGATGTTGAGGACCACGGCCCCGACGCCGCTCGACGGGACACCTGCGACGCCCGTCACCGGCACGGTCGTGGTGGATCCGGCAGCGACCGTGTGCGTTTTGCGGGTGTCCAGCAGACGGGTGGGTGTGACCGGGTGGTAGGAGCCGCCGGTGGCGTAGTAGCCGGACACGTCGGCGAAGAACTGTGTCGAGGTGGACAGGTAGACGCTGACCCGGCCACTCGCGTCCACCGGTGTGACGGACTGGTTCGCCACGGCCTGCCCGGCGGCGAAAGTGATGTTCGAGGTGCCCGGTCGGGTGGAGCCGGTCGCGTAGGCGATCAGGTATCCCGAGCTCGCCGGCCCCGCGACCGTGATGTTGAGGACGACGGCGGCGACGCCGGAGGTCGGCACGCCACCTTTCCCGCCCACTTGCACGGTCGTCGTACTGCCTGCTGCCACAGCGCCCTTCGGACCACCCAGACCGGTACGGGTGTCGATCACGCGGGTCGGGGCGACGGACGTGAGTCGGGTCGTCGGTGCCGGTCCGGCGACGGCAGCCGGTCGAGCGGCACCTGCCGGGTGCGTCCCACCGGTCGGCACGGCGGCGTACGCCGAGGCGGGTGCGGCGAGCGCGCACCCGAGGAGCATGGCGAGGAGCAGACTGCGCAGCGCGGCGTACGAACGCATGGGGGGACCACTTCCGACGGAGCAGGACACGGCAGAGCAGAGGCCGCGGCCTCAAACTACTGCGCCGTAGGTGGCGAGTGGCCGTTACGCGGCGGAGGTATCGGCTGTCCCGGTCCGACGCTGTCGGACGCTGCCGGCGGTTGTCCGCAGTTTCGTGCGGACGGGGTCCCGAAACTGCGGACAACCGCCGATAGGTCTTGGCCCGAGGACTACAGGTACTGACCCGTGTTGGCGATCGAGTCGATCGCGCGCCCGGGCTCCGAACCGTCCTTGCCGTCGATGAGCGTGCGGATGTAGACGATCCGCTCGCCCTTCTTGCCGGAGATCCGCGCCCAGTCGTCGGGGTTCGTGGTGTTGGGCAGGTCCTCGTTCTCCTTGAACTCATCGACGCACGCGCGCAGCAGGTGATCGATGCGAATGCCCTTGGCGCCCAGGGTGATCTGGTCCTTGATCGCCATCTTCTTCGCGCGGTCGACGATGTTCTGGATCATCGCGCCGGAGTTGAAGTCCTTGAAGTAGAGGACCTCCTTGTCGCCACTGGCGTAGGTGACCTCCAGGAATTTGTTCTCGTCGATCTCGGTGTACATCCGCTCGACGGTCGCCTGGATCATGTCGGTCACCGTCTCCTGCGCCGAACCGCCGTGCTCCGCCAGGTCGTCCGCGTGCAGCGGCAGCGTGACGGTGAGGTACTTCTCGAAGATGTCCCGGGCGCTCTCGGCGTCCGGCCGCTCGATCTTGATCTTCACGTCGAGCCGACCGGGCCGCAGGATCGCCGGGTCGATCATGTCCTCGCGGTTGGAGGCACCGATCACGATGACGTTCTCCAGGCGCTCCACACCGTCGATCTCCGACAACAGCTGCGGGACGATCGTCGTCTCCACGTCGGAGGAGACGCCAGACCCGCGGGTGCGGAAGAGGCTCTCCATCTCATCGAAGAAGACCACCACGGGCGTGCCGTCGGAGGACTTCTCGCGAGCGCGCTGGAAGATCAGCCGGATGTGCCGCTCGGTCTCGCCGACGTACTTGTTGAGCAGCTCCGGACCCTTGATGTTGAGGAAGTAGCTGCGCGTCTCGGTGCGCCCGGTCTTCTCGGCGACCTTGCGGGCCAGCGACGCCGCGACCGCCTTGGCGATGAGCGTCTTGCCGCACCCGGGAGGACCGTAGAGCAGCACGCCCTTCGGCGGCCGCAGCGCGTGCTCGCGGAAGAGTTCCTTGTGCAGGTAGGGCAACTCGACCGCGTCGCGGATCTGCTCGATCTGCCCGGCCAGGCCGCCGATGTCCTCGTACTGGATGTCGGGCACCTCTTCGAGCACGAGGTCCGCGACCTCGGCCTTGGGGATGCGCTCGTAGACGAAGCCGCTGCGGCTGTCGAGCAGCAGCGAGTCGCCGGCGCGTACGGTCTGCCCGTCCAGGCTCGCGGCGCGGCGGCAGACCCGCTCCTCGTCGGTGTGCGCGACGACGAGGATCCGAGTGTCGTCGAGCAGGTCCTTGACCGTGACGAGCTCGCCGATGGACTCGTACCCGGTCACCGCGACGATGTTCATCGCCTCGTTGAGCAGCACCTCGCGGCCCGGCTGCAGCACCTCCGGCTCGACGGTCGGGCTGACCGCGACGCGCATCTTGCGCCCGCTGTTGAGGATGTCGGCCGTCGCGTCGTCCCGCACGGCGAGGACCACGCCGTACGCCGCGGGCGGCTGTGCGAGTCGGTCGACCTCCCCCTTGAGCGTGACGATCTGTTCGCGGGCCTCGCCCAAGGTGCGCACGAGCCGCTCGTTCTGTGCCGAGAGGGTGCCCACGGAGGACTGCAGTTGGTTGACCTGCTGAGTGAGCTGCGGGTTACGGCCCGCACTCGCGGCGTTCAGGCGGGTGCGCAGCGCCTTGACCTCCTGCTGGAGGCTCTCGACGGCGTCGTAGGGCGTGGACTCGTGGGGCTGCTGGTCGGACATCAGGCCTCCTGCATGGAGCGGCGCG
This sequence comes from Allobranchiibius huperziae, assembly GCF_013410455.1. Taxonomy (NCBI): domain Bacteria; kingdom Bacillati; phylum Actinomycetota; class Actinomycetes; order Micrococcales; family Dermacoccaceae; genus Allobranchiibius; species Allobranchiibius huperziae. The sequence goes on along the minus strand of NZ_JACCFW010000001.1, from coordinate 1,687,792 downwards.
CTTCGCGAGTGATGTCACTCGACCTTAACCCGACGGACTGATCAACTCGCGGGCGGCTCACTTAAGGAACGACGAACTTTGCGCACCTTCTTGTCCGAGACGGGCCGCTCGCCCAGATCCTCGGCATCCCAGGTCGAGCTCGACGCGTCGTTCTCTTCGCCGTAGGCGCCCTTCGCGGGGCGGCGTTTGCGCAGCGGCGGCGTGACGCCCGGCGCCAGCCGGCGCGTCGTGATGAGGAAGCCGGTGTGCCCGTGCATGCGGTGTTCGGGGCGCACCGCCAGACCCTCCAGGTGCCAGCCTCGCACCATCGACTCCCACGCCTGCGGCTCGGTGAAGCCGCCGTGGTCACGGGCTGCTTCGGCGACCCGGGACAGTTGTGTCGCGGTCGCGACGTACGCGATGAGCACGCCACCCGGCGCGAGCGCCTCGGCGACCACCTCCAGACACTCCCAGGGCGCCAGCATGTCGAGCACGACTCGGTCGACGGAGCCCGGCGCCTCGTGCTGGGGAAGCGATTCGACCAGGTCGCCCACGGTGACCGTCCATGCCGGGTGGTCCGCGCCGAAGAAGGCGCGGGCGTTGCCGCGGGCGATGTCGGCGAAGTCCTCGCGGCGTTCGAAGGAGTGCACGTGCCCGGTGTCGCCCACGGCCCGCAGCAGCGACATGCTGAGCGCACCCGAGCCGACCCCGGCCTCCACGACCCGGGCACCGGGGAAGATGTCGGCCATCGTGACGATCTGGCCGGCGTCCTTGGGGTAGACGACGGCCGCGCCGCGCGGCATCGACATGACGTAGTCCGACAGCAGCGGCCGCAGTGCCAGGTACTGCACGTTGGCGGTGTTGGTGATGGTGCTGCCGTCCGGTGCACCGATCAGGTCGTCGTGCAGCAGGTGGCCACGGTGGGTGTGGAACTGCTTGCCCTCGCCCAGGGTGATGGTGTGCATCCGGCCCTTGGCGTCGGTGAGCTGGACGCGTTCGCCTGCGGTGAACGGACCGCGTCGTGTGTCGGCGCCCGTGGCGTGTGCGGTCGGTGTGGTCATCGGGCGCAGCCTAGTGAGCCCGGGAGGCGGCCTGCAGAGCCTGTCCGAGGTCAGCCGTCCGGATGATGCCGACAGGCCGGCCGTCTCGGAGCGTCACCAGCAGTTGTTCCGGTGCGGGGTCGGCCGACTGCACCGCCGTGATGAGCTCCGTGCAGTCGTCGTCCACCGAGTCCACCTGGGCCACCCAGCCCTGCGGCTGGCGCCGCGCGACCGCGTCCACGGGCGCGCTGCCGATGCCCGCGGGAACGCGGGCCCGGTCGGCGGCGGTCGCGAATCCCCAGGGCACCCCCGCCGGGTCGGTGACCACGAGGTCACCGTCACCGCGCAGCCGGGAGAGCGGCGTGCCGGACGGGACCAGGGTCACCCGGGTCAGCAGCTGCCGCACGGTCACCCGTGAGATGACCCGACTCGCGGAGGATCTCGCGATGGCGCTCGTCGCGCCCACCCATAGGAAGCCCGCGATCAGGACGGCCCAGACAACCGTGTAGAGGTCGACCTGACCGCCGTCCAGCATCGAGCGCCCGAAGGCGGCGACCACGACGAGGACGGCGACGACCCTGCCGCACCATCCGGCGACCAGCAGACCGGTGGCGCGCGAACCGGTGATCCGCCATACGAGCGAGTCGACGAGGAATCCGCCGTCGAGCGGCAGGCCCGGCAGCAGGTTGAACACCGCGACGAACCCGTTGGTCCATACGAAGACCTGCACCAGAAGCCGGGGCACGCCGCCGTCGGTGCCCTGCAGCACCAGGTAACCGAGGCCCGCGAGCACCCCGTTGCTCAGCGGTCCGGCGACGGCGACCATGGCGCTGGAGAGCGGTGTGGTGTCGGCCGTGTCGTACGACGTGTGCCCGCCCCACAGGTCCGCGACGATCTGGCGCACCCGGTATCCCCGCCACTGCCCCACCAGCGCGTGCGAGCCCTCGTGCACGAGCACGGACAGCAGGAGCAGCAGGACGTAGCCGATCGCGACGAGGTAGGCGCCTCCGGAGCCGAGCTCGGGCAGGACTCCGTGCACCTGCGGCCCGAAGGTGACCACGATGAAGATCGCGATGATGGGCCAGCTGCGGCCCAGATAGACGGGCACGCCGCGGACCTGGCCGATCTGCCACCCGGGGCCGGGAGCTTCGGGGGTTCGCGGCATGTCCTCAGGCTAGTCGCAGGCCCTGTCCAGCACTTCAGAGCCGACTGTCGGGTGCGTGGTGGCCCGCTGCAACTGCTCGCTGTCGAGCCCGTTCACGGGCGGCCGGGAGGACGCCGGTGTCGATTACGTGCCGCTGCCGGACCACGTCGCGTCGGTTGTAGGCACCGTGGCCATTCTGCTGCGTCGGGAAGACCTGACCGGGTGGGTTGTCGGCGATTCGGTTTCTCTCCTCCAAGACCGACCGGGCGGTGCGCTCCCACCGACCCGACCCACCCCGCCGGCCTGATGAGGGACCGCGCGGTGACGTCGTGCCGGGGTCGTGGCTCGCATGAAGGGATCGCGACGCGTACGTCGTTCTCCTGCACCACGCATGCGCCGCGCGGCAGGTTGTGCGGGGCGTTGTCGGCGCGCGGTCCTACAGTCACCTGCATGGCTCAGCACACGGCACTCCCCCGCACCGCGGCGCTCTCACCGAGCCGCGCATCGGACTTCATGCAGTGCCCGTTGCTCTACCGCTTCCGCACCATCGACAGGCTCCCGGAGCCGCCGAGCCCCGCCGCCGCGCGCGGCACGCTGGTGCATGCGGTGCTGGAGCGGCTCTTCGACGTCCCGGCGCCGCAGCGCACGGTCGAGCACGCGCGCACCCTGATCGGCCCGCAGTGGGACGCACTCGTCGAGGCCGAGCCCGAGCTGGCCGCCCTGGTGGCCGAGGGCCCCGATGCGATGCGGCAGTGGGTCGCCGACGCCGCCGTGCTGGTCGAGCGCTGGTTCGAGCTGGAGGACCCGACCCGCCTGGAGCCGGCCGAGCGCGAGCTCTATGTCGAGGTCGAGGTCGACGGACTGACGCTGCGGGGGTACGTCGACAGGCTGGATGTCGCCCCCGGCGGCGAGTTGCGGGTCGTCGACTACAAGACCGGGCGTTCGCCCTCGCAGCTGTTCGAGGCCAAGGCGCTCTTCCAGATGAAGTTCTACGCGCTGGTGCTCTGGCGCACGCGCGGCGTCGTGCCGCGGATGCTGCAGCTGGTCTACCTGGGCAACTCCGAGCTGGTGCGCTACGAGCCGGAGGAGCACGACCTGCTCGCCACCGAGCGCAAGGTGCGTGCCCTCTGGGCGGCCATCGAACGCGCCGCCAGCGACGGTGACTGGCGACCCAGCCCTTCCCGCTTGTGCGACTGGTGCAGCTTCCGCGATCTGTGCCCTGCGCACGGCGGCATCGCACCCCCGCTGCCCGAGCGGGCCCAGGAGCTCGCGCTCGACCCGGCCCGGTCCGGCAGCGTCGAAGACGACGACTGAGCCGCTCGATCAGCCGGGCGACACCCGCAGCAGTCGCACGCTGCAGACAAGGGCGGCCGCAGCGGCGAAGGCCAGCACCTCGCAGACCGTCCGCACGGCGCCCGCCGAGCCCGCACTGCCGGCTCGGTCGAGGTAGAGCGAGCCGACCCCCGTCACCCCTGCCACCTGGGCGAGCTGGAAGGCGGAGGACAGCAGCCCGCTCGCCTCTGCTGCCCGCCGCACCGGCACGGCGGCCAGCGACAGCCCGATCACCGGCGTCACCGCGTACCCCTGGCCGGCGCCCAGGACGACCAGGAGCAGGTAGAAGCCGGTGGACGGCCGCGCGCCGTCGCCCACCACGGCACCGAGCACGGGGTAGGTGGCGACGCACCCCAGCAGTCCCACCGGGATCAACCACCGGGTCAGCCGCCTCGGCAGGCGCGGACTGCTGAGTGATGCCGCCGCGAAGCCGGCAGCCAGGGGCAGGAACGCGATGCCGGTGGCCAGCGGGCCCATCCGAAGCGCTGTCTGCAGGTGCAGGGAGAGGGTGAAGAGATAGCCGGCGTATCCGCCGACCGTCAGCATGCACAGCGCGATCCCGGGCAGCAGGCCGCTGGTCCGCAGCACGTCCGCGGGCAGGACGGGTGCCACGGAGCGCCGTTCGATGAGGACCATGAGGATGGTTCCGAACGCCGCGCAGCCCCAGGCGACCCACCCCCAGGCCGGCCAGCCCTGGCTCCGACCGAGCACCAGGGGCACGACGACCAGACTGATGACAGCGCCGAAGCAGACGACGCCCGGCAGGTCGAGACCGTCGACCGGGACCGACGTCCGTGTCGGCAGCTGTGATCCTGCGAGCCACCACAGCAGCACCCCGATCGGCACGTTGATGAGGAACACGCTGCGCCACCCCGACCCGGCGATGTCCGCCTGCAGCAGGACGCCGCCCGCCAACTGACCGGCGACCGTGCCGAGCGCGAGCACGAGGCCGTACCAGCCCAGAGCACGAGCCCGTGCCGGACCGGCGGGGAAGCACACCTGGATCAGGCTCATCACCTGAGGGAGCATCGAGGCCGCCGCGACCCCCTGCGAGACCCGCAAGGCGATCAGCGCATCGGCGCTGGTGGCGAGCCCGCAGGCCAGGGAGGTGAGACTGAAACCCAGCAGCCCGGCACGGAACATCCGTCGATGTCCGAAGCGTCCCCCGAGTCGGGCGCCGGTGATCAGGAGCGCCGCGTACGCCATGACGTACGCGGACACGATCAGCTGCAGTTGTGCTCCCCCGGCGTGCAGGTCGCGCTGCAGTGGACCGATGGCGACGTTGACGATCGACACGTCGAGCAGGTTCATGAAAAGGCCGCCGAGCAGGATCGTGAGCAGGATCCCGGACGGTGCTGCGGCCGGGGCCGATCGGATGCCGGCGGGCGAAGCGGTGGTGGTCATGATCCGACCTTGCCGGCACCGGTCGACCTGGACGAGGAGCCCGCTCATGCTGGTACCAGCACCACCAGGATCCGCGGCGCGCGGCGGGCGAAAGTGTCACAGAATGGCACGGTGAGTGAGACCGGCCTCAGCACCGCGAGCGCGGGCACCGACACGAAGTCGGCGCGGCGGCGCGAGCTGGCGCGGTTCCTGCGTGCCCACCGCGAGCAGGTCGGACCGGACGCGGTGGGGCTGCCGCACGGCGTCCGCCGTCGCACCCCGGGGCTGCGCCGTGAGGAGGTCGCCCAGCTCGCCGGGGTCGGCGTCACCTGGTACACGTGGCTCGAACAGGGCCGGCCGATCAACGCGAGCATCCAGGTCCTGGACGCGGTCGCGAGGGTGCTGCAGCTGGGCTCGGCCGAGCGGTGGCACCTCTACCGGCTGGCGCGGGTACCCGGGGTGCCCATGCCGCCGGCGATGCCGGAGACGTTGCCGCCCGACGCCGTGCACGTGCTCGACCGGCTCGACCCGAGCCCGGCGTGCATCTACAACGGGCGGTACGACCTGATCGCCAACAACTCCTCGTACGCTGCGATCTTCCCCTGGGTGGTAACCGCCAGCGGCATGGAGCGCAACGTGCTGTGGCGCGTCGCCGTCGCCGGAGAGGACGTGCGTCCCATCAACCCCGACCTGTTCGGTCGGATGGTCGCGAACCTGCGCCAGCGGTACGCCGACCACATCGGCGATGCCACGTGGGAGGCCTTGATCGAGAGGCTGTCAGGGTCCAGCGCCCTCTTCCGGGAGGCGTGGGCCCGGCAGGAGATCCGGCCGCCGGGACCGCAGCACAAGCAGTTCCGTTGCCCGCCGGTCGGGACGATCCGGTTGAACACCCTCAGCTACGCGATCGACGGGGCCGCCGAGCTGCGGATGATCGTGCACCTCCCGGAGTCTTCGACCGACGCCGAGCGACTCCAGGAGCTGTTGCGCATCGGCGGCGTGCGCCTCGACTGAGCCGTCCGTCAGTGGACGGGGTCGAAGATCCCCAGCAGATCCGCCGGGTGCACGCCGGCGAGGGTCTGCAGCTGCACGGCACCGAGGGTGGCGGGCAGGGTCACCACGTGCGGCACCGCGATGGTCGGCACTCCGGCGGCGACCGCGGAGGTCACCCCCGGCAGCGAGTCCTCGATCGCCACGCAGCGCGACGGCGGCAGACGCAGCGCCCGGCACGCGGCCAGATAGGGCTCCGGCGACGGTTTGCCCTCGCTGACCGCGTCACCGGTGATGACCGCCGCGAAGGTGCCGTCGGGCAGCGCGTCCACCAGCACCTGGGCGAACGACAGGTAGGACATCGTCACCAGCGCGTTGGGCACCCCCTGCTCGCCCAGCGCGACGAGCAGCTCTCGGGCACCGGGCCGCCACGGCACGTGCTCCCGCATCTGAGCGACCACCCCCGAGAGCAGCACGTCCACGATCGCCGGCGCCGACATGGTGACCGGCGAGTTCGCGCGGATGATCTCCGCTGAGACCAGCAACTGGTTGCCCACGCACTCGTGGGCGAGCTCCTCGGTCCACGTGCCGCCGTACGACTCGACGAGGTCGTGTTCGGCACTGATCCAGTACGGCTCGGTGTCGACGATCGTGCCGTCCATGTCCCACAGGACGGCGTCGGGCAGAGTCACTCAGTCCTCCGGTTCGTAGCCGAGGTTGGGCGAGAGCCACTTCTCGGCGGTGCGCAGCGGCCAGCCCTTGCGGCCGGCGTAGTCCTCGACCTGGTCGCGCCCGAGCCGCCCGACGACGAAGTACTGGCTGTCCGGGTGGGAGAAGTACAGCCCGCTGACCGCGGCGCCCGGCCACATGGCCATCGACTCGGTCAGCTCGATGCCGGTGGTGCGCTCGACGTCGAGCAGCTCCCAGATCGTCCCCTTCTCGGTGTGGTCGGGGCAGGCCGGGTAGCCCGGCGCGGGCCGGATCCCGACGTACTTCTCCTCGATCATCTCGGTGTTGGTGAGGTGTTCGTCGCCGGCGTAGCCCCACAGGTCGTGGCGTACGACGGCGTGCAGGCGCTCGGCGAACGCCTCGGCCAGCCGGTCGGCCAGCGACTCCAGCAGGATGGCGCTGTAGTCGTCGAGGTCGTCCTTGAACTTCTGGGCGCGCTCCTGCGACCCCAGCCCCGCGGTGACGGCGAACCCGCCCACGTAGTCGCGCAGCCCGCTGTCCGTCGGCGCCACGTAGTCGGCCAGCGACCGGTTGGGCACCCCCTCGCGGTGGTCGCCCTGCTGACGCAGCTGGTGCAGGACGGTGCGCTCCTCTGTGCGTTCCTCGTCGGCGTAGACCACGATGTCGTCACCGCGGGCCGCGGCCGGGAAGAATCCGGCGACGCCGTTCGCACGTAGCCAGCCCTCCTCGATGATCGTGTCGAGCATCGTCTGGGCGTCGTCCCACAGCTTGCGCGCGGTATCGCCGGACGCGGGGTTGTTGAGGATGTCGGGGAAGCGCCCCTTCATCTCCCAGGCGTTGAAGAACGGCTGCCAGTCGATGTACTCGCGCAGCACGTCCAGCGGGTAGTCCCGGAAGACCTTGGTCCACTGGGTGCCCTCGTGGGTGCTCTCACCCTCGTGGAAGTCCTTCTCCTGAGAGGCCAGGAGACGCGGCCGCGGCGGGTGATAGCCCGTCCAGTCGATCGGCGTACGCCGCTGCTGTGCCTTGTCGTAACCCACCAGCTTCCGGTCGGTGCTCTTGGCGGCGTGCCGCGCCCGGATCGAGTCGTAGTCCTTCTCGACCTCGGCGAGGAATCCGTCGCGCCGTTCGTCGGACAGCAGGGCGGCCGCGGTGCCGACAGAACGCGAGGCGTCCTTGACCCAGACGACCGGGCCGGAGTACTTCGGGGTCACCTTGACGGCCGTGTGGGCCCGCGAGGTCGTCGCGCCGCCGAGCAGCAGCGGGATGGTCATGCCGAGGCGCTCCATCTCCTCGGCGAAGCTCACCATCTCGTCCAGGGACGGGGTGATCAGGCCGGACAGTCCGATGATGTCGGCGTCCTCGGCCTTCGCGGCGTCCAGGATCTTCTGGCCCGGCACCATCACCCCGAGGTCGACGACCTCGTAGTTGTTGCACTGCAGCACCACGCCGACGATGTTCTTGCCGATGTCGTGCACGTCGCCCTTGACGGTGGCCATCACGATCTTGCCCTTGGCCCGGCTCACGTCGCCGGGCTTGCGCTCCGCCTCGATGTAGGGGATGAGGTGGGCCACGGCCTTCTTCATCACCCGCGCGGACTTCACGACCTGCGGCAGGAACATCTTGCCCGAGCCGAAGAGGTCGCCCACGACGTCCATGCCGTCCATCAGCGGGCCCTCGATGACGTCCAACGGCCGTCCCCCGCTGTCGACCAGCTCCAGTCGCAGCGCCTCGGTGTCCTCGACCACGTGCTCGTCGATGCCCTTCACCAGGGCGTGCGTGATGCGCTCGCGCAGCGGCAGCGAACGCCACTCCTGCTGCTCGGCGGGGGACGCGGGTCCGCTGGCGTTGTGCCGTTCGGCGACCTCGAGGAGTCGCTCGGCGGCGTCCTCGCGGCGGTTGAGCACCACGTCCTCGATGCGGTCGCGCAGCTCGGTGTCGATCTGGTCGTAGACCACGAGCGCGCCTGCGTTGACGATGCCCATGTCCATGCCGGCCTTGATGGCGTGGAAGAGGAAGACCGCGTGGATGGCCTCACGGACCGGGTTGTTGCCGCGGAAGGAGAACGACACGTTCGACACGCCACCGGAGACCAGCGCGTGCGGCAGGTTCTCCTTGATCCAGCGGGTGGCCTCGATGAAGTCCACGCCGTAGTTGGCGTGCTCCTCGATGCCCGTGGCCAGCGCGAAGATGTTCGGGTCGAAGATGATGTCCTCGGCCGGGAAGCCCACCTCCTCGGTGAGGATCCGGTACGCCGTCCCGCAGATCTCCTTGCGGCGCTCCAGGGTGTCGGCCTGCCCCTCCTCGTCGAACGCCATCACGACGACGGCGGCGCCGTACTTACGGCACATCCGGGCGTGCTCGATGAAGGGCTGCACGCCCTCCTTCATGGAGATCGAGTTGACGATCGACTTGCCCTGGATGCAGCGCAGCCCGGCCTCGATGACGTCCCATTTGGAGGAGTCGACCATCACCGGCACGCGGCAGATGTCCGGCTCGGAGGCGATCAACTTGCAGAAGTGGTCCATCGCCTCGATGCCGTCGATCATCCCCTCGTCCATGTTGATGTCGATGACCTGCGCGCCGGCCTCGACCTGCTGGCGCGCCACGTTGAGGGCGGTGGTGTAGTCGCCCTCCTTGATGAGATTGCGGAAGCGGGCGGAGCCGGTGATGTTGGTGCGCTCACCGACGTTGACGAAGAGAGAGTCGGGCAGCACGGTGAGGGGTTCGAGGCCGGACAGCCGCAGCGCCGGCGCGATGGTGGGGGGCTTGCGCGGCGCGTGACCCGCTGCCCGCTGCGCGATGGCGGCGATGTGCTCGGGCGTGGTGCCGCAGCAGCCCCCGAGGATGTTGACCAGGCCGTCCGCGGCGAACGACGAGACAATCTCGCCCATCGGGTCGGGCTCCTCGTCGTACTCCCCGAACGCGTTCGGCAGGCCGGCGTTCGGATAGCAGGAGACGAAGCAGTCCGCGATGGAGGACAGCTCGGAGATGTACTGGCGCATCTCGGCCGCGCCGAGGGCGCAGTTGAGGCCGACTGCGAGCGGCCGGGCGTGCCGGACGCTGTTCCAGAACGCCTCGGTGACCTGCCCGGTCAGCGTGCGGCCGGACGCGTCGGTGATGGTGCCGGAGATGATGACCGGCCAGCGGCGGCCGCGCTGCTCGAAGAGGGTCTCGAGCGCGAAGATCGCGGCCTTGGAGTTGAGGGTGTCGAAGATGGTCTCGACGATCAGGATGTCGGCGCCGCCGTCGACCAGCCCGTCGGCCTGCTCGAGGTAGGCGCCCACGAGCTCGTCGAAGAGCACGTTGCGCTTGCTCGGGTCGTTGACGTCCGGTGAGATCGACGCGGTCCGGTTGGTGGGGCCGAGCGCTCCGACGACGAAGCGCGGTCGCTGCGGGTCGCGTGCCGTGACCGCGTCGCACGCCTCGCGGGCCAGGCGCGCGGAGGCGAGGTTGAACTCGTACGCGAGGTCCTGCATGCCGTAGTCCGCGAGCGAGATGCGCTGCGCGTTGAAGGTGTTGGTCTCGACCAGATCGGCTCCGCCGTCGAGGTACTCGGTGTGGATCGACCGGATCAGATCGGGCTGGGTGAGCGACAGCAGGTCGTTGTTGCCCTTGAGGTCGCTGTCCCAGTCGGCGAACCGCTCCCCGCGGTAGTCCGCCTCCCCCAGGCGCTGCCTCTGGATCATCGTGCCCATCGCGCCGTCCAGCATCATGATCCGCGCGGCGAGCAGCTCCTGCAGCTCTGCGGTGCGGTCCGGTTGGAGGGTGGGCGTGGGGCGGGAGCCCTCGGAGCGGCTGCTCACAGGTGGTGTCCCTTCATCGAGTGATGCGCCCGATTCTATGAGGCACCGGCGTCGCGGTGGATGTCGGTCGTTCGCCACTGGCGACGTACTCAATAGGCTGCACGCAGCGCCGGGTATTCCCTCCGGCGCTCCGCCGGCTCGGAGGAGGACACCTTGATCGAGTTCGAGGACGTGCCACTGCTGCGCGACCCGATCATGATCGCCGCGTTCGAGGGCTGGAACGACGCAGGCGAGACGGCCAGCTCGACCCTCGCCCACCTGATCGCGATGTGGGACGCCGAACCGCTGTGCGCGATGGACCCCGAGCTCTACTACGACTTCCAGGTCAACCGCCCGCAGGTCTCCGGCGAGGGACGCGATCGCAAGATCACCTGGCCGACCACCAAGGTCTTCCTGGCGCGCAACACGCCGCTGGAGCGCGACGTCCTGCTCGTGCAGGGCATCGAGCCCTCGATGCGATGGCTCGGCTACACCCGCGAGCTGATGAGCCTGGCCGCCGAGGTCGACGTGTCGATGATCATCACCCTCGGAGGGCTGCTCGCGGACGTGCCGCACACCCGGCCCATCCCGGTCACCGTCACCTCCGACGACGAGCAGTCGCAGCTTCGTTACGACGTGGAGGCCAGCAAGTACGAGGGCCCGTCCGGGATCGTGGGCGTGCTGAGCGACGCGGCCCGTACGGCGCGGGTGCCGAACCTGTCGTGCTGGGCCGCCGTGCCGCACTACGCCGGCGGCAGTCCCTCCCCCAAGGCGACGCTCGCGCTCCTCACCCGGCTGGAGGAGCTGCTCGACACCCTGATCGGGCACGCCGACCTTCCCGACCAGGCGCGGGCGTGGGAGCACGGCGTCGACGAGCTCGCGGCGTCCGACGACGAGGTGGCCGAGTACGTGCACTCCCTCGAGGAGGCGCAGGACACGACGGAACTGCCCGAGGCGAGCGGTGATGCGATCGCCCGGGAGTTCGAGCGCTACCTGCGCCGCCGCGACGACGAAGAGGACTGACCGGCGGGCGGGGTCGGCTTGGCGCCTTGTCAGCCGACCGGGTCCTGCACGGTGTCGACCACCACTTCCGGCACCACCTCGGCCTGGTAGTAGTTCAGCTCGGACGCCTGGAGCAGTTCGGCGCCGGAGATGATGTCGGCCGCCCGTTCGGCGACCATCATCACGGGTGCGTAGATGTTGCAGTTGGGGATGGTCGGCATGATCGAGGCGTCCACGACGCGCAGGCCGTCCAGGCCGTGCACGCGCAGCGTGTCGGGGTCGACGACCGACATCTCGTCCGAGCCCATCGGGCAGCTGCAGGAGGGGTGCAGCGCCGACCCCACGTTGCGGCGTACCCAGGCGAGCACGTCGCGGTCCGAGGTGAGGAACTCCCCCGGCGCCAGCTCGTAGGCGCCGAGTGCCTTCAGCGCCGGAGACGCGCCGATCTCCCGGGCGACCCGCATGGCGGCAAGCCACTCCCGCTCGTCCTCGGGGGCGCTCAGGTAGTTGAAGGTGATGGAGGGCCGGGTCGCCGGGTTGCGCGACACCGTCTTGACGTGACCGGTGGCCTTGGACAGCATCGGGCCCACGTGCATCTCGAAGCCGTGGCCGCCCTGCGGAATCCCGTCGACCTCCCGCAGCGACGGCAGCAGGTGGCACATGAGGTCGGGGTACGGCGTGTCGGTGCGCGATCGGCTGAAGCCGCCCACCTCGTGGTGGTTGGAGCCGCCCGGGCCGCCCCGGTTGTAGAGCCAGTGGGACACCATCTTGGGAGCATGCCGGGCCCGGTGGCGGTGGTGAGGTTGTTCGGAAACCGCTGCCTCGCAGTGGAACTGGACCCAGGCCTCGAGGTGGTCCTGCAGATTCTCACCGACGCCGGGCAGGTGCGCCACGATCGGGATCCCGAGTGCGCCGAGCTCGTCGGCGTTGCCGACCCCGGACAACTGAAGCACCTGCGGGGAGTTGAAGACCCCGCCGGACAGGATGACCTCATCGGCGCGCACCGTGTGGGTCCGATCGTCCTCGCGGTACTCCACACCGACCGCCCGGGTGCCCTCGAAGAGGACGCGCGTGACGAACGCACGGGTGATCAGGTGCAGGTTGGGGCGGCGCAGCGCGGGCCGCAGATACGCGTCGGCGGCCGACCACCGGGTGCCGCCGAAGGTGTTGCGGTCCAGCGGGCCGAATCCCTCCTGGCGGTAACCGTTGACGTCGTCGATCAGTTCGTGGCCCGCCTCCGCGGCTGCCCGAAGGAACGCGGCGTTGAGCGTGCTGTGTGGATCACCTCGCTGCAGCAGGGTGCGCCCGGCCAGCCCGCGTCGCGGGTCGTCGGACCCCGTCGCGGTGGCGTTCTCCATGCGCATGAAGTACGGGAGACAGTGCGCCCAGTCCCAGTTCTGCAGACCGGGCAGGGTGCCCCAGTGGTCGTAGTCCATGGGGTTGCCCCGCAGGAAGATCATCGCGTTGATGGAGCTGGAGCCGCCTACGATCTTGCCCCGGGTGTGCATCAACCGGCGGTTGTCCAGGCCTGGCTCCGGCTCGGACAGATAACGCCAGGCGTAGGAGTCGCTCCCGAGCGGGATCGGCGCGTTGGGCATGTGGATGAGAATGTCGAACTTCCAGTCCATCCGGCCGCTCTCCAGGACGAGCACCCGATGGTCCGGATCCTCGCTCAGCCGGTCCGCGAGCACGCAGCCCGCCGAGCCCGCGCCCACGACGACCGTGTCGTAGTGGGAGTCGGCGCCGTTCTGGGGCACGGACCGTCGAAGTCTCATTGCGCGTCCCGTCTTCCCTGCGATGTCTTTCGCATCGTGCCACCCCCCAGGAGGGGTACGCAGGCATCTCGGGGAACTACGCCGCGCCCGTCTTCGTTCGTTCTGGGTCCGACGAGGCGGCGCCGGTGTGTGGTCGGACGTGCCATAGCGTCGGAGCATGATCGTGCACGTGCGTGATGCCGACGCCGCCGACGCTGGGGCGTGCGCGCAGGTGTACGCGCCGTACGTGCGCGATACGGCCATCTCCTTCGAGGTCACCGCGCCGTCGGCACTGCAGATGGCACAGCGCATCGAGGACGCTCAGCGCCGGCATGCGTGGCTGGTGGCGCAGGACGAGCAGGGGGTGCTGCTGGGGTACGCCTACGCCCACCCGTACGCCGCGCGGCCGGCGTACCGGTGGACCTGCGAGCCGAGCGTCTACCTGGCCCCGGATGCGCGCGGTCGCGGAGTTGGCCGCACGCTCTACGCCGCCCTGCTGGACCGTCTCGTCGAGCGGGGCTTCCGCCAGGCCGTCGCCGGGGTCACCCTGCCCAACCCGGCCAGCCTGCGCCTGCACGAGGCGATGGGCTTCGAGCCCGTCGGGGTGTTCCGGGCGGTCGGGTGGAAGCACGGGCGATGGCACGACGTCGCACGGTTGCAGCGGCCGCTGCTCCTCGCTCCGGACCCGCCGCAGGAGATCGTCTGAGGGTGCTCAGACGTCGCTGCGGGTCCGCCAGTCGGCCAGGCGCACCGATCCCTCCCGCACGCGCTCGGCACGCCGTTCGTCGAGCACCGCGTTGAACAGGATCCCCGCGACCACGACCCCGCTGACGAACAGCACCCAGACCGAGAGCACGAAAGTGGTGCCGACCAGGCCGTAGTCGTCGACCTGCTCGGTCACCTGGCCGGGCAGCCAGATCTCCGAACCCACGGACACGACGGTGGCGCCGAGGGCGATCAGCAGCGAACCGGGCAGCAGCTTGACCCACGGCACCCGTCGCAGCAGCAGGCACCACTGGGTCCACCAGTAGTACCCACCCATCGACAACCCGACGGTGACCGACTCGACCGCTATCTCCAGCACGCCACCGATCGGCCAGTTGCGTGTGCGCCCGCTCAGCCAGATGGCGCTCGCGAGGAACGGCACCAGGGACGCGACCCACACGAGGCGCATCCACCACCACCGCTGCCAGGGAGCGCGCGGGCGGTCCCAGGCGATCTCCAGGATGCGTTGCGTGGTGCCGGCGACACCGAACGTGAACGCCACCGCGAGCAGCAGACCGACCACCAGCTCGCCCCACCCCGGTGTCGCCGCGGGCTGCAACAGCACGTGCAGATCATGTCTGCCGCCGGCGTTCAGCCCGAGCGCGTCGCTGATGAGCCCGGCCGCCGACCCCTCGTGCATCCGGTGCAGCACCGACGAGGTCGCGACGAGCAGCGGCACCACGCAGAAGAGCTGCTGCGCCGACAGCGCCAGGGTGTAGTGGCCCAGGTCCAGGGCCTGCGAGCGGCTCAGCGTGTGCCCGGGAAGGGTGCGGCGCCATCGCACGAGCAGTGACGAACTCAGCTGTTTCGCCTGCTGTCTCCTGCTCACCAGGCGATTATCCCTGCTGTCTTGCGGCCTCGTCGCGCAGCTCGCGGCGCAGGATCTTCATCGACGGTCCCATCGGCAACGCGTCGCGGACCTGCACGTGTCGCGGGTACTTGTAGCGCGCCAGGTGCTCCTTGCCGTACGCGCGCACGTCCTCCGCGGTGACCTCGGCGCCGGGTGTCAGGGTCACGAACGCCATGATCTCCTCGCCGTGCTCGTCGTCGGGGACGCCGACCACCGCGGCCATCTGCACGCCGGGGTGCCGGACGAGCACCTCCTCGACCTCGCGCGGATAGACGTTGTAACCGCCGCGGATGATCAGATCCTTCTTACGGTCCACGATCGACAGGAAGCCGTCCTCGTCCTTCACGCCGATGTCGCCGGTGCGGAACCAGCCGTCCTGGATGGCGGCGGCGGTGGCCTCGGGGTCGTCGAGGTAGCCCTCGAAGACGCAGTGCCCCCGCACGACGACCTCGCCGCGCTCGCCGGTGGCGAGCAGCTCGACGCGATCCTCGATGTCGCTGTCGGCGATCTCGGCCTCCACGCCCCAGACCGGGTGCCCGACGGTGCCCGGCCGCACGCCGTACACCTGCTGGTTGGAGCTGACACCGGGCGAGGTCTCGGACAGTCCGTATCCCTCGGTGATCTGGGCGCCGAAGGTGCTCTCCACCTGTTCCAGCACCGACACCGGAAGGGCGGCGCCTCCGGAGGCGACCCTCTTCATCTGCGGGATGCCCGGTGCGCCCGGTTCCTTCGCGGCCTGCAGCAGCTGCACGAACATCGTGGGAACGCCGGAGAAGATCGTCACGTGCTCGTCGTTGAGCAGTCGCAGGCAGGTGGCCGCGTCGAAGCGGGGCAGCAGGACGATCGTGCCGCCGATCCGCAGCGGGGTGTTCATCACCGCCTGCTGGCCGAAGATGTGGAACAGCGGCAGACAGCCCATCACCACGTCGGTCGAATTCGCCGGGGTGTCGGAGTCGTAGGCCATGTTGTGCATCGACAGCAGCAAGTTGAGGTGGGAGAGCATCACACCCTTCGGGCGGCCGGTGGTGCCGCTGGTGAAGATGATCACGGCGATGTCGTTCGGGGCCCGCGTCACGTAGGTCGGCAGCGGCCGCGGGTGGTCCATCAGGTCGCTCACCTGCAGCGCCTGCGCGGTGCTCCCCTCCGCGATGCTGCGCGCCAGATCGCCGAACGACTCGTGGTAGAGCACGATGTCCGCGCCCGAGCGGCGCACCATGTCGCTGCCCTCCTCGGGGGTCAGCAGTGGAGAGATCATCACCACGGTGCCGCCGGCGGCGATCACGCCGTAGTACGCCGTGATGAACTCCACGACGTTCGGGAGCAGCACCGCGACCCGGACACCGGGCCCGACCTGTCGTTCCGTGAGCGCACCGGCCACCCGCAGAGAGGCGTCCCACAGGTCGGCGTAGCTGACCCGACGCTCACCTTGGACGACGGCGGTTTTGCTCGGACGGCGTTTGGCCGAGTCCGACAGGATGCTGGCGAGCGACAGCGTAGGCATGACTTCCCATCCTCGATCTGACGACTGGTGTGAGGGGCGGTCCCGTGACGGGCACCGCCTCGCTAGAACGCGTTGATACCCGTCTCGGCCCTGCCGATCAGGAGCTTCTGGATCTGGCTGGTGCCTTCGTAGAGCGTCATCACCCGCGCGTCGCGCATGAGCTTCTGCACGGGGTACTCATCGACGTAGCCGTAGCCGCCGAACGCCTGGATGGCGAGGTTCGAGGAGCGCACCGCCGCCTCGCTCGCGAACAGCTTGGCCTTCGACGCCGCCACCCGGAACGGCTCGCCCCGGTCGATGAGGTCGGCGGCCCGCCAGACCATCAGTCGGGCGGCGTCGGCGTCCAGGGAGATGTCGGCGATCATCTCCTGCACCAGCTGGTAGCCGGCAATGGGTTTCCCGAACTGCGTGCGCTCGCCGGTGTATTCGACGACAGCGTCGAGGCATGCCTGCACGATCCCGACGCAGCCCGCGGCCACGCCGACCCGGCCCTTGTCGAGCGCGGTCATGGCGATCTTGAAGCCGGTGCCCGGCTCACCCAGGACGGCCGACTCCGGCACGCGTACGTCGTCGAAGGCCAGCGATGCCGTGGCCTGGCCGCGCAGGCCGAGCTTGCCCTTGATCTCGGTACGCGTCAGGCCGGGTGCGTCGGTGGGCACCAGGAACGCTGTGACACCGCGCGGTCCCTCGTCACTGGTCCGCGCGAAGACGAGGGCCACGTCGGCCCAGGTGCCGTTGGTGATGAAGATCTTCTCGCCTTGCAGGACGTAGTCGCTGCCGTCGCGCCGCGCCTTCGTCGCGAGGTTGCCCGCGTCCGACCCGTTGCCGGGCTCGGTCAGTCCGAAGCAGCCGAGCTGCTGGCCGGTGGCGAGCCCCGGGAGCCACTGCTCCTTCTGCTCGGTGGTGCCGTGCGCCGCGATCGTCTTCGCCACCAGGCCGTTGCTGACCGACACGATGCCGCGGATCGCCGAGTCCGCCCGACCGAGCTCCTCCATCACCAGCACGTAGGTGAAGAAGTCGGCCTGGACGCCGCCGTACTCCTCGGGGATGCCGAAGCCGAAGACGCCGAGCTCACCGAGCCGGGGCACGATCGAGGTGTCGACGCTCTCGTCGCGATCCCACTGCGCCCGGTGCGGCACGACCTCCTTCTCCAGGAACTCCCGCACCAGGTCGCGCAGGTCGCGCTGGTCCTCGTTCAGCGACAGGTCCATCTCAGCGGCCCGAGGTGTGCCGACGCAGTTCGCGCTTGGCCAGCGAGTTCTTGTGCACCTCGTCCGGACCGTCGGCGAACCGCAGGGTCCGGATGCCGGCCGCCGCGCGGGCAAGCGGGAAGTCCTGGCTGAGGCCACCGGCGCCGTGCGCCTGGATCGCCTTGTCGAGGATCCACTCCACCGTGCTCGGCGTGGCGATCTTGATGGCCTGGATCTCGCCGTGCGCACCGCGGTTGCCGACGGTGTCCATGAGCCAGGCGGTCTTGAGCACCAGCAGCCGCAGCTGCTCGACGCGCACGCGCGACTCGGCGATCCAGTCGCGGATGACGCCCTGCTCCGACAGCGGACGGCCGAAGGCCACCCGGTCGCTGACCCGCTCGCACATGAGCTCGATCGCGCGTTCGGCGACGCCGATGGATCGCATGCAGTGGTGGATCCGGCCGGGGCCGAGCCGGGCCTGGGCGATCGCGAAACCCTCGCCCTCCCCACTGATGAGGTTGCTCGCCGGCACCCGGACCTGGTCGAAGACGATCTCCGCGTGCCCGCCGTGGTCGTGGTCGTCGTACCCGTAGACGTGCATGCCGCGCACGATCTGCACGCCCGGGGTGTCGCGGGGCACCAGGATCTGACTCTGCTGGCGGTGCCGCTCGGCACTCGGGTCGGTCTTGCCCATCACGATGAAGATCGCGGCGTCCGGGTTCATCGCGCCGGTGATCCACCACTTGCGACCGGTGATGACGTACTCGTCGCCGTCACGCTCGATGCGGGTCTCGATGTTGGTCGCGTCCGAGGACGCGACGGCCGGCTCCGTCATCGCGAAGGAGGAGCGGATGCGCCCTTCCAGCAACGGCTTCAGCCACTGCTCCTTCTGCTCGGGAGTGCCGAACTGCTCCAGCACCTCCATGTTTCCGGTGTCCGGGGCCGAGCAGTTGACGGTGGAGGGGGCCAGCTCCATCGCGCGGCCGGTGATCTCCGCGAGCGGCGCGTACTGCAGGTTGGTGAGCCCTGCGCCGCCCTCACCCGGCAGGAAGAGGTTCCAAAGGCCCGCGTCGCGAGCCTCCTGCCGCAGCGTCTGCAGCACCGGGGTGCGCGACCACGCCCACCGGTCGTCGGAGGCGTCCAGTTCCTCGTGGAAGGTGCTCACCGAGGGGATGACGCGCTCGTCGACGAACGATCGCAGCTGTTTCATGAGCGCGGTGGTGCGCTCGTCGTACTCGAAGTCCATGTCAGCCTTCCCGCAGGGCTGCGAGCCCGGCGTCCAGGAGGGGACCGACTGCGGTCCCTACGTTGTCGAAACCGGAGCCGACGGTCTGGCCCTGGATGTAGCGGTAGTGGATGCCCTCCAGGATGGTCGCCAGCTTGTAGTAGGCGAGCCCTAGGTGCCAGCCGATGTGCGACACGTCGCGGCCGCTCGCCTTCGTGTAGCGGGCCAGCATCGCGTCGGTGTCCGGATAGCCGGGCGCGGCGGCGACGTCGGAGACGCCGGCGCCGGGTGTGACCTGCGAGAGCCGTTGGTAGACCACGAAGAGCGCGACGTCGGACAGTGGATCTCCCAGGGTCGCCATCTCCCAGTCGAGCACCGCGGTGACCTCGTCGGACTCCCCCACCAGCAGATTGTCCAGCCGGTAGTCGCCGTGCAGCACCGACACGTCTCCGTCCCCGGGCACACCGGCGGCGAGGGCGTCGGAAAGCTCCTCGGCGCGCGGAAGCTCCCGACTGGCGGACGCGTCCATCTGACGTCGCCAGCGGCGTACCTGCCGCTCGAGGAATCCGTGCGGGCGACCGAACTCGCCCAGGCCGACCTCTTCGGGGTCGACGGCGTGCAATGCCACGAGGGTGTCGACCAGCCGGTGGGCGATGTCACGGGTGCGTTCGGGGCCGAGCGGCGCGATCTGCGCCGCGTGTCGGTACGGCGTGCCCGCCACCAGTTCCATCACGTAGAACGGCGCGCCAATGACGCTGTCGTCCGGGCACACCGCGTACGTCGTGGGCACCGGGACGTCGGTGGGCGCCAGTGCCGTGATGACCGTGTGTTCACGGACCATGTCGTGGGCGGTGGACAGCACGTGACCGAGCGGCGGGCGGCGTACGACGACGCTGGTGGCGCCGTCACCCACCTCGTAGGTGAGGTTGGACTTGCCGCCGGCGAGGATCCGTCCGGTGAGCTCGGCCTTCAGCAGGCCCGGTGCCTCCCGCTGCAGGTACGCGGACAGCGCCTCCAGGTCGAGACCCCGCGGGCTGTCGGTCACGGAACCAGCAGCGAGACGGTCTCGGCGACGCAGGCGGGCTTCTCGTTGCCCTCGAGCTCGACGGTCACGGTGGCGACGCTCTGGGCGCCGTTCGGTCCGCGGTTGAGCTCCTTCAGGACCGCTCGGGCCCGCACGCGGGAGCCGACGGGCACCGGCGTGGGGAAACGGACCTTGTTGGAGCCGTAGTTGATCCCCATCGACAGTCCCTGCACGGTGTAGATCTCGGAGACGAGCGTGGGCAGCAGCGACAGCGTCAGGTAACCGTGCGCGATGGTCCCACCGAACGGCCCCTTCCTCGCCCGCTCGACATCGACGTGGATCCACTGGTGATCCCCGGTCGCCTCGGCGAAGGTGTCGACCTGCTCCTGGGTCACGGTGTGCCAGTCGCTCACTCCCAGCTCGTCCCCGACGGCGGTCTCGAGGTCGTCCAGTCCATCGAACGTGCGCATGTGGTGCTCCTTGTCTTCGGGGTGCTTCAGAGGGATGCGGATGTCGGGGCGTGCTGCAACAACTTCTCGAACGCCGCACGAGTGGTGGCTGCGTCCTTGTGCAGAACGGTGCGCAGACCCGCAGCGCGCGCACCGACGAGGTTGGGCTCGGCGTCGTCGACGAAGACGACGTCGCCGGGCGCCAGGCCGAGTCGTTCGACGGCCAGATCGAAGATGCGCTTCTCCGGCTTGCGCATGCCGACCTCGCCGGAGATCACGACCGGATCGAACAATTCGTCCAGCAGCGTGCGGTCGTAGGAGAAACCCCAGCTGTTCGACAGCAGCCCGGTGCGGACGCCGGCCGCGCGCAGGTCGCGCACGAGCGCCACCGTGCCTTCGTCGACCTTGCTGGCCTTGAACATGCCCCGCAGGTAGTCGCCCGGCGGCACGGGATCACCGCTGGGAGAACGCAGTTCGCGAGTGAGGAGGGTGTTGAACTCGGACGCGGACAGTTCACCGCGCTCGAGGCGGTGGATCGGGCTGTCGGGCGACGCGTCCCGGCCGAGCCACCGCTTGAGCACCCGTGAGAAGGACTGCGGGTCGATGTCGGCTTCGCTCGTCCACGACGCGATGCTGCCGCGGATCGGCGTCGTGATGACGCCGCCGTAGTCGAAGAGGACCGCCTTCGCTGATGCAGTGCTGGAGGGGTCTTCGTGGGGTTGGTTCACGGCACCATCACCACGCGACCGACGGTGGAGCCGTCGCCGAGTCGCTGCAGGGCGTCCGGCACCTGTTCCAGACCGACCCGCTCGCTCACCAGCGGGACGGCGACGCCGTCCTGCGCCATCTGGGAGAGCACCTCGTGGCACTCCCCCATCAGCCCCGGGATCCTGGACTTGTAGAGACCCCAGTGCAGCCCGAGGATCGAGTAGTTCTTGATCAGGGCGTGGTTGAGCGCGGCCGACTGGATGCGGCCGCCCGCGAAACCGATGACCACGATGCGTCCCTCGAAGGCGATGCACTTGGTGGAGCGGTCGTAGGTGTCGCCGCCGACCGGGTCGTAGATCACGTCGGCGCCGCGCCCGCCGGTCGCGTCCTTGACCACCTGGACGAAGTCCTCGGTGTGCCGGTCGACCACGATGTCCGCGCCGAGTTCGCGCGCGAACACGGCCTTCTCGGCGCCGCCGACCACACCGATCACCCGGGCGCCGGCCGCCTTGCCGAGCTGCACGGCTGAGCTTCCCACCCCACCGGCCGCGGCGTGCACCAGCAGCGTCTCGCCCGGCTGCAGGGCGGCGCGACGGTGCAGGGCGAACCAGCTGGTCTGATAGCCGATCCAGAACGACGCCGCCTGCGCGTCGTCCAGGGCTGCGGACGCGGGGTGCGCGTCGGTGGCTTCCATCAGCGCGAACTGCGCGAAGCCGCCCGACGGCAGAGCCGGCGAGCCCAGGACCCGCGCCCCGACGGCGAGATGGTCCACGCCCTGGCCGAGTGCGGTGACCTCGCCGCACACCTCGACGCCCGGCGTGAAGGGCAGTGGCGGGCGTACCTGGTACTCCCCCCGGCACATCAGCACGTCCGGGAAGTTGAGTGCAGCACCCAGCACCCGCACGGCGATCTGACCGGCGCCGGGCTCGGGCACCGGGACATCGACCACCTCGAGCACCTTGTTCGGCTGGCCCAGCTCCTCGATCCGCAGTGCTCTCATCGTCGCCACGTCGTCTCAGCCTCCATCGCGCGTCGCCCGCGCGTCCTCGAGTTTGCGTTGCAGTTTGTTCATGCCCGCCAGCCAGCGGTCCGGCTCGGCGCTACGCAGCGCCGCGTACCCGGCCACCTCGGGGTGGGGAAGGATGTAGAAGTCCTCGGTCGTGAGCGCCGTCGCGACGGCGTCCGCCACCCGCTCGGGCGGCAGCGCCTGGTCGTGGCTGAGCAGCTCCTCCAGCTCGCCGGACGCCTCGAGCATCCGCGTCTGCACGCCCTGCGGGCAGATCGCCTGCACCACCACGCCGCGGTGGCGGTAGGTGACGCTCAACCATTCCGCGAACGCGACCGCGGCGTGCTTGGTCACGGCGTACGACGGATCGTCCAGGATCGTGAGCAGCCCCGCTGCGGATGCGGTAACCACGAACCGGCCACCCCCCTGCTTCTCCCAGACCGACTCCAGAGCCCGCGCCGCGCGCACGTGCGCCAGCACGTTGATGTCCAGGATCGTCGCCCAGTGACCGTCGTCGGTGTCGGACAGGCCTGTGCCCAGGGCGATTCCGGCGTTCGCGAAGAAGACGTCGATGCGGCCAAGGGTCTCCAGCGCGGCATCGACGAGTTGCTGCACGCCGCCGTCCGAGGCGATGTCGGCGACCACCGGGTGGGCGCCGATCCGTGCCGCGAGCTCGCGCAGCTCGTCACCGTCGCGGTCGCTGACCACCACTCGTGCGCCGTCGGCGGCCATCCGGGTGGCGATGGCCGCTCCGATGCCGCGAGCCGCGCCGGTGACGACGACGGTCTGTGCACCGGCTGCCGGAGCCGACATCTCAGACTCCCCCGCGCAGGGTGATGCCACCGTCCAGGACGAGGGTCTGGCCGGTCACCCACGAGCTGTCGGCGGACAGGAAGTAGGTGACGGCGCTGGCGATGTCCTCGGGCTCGCCGAGTCGCTTCAGGGGGTAGTCGGCCGAGGCCTTCTCCTCACCCTCGGCGTAGAGCGCCTGCGCGAACTGGGTCTTCACCACGGCCGGTGCGACGGCGTTGACCCGGATGGTCGGGCCGAGCTCCACCGCGAGGCTCTCAGTGAGGGAGATGAGCATGGCCTTGGTGGCGCCGTACAACGAGATGCCCGGCGCCGGGCGCACGCCGGCCACCGACGCGACGTTGACGATCGAGCCGCCGTGCTCGCGCATCCAGGAGCGGTAGGCGAGCTGCACCCAGGAGAGCACCGCGATCGCGTTGACCTCGGTGGTCTTGCGGGCGGCCGCGAGGTCGACCTCGACCAACGGGCCGAACGACGGATTGATGCCGGCGTTGTTGACCAGCAGGTCCAGGGAACCGAAGGTGTTGATGGCGGTGTCGATCGCCTCCTGCTGGTGCGCCGCGTCGTCAGCCTTGCCGGCGACCGCGACGACCACGTCGGGGCCGCCGAGCTCGGCGGCAGCCTCGTCCAGGGCTTCCTGCTTGCGCGCCGTGATGACCACGCGGCCACCCTCGGCGACGATCTGACGGGCGATGCCGAGGCCGATACCTCGGCTCGCACCCGTCACCAGGGCGGTCTTACCGGACAGTCTGCTCACTCGCATCTCCTTGTCGCGCAATGTATGTGGGCTTCTATCGGGTCGAGCGGGACGAGGTCAGCTGAGACGCTCGAGCACCATGGCCATGCCCTGGCCACCGCCGACGCACATGGTCTCCAGACCGAACTGCTTGTCGTGGAAGCGCAGGGAGTTGATCAGGGTGCTGGTGATGCGCGCACCGGTCATCCCGAACGGGTGACCCACGGCGATGGCGCCGCCGTTGACGTTGAGCTTGTCCCACGGGATGTCGAGGTCGCGGGCGGACGGGATGACCTGCGCCGCGAACGCCTCGTTGATCTCGACCAGGTCGATGTCACCGATGCTCATGCCGGCGTGGACGAGCGCCCTGCGGGACGCCTCGACCGGGCCGAGGCCCATGATCTCGGGCGACAGCGCGGTCAGGCCGGTGGAGACGATCCGGGCCAGCGGGGTCAGCCCCAGCTGCTTGGCCTTGGCGTCGCTCATGATGATCACTGCGGCAGCGCCGTCGTTCAACGGACAGCAGTTGCCGGCGGTCACGGTGCCGTCGGGGCGGAAGACCGGCTGCAGCTGCGAGACCTTCTCCAGGGTGACGCCCGCGCGCGGACCGTCGTCCTTCTCCACGGTGCTGCCGTCGGGCAGCGTCACGGGGGTGATGTCCTGCGCCCAGAAGCCGTTCTTCTGCGCCTCCTCGGCGAGGTTCTGGCTGCGTACGCCGAACTCGTCCTGGTCCGCGCGGGTCACGTTCTTGTACGACGCGACGTTCTCGGCGGTCTGGCCCATCTGGATGTAGATGTCGGGCAGCTCGCCGTCCTCGCGCGGGTCGTGCCACGGTGGCATCTGTCCGGCGGCGGCGACCTCGGTGCGTCGGCGGGCGTCGTCGAACTGGGGGTTCCTGGTGTCGGGGTAGCCGTCCGCCGAGCCGCGGTCGTAGCGGCTCACCGTCTCCACGCCGGCGGAGATGAAGACCTCGCCCTCCCCCGCCTTGATCGCGTGCATCGCCATCCGGGACGTCTGCAGGCTCGAGGAGCAGTAGCGCTGCACCGTGGTGCCGCCGACGTGGTCCAGGCCGAGTTGGGTGGCCACGACGCGGGCCATGTTGAATCCGGACTCACCGGCGGGCTGCCCGCAGCCGAGCATCAGGTCCTCGATGTCGCCACGGTCCAGCTCGGGCACTTTGTCGAGGGCCGCCTGGATCATCTGGACGGTGAGGTCGTCCGGGCGCATATCGACCAGGGATCCCTTGCGCGCCCGGCCGATGGGCGACCTGGCGGTGGCGACGATGACAGCTTCGGGCATGGGTGCTCCCCGCATTCGGGCCGACGGCGGTGTGATGACCCCGGCGGCTGACTAAGCGCTTGCTTACTGTGTGCCAGCTCACCCTAGCGGTCACCGGGACGTGATCGAACGAGGTCCCGGGCAGCGACGTGGTGGGTGCTCGTCCATGCGCTCACGCCGCTGGTTCGCGGCCGGCCCGAGTGTGAGGCCGCAGGCGACGCTGACGGTGTTCGCCTTCGTTGACGGCGTTCGAACGCCGTCAATGGCGGTATACGCCGTCAGGCTCATGCGGCGGGTCCCTGGTGGCCGGGTCGGGTGGGCATCAGGCCGGGGGTGAGGTCCCAGGTGACGCCGGTCGTGGTGACGGTGGCGGTCAGTAGGTCGCGGTGCACGATGGTGTGGTGGCGTGCGCACAGCAGTGCTGCGTTGCTCAGGTTTGTCTGTCCGCCGGCCCACCACGGGATCACGTGGTGGGCATCGCACCAGTCGGGCGGTCGGTCGCATCCGGGGAAGGTGCAGCGCTGGTCGCGGTGGATGATCGCGGTGCGCAACCCGCCGGTGAAGAGGCGTTTCGCTCGCCCGACATCCAACGGTTCGGATTCCCCACCCAAGACGATGGGGACGAGGTCGGCGTCGCACGCGAGTCGGCGGAGGGTGCCCGCGTCGAGATGGTCCCCGTCGGTGGTGCGTCCGATCCCCGGAAGGTAGGTCGGCGCGAATCCGTCTTCGCCCGAGCCGTGTTGGCCGAGCCGGCCCGCGTCCCAGAGCCCCTCGTACAGGGTGTTGTAGTCCATCGTGACCAGGATCTTGGCGGTGCCGCCGAACTCCCCGACCGGCCGCGGGGCGGTGCCGTCCAGGACACCTGCTGAGGTCTCGACCAGTCGAACCAAGGCATACGCCCGGCGCTTGGCCGGACTACGAAGATCGCGCTCCTGCGCGTCGTTATCGGTCACCGTTGGTGCGGGCGCGGACAGGGCGCGAAGGGCATGTTTGACCACCGCGGCGTGCCCGCTCGACAGTTCGGCGACGAAGCGGGTCAACCCACTGGGCAGATCGGCCCAGAACACCGACTCACACGCCTGCTGACGCTCCTCATCCCGCACCAGGCGCTCCGGGGCGTACTCCCCCCAGGATGCGAGTACTCAACTCCCGCAACGTCCGCCACCCATGATCGGACAACGACAGGTACCGCCCGAGAAGGTCATCACGGTCCGCGGTCGGCAACTGAGGAAGTATCCGCGGCACCTCCCGCAAGGCGGCAGCCGCGACCGGCACACTCGCCGACCCGTCAGCCAGGGCATCGGCGACGACCTGGTTGCGGAGGTCGGCGCACTCGACGCCCACCATTCCGACCCGGCGGACCACCGCCGGCTCGACACCGGTCGCCTGACGGGCGACCCATGCCGGGGCACCCGTGGCGGTGGAGTTCGCCACGGTCCCGCGGCTCAGCGCGTCGGCCGTGGCCAACGCCGCAATGTTCTCCGCCCGGGAGGAGACACGCAGCATGCCCCCGACCACGTCGCCCAGCGCCGCTTCGTCCAGCTGCCACAGCGCACCCGGCCACTCCTCCAACGCAGCGGTGAACTCCCGCAGCGAAGCCACCAACCGGGCACCGGTCCCAGGCGTCGCGCGGCCATGCGTGTCGGTCGTCGACTGCGCCATGGCCCCTCCTGGCTGGTGACGGCACCCCTTGCCATCTACTGTGTATCATACGTCTGTTCGATACATCGCACAAGGGGGAATTGGGCGAATATTCCTGGCCCTGCTGATGATTCGAGGAAAGGTCATCCGCATCCCCCTCACGTAGCGGCGCAATTGTCATGGTTGTCCACACGCCTCCGCCGGCCCATTGCGTCGGCGCCAGAAGGCCGCACCATCACGACCCCCCTTAGCTCCACCTGCGGGTGTGGTCGTCGAAGGACGGCGCCGTCCGCTGGCCGCGCCGAGCTGCGCCGTCGGGTCCGGGTCGGTGGAACGTGACCCAACGAGGTCCTCCGGAGCGGCGTCGTACGAGGGGCAGCTGCACCTCGGGGGTGCAGCTGCCGGAACCGACTCGGGGGTTTGGACCGTGCCACGACCGCTTGACCGCAACGCGACCTATCTACCGGGGCTCGACGGTGTCCGCACCGTCGCCGTCGCCCTCGTGATCTGCGCCCACCTGGGGTTTCCCTGGGCTCGTGGAGGGATCCTCGGCGTCGGGATCTTCTTCACACTCAGCGGATTCCTCATCACCTCGATCCTGCTCGGCTCGCTCGAGCGGCTGGGCAGCCTGCGGTTGCGCACGTTCTGGATCCGTCGTGCACGCCGGCTGCTGCCCGCGGTCGTGGTGCTGCTCGTCGTGGTGCTCGCGTGCACGGCGATCCTCGACCCGGCGGCCTTCGCGACCCGCATACGAGACGCGCTGGCCGCGGTGTTCTACGTCGCCAACTGGAACACGATCGGCCAGGCGTACGTCGCGGCGAACACCCAGGCGGTCGATCCGCTCGAGCACTTGTGGTCGCTCAGTGTCGAGGAGCAGTTCTACCTGGTGTGGCCACCGGTGCTCGGCCTGCTGCTCTTCGTATGTCGTGGACGGGTGCGGGTGGTCGCGGCCGTCACCGCCCTCCTCGCGGCAGGGTCGTTCGCGCTCTCCTGGACGTTGTTCGCACCGGGCGTCGAAGGCGCGACCCGTGCCTACGAGGGCACCGACACCCGCGCCGGGGCATTGCTCGTGGGCGCGCTGGCCGCGATGCTCTGGCTGCCCTCGCTCCGGCGCGGCGACCGGCGACGAAGCCGACGGGTGGCGCTCGACGTGAGTGCAGTCGGGGCACTGTCAGCGATCGGCGTACTGGTCTGGCGCACCGATCAGTTCAGCGCCTTCCTCTACCCGTGGGGACTCCTGCTGCTCTCCCTCGCCACAGTCGTCGTGCTGATGGCCGCGGTGCAGGACGGCGGAATGCTCGGCGCCGTCCTCGGGAGTGCGCCGATGCGCTGGGTGGGCGAGCGGTCGTACGGCATCTACCTGTGGCAGACCCCGGTGATCGTCTTTTCCCAGGGGCTCACGGACCGACACGGGTGGGCGCTGTCGCTCGCGAACGTCGCGGTCACGGTCGCCCTCGCAGCCCTCTCGTGGACGCTGGTGGAGGATCCGATCCGCCGACTGGGCTTCCGAGGCGCGTTCGCCACGCGCGCGGCGACCCGCCCGGCGCCGGCACTGACCGCGGTCGAGCGGGACATGGTGCGCTCGTGATGAGCGCCGGTGGTCGACGCACTCTCCTCGGGGTCGCGACCTTTCTGGCGGTCGCCGTGATCGCGCTCATCCTGCCGGCGGCGTTGCACGCCGGCCGCCCCGACCCGGTGACGGCATTCGGACCGACGGCCTTCCCGCCGGTCTCCCCGCCCGTCTCCTCCCCCGCCTCCACACAGCCTCACGCGCCGGGATCCAGCACTCCGCCGGCCACCCACCCGGGTCCGCTCAGGACCAGCTGCAGCTCGGTGCTCTACATCGGTGACTCCACCTCGGAGGGGGTTGTCTCGGTCGACTACCTGCCCGAGCCCTCCGACCGCGAGGACGCGCGGTTGCGGGCGGTGGGTGTCCGCACGTTCATCCCGGAGATCTCCGGTGCGCGGGCGATCGTGGAGCACTACCAGGGCCAGGCCAGCGGCGCAGACGTGGTGAACCGCTATGTCGCGCAGGGGTATCGGGGTTGCTGGATCATCGCGCTGGGAAACAACGACGCGGCGAACATGTCCGTCGGAGGCACGCCCGACGCGGCCGGCCGGATCGACATGGTGATGCGCAGGATCGGTGGACAGAAAGTGCTCTGGGTCGACACCCGCACGCTCGTGAGCACCGGCCCGAACGCCGAGCCGAAGATGGCCGCCTGGGACTCCGCGCTGCTGGGGGCGTGCGGGCGCTATCCCGAGCTGCGGGTCTACGACTGGGCCAGCGAGGTGCGACCGGACTGGTACACCCACACCGACGACATCCACTACACGACACCGGGCTACCGCGCCCGGTCGCTCGGCATCGCCCGAGCACTGGCCAACGCCTTCCCCGCGAGCGGCGCACCTCAGCCCGGGTGCACGGTCACCTCGCGGTGAGCGGCGTGACCGGTTACGGGGTGAGCAGCAGCTTGCCGGTGGTGGCGCGACCCTCGAGGGCCTCGTACGCCGCAACGGCCTCGTCGAGCGGGTAGCTCGCGCTGACGTCGACGTGCAACGACCCGCGCTCCACTGCACTGAGCACGGCCCCCGCACGCCACAGCAGCTCCTCGCGGGTCGCGATGTAGGAGGCCAGGGTCGGGCGCGTGACGAAGAGGGAGCCGAGTCGGTTGAGCCGCTGCAGATCGAACGGCGGCACCTGTCCGCTGGCCGCGCCGAAGAGCGCCATCAGCCCACGCGGTCGCAGCGAGCGCAACGACGCATCGAAGGTGGCCTGACCGACACCGTCATACACGACGTCGACCCCGCGGCCGGCTGCGTCGCGCACCGCGGCGGCCAGCTCCTCCGGCTTGCCGTCGAAGTCGTGGTAGCCGATGGTGTGCTGCGCACCCAGTCGTGAGGCGATGGCCAGCTTGTCCGCGGTGCCCGCCGTCGCGACCACCTGAGCGCCCTTGGCCACGATGAGCTGGACGAGCAGCTGTCCGACTCCCCCGGCCGCCGCGTGCACCAGGGCGATGTCCCCCTCGCGCACCGGGTAGGTCGACTCGACCAGATAGTGCGCGGTCATGCCTTGGAGCATGGCTGCGGCGGCCTGCGGCAGGTCGACGCCGTCGGGCACGGGGACGAGAGCGGCGGCCGGCACGTTGACGAGCTCGGAAGCCGACCCGGCCCCGGAGGCCCACGCGACGCGAGCGCCCGGGCGGATGTCGGACACCTTGGCTCCGACCGCCTCGACGGTGCCGGCACCCTCCTCACCCGCCACGAACGGGGTCGGACCGGGATAGACGCCCTCCCGTTTGTAGACGTCGATGAAGTTCACCCCCGTCGCCACGACCCGCACCTGCACCTCGTCGGGTGCGGGCGCGGGCACGTCGTGGTCACGGACCGCCAGCACCGAACGGTCACCATGCTCGGTCACGAAGAGAGCGCGCGTCATGACCCTCACCCTATTGCGGTGCGTGCAGAGCTCCCGGACAGTCGCTCCGCGCCTGAGCAGCAGCTTTGCCTATATCCGCACCTGCTCTATCTGGATCACCGCAGGTCGCGCACCACCACCTGGCGGGAGCCCACGGCCTCGTAGTCGCTGGCCAGCAGGGCCTGCACGGCGACCACGTTGCCGGGAGCCGCGGAAGCGATCAGCGGGTGCCCCTCCGGGATGAGCGCCGAGGCCGCACGCAGGACTTCTGCACCGAGGCACTGACCCCGTGCGCCCGGTGCCACCTCGACCCCGATCTCCTGCAGAAGGCCGATGCCGGTGCTCAGGGAGACCACGACGTCGTCGCCGTCCGGCAGACCGAACGCCCGCGCGGCCGTGCGGAATGCCGCCGCGTACCGCACCCGGGGATGGTCATCGAGATCCGGACGCCGCATGAGCAGGCCGTCGGTCGCCTCGAGGTCGCGGCCGGTGCCCGACGCGACCATCAGGAGGTCCAGCGAGTGCACGACTCCATGACCTCCGAGCAGAGCCATCGCAAATGGCGGGATGGTGGGCTCCTCCGGTCCCGTCCGCGCCCGACGTGGCCAGCTCCTCGTTGCTGAGGTCGTCCGGCGCGCAGACGATGGCATGACCGGTGAAGGCGACGACGCCGAACACCCCGGGCGCTCAGCTCGGCATCCGCGTCCAGCGATCGTCGACCGGCGACGGGAATCGCATCCAGGCAGCGTGGATCGCAGATCCCAGTGGGTGCGAATGCATGGTCTGCAGGGAAGTCACCAGGTGTGGGGGCAGACCCCAACTGTCGAACCCGTCGTCCGGCAGCGTCATTCGAACGGTGCGGGATCGCCGGACCCGACCCGCACGACCTCGGGCGTCTCGCCCGACCAGTCGACGACCGTGGTGGGTTCGTCGCCGCACTCGCCGGAATCGATGACGGCGTCCACCTGGTGGTCCAGCTCCTCCTTGACCTGCCAGCCGTCGGTCATCGGCTCTTCGTGGTCCGGCAGGATCAGCGTGCTCGAGAGGATCGGGTCGCCGAGCTCCTCCAGCAGCGCGCAGGCGACCGGGTGGGCGGCGATGCGGACGCCGACGGTGCGTTTCTTCGGGTGCAGCAGCCGGCGTGGCACGGCACCTGTCGCCGGGAGGATGAACGTGTACGAGCCGGGCGCCGCAGCCTTGACCGAGCGGAAGACGCGGTTGTCGAAGTGCACCAGTTGTCCCACCTGGGCGAAGTCGTGGCAGACCAGGGTGAAGTGGTGGTGGCTGTCCAGCTGCCGGATCCGGGTGATCCGCTCCTTGCCGTCCGGGTTGTCGAGCGAGCAGCCGAGCGCGTAGCCGGACTCCGTCGGGTAGGCGAGCAGCCCGCCGTCGCGCACGATCGCCACCGCCTGGCCGATGCTGCGCGGCTGGGGATCCCTAGGGTGCACGTCGAAGTACCTCGCCATTCGGCACACGTTAGGGGACGACGATGAGCGGTCGGAAGAAACTGCCGGACTGGGCGGAGCGGCTCGACCTGCAGGAGCATCCGGAGGGCGGCTGGTTCCGCGAGACCTACCGCAGCGACCTGCAGATCCCGGACTTCCTCTCCGGTGGGTCCGGTGGGCACCGATCGCTGGCGACGGCCATCCTCTACCTGCTGATGCCGGGTGAGCAGAGCGAATGGCATCGAGTCACCTCGGACGAGCTGTGGATCCACCAACACGGCGGTCTGCTCGCGCTGGAGCTCGGCGGCGACGGACAGGTGCCCGATGGCAGGACCACCGAATATCTCGGCATGGGTCCAGCCCTCGACCGCGACTTCGCGGTGCCCCAGGCGCTCGTGCCCGCCGGGCACTGGCAGCGCGCATCGCCGTTCGGGCTGAACGGCCGCGTCGAACCGGTGCTGGTCAGCTGCGTGGTGACCCCGGGCTTCGACTTCGCCGACTTCGAGCTCTACGACGGCTGACCCGACTGACGTGCGTCGTACGGCGTGTGTGTGGGCCCGCTCGGTGCCGAAACGCGGTCACGAAGCGTCGTACGACGTGCGTTTAGGCCCGCTCGGTGCCGAAACGCGGCCAGGAAGCGTCGTACGGCGTGCATTTGGGACCGCGCGGCGCCGCCCCAGAACCCTGCTCACGTAAGGGCACGCCACGAGGGACCATGCGGCGCCCTCGCAGCGGATCGGCTCAGCTCCCCCAGCGCTCGGCCAGCGTGCGCACGACCTTGATGTCCCGGGTGGTCGCATCACCGACGGTCTTCTCCAGTCGGGCGTTGGTCATCTTCGCCTCGTGCGCCGGTTTGGTCAGCCACCAGTAGACCTCCGACCCGTGGACCCGCAGCCGTTCGCCCGGCTCCTCCCAGTCGTGCAGCAGGTCGGAGGCGTCCGCCTTCACCGGCTCGGCGCAGAACGTGACGTAACGACGCGCCTCGTCGTCCGGGAACGGCGACGCCAGGCCCTCGGCGCACGCCGCGACCTCGGCCAGCGCCGCGGGAGTGCGCACGACACAGGGCACCTGGAACCCGAACTCGGCCTCGATCAGCCGCTCCAGCTCGGCGCGTACCTTCACCGCCGACCGCATCGGTGTCTGCAGGCGCAGGTTGCCGCTCTGGATGTAGGTCTCGACGTCGCTGAACGCGTTGTCCGACAGCAGCTCGCGCAGGAGGGCCATCTTCACCCACCGCGGCCGCACATTGACCGCGCGCAGGAACACGATGTACGTCGGCACGCCTCACAGGCTGCCACTAGATTGCCCAGATGAGCGCCGACAGTCCGACATACAGCCTGATCCTCATCCGGCACGGCGAGACGGAGTGGTCGCGCACCGGCCAGCACACCGGGACGACGGATCTGCCGCTTCTGCCCGAGGGTGAGGACTGCGCGCGCCGGGCGGGCGAGGTCATCCGGGACATGCCGCGGGTGGCGGCGTTCGTGTCGCCCATGCAGCGCGCACGACGTACGGCGGAGCTCGCGGGCATCACCGACTACACGATCGACGCCGACCTGCGCGAGTGGGACTACGGCGGTTACGAGGGTCTCACCACTCCCCAGATCCGTGAGCGGTCCGGCGACCCGCGCTGGGAGATCTTCAAGGACGGTGTGGTGCCCGGCAAGACGCCCGGCGAGACGGTCGAGGACGTCGCCGCCCGGGTCAGCCACATCATCGAACGCTCGATCCCGATGCTCGACGACGGCAACGTCGTCGTGGTCGCGCACGGCCACTCCCTGCGCATCCTCGCCACGGTGTTCCTGCAGAACGTGCCGCGTCTCGGCGCCCGCCTCATGCTGGACGCCGGCGCGATCTCGATGCTCGGCTACTACCACGGCAATCCGTGCATCCAGGTGTGGAACCGGTCGACCCGCGAGGGCGTGTAGGCGTCAGCCGGGCAGCTCCCAGGTGTGCACGGGCTCGTTGCTGTGCATGCCGTCGAGGTAGCGCTCCACCATCTGCGCGAGGGCGTCCAGCCGGCTGAGGCCCTTGGCTTCCAACGCCTGGACGCACTCGACCTGCCAGCTCGCGCCGTTGCGCCCCACCCGGCAGCGCTGCTCGATGATGCCGAGGTAGCGCTCGCGGACCGCCGTCGCGACGCCCCACTTGCGCAGTCCCTCGTGCGCGAGCGGGAGCAGGTGGCGCAGCACCAGCTCCTCGGACGCGACCTCGCCGAACCCCGGCCAGTAGATCGTCGCGTCCATCCCCCGTCGGGCGCCTTCGGTGAAGTTGTGCTCGGCAGCGGCGAAGCTCATCCGGGACCACACCGGCCGGTCGTGCTCGGCCAGCATCCGCACGACGCCGTAGTAGAACGCCGAATTGGCCAGGGTGTCGGCGATCGTGGGACCGGCCGGCAGCACCCTGTTCTCCACCCGCAGGTGCGGTGCGCCGTCGACGGTGTCGTAGATCGGCCTGTTCCAGCGGTAGACGGTGCCGTTGTGCAGCTTCAGCTCGGCCAGCTCGGGCGCGCGCCCCTCGTCGAGCACAGCGATCGGGTCCTCCTCGCTGGTCTCGGGCAGCAGCGCCGGGAAGTAGCGCACGTTCTCCTCGAAGAGGTCGAAGATCGAGGTGATCCACCGCTCCCCGAACCACACCCGCGGCCGCACACCCTGGTACTTCAGCTCCACCGACCGGGTGTCGGTCGCCTGTAGGAAGAGCTCGACGCGGGTCTCCTGCCACAACTGCTTGCCGAAGAGGTACGGCGAGTTGGCACCGACCGCGAGCTGTACGCCGGACAGCGCCTGGGCGGCGTTCCAGTAGGCCGCGAACTGGTGGGGCTGCACCTGCAGATGCAACTGCACGGACGTGCACGCGGACTCGGGGTAGATCGAATCGGCATACATGGCAAGGCGTTCGCCGCTGGTGCCCTCGATGTCGATGAAGAGGTCCTCACCACGCGCGGCGAAGATCGACTCGTTCAGTGCGGCGTACCGGGCGTTGGCGCTCATCCAGTCCGGCGAGAAGTGCTCGGGCATCAGGGTGGGCAGGATGCCCACCTGCACGATGCGCGCGCCGGCCTCGTTGGCCTTTGCCTCGGCGCGGTTGAGGCTCTCGCGCAGCTCGCGCTCCAGCTGGATCGCCGAGTCGCCGGGCATGGGACGCGGGCTGACGTTGAGCTCGATGTTGTAGCGGCCGAGTTCTGTTTGATAGTCGGTGTCGGCGATGCTCTCCAGTACGGCGGCGTTCGACATCAACGGCATGGCGTCCTTGCCGACCAGGTTGAGTTCGATCTCCATGCCGGTCAGCTGCTGCTCGTACTCGAAGCGGTGCGTCGCCAGCATCCGCTCGAAGACGTCCAGGTCCTGGCGCACCTTCTCGCGGTAGCGCTGCCGCTGCTCGCGGGTGTACGTCGTGCCAGAAACTTCCGCGCCCATCAGGCCTCCTCGAGGATCGGGCCCAACCTACGGGGTGTCGGCGACCTGTTCGTAGCACCGACCACGAATCGCGGTCGCACCCGATCCGCCGGACACCCTTCCCCGGGTCGCGGGTTGTCGGCCCGGCGACCATTTTCCTGCGCCGGCCGGCTCTCGGACGGTGGGTTGTCGGCCCTGCGGTCACTTTCCTGCGCCGCGCCTGGTCGGTTCCTGCCGCTAGCCGGTGCCGCCCGAGGTGAAGTGCTCCCATGTCTGCGCGAGCAGGTCACGATCGGGACGTTCGCGACCAATCTCGGGAAGCACCATCAGAGGCTGATCGTGCCGGCCCTTCAAGCCGTGCTCGAGCATCGGCCCGTCGATCTCATCCAAGAGGTCGTGGCGGATCTGCACGACGTAGTCCGGCCGGATGCCGAGGATGCGACGGTCGTACGCGGCATGATGGATCCGACACAAAGCAAGCCCGTTAGTCACCGATGCGATCCCGCCCTCCGTCGAGTCCGGAACAATGTGGGCGGCGTCCAGCAACTCGCCGTGTCGTAGCGAGCACACGGCACATCGCGTTCCATAGGCGCGCATCACCGTTGCCCGGAAGACAGGCTGGTGCAGCCGCACTTTCGTCTCCTGCAGGACGTACCGGCGCAGCGCAGCCTCGACGGGAGAGTCTGGATCGGCGGATGCTAGTTCCGGCTCGTATCCCACGACGAATTGATGTTGCGCGGCTTCTTCCGCCACGAGGTACACCGGGTACATCGGTTGGTGTTGACCTCGGCCTACCCCGAAAAACCAGATCAGAGGGAGTCGTTGGTCCATTGCACGCCGTAGCGCGACGTTCTCTGGGTGCTGCGACTCGGTCCCGCGCCACTTGTAACGCAGCCGCTCATCCAGTCCAGTCAGGTCGTCGTACGGTTTCGGTCGACCGGGCGGGGTGTAAACGGTTCGGATCGAGAGGGCCGCGTCGAGCACAGCAGGCTTTCGGATGCCCCGTTGACGGTCGATCAGGGCGAGCCGCTCTCCATCGAACCGGAAATCTGCGAGGTCTTCACCCGACAAGGGCATGGATCCGTCGTGCGTTCGAGCACTGAGCCAGGCCATTGCTTCATGCCGCAGACGCATGTCGCGCTCGGTTGACCAATGCATCACGGACTCACCCTGGCAGACCGTCGCCCATGGCAACGCCGCCACACGCCGGGGCAAATGCGCAGGCCTGTCGGAGGTGGCTCCTAGCCTTCGGAACGTGCGCATCATCCACACCTCCGACTGGCACCTGGGCCGCTCCTTCCACGGTGCCGGGCTGCTCGACGCGCAGGTGGCCTACCTCGACCACCTGGTCGACGTGGTGCGCCAGGAGAAGGTCGGCGCGGTGCTGGTGTCCGGTGACATCTACGACCGCGCCCTGCCCGCCCCAGCGACCGTGGCCGCGCTGGACGAGGCCGTGGTGCGGCTGCTCGACGCCGGTGCGCAGGTCGTGCTCTCCAGCGGAAACCACGACTCCGCGACGCGACTCGGTTTCGGGTCGCGGGTGCTGGAGCGCGCGGGCCTGCACATCCGCACCTCCCTGGACGGGATCGGCAGGCCGGTCGACTTCGGCGGCGCGGCGGTCTACCCGCTCCCCTACCTGGAGCCGTCCGTGGTGGCACCCGCGTTGGACGCCGCGCCCACGCACGCCGACGTGCTGCGCGCCGCGATGGCCCGAGTGCGCGCGGACGCGGCAAGCCGACCGACCCCGACGATCGTCATGGCGCACGCCTTCGTCACCGGAGCCACCACCAGTGACTCCGAGCGCGACATCGCCGTCGGCGGGGTCGCCGCGGTGCCGCGCGCTGTCTTCGCGGGCATGACGTATGCCGCGCTGGGCCACATCCACCGGCCGATGGAGCTGGCCGACGGCGTGCGTTACAGCGGGTCGCCGGTGGCGATGTCCTTCTCCGAGGCGGGTCAGGTGAAGTCCTCGGTGCTGCTCGACCTGCAGGACGGGCAGGTGCGCACCGAGCTGATCGAGGCTCCGGTACACCGACCGATCGCCCGGTTGCGCGGCGTGCTGGCCGATCTGCTCGCCGACCCGGCCCTCACCCAGCACGAAGACGCCTGGTGCGAGGTCATCCTCACGGACCCGACGCGACCGCCCGCGGCGATGGAGCAGGTACGCCGCCGGTTCCCGCACACCCTCACGCTCGGGTTCGCCCAGGCCGCGACCCCCATCGACCGCCGCAGCTACGCGGAGCGGGTCGACGGCCGCGACGACCTGGACCTCTGCTGCGACTTCACCGAGCACGTACGCGGCGGGGTAGCCGCCACCGACGCCGAGCGCGCCGTCTGGGCCGCGGCGTTCGAGCGCGGCCGCACCGCCCGCGACGCCGGGGCCGACGAGGGCGCTGCCCGGGCCACCTCGGGCGACCGGGGCGTCGCGTGAGGCTTCACCTGTTGGAGCTGCAGGCGTTCGGACCCTTCGCCGGCCTCGAGCGGGTCGACTTCGACGCGCTGGACGCGGCAGGGCTCTACCTCATCCACGGCGCCACCGGAGCCGGCAAGACCTCGATCCTCGACGCGGTCTGCTACGCCGTCTACGGCGCCCTTCCCGGCAGCCGCACCGGTCATCGCGAGACCATCCGCAGCGACCACGCCGACCCGAGCGTCCCGTCGCACGTACGGATCGAATTCACCGCCGCCGGTGAGCGACTGAGGATCCGACGCAGTCCGGAATGGGACGCTCCCAAGAAGCGCGGCACCGGCACCACCAAACGCCCCGCCACCGTCCTGCTCGAAGTGCTGCACGGCAGTGAGTGGGTCGCGCAGAGCACCCGGATGGACGAGGCGGCCGAGATCGTCACCGACCACCTCGGCCTGGGGCTGGAGCAGTTCGCCCAGGTGGTGCTGCTCCCCCAAGGCGAGTTCGCGACCTTCCTGCGCGCGAAGCCCGAGGACCGTGCGGCGCTGCTCGGCCGGCTCTTCGACATCGAGCGCTTCACCGCGGCGCAGGACTGGCTCGCCGAGCGCCGGCGGGAGCTGAGCACGCAGGTCCGCGAGACCAGCACGGCCATCGCCCATCAGGCCGACCGACTCGTCGACCTGCTCGCGGAGCTGGACCTGCCGGCACCGCAGGACCCGCCGCAGACCGCTGATGCGCCCGATGTCACCGCACTCCTCGCAACGGTCGTGGACTGCCGCCGGCTGGCCGCCGACCACGCGACCCGCGCCCTCGTCGACGCCGACGACGCGGACCGGCAGCGCGACATCGCCCGAGATGCACTGCAGCAGGCCGGTCGGCTCGTGGGACTGCAGCAGCAGGCCCGCGCGGCCCGCGCGGTGTTGCAGGCGTACGCCGCGCGGGAGGACGAGCGCTGCGCACAGCGGGAGGCGGTGCGGGCGTCCCGCCGCGCATCTGTCGTCCGGCCGGTCGCCGCGCGGCGCCGGGAAGCAGCCGCGACCCTCGATGCGGCGTCATCGCGCCTCGAAGCCTCCGTCGCGCAGGCGCGTGCGCTCGTGGGCCCCGCTCACTCGCTCGACTCGGCGCGGGACCGGTCCGCGCTGGCCTGTGCGATCGCCGACGGCGGTCGAGCACTCACGGGTCTACGCGATCTGGAGTCTCGAGCGGCCGCCGAGGCGAAGAGCGTGGGTCGTCAGGGCGATGAGGCGTCCGCGACCGCCGAGCAGTTGGCGGCGGTGGTGGCCCACCTCGATCAGTTGCGTGATCGGGTCGAGCGGATCGAGGCCGAACTGGCCGGCGCCGCGGATCCAGGTCCGGACGCCGTCAGCGCCGCCGAGCGGGTCGTCGAATCGATCAGGACGGCGCAGTCCGCCCACGAGTCCTTGGAGCGTTCACTCCATGTCGTCGGGGCGGCCCGCGAGCACACCGCGAAGGTCACGCCGGTCTATGTCGCCGCGGAGGAGCAGGTGCTCGAGCTGCGACGCCGACGGCTGGCGGGCATGGTCGGCGAGATCGGCGGCGAGCTGCGACCCGGATGCCCCTGTCCTGTCTGTGGATCCGAGCAGCACCCGGCACCGGCGATGCCCGTCGACGACGCGGTGACCGCAGCCGACGTCGAGCGCGCGGAGGCTGACGCCGAAGCAGCACGGACGATCTACGCGGACGCACAGACCGCGCTGGCCATCGCCCAGGGCCGCCACGAGGACTGCGTCACGGCCCACCGCCTCGCCCTGGCGGCCATCCCCGGGCGGGCTGCAGAGGAGGCGGCCCCCGACGCCGACGCCCTCCGTGAGCTCCTGTCCGTCGCCCGGCGCGCGGTCGCCGCTGCGATCTCGGCACGGGATCACCGGCAGACGCTCACGAAGCTGCTCGCGGAGTCCGCCGCCGCGACGTCCGAGGCGCAGGAGGCACACGCCCGGGCACAGGCCGGTCACGCGGCAGCGGTGTCGCGCCTGGCCGAGACCCGCGAGCGACTCTCCGACATCGAGCGGCGCATGGCCGACCGCCGCGGCCGGCATGCGCAGGAGTGCTGGTGCGACCTCGTCGACCAGGGCGACCCGCTGGAGCGCCATCAGGGGCTGGAGCGGGCGGGCGAGACGTTGCAGGCCGCCGACCAGACCTGGCGAGTCGCGCAGGACGACGACCGCAAGGCGGCCGGTGACCTGTCCGAGATCCTCACGGCGCAGGACTTCCCCGATCTGCCGCACGCCGTGGATGCGCTCCTGACCGCCGATCGGATGGAGCACCTCGAGCAGACGGTGGCGACGGAGCGCGCGGCCTACGACCGGGCGGTCGGGGTGCTGGACCAGCCGAACGTCGCCGACGCCGAGACGGCGCCCGCTCCGGATCTGCCCGCCCTGGAGGATGCGGCACAGTCGGCCGAGCATCGGCGTACGACGACCGCGCAGGCCGTGTCCACCGCCGACCGTGCCGTGCGCGACCTGGACAGCATCGTGGCGGCGGTCCGCGAGCTGGCGCAACGATCCCGGCCCGCGCTCGAGGAGCTCGCGGTCCTCGGCCCGTTGGCCGACACGGCCGCCGGCCACGGCGACAACCTGCTGCGGATGCGCCTGACGTCCTACGTGCTGGCCGCCCGCCTGGAGCTGGTGACAGCCCTCGCCAACGATCACCTGAAGGTGATGTCCGACGGCCGCTTCACCCTGGAACACAGCGACGAGCTGGCGCGAGGCGGTGCCCGCAGCGGCCTCGGCCTGCGGGTGCTCGACGCCTGGACCGGTCGCGCCCGCGACACCGCGAGCCTGTCCGGCGGTGAGGCGTTCACCGCTTCCCTCGCCCTGGCCCTCGGGCTCGGCGACGCCGTGCTCCACGACTCCGGCGGCCGCCCGCTCGGCACGCTGTTCGTCGACGAGGGCTTCGGATCCCTCGACGAGGAGACCCTCGACCAGGTCATGGAAGTGCTCGACGGGCTGCGCGCCGGCGGACGCAGTGTCGGCATCGTCAGTCACGTCGGCGAGCTGCGAGCGAGGATCCACAGCCGCGTACAGGTCCGCAAGACCGAGAGCGGGTCCCACATCGAGGTCATCCCCGCCGCGCAGGACGCGGTCGCGTAACGACACACGCGCCACGCGCGGCGGTGCCCCTGCCGGGCGTTCACGCTGTGCGAGGCTGTCCGCCGTGCGTGAGATCAAGCAGTCGGCGAAGCTCCAACATGTCCGGTACGACGTGCGCGGACCGATCCTCGTCGAGGCCGAACGCCTCGAGGCCGAGGGGCACTCGATCCTCAAGCTGAACATCGGCAACCCCGCCCCGTTCGGCTTCGAGGCGCCCGACGCGATCCAGCGGGACGTCGTGCACCACCTGCACAAGAGCCAGGGCTACAGCGACTCCCGAGGCATCTTCTCCGCGCGTACGGCGGTGGCGAACTACTACCAGGGCAAGGGCCTGACGGGTGTCGAGGTCGACGACGTCTTCATCGGAAACGGCGTCAGTGAGCTGATCTCCCTGGTGCTTCAAGCGTTCGTCGACGACGGCAACGAGATCCTCATCCCGGCGCCGGACTATCCCCTGTGGACCGGGGCGGTCACGCTGGCGGGGGGCACCCCGGTGCACTATCGCTGCGACGAGGCCAACGGCTGGAATCCCGACCTGGACGACATCGAGTCGCGGATCACCCCGAACACGCACGCCCTCGTGCTCATCAACCCCAACAACCCCACCGGTGCGGTCTACAGCGAGGAGATCGTCCGAGGGTTCGTGGACATCGCCCGGCGCCACGAACTGGTCCTGATGTGCGACGAGATCTACGAAAAGATCCTCTTCGACGGCGCGGTCCACCACCACGCCGCGACGTTCGCCGGCGACGACGTGCTCTGCCTGACCTTCAGCGGGCTCTCGAAGGCCTACCGGGTGTGCGGCTACCGATCCGGGTGGCTGGCGATCACCGGACCACGACACCTGGCGGCCGACTTCCTCGAAGGCCTCACGCTGCTGGCCAACATGCGGATGTGCGCCAACGTGCCTGCCCAGCACGCCATTCAGACCGCCCTCGGCGGATACCAGTCCATCGACGAGCTCATCGTGCCCGGCGGGCGGTTCTACGAGCAGTCGATGCTCGCGTGGCGGCTGCTCAACGAGATCCCGGGCGTCAGCTGCGTCAAGCCCGAGGGCGCGCTCTACTGCTTCCCGCGGCTGGACCCGCAGATCTACCCGATACAGGACGACCAGGCGTTCGTCATCGACCTGCTACGAGCCGAGAAGATCCTGGTCACCCATGGGACGGGCTTCAACTGGATCGCGCCGGATCACTTCCGCCTGGTCACGCTGCCGGACGTCGACACGCTCACCGAGGCGATCGGCCGGATCAGCAGATACCTCAGCACGATTCGCGTATAACTCGCGCTTCCGGCACACGGTTGTCAGCGGATTCCTGGCGGATACGCCAGGAATCCGCTGACATTCGCGCTCAGTCCTCGAACGCCTCCGGCGAGGGGCACGAGCAGATGAGGTGCCGGTCGCCGTACGCGCCGTCGATGCGCCGCACGGGTGCCCAGTACTTGCGCATCGGGTCCACGCCCGCGGGGTACACCGCCTCGGCGCGGGAGTACGGGTGCTCCCAGTCCTGGGTCAGCGACTGTGCGGTGTGCGGCGCGTGCCGCAGCGCGCTGTCCGCGGCGGGTACGGCGCCGTCCTCGACCTGCTGGATCTCGGCACGGATGGCGATCATCGCCTCGCAGAACCGGTCGAGTTCATCCAGGCTCTCGCTCTCGGTCGGCTCGACCATCAGCGTGCCCGCCACCGGGAAGGACATGGTCGGCGAGTGGAAGCCGTAGTCCACCAGGCGCTTCGCGACATCGTCCACCGTGATCCCCGACGACTTGGTGAGGCCGCGCAGATCGAGGATGCACTCGTGGGCGACCAGGCCGTCCTCGCCGGAGTAGAGCACCGGGTAGGAGTCGCGCAACCGCGCCGCGACGTAGTTGGCCGACAGGATCGCGGTGCGCGTCGCGTCGGTCAGACCCTGCCCGCCCATCAGGCGGACGTAGGCCCACGAGATCGGCAGGATCGACGCCGAGCCGTACGGCGCGGCCGAGATCGGGCCCACACCCGTCTTCGGACCGGCCTCCTCGGCGAACGGGTGGTTGGGCAGGTACGGCGCCAGGTGGGAGCGGACGGCGACCGGCCCCACGCCGGGGCCGCCACCGCCGTGCGGGATGCAGAAGGTCTTGTGCAGGTTCAGGTGCGACACGTCGCCTCCGAAGCTGCCCGGCTCGGCGATCCCGATGAGCGCGTTGAGGTTCGCACCGTCGACGTAGACCTGGCCGCCGGCCTCGTGCACGAGCTCGCACAGCTCCGTGATGGTGTCCTCGTAGACACCGTGCGTCGAGGGGTAGGTGACCATCACCGCGGCCAGCGTGTCGCCGTGCTGGGCGATCTTGACCCGCAGGTCCTCCAGGTCGACCTCGCCGGTCGGAGCGGTCTTGACCACCACGACCTTGAGGCCCGCCATGACCGCACTGGCGGCGTTGGTGCCGTGCGCGGACGCCGGGATGAGGCACACCCGCCGGTCGTGGTCACCGTTCGCCCGGTGGTAGGCGGCGATCGCGAGCAGTCCTGCGAACTCGCCCTGCGCCCCTGCGTTCGGCTGCAGGGACACCGAGTCGTAGCCGGTGATCGCGGCGAGCCAGCCTTCGAGGTCGGCAACGATCGAGCGGATGCCCTCGGTCTGGTCGGCCGGCGCGAAGGGGTGCAGGTTCGCGAACTCCGGCCAGGTGATCGCCTCCATCTCGGTGGTGGCGTTGAGCTTCATGGTGCAGGAACCGAGCGGGATCATCCCGCGGTCCAGCGCGTAGTCGCGGTCGGCCAGCGTGCGCAGGTAGCGCAGCATCGCGGTCTCGCTCTGGTGACTGTGGAAAACGGGGTGGGTCAGAATGTCGTCGGTGCGCCGCAGGGCGTCGGCCCAGTCCGGCTCGCCAAGGGCTGCAGCGTCGTACTGCGGTGCCCGCGCGCCGAACGCCGTTGCCACCGCTGCAAGATCCTGCGATGTGGTGGTCTCATCGACGCTCAAGCACACGGTGTCGGCGTCGACCCGCCAGAGGTTCACGCCCTGCTCCAGCGCTCCGGAGCGAATGTCGTCGGCGCGCCCGGCGACGGTGACGGTGAGAGTATCGAAGAAGTCGCCCTCAGCGACCTGGGCACCCGCATCGCGCAGCGACGCCGCGAGGGCGGTGGCCTTCGCATGCACCTCCCGCGCGATCCGGGTCAGACCCTGCGGGCCGTGCCAGACGGCGTACATCGCGGCCATCACCGCGAGGAGCACCTGGGCGGTGCAGATGTTCGAGGTCGCCTTCTCACGGCGGATGTGCTGCTCACGGGTCTGCAGAGCCAGCCGGTACGCCGGGTTGCCGGCCGCGTCGACGCTCACGCCGACCAGGCGGCCCGGCATCGTGCGCTCCAGTCCGGCGCGCACGCTCATGTAGCCCGCGTGCGGTCCGCCGAAGCCCATCGGCACGCCGAAGCGCTGGGTCGTGCCGACGGCCACATCGGCCCCCCAGCTGCCGGGCGCGGTCAGCAGCGTCAACG
The DNA here is from genome assembly GCF_013410455.1 of Allobranchiibius huperziae. NCBI lineage: Bacteria > Bacillati > Actinomycetota > Actinomycetes > Micrococcales > Dermacoccaceae > Allobranchiibius > Allobranchiibius huperziae. The sequence goes on along the minus strand of NZ_JACCFW010000001.1, from coordinate 1,644,269 downwards.
CGAGCAGGTCGGCAGCGGCCGTGACCAGGGCGCCGGCCTCGTGGGCAGCCTGCGTCAGCGCGGTCCAGTCCACGATGCGACCCGACGCGTCCGGGTACTGCACGACGACACCGAAGACGTCGCGGTCTCCCGCGGCCTGGCGCAGGGAGGCCGCGTCGTCGACACCACGCAGATCCGCCACGACGAGCTCGATGCCGAGAGGCACGGCACGCGTGCGGGTGACGGCGATGGACTGCGGCATGACGTGCTGGTCGACCAGCAGGACCGCGTCGGCGGACGCCTTGCTGCCGCGGCGCATCAGCGTCATGGCCTCTGCGACGGCGGTGGCCTCGTCGAGCAGCGACGCACCGGCCGTCTGCAGGCCGGTCAGGTCGCGTACGACGGTCTGGAAGTTGAGCAGTGCCTCGAGCCGGCCCTGGGAGATCTCCGGCTGGTAGGGCGTGTATGCCGTGTACCAGGCCGGGTTCTCCAGGATGTTGCGGCGGATCACCGCAGGAGTGTGGGTGCCGTAGTAGCCGAGGCCGATCATGCTGGTGCGCACCGAGTTGCGCGCCGCAATCGCGCGCAGCTCCTCGATGACCGCGGGTTCGGACGGTGCGGCCTGGAGCTCGAGCGGGTGGTCCGCGCGGATCCGGCCCGGGACGGCGGCGTCCAGAAGGGCCTCGAGGCTGGGCTGGTGGACGGCCTTCAGCATCACCGCGACGTCGTCCTCGGTGGGCGCGACGTGGCGGCGGACGAAGTCGGGGGCGGGCGCGTCGTGCTGGGTGGGGGTGCTCATGGCGTTCCTCGCAGAGGGCAGGCGGCGGTCGGTCGCCTCCCCTTCTGTCAGCTGGTCCCGGCCGGACTTCGACCGTGCGGGGACATGCCTTCAGAGATGCCTCGACCGGGCGGTCCGGGAGCCTGAGAGGTTCTGGGGAGAATTGCCCCTTCGGCGTCCTCGCACAGGATCGTGCGAGTTCTCTCCCGCCGGCGTCGCGAGCGTGCTCAAGATTACTACGCGGGCGGGTGGACTCCTACCGCGGCCGGATCAACCGGCGTGGCGGGCCTGGCGACGCTGACGCAACTCGTCGCCGGGGTGTACGGCGGGCTCCGGCTCCTCCGGTCGCTCGCTCGGCAGCTCGCTGAGCGTGCCCTCGACCTCGCGCCACACCGAGCCGAGCGCGATACCGAACACGCCCTGCCCGCCGCGCATCAGGTCGATGACCTCTTCATCGGAGGTGCATTCGTAGACGCTCGCGCCATCGGACATCAAGGTGATCCCGGCGAGGTCGGACACGCCCCGGGCCCGAAGAGTGCTGACCGCGATCCGGATCTGCTGCAGGGAGACACCGGTGTCCAGGAGTCGCTTGACGACCTTGAGCACGAGGATGTCGCGGAAGCTGTAGAGCCGCTGGTGGCCCGAACCCGAGGGATTGCGCACCGACGGCTCGAGCAGCCCCGTGCGCGCCCAGTAGTCCAACTGCCGGTAGGTGACGCCGGCCGCGTTGCATGCCGCCGGACCGCGGTAACCGACCGTCTCGGTGTCGGACGCGTCACCCGGGTGCGCGAACAGCGCGCCCTGCAGCGGCTGAGCGGCGCGGGTCCCGTCCTGCAGTACCGACGCAGCATCGCCTGTCGTGCCTGTCGCAGCCACGGTCGACCTCCAGTTTCCGGGGTCCTACCGACCCGCGTGAGCAACCCGTCGAACGAGCCGCTGTTCCTGCATTCTACGGCCGGAGAGGCGTTGCGGAGGGCCCGCGAACCACTGCAACCGTGCTCGCAACGTAAGGCGCGCTGCGGGCAGGGTCAACGACCGGCGGGGTCTAATTTCGGCGTGTCGCGGCACTTCGCGCAACAGTAACCCTCAAGTCGAGGATGAGGGTCTGTCCTCGGGCCCGTCTTCCGGGGCTTCACCGGGTCCTTCGCCCTCGGACGTCTCGAAATCCTCGGCCGACACGTTGTCGAGGAACTCGCGGAATTTCTCGACCTCGTCGTCCTCTTCGACCGGCACGGACACGCCGACCTCGTCGAAGATCTCGTCCGCGACGTAGATCGACACCCCGGCACGCAAGGCGATGGCGATCGCGTCGGAGGAGCGGGCGCTGATGGTGGTGTCACCGTCGACGACCAGCTCGGCGTAGAAGATGCTGTCCTCCATCCGGGTCACCACGACGTGCTCCAGGGTGTGACCGAGGTCGGATAGGACGTTGACCAGCAGATCGTGCGTCAACGGACGCGGCGGCGCCACCCCTTGCTGTGCGTACGCGATCGCGGTCGCCTCTGGCGCGCCGATCCAGATCGGCACATAGAGCTCGCCGTCCCTCTCGCGCAACAGGACGATCGGCTTGTTGGTCGGCATCTCGACTCGCACACCCATGACATCGACCCGTCTCATGGGTGCAACGCTACCTGCGCGCGCAGCAACGCGAGATGCAGTGCCAGGCACTCGCCCACGACCTGCTCGCTCTCGGTGCCCCGACCGCCGCGGCCGCGCAGTTGCGCGACCATCGCGGCCTCTCGTTCCGCGGCCAGCCGGAAGGTACGCAGGTGCCGGGCGCCGAGTCCGCGCGCCATCAGTGCGGCGGCGCTGCGGGCGACGACCAGGGCCTGCCGGTCGAAGTATCCGGCGTCCGGGGTGATCAGACCGAAGCCCGCCAGGTCGCGCACCTGCGCCTCGTTCAACCCCGATCCGCGCGCCACCTCCGCGAGGGTCAGTCGCAACGGCGGCTCGGCGCGCTCCTCCTCCGGCGGTGACGGCGGCGGGCTGAGCGCGGGGTCGCCGGCCGGTGGCGGCGGGACGGGCCGCGCGTCCAGGTCCTGCGGTGGCTGCAGGCCGCGGTCGTAGGCGTCCAACGCCTCCCGGATGACCTTCAGCGGCCAGAAGCGATCGCGCTGCGCGGTGAGGACGAATCGCAGACGGTCCAGGTCGGCGTTGCTGTACCGACGGTAGCCCGACGGTGAACGGCCCGGGCTGACGAGACCTTCAGCATCCAGGAAGCGGACCTTGGAGATCGTCAGGTCGGGGAAGTCCTCGCGCAGCAGCGCGAGGACCGCACCGACCGTGTGGCTGCCGCCCTCAGGAGCCGGCGGCACCGTAGTAGACCAGGCGGAACTTGCCGATCTGGACCTCGGTGCCGGTCTTCAGCGGTGCCGAGTCGGTGATCTGGCCGTTGACGTAGGTGCCGTTGAGCGAGCCGACGTCCTGCACGGTGTAGCCCTGGCCGGTGCGCCGGAAGATGGCGTGCCGGCGCGAGACGGTGACGTCGTCCAGGAAGATGTCGCTGTCGGGGTGACGCCCCGAGCTGACCTCGTCGGCATCGAGCAGGAATCGGGCGCCCGAGCCCGGCCCACGCTGGGAGATCAGCAGCGCCGTCCCGGGACGCAGCGCGTCGACGGTCGCCTGGTCGGCACTGGAGAGGCCGACCTCGCTCGGGGGTACGGCGTCCGCCGGCTGGACTCCTGCTGCGGGGATGCGTGCGGTGGTGTCACCGGACGCCGGCTGCTCGGTCATTGCGTCACCCTATGTGATCGTTGTAACGGGGTCGGTGAGGCGGGCCGTGCCGAAGCAGGCCCGGTGGAAGTGCTCGGTTCAGCCCAGCGACGCGGTGTACGCGTCGGCGTCCTTCAGGGCGGCGACCGCCGATGCGTCGGCGACGCGCAACTCGAACATCCAACCCTCGCCGTACGGGTCGGAGTTGATCAACTCCGGTGTGCTGTCGAGGCTTTCGTTGACCGCGGTGACTTCGCCGTCCAGCGGGGCGTAGAGGTCGCTGACGGACTTGGTCGACTCGACCTCGCCGCACGAATCACCGGAGGTGAGCTGGTCGCCGACCGCCGGGAGGCTGACGTACACCACATCGCCGAGCGCGTCCTGCGCGAAGGCCGTGATGCCGATCCGCACCACGTCGTCCTGCTCTCGCACCCACTCGTGATCCTCGGTGTAGCGCAGGTCGGCGGGGTACTCCAGCTGGGACATGGGGCTCCTCGGGTAAAGGCGTGCGGTGCGTCGGCGCGGCCGGTCAGCCGGTCGACGTGGTGGTGTCGGGGTGAGCGTACTGATCGCCGCTTCCGGCCCGCAACGCGCTCACCGAGACTGTGGTGGAACTGGTCACCGAGGCGGTGGCGCCCAGCTGTCGCAGGGTGCTCACGACGCCGCCGGGGATGGCCATCGCGGTGGACATGGTGTGCGGGTCGCCGATGGCGAGCAGCACGTACGGCGCGCTGATGGAGGTCCCGTCGACCTGCAGCCGGTTGTCGCTGCCGGTGGAGAAGTAGGAGCTGGCCACGACGCGCACCGAGTTGACCTGGATGGCCTCGGCGCCGGCGTCCCGCAGCTCCTCGACCGCGTCCAGGAGGTTGGCCGACTGCACCCCGGCCTTGGGGTCCGCGACGGTGATCCGGATGCCCGGCCCCTTGGCGGGCAGGGTGCCGGCCAGGATGCCGAGCTGGGTCAACCGCTGCTGCGCCGCCTTCAGGGCGGCCTGGTCCCCGGTGCTGCCGCGCAGCTGGTCCCGGGTGTAGGTGAGGGTGTCGCTCTCGTGGCCGAGGCGCACGGCCTGCTGCGCCTCGCCGTCGAGGAGAGCGACCAGGTCGTCCTGGGACAGGTTGTCCAGGCCCGAGGAGCGGTTCTGGTGCACCTGGGTCACCATCGCGAAGCCGAGGGCGGCGGCGAGCACGGCGGCCAGGGCGTTGGCCTTCGTCGCGCGCGGGCGGCCCATCCTGGCCAGGGTGCGCCAGCCGGACTCGCGCGCCGGCTCGCTCATGCGTGGAAGAGGTGCCGGCGGATGGCGGCGACGTTGGAGAAGATCCGCAGACCCAGCACGACCACGACGGCGGTCGAGAGCTGCGACCCGACGCCGAGCTGGTCACCCATGAAGACGATCAGGCCCGCCACCACGACGTTCGACAGGAACGACACCACGAAGACCTTGTCGCTGAAGATGCCGTCCAGCATGGCGCGCACCGCCCCGAAGACGGCGTCCAGCGCCGCGATGACCGCCACCGGGAGATACGGCTGCAGCCAGAGCGGCACGTCCGGGTGCAGGAAGAGGCCGAGGAGCAGACCGCCCAGGAGCCCTAGTGCCGGGATCACTGCGCCGCCTTCGCGTAACGCAGGTCGGCCACGACGGCGGCGGGCAGCTTGAGCGAGCTGTCCGAGCGCAGGCTGGTGCGGATGCCGTACCCGGTCGCCAGACCGTGCAGGTAGACCCCACCCTCGGAGTCGTCGAAGGCGGTGCGCAACGACGGCGGTCCGATCGCCGAGACGACGTACGGCGGCTGCAGAGGCTGGAAGTTGACGAGAATCGCCTCCCCGGCGGATCGAATGGCGCTCTGGGCGGTGAGGCGCTGACCGTTGATCGCGATTGCTTCGGCGCCACCCTGCCACATGCCGTCGACGACCAGCTGCAGGTCCGCCGACGCCACCTGGCCCTCGGCCGAGGTGGTGTCACTGCCCTGCTGGTGGCGCGGATCGACGCCCGCGCCCGCACTGCCGCTCGGTGCGTTGTCGACGCTGAGGACGACTCCCGAGCCGTGCACGGCGACCAGGCCGGTGCTCGCGCCGAGCGCGTTCAGCTGTGCAGCCGTGCTCGCTCCGTTGTTCCTCGCGAGCGCCTTGTTCTGCAGGGTCGAGATCTCGCCCCGCAGACCGGTGATCTGCCGGGAACTCGCGGCGATGTCGCCCTGCTCCTGGTGGATGCGCGAGATCAGCGAGGCGCGTTGCCGGTCCTGGTGCGTGCGGGGGACCCGCAGCGCGGACACCGCGGTGGCCAGAGCGAATCCGAGCAGGATCACCACGGCGATGAGGATCGGCGAACGGTGCCCGCTCGATGCAGCCTCCCGAGAGCCCCCCGCAGCCGCGCGGCGGTCGGCCTCCTGGCGGTACGCCGGGTCCAGGGGGTTCTTCATCAGCTCGGTGATGAGCGACATCGAAGCGGCCGGGTCGCGAGGCGGTGCCTGCGCCCGGTCGGTGGCACCGCTCATCGCGCGTCCACCGGCGCACGGGTCCGGCCCGGCCGGTCGCGCACCATCTGGCGCACGTGCTCGGCGTACATCACGCCCGCGACCCAGTACAGGCCGGTCCCCCACCACACGAACGCCCACCCGATGGGCAGCGCGACGGTGCCGACCACCCCGTGCTGCTGGCCGAGCAGCACCAGCGGGAACGCGTAGATGAGGTTGAACGTCGCCGCCTTGCCGATGAAGTGCACCGGCGGGATCGGCAGGTGGTGGATCTGCAGGATGGGCCCTAGGGCGAGCACGAAGACCTCGCGCAGGACGAGCAGCGCCACCAGCCACCAAGGGATGATGTGCCGCCAGGCGAGGCCGAGCAGGGTGGACAGGATGTAGAGCCGGTCCGCCGTGGGGTCGAGCAGCTGACCCAGGCGGGAGACCAACCCGTACGCGCGGGCGATCTTGCCGTCGAGGTAGTCGGTGACACCGGAGAGCACCAGCACCAGCAGCGCCCAGAGGTCGTGTCGCTGCAGGATGAGCACCAGGAAGATGGGCACGCCGACCAGACGGGCGGTCGACAGCATGTTGGGCACCGTCACGATGCGGTGGCTGACGGGCTGCGGCGTCTGCTCCGCTTGACCTGCCGCACCCTTGTCCTGCACAGCGCGCAGCCTAGTTGGTGACCATCCGCCCCTCGGCGACGCGTGCCTGAGCCTGCTCCTGTGACGTCTCGTGCTGCAGCCGCTGCGGGTGAGTGAACGCCGTCATCCGGTCCTCGCGCAGGAATCCGACCAACGTCAGCCCCAGCTCCTGCGCCGCCTCGATCGCCAGGCTGGACGGCGCCGAGACGCAGGCCATGAGCCGGATGCCGGCCATCGCCGCTTTCTGGACGATCTCGAACGACGCCCGCGAGGTCACGATCAGGGCGAGTCCGGAACGGTCGGCGCGGTCAGAACTGCCCACGGCGGGCTCCCCGTGCATGACCGACCAGCCGATCGCCTTGTCCACCGCGTTGTGGCGGCCGATGTCCTCCCGCACGACCAGCGGGTGCGCGGACCCGTCGAACAGGCCGGCAGCGTGCACTCCGCCAGTGCGTTCGAAGACCGCCTGGCCGTCGCGCAGCGCAGTGGCGCAGCGCGCCAGGATCTGCGGGGTCCAGGCCGGCCCGGCGTACTCGGTCGCGCCGCCCGCCGCGGTCGGCCTCGCGGCCAGCACGGCATCGATCGTGGTCTTGCCGCACAACCCGCACCCACCGTGCATGACCAGGTTGCGTTGCGCGCTCACGGGCAGCGAGGCGGTGGCGTCGCGCAGCGTGACGTCGACGACGTTCAGGGTCTCCGTGTCGCTGCAGTACCTCGCCAGCAGGATGTCGTCCCGATGCCGAATGACGCCCTCCGCCAGCAGGAAGCCGTGGATGAGCTCCATGTCGTGGCCGGGCGTGCGCATCGTGACGGTCAGCTGCTCACCGCCGACCCGGATCTCCAGGGGCTCTTCGACGGCGACCGTGTCGATCCTCGCGCGTGACTCCCCCGCCAGGTCGAACCGAACAGCCTTGTGACGCGTAGTGATCCGGCCCATCAGGTCGACGGCTCCAGACGCACGACCACGGTCTTGGACGTCGGCGTGTTGCTGCGTTTGGCCGTGGAGTCCAGCGGCACCAGCACGTTGGTCTCGGGGAAGTACGCGGCGGCGCAGCTGCGGGCCGTCGGATAGGAGACGATCCGGAAGCGGTCGGCGCGGCGTTCCTCCACCTCGTCGGCGCCGGCTGTGCCGCGCCATACCGAGACGATGTCGACGATCTGCTCGTCGTGCAGCCCCAACTCGGCCAGGTCGTCGGGGTTGACGAAGACCACCCGACGACCGTCCTTGATGCCGCGGTAGTGATCGTCCATGCCGTAGATGGTGGTGTTGTACTGATCGTGGCTGCGCACCGTCTGCAGCAGCAGGTGGCCGGGCGGGCAGTCCGGCGCCCACATCTCGTGCGTGGTGAAGGTGGCCTTCCCCGACTGCGTCTCGAAGCGGCGTTCGTCACGCGGCGGACTCGGCAGCAGAAAGCCACCTGGGTGCTCCAGCCGCGTCTCGAAGTGCTCGAACCCGGGCACGACCGCCGCGATGTGCGAGCGGATCACCCGGTAGTCCCCGCGCATCGCCGGCCAGTCGATCGTGCTGTCGGGCAGCGTCTTTCGAGCCAGCTCGCAGATGATCGCGACCTCGCTGAGCAGCGTCGGGTCGGCCGGTCGCAACCGACCCTGCGAGGCGTGCACCATGCTCATCGAGTCCTCGACACTCACCCGCTGCGCGCCGGAGACCTGCAAATCCTCCTCGGTGCGTCCGATGGTCGGCAGGATCAGCGCCTCGTCCCCGGTGACCGCGTGCGAGCCGTTGAGCTTTGTGGAGACGTGCACCGTGAGCGCGGCCTTCTCCAGCGAGGCGGCGGTCACGTCGGTGTCGGAGGTGGCCCGCACGAAGTTGCCGCCGACAGCCATGAAGACCTTCGCGTGCCCGTCGCGGAACGCACGGACCGCGTCGACGACGTCGTACCCGTGCTCGCGTGGTGCGGTGATCGCGAACTCGTCGTCGAGGGCCTGCAGGAACTTCTCGCCCGGCTTCTCCCAGACGCCCATGGTGCGGTCGCCCTGCACGTTGGAGTGCCCGCGGACCGGGCACACACCGGCGCCGGGTTTGCCGATGTTGCCCTGCAGGAGGAGGACGTCGACGACGTCCTGGATCGTCGCGACGGCGTGCCGGTGCTGGGTCAGCCCCATCGCCCAGCAGATCGTCGTGGCGCGGGAGCGGGCGAATTCGTCTGCCAGCGCTTCGATCTCACTGTGCTGCAAGCCGGTGGCGCGCTCGGTGGCGTCCCAGTCGAGTGTCGCCAACGACGCGGCGTACTCCTCGAATCCGCTGGTGTGCTGCGCGATGAAGTCCTTGTCGAGCACATCCGGGCGCTGCAGCAGAAGGTGTCCGAGCGCCTGGAAGAGCGCCTGATCACCGCCGAGGCGGACCTGCAGGTAGAGGTCGGCCAACGGGGTGCCGGGTCCGATCACGCCACGGGGGGTCTGCGGGTTGCGGAACTTGATCAGGCCCGCCTCCGGCAGCGGGTTGATCGCCACGATGCGCGCACCGCACTTCTTCGCCGCCTCCAGGGCCGAGAGCATCCTCGGGTGATTGGTGCCGGGGTTCTGCCCGGCCACGACGAGCAGCTCGGCGTTCTCCACGTCTGTGAGGGTCACGGTGCCCTTGCCGATCCCGATCGACTCGGTGAGGGCCGTGCCGCTCGACTCGTGGCACATGTTGGAGCAGTCGGGCATGTTGTTCGTGCCGTACGCCCGCGCGAACAGCTGATAGCAGAACGCCGCCTCGTTGCTCGTGCGGCCGGAGGTGTAGAAGACCGCCTCGTCGGGATCCGAGAGCCCCCGCAGGTGGCCCGCGACGATGTCCAGCGCGGCATCCCAACTGACCGGCCGATAGTGGGTGTCGCCGGGCGCCTTGTGCATCGGGGTGGTGAGACGCCCCTGCTGGCCCAGCCAGTAGTCCGTGCGGCCGCGCAGCTCCTCGATGCTGTGCTTCGCGAAGAACTCCGGCGTGACCCGGCGGGTGGTGGCCTCCTCGGCGACGGCCTTGACGCCGTTCTCGCAGAACTCCGCGGCGTGCGTGTGCCCGGGATCGGGCCAGGCGCACCCGGGACAGTCGAAGCCGCCCGGCTGGTTGAGGCGAAGCAGCGTGCGGCCGGAGCGGGCCGGACCCATCTGTTTCATCGCCATCCGCATCGCGCGGGTGACCGCGGGTACGCCGGCCGCGGAATGCAGCGGGGGGCTCACCTCGAGGTGATCGTCGCTGTCCTGCACCTTCAGCTCTCGTGCCACCACCTCACGGTACGCCGCGAAGTGTCGGCGCAGGAGGAGCTTGCTCAGTCCTCGCCGAACAGGTCGCGCGTGTAGACCTTCGCCCCCGCCGACTGCAGTTCGGGGGTGCGCCGGTTGGCCACGACGACGTCTGCGGTGTCGATGAACTCCTGCAGGTCACGCACGATGCGGGAGCCGAAGAAGGTGTCGCCCTCCAGCTCCGGCTCGTAGACGATCACCTCGACGCCCGTGGCCTTGATGCGCTTCATGATTCCCTGCACGCTGCTGGCCCGGAAGTTGTCCGAACCGGCCTTCATGATGAGCCGGTGGATGCCGACCACGGAGGGGTTACGGCGCAGAATGTCGGTGGCGATGAAGTCCTTGCGGGTCGTGTTGGCCCCGACGATGGCCTCCACCAGCTTCTGGGGGACGTCCCGGTAGTTGGCGAGCAGCTGCTTGGTGTCCTTGGGCAGGCAGTAGCCGCCGTATCCGAAGGACGGATTGTTGTAGTGGCTGCCGATGCGCGGGTCGAGGCTGACGCCCTCGATGATCTGGCGGCTGTCGACGCCGTGGGTGATCGCGAAGGTGTCCAACTCGTTGAAGTAGGCGACCCGCATCGCCAGGAAGGTGTTGGAGAAGAGCTTGATCGACTCGGCCTCCTTGCTGGAGGTCAGCAGCACCGCGATCTCGCCGCCGGACCCGCCGGCGTCCGCGCCCTCCAGAAGCAGCTCGCCGAACTCCTTGGCCTCCTGCGTCTGGGCGCCCACGATGATCCGCGACGGATGCAGGTTGTCGTAGAGAGCGCGACCCTCCCGCAGGAACTCCGGGGAGTGCAGGATCGCCTCCGTGCCGAACTGCTCACGCAGCGCGTGCACGCAGCCCACCGGGATCGTCGACTTGATGACGATCGTCGCGCTGCTCCCGGCGTCGAGCACGTCGCGGATGACGCCCTCCACGCTGGAGGTGTTGAAGTAGTTGGTCTGCGGGTCGTAGTCGGTGGGGGTCGCCACGACCACGAAATCGGCGTCGGCGTACGCCGCTGTCGGATCGGTGGCGAAGGTGAGCCGCAGGTCGGCGTGCGCCAGGAAGTCCTCCAGCTCGGGGTCGCTGATCGGGCTGACACCGGCCTGCAGGCGCTCGATCTTGGACACGTCCAGGTCGACGCCCAGGACGTCGTTGTGCTGCGCGAGCAGCACGGCGTTGGACAGGCCGACATATCCCATGCCGACGACCACGATTCTGCGATTCATGGGGGTCATCCTGCCCGACGCGACCTCGTCCGCCGGACATGCGGCACCGGGCGGCGATCGATCGCGGTCAGCGTGCGGACTCGTAGCGGCGCAGGGCCTCCTTGCGCTCGTCGGCGTGGTCGACGATGCGCTCCGGGTAGCCCTCGGCGTACCCGTCGTCGACGGTCCACGGCTCGTGGGTCGCCTTGCCCTGCAGGTGGCGCAACTCCGGCACCCAGCGGCGCACGTAGGCGCCGTCCGGGTCGAACTTCTGCCCCTGGGTGACCGGGTTGAAGACCCGGAAGTACGGCGAGGCGTCGGTGCCGGTGCCCGCCACCCACTGCCAGCCGTGGTTGTTGGACGCGACGTCGCCGTCGACCAGGTGATCCAGGAAGTGCCGTGCGCCCACCGGCCACCACACGTGCAGATCCTTGGTGAGGAAGCTGGCCGTGATCATCCGCAACCGGTTGTGCATCCACCCGGTCTGCAGCAGCTGGCGCATCCCCGCGTCGACGATCGGATAGCCGGTCTTCCCCGCCTTCCAGGCCTCGATCGCCTCCTTGGGCTCGTCGTACGTCATCCCGGACAGCTGGTCGCGCAGGTCGTGCCAGGAGGAGCGCGGCTGGTGCCAGAGCACGTCGGCGTAGAACTCGCGCCAGGCGATCTCGGTGCGGTAGGTCTGCGCACCGTCGGAGCGTTTGTGGGCCAGGTCGGCGAGCAGCGTGCGCGGGTGCAGCACGCCCAGCTTGAGGTAGGGCGACAGGCGCGAGGTGCCGTCCTTGGCGGGGCGGTCGCGGTCGGTGCCGTAGTGGTCGACCGGGCCGTCGAGGAAGTCCTCCCACCGCTGGTGCGCCGCGTCCTCCCCCACCGCGAAGTCGAGCTCTCCCTCGGCGGCGTCGGCGATCAGTTCGTGCGCGTCGTCGCCGGAGCCGCCGTCGACCCAGTGGATCCGGGACGGGCGCTCCGCCGGAGCCGGCCAGCCGTGGTCCTGCCAGGCACGCGAGAAGGCCGTGAAGACCTTGTACGGAGAGCCGCTGCCGTTGGTGATGACGCCGGGCCCGACGGCGTACGGCGTGCCGGTCTCGGCGAGGGAGATGTCGTCGCCGAGGGCGGCAGTGACCCGTTCGTCGCGCCGCCGCCCGTACGGGGTGGTCTCACGGGAGACGTGCACGGTGTCGGCGTGCTGCTCGCGGGCGACCTGCGCCACCACCTTCGCCGGGTCACCGCGGCGTACGGTCAGCCGGCCGTTGCACTCGGCGTCCAGCGATCGCAACGTCGCGGCGAGCCATCGGCGACGGGAATCGCCGGCTCCGTCCCACAGCGCGGGCTCGATCACGAACAGGGGAACCACCCCCGACGCACCGGCCTGCTCGACGGCGGCGTTGAGTGCCGGGTGGTCGTGCAGTCGCAGGTCGCGGCGGAACCACAGGATGGAAGAGGTCATGGACCCATCCTGCCGGTGCCCGCCGACATCGCGTGCGCAATGATCTGCGTCACACTCCTTGAAAGGTCGCCGATGACGCCCAGTCTCATCGATCCCACGTCGTTGGCGTTCCTCCTGTCGGAGAGCCGCGCGATGCCGATGCACGTCGGAAGCCTGCAGCTGTTCGAGAAGCCGCCGGGGGCGCCGCGCGACCACGCCCGCCGGGTCTATGAGCAGTTGATCGCCGTCGAGGACATCAACCCGCTCTTCCTGAAGCGGCCGACCCGCTCGTGGCGCACGGCGGGTCAGTGGATGTGGGAGCCGGACGCGCAGTTCGACGTCGAGCACCACGTGCGACACAGCGCTCTGCCCAAGCCCGGGCGGGTGCGCGAGCTGCTCGAACTGTGCTCGCGACTGCACGGGACTCCACTGGCGCGCGACCGTCCCCTCTGGGAGGCCCACGTCATCGAGGGGTTGCGGGACGGCCGCTTCGCGATCTATGTCAAGCTGCACCACTCGCTCGTCGACGGCATCGCCGCGAGCCGGCTGCTCATGAACACCCTCAGCACCGATCCGAACGACCCCGAGATCGTGCCCATGTGGGCCGGCCGCCCGCGTCGCGAACGCCCCGCGAAGCAGGAGGAGAGCGGCGACGTCGCCACGCAGCTGCTGCGCACCGTACGGGGTCTGGCGGGTGACGCTGCCGGGATGCCCGGCGCGCTGGCGAGGACCCTCACCCGCGGCGCACGCGACGAGACGTCCCCGGTGTCGATGCGTGCACCCAAGACGATCTTCAACACCACCATCACCGGGTCGCGCCGGTTCGCCGCGCAGAGCTGGCCGTTGGAGCGGTTGGTGGCGATCTCCAAGGCATCGGGGACGACGGTGAACGATGTGGTGCTCGCCATGTGCGGCGGCGCCGTGCGCGGCTACCTGGAGGACCTGGGGGAACTCCCGGACACGTCGCTGGTGGCGATGGTGCCGGTCGGTCTGAACGCCAAGGACTCCCAGTCGGCCTCCTCCGAGGGCGGCAACGCCATCGGGACCATGATGGCCCGACTGGCGACCGATGTCGCCGAGCCGGCGCAGCGTCTGGCGCAGATCCACGCCGGCATGCAGGACGGCAAGCAGGCGCTGTCGCAGATGACCGCCAATCAGATCGTCGCGATGAGCGCGGTCGGGATGACGCCGGCGATGCTGCTGCCCTGGTTCGGACTGCAGGGTGTGGTGCGCCCGCCGTTCAACCTCATCATCAGCAACGTCCCGGGTGCCAGGGAGACCCACTACCTGGGCGGCGCCAAGCTGGTCGGCAGCTACCCGTTGTCCATCCCGATGCAGGGCATGGCGCTCAACATCACCTGCGCCAGCTACGCGGGCAGCATGGAGTTCGGACTGACCGGATGCCGCCGCGCCGTGCCACACCTGCAATGGCTGCTGCGCCACCTGGACGACGAACTGGGCAACCTGGAACGGGCAGCCGGCATCTCCTGACCCTCCGCATGGTGCACGTTCGGGACCGAGCGGGCCCTTACGGTGTTCAGTTGCCTGATCCGCCGGCCGGGAGGGCACCGAGCGGGCCCTTACGGTGTTCAGTTGCCTGATCCGCTGGTCGGGAGGGCACCGAGCGGGCCTTGACGACGCGCGCCGGGACCGGTGTCGCAGCCGGGTGCGATGGTGAGGCCATGCGAAACCCCGCGATGGGCACGGCCCGTCTGAGTGCGACCGGACCGGCGACGGCGGCGCAGGCCTGGGAGCGGTATGCCCGACCCGAACTCTGGTCGACCTGGTCGCCGCAGATCCGCGGCGTCGAGACGGACGTCGAACGGTTGAGCACGGGGGCGACGGGGACGGTCCTCGGTCCGCTGGGAGTGCGCGTCGCGTTCGTCGTGGATTCCTTCGACGAAGCGGGCATGCGGTGGGTGTGGACCGCGCGCGTCGGGCCCATCCGGATGCATCTGGCGCACGGCGTCGACGCCGCGCCGACCGGTTGCAGCACCTGGCTCGAGGCGCGCAGTGCCTGGCCGGTGCTCGCGGCCTACCTGCCGATCGCGCGCTTCGCGTTGCACAAGCTGGTCGCCTGACCGCGCCGTCGCGCCACAGCACTGAGCGGGCGAGGCCGGGGTGGTCCCGGCCGACGCCCGAGCGACGCTCGGCGGCAGCCGAGCCCGTCATCTCGGTACGCGGGCACCTCCCAGTGCCCGCCATCGGTCCGGATATAAGTATTGCTTTCCGAATCGATAAGGGATGTGCGGGCATTGAGCGAGCAACGAGCCGACCTTCTCCGCCGACCGCTCGGCTATTGGAGCGTCGTACTCCTCGGAGTGAACGCCGTGATCGGCGCCGGGATCTTCCTGACCCCCGGAGCCGTGATCGCCGACGCGGGCACCCTGGCGCCTCTGGCGTATGTGATCGCAGCGGTGTTCGCGCTCGTCCTGGCCCTCGTGTTCGCGACGGCGGCGCGCTACGTCCGCACCAACGGCGCGGCGTACGCGTACACGATGGTCGGCATCGGTCGCCGGTCCGCCATCTACGTCGGCGTCACCCACGCGTTCACCGCGGCCATCGCGTGGGGGACGCTCGCGTCGTTCGCGGTGACGACCTTCCTGCAGGTGGTCTTCCCGGACAAGGGATGGTCGAAGGAGACCGGCTTCCTCAGTGTGAAGACGCTCACCTTCGTGCTCTTCATCCTGCTACTGCTGGCCATCAACTACTTCGGCAACCGGGTCATCGCGTGGGCCAACGGCATCTCGACCGTCGGCAAGGTCCTGGCCCTCGTCGTCTTCATCGTCGCCGCCGTCGTCACGGTGCTCGCGACGGGCCGCAACCACTACCACCTGGCGGGCAGCAGCAAGGTGTACGGCGGACCGAGCACCTACTCCATCTTCGGCTTCGTCGACGTGGGCACCGGTGAGTTCGCCAGCGTCGTGCTCGCGGTCATCGCCGCGCTGTACGCCTTCACCGGTTTCGAGTCGATCGCGAACGCCGCCGAGGAGATGGAACAGCCGGATCGGACGCTGCCCCGCGCCGTACCGACGGCCATGGTGATCGTCGCGGTGGCCTATCTGCTCGCGATCACCTCGGGGATGCTCCTGGCGCCGGACAAAATCGCGAACTCCTCCGACACCGTGAAGCTCGCCGCCGCGATCTCCAACGACACGGTGCACACCCTCGTCGTGATCGGCGCCCTCGTGTCGTTGTTCGGGATCAACATCGCCTCGTCGTTCAGCTCGCCGCGGCTCTTCACGGCACTGGCCGAGGACGGCCTCCTGCCGGCGGCGGTCGCCCGCAAGCGCGGCTACGGCGTGCCACTGCTCGCCTTCGGCATCACCGCGGTCCTGGCGATCGCCTTCCCGCTGTCGCTGGGCTACGACACCGCCAATCTGACCGGGCTCGCCGTGATCGCCCGCTTCGTGCAGTTCCTCATCGTCCCGGTGGTGGTCATCCGGTTCGCGCGGAGCCGGAAGGAGCGGTGGGCCTCGATCCGCACGGGCCGGCTGCTCGGCACGGTCGTGCCCGTCGTGGCGATCGTGTTCTCCCTCTTCCTGCTGGTCTCCTTCGATTTCAAGGGTCTCCTCACGTCGTCGGGCGGGAGCCCCAACGTCCTGGCGATCACGCTGCTGGCGATCGCGTTCGTCATCGCGCCGCTCGCGTCGTACCTGGTCGACGCCCGGCGCACCTCCACCCCGATTCGGGACTAGGAGAGCGATGCGGGGAGCAGGATGGTCACACCCCGTCCACCGACAAGGGAGAACACCGTGACCGTCCCCGTAACCCCGGCTCCGACCCATGACGACCCGCTCCTCATCCTGGCCATGGACCATCGCGGCTCGTTCGGGTCCAGTCTCTTCGGCGTCGAGCACGAATCGCCGACCGACGAGCAGGCGCAGGGGATGCGGCGGGCGAAGCAGATCATCTACGCCGGGCTGCGCGATGTGCGTTCGCAGGTGACGGCCGGGCGAGTCGGGGTGCTCGTCGACGAGCAGTACGGCGCGGCGGTGGTCGGTGCCGCGCCGGCCGACGGAGTGGTCCTGGCGATCCCGATCGAGGCGAGCGGGCACGACTGGTTCACGCTCGAGTACGGCGACAAGTGGCTGGACCACGTCCGCGAGGTCGGCCCGGCGTACGCCAAGGTGCTCGTGCGGGACAACCCGTCGTTCGACGCCTCCGACCGCTCACGCCAGCTCGACGCGCTGGCCGAGGTCAGTGGAGCGCTCGCGGACGCGCGCGTGGCGTTCCTCTACGAGCTGCTCGTGCCCGCCACGGACGAGCAGAAGGCATCGGTCGACGGTGATGCGGACCGCTACGACCGTGACATGCGACCCGAACTCGTGACGCGGGTCATCGCCGACAACCAGCAGGCAGGTGTCGCGCCGACGCTGTGGAAGGTCGAGGGCCTGGAGACCGTCGACGCGGCCCGTGCGGTGGCTGCGCAGGCTCGCGCCGGAGGTCACGACGCCGACCTCATCGTGCTCGGCCGGGATGCGCCGCCCGAGCGGCTCGAGCACTGGCTGGACGTCGCGGCGCAGGTCGATGCGTTCGTGGGGTTCGCGATCGGGCGCAGCATCTGGGAGGACACCATCCGCGACTGGACCCGCGGCAGCGTCGACGACGCCGAGGCCTCCGCACGGATCGGTCGCACCTACCTGTCGTACGCGCAGCGGTGGGTGGGAGACATCGCGCGATGAGGATCGACGACGTACGACGGGTCTTCCTCGGCAGCTTCGTGCGGCCGCCCGAAGAGACCGGGACCGGGTCGCCGAAGATCGAAGCCGTCTACGGGTATGCAGTGCCGCACGCCGACGGGCTGCTCCTGCTCGACACGGGGATCGGTGCCGCCGACGAGGAGACGGAGGCGTGGTACCGCCCGCAGCGCGTGCCGCTCCCCCAGGCGATGCGTGATGCCGGGGTCGACATCGACGATGTGCAGTTCGTCGTGAACTGCCACCTGCACTTCGACCACTGTGGCGGCAACCCGGGGCTGGCCGGTCTCCCCGTCTTCACCCAACGCACCGAGCTGGCCACGGCGCGCGGCGGCGACTACACGGTCGGCGAACTCATCGACCATCCCGGCGTGCGTTACGAGGTGCTCGACGGGCGCGCCGAGATCCTGCCCGGCGTGCACGTCGTCCCGACGCCGGGTCACGTCGCCGGCCATCAGTCCGTGATCGTCGAGTGCGACGACGGCTCGATCGTGCTGGCCGGCCAGTCGCACGAGACGGCGTCGCTGTGGAGCGAGGACGCGTTGGCCAGAAGCGGCGCCGACCTCGGTCATGCGCCGCCGCTGCCCGTCGCACCCGACTGGGTCGACACCCTGCTCGCTTTCGACCCGCGCCGGGTGGCCTTCGCCCACGATGCCGCGATCTGGGTACCGGACGGGTCTCCCCGGCGATAAGTTCCGAAGCGGCACCGACTCGCACCCGTCGACCCAGTACGAGGGAGCAGCTCATGACCGCGACCTACACCTTCGACATCTACATGAGCCTGGACGGCTACGGCTCCTACGGCCCGCCCGGCGACTGGGGAGGCTACTGGGGCAAGCAGGGCCCTGAGTTTCTGGACCGTCGCCTCGCCCTGTACGGCGAGAATCAGCGAATGGTGTTCGGAGCCAATACTTTCCAGCAGTTCATGCAGATGCTCAGCGCACCGACCGAGGAGTCGGGGATCCTCGATCCATGGGTCGCCCGGATGCGCGATCTGCCCACGACCGTCGTGTCCTCCACGCTGAAGGGACCCTTCGACTGGCCGGACGCCACCGTCCTGTCCGGGGATGCGGTCGCCTCCATCACCGAGCTCAAGGAGCAGTCGGACATCCCCCTGCGGTCGCACGGCAGCCTGTCGCTCAACAAGGCGTTGATGGCAGCCGGCCTGGTCGACTTCGTGCACGTCTCGGTCTTCCCGGTGATTACCGGGAAGACCGGCACCGATCCCATCTTCGGCGGCGCGGCCGACTTCGACCTCGAGCTGGTGCAGAGCAGGACGTTCGACGGCCGCACCCAGGAGCTCATCTACCGCCCACACCTGCATTGACCCAGCGGGTGCAGGACGACGGCAGTCTCGTTGCCGGTGCGGGCGGCCGCAGTCGTCAGCATGGACCGAGGTGGCGATGAGACAGCCGCCGACCCTGTTCCTGACCGTGGGGCTTCCGGGCACCGGGAAGACCACCGCCGCGCGGCGCATCGAGGTGGAACGCGGGGCCCTGCGCCTCACCAAGGACGAATGGGTCAAAGCCCTTTACGGCCAGGACAATCCGCCGTCGGCGCAGGACGTGATCGAGGGACGGCTCATCGAGGTCGGGCTGCGTGCGCTCGAACTGGGCATCGACGTCGTGATCGACTTCGGCCTCTGGAGTCGGGACGAGCGCTCCGCGCTGCGGCGCGCCGGGGCGGACCGGGGCGCGACCGTCGAGCTGATCTACCTCGCACTGCCGCAGGACGAGCAGTTCAGGCGACTCGACCGGCGGCAGTCGGACGCGCCCCACACGACCTGGCCGATATCGAGACAGGAGCTCACCCGGTGGGCCGACGCCTTCGAGACCCCGACGCAGGGCGAGCTGGACGGCACTGAACCCGTCGGACCCCCACCGCAGGGATGCACGACGTGGGAGGAGTGGCGCCGTCGTCGGTGGCCGCCGATCCGCGCGTGACGGCCGAGCGCACCCGTGCTGGCGCTGCGACTCGCTACGACCGCCACGTCACCACCGGAGTTCGCCCGCGTCCTCGAAGAAGGCTCCGGTCGGGCCGTCGGACCCCACGCTCGCCAGTTCGGCCACCACGCGCGCGCTCTGGGCGGCAGGTCGTCCGGGGTGACTGCCCGGGTCACCCCCGCCGAGCTCGGTGGCGGTGATGCCGGGCTCCACGGCATTGACCTTGATGCCGGGGTGCGCGCGGGCGTACTGCACGGTGAGCATCGAGACCGCGGCCTTGCTCGCGCCGTACACGACGGAGACGAAGTGGGAGGCCGGCCGGGACGGCTCGTGCGTGGCCCAGAACGACCCCAACGCGCTGGAGACGTTCACGATGACGGGGTTCCTCGACGTCGCGAGCAGAGGGAGGGCGGCCTCGGTGACCCGGACGACGCCGACGGCGTTGGTGTCGAAGACCTCCAGGACGCTGGGTCCGTCGAGTGCCTCGGTCTGACTCGCACCCCCGGTGCGCTTGGCGATGCCCGCATTGTTGACGACCACATCGAGTCCGGTCCCCGAACCGGCGATGGTCGCCATCGCGGCTGAGACGGATCGGTCGTCGGTGACGTCGAGCTGCACGAACCGGCCGCCCACCTCCTCTGCCGCGGCGGCTCCCCGGGTCTCGTCGCGCGAGCCCAGCCAGACGGTGTGCCCCGCCTCGACGAGCAGACGAGCGGTCTCCTTGCCGAGGCCCTTGTTGGCCCCGGTGATCAATGTGGTGGTCATGCGCCCATGCTTGCCTGCGACGAGTGCGCCAGGCAGTCGTCCGGTCTTCGTAGGACTGACAGGGCCAGGACACCTGTATGCCGATGGGTCACCATGGGGAACGTGCAGCAGTCGCAGTTCGGCCGTGCGGTGCGAGGGTGGCGCGAGCGGGTCGGTCCCGAGGACGTCGGCCTGCGACGGGGTGGTCACCGACGGGCGGCGGGCCTGCGTCGCGAGGAGTTGGCCGGGCTCGCCGGCATCTCGGTCGACTACCTCACCCGTCTGGAACAGGGTCGAGCCACCTCGCCGTCCCCGCAGGTCGTCGAGGCGCTCGCCCGCAGCCTGCGGCTGGCCGACGCCGAGCGGGAGCTGCTCTTCCACCTCACGGGGCTCTCCGCGCCGGGCCCGGGCCTCGTTCCGACCCGCATCACCGCCAGCGTGCAACGCCTCCTGGACCGGCTCGAAGGCGTGCCGCTGGTCGTGTACGACGCAGCATGGAACCTGCTGGTCGCCAACGCGGCGTACGACGCCCTGATGGGTGAGACCTCCGTCCTGCGCGGCGACGAACGCAACGGGGTGTGGCGCAACGTCATGGGCAGCGGATCGCGCACCGTGCAGACGGCCGTGCAGCACGAGGCACAGGTCGCGCGGTTGGTCGCCGATCTACGGATGACGGCGACGCGATACCCGGCCGACGCCGGGGTACGACGGCTCGTCAGTCGGCTGCGTGCCGCCAGCCCCCGGTTCGTCGAGCTGTGGGATGCCGCCCCCGCGCCGGCAGCCCCGGCACAGTCGCGCGACAAGGTCATCGAGCACCCCGCCGTCGGCCGCATCGCGCTCACCTGCGACACCCTCGTCGTCGCGGGCGACGACCTACGGGTGATGGTCTACACGGCCGAGCCCGGCACACAGGACGCCGAGTTGCTCCAGCTCGCGATCGTGCTGGGCACCCAGGCCCTGGTCGACTAGCAGCTCATGCGGGCATCCATCGAACTCTCCTGTCGGTGGTAGGGACCATCATCAGGACAGGTGGACCGCCCCGGTGAAGGGAGCACGACGTGGCCGACGACGCGCTGTTCGATCTCCCGACGCCCGCGGGTGCCGACCTGGACGTGACCACCGACCTGCACCTCACCGGCGGCCTACGGGTGGCCGTCGACCACACCTTCGGCACCGCCGAACGCATCCCGCTCGACGACACATCCTGGGTCGACCACGTGCACGGCTGGCTCGCGGGCGATCAGGCCCTGATGGACATGCTGATGGCCGAAGCCGAATGGGAGCAGCGCTCGCGGTGGATGTACACCCGTGAGGTCACGGAGCCCCGCCTCACGGCCGAGTACCCGGTCATCGCGCAGGCACCGCATCCGGTGCTGCACTACCTCGCGGCGGCACTGACCGCCCACTACGGGCGATCCTTCACGCACTTGTGGATGAACTGGTACCGCGACCACAACGACGGCACCGGCTGGCACGCCGACCGGCCCGCCGATCGGCAGGCCGAAGCCGTGATCCCGGTGCTCAGCCTGGGCGCGAGTCGCCGGTTCCTCATCCGACCGGAGGTCGGCGGGAAGTCGAGGACCATCCTCACCCACGGTGGCGATCTGGTCGTGATGGGCGGACGCACGCAGCGGGACTACCGGCACAGCGTCCCCCAGCAGAAGCCGGCCGCCGGACCCCGGCTGAGCCTGAATTTCTCCATCGACCCGCCCCGCCGCTCCCGACGCGACGCGACGCGACATGACAACGGCTCTGGCCCGCGCGAGCAGGCCAGAGCCGATCTGTCGGGATGACAGGATTTGAACCTGCGACCCCTTGACCCCCAGTCAAGTGCGCTACCAAGCTGCGCCACATCCCGTTGTGAAATTGTCGAACCGTTGCCCCGGAGGGCGAGCGAAACGATATCCCACCGGCCTCGCTGCGGCCCAATCGACCGCAGCGGGAGCCAGGTTCAGCGCTTGCGCTTCTCCCGTACCCGCACCGACAGCTCGATCGGGGTGCCCTCGAAGCCGAACTCCTCGCGCAGGCGGCGTTCGAGGAAGCGTCGGTAGCCGGCCTCGATGAAGCCGCTGGCGAAGACCACGAACCGCGGCGGACGCGTGGAAGCCTGCGTCGCGAAGAGGATTCGCGGCTGCTTGCCGCTGCGGACCGGGTGCGGATGGCTCGAGGCCACCTCGCCGAGGAAGGCGTTGAGGCGGCCGGTCGGCACGCGGTAGTCCCAGGACGCCAGAGCGGTCTCCAGGGCGGGGACCAGCCGGTCGGTGTGCCGGCCGGTCATCGCCGAGATGTTGACCCGCGGCGCCCAGGTGATCTGCACCAGCTCGCGCTCGATCTCGCGCTCCAGGTAGTAGCGGCGCTCCTCGTCCAGCAGGTCCCACTTGTTGTACGCGACGACCAGCGCGCGGCCGGCGTCGACGATCTGCTGCACGACGCGGATGTCCTGCTCGGCGATGGACTCCTCTGCGTCGATCAGGACGACCGCCACCTCGGCCTTCTCGATGGCCGTCTGTGTGCGCAGCGACGAGTAGAAGTCGGCCCCGCGGGTCTGGTGCACCCGCCGGCGGATACCCGCGGTGTCGACGAATCGCCATACCTTGCCGCCGAGTTCGATCATCTCGTCGACGGGGTCGCGCGTCGTGCCCGCGACGTTGTCGACGACGACGCGCTCCTCCCCCGCGAGCTTGTTGAGCAGCGAGGACTTGCCCACGTTCGGTCGGCCGACGAGCGCGATGCGCCGAGGCCCGCCGCGCGGGTAGGCGCCGTTGACGTTGCTCTCGTCCGGCAGCACCGCGAGGACGGCATCGAGAGCGTCACCGGTGCCGCGGCCGTGCATCGCCGAGACGGGGTAGGGCTGACCCAGCCCGAGCGACCACAGCATCGCCGCGTCCGCCTCGGTGCGGTTGTCGTCGACCTTGTTGGCGATGAGGACGACCGGCTTGCCGGACTTGCGCAGCAGCTTCACCACGGCCTCGTCGGTGTCGGTGGCGCCCACGGTCGCGTCGACCACGAAGAGCACGGCGTCGGCGAGCTCCACGGCCACCTCGGCCTGCTCGGCGACCCGCAGGTGGATACCGGTGGCGTCGACCTCCCAGCCGCCGGTGTCGACGAGGGTGAAATCACGACCGGTCCACTCGGCGTCGTACGCGACGCGGTCCCGGGTCACCCCGGGGACGTCCTCGACGACGGCCTCACGGCGCCCCAGGATCCGGTTGACCAGCGTGGACTTGCCGACGTTGGGACGCCCGACGACGGCGACCACCGGACGCGCCTCGGCGGCCTCGTCACCGTCGCGTCCAGCCCCTGCTCCACTGAGCAGCGCACGGTCCTCGTCGCTGAGGTCGAAATCGTCCAACCCGACACGCAGCGCACGCTCCACCGACGTGTCGTCGTCGGGGAGGTCGCTGTCGGGCAGGGCACGTGCGTCGTCGGTCATGGACACCATTGTCTCAGCCGGAAAGGGATGCCCGGCGCACACGTGATCAGGCGGCGTCCCGCTCCCCCACCGGCAGAGTCATCCCCGTCTCGGCCAGCGACTCCAGCACATGGGTCGCGAGCCGCTCGCGGATCAGCGCGGTGGCGAGCCGCAGTCGTTCGCGGCCGGTGACGTCCGGATCTGTCTCGACATGGAACGGCTCCCCGAAGACCACCCGCACCCGGGCCCGCGGCAGCGGCCAGGAGTCCTTCGTGCCTCCCGCACGCCAGGTGCCGAGGGTCGCCACCGGTATGACGGGTGCTCCCGACTGCAGCGCCAACCATGCCGCGCCCTGCTGCGCGTCGCGCACGGACCCCGAGCCGCGGGTGCCCTCGGGGAAGACCCCGAGCGCGCCGCCCTGGCCGAGTAGATCCTTCGCGGCGGCCAGCGCCACCCGGTCACCGGTGTTCTGCCGGATCGGGATCTGACCGGTGCGGCTCAGCACCGCTCCCCACGCGGAGGTGAAGTAGGTGTGCTTGACCAGGAACCGCACGGTCCGGGGCGACAGGCAGAAGATGACCGGTCCGTCCAGGAAGCCGGTGTGGTTGGAGACCACGATCACCGAGCCGGTCCGGGGCATCCGCCCCGGATGCACGGCGCTCGCGCTGTAGACGACCCGCACCAGCGCGGCGCCGAAGAGGCGGCCGGCGTTCGCCAGGGGCGCTGCCCGTAGCTCAGTCACGGCCCCGTCCTTCATCCACCACGGCCAGCACCGCCTTGACCGAGCCGTCGAAGTCCAGGTGCGAGGTGTCGACGGTCACGACGCCGTCCGCGGCCGTCATGAACGAGGCCACCGCCGAGTCCCGCCGATCGCGATCGACCACCTGGGCCCTCGTCGCTGCCGCGGTCGAGGCCAGCTCGCCCGCGCGCCGCGCGATCCGGGCCTCCTCGCTCGCGGTCATCAGGATCCGCACCGTGGCGTCCGGCGCCACGACGGTCGTGATGTCACGCCCCTCGGCGACCACGCCGCCGGTCTCAGCGGCTACTCGCGCCATCAGCTCGCGCTGCCGCCGGATCAGCTGCTCGCGCACGCCCAGGTTGGTGGCGACGTCGGAGACGGCGGCGGACACGGACGGCGTACGGATCGCGGCCGCGATATCGCGGTCGCCCACCTGCACGGTCGGCGCGGCAGGATCGGTGCCCATCGCGAGCGGGAACGTCTGCGCCTCACGCGCAACCGCCGAGCGGTCGTGCAGGTCGATGCCACGATCCACACACCACCAGGTCAGCGCCCGGTACATCGCCCCCGTGTCCAGGTAACCGATCCCCAGAGCCGTGGCGACCGCCTTGGAGACGCTCGACTTGCCCGTCCCGGACGGACCGTCGATCGCGACGATCAACAGACCGTCTTCAGCCAAGCTCATTCGTGGACCTTCCAGCCTTTGTTTCCCAGCTGCGTCATCAACCGATCCACGGCCGACGGCAGCACCGACAGTTCCGCGATGCCGAGCGGGGCGCCGACACCGTGTTCGAGGCGCAGGTCCTCCAGGTTGACGCCCGCGTCCCCCACGTCCTGGAACAGCCGGCCGAGCGCGCCCGGCTCGTCCGGCACGAGGACGACGACGGTGGCGTACGCCGTCGGCGCGGCACCGTGCTTGCCCGGGATCCGGGCGTGCCCCAGCTGGCCGTCCCCGATGGCCCGGGCGACCACGCCGCGCGCGCCGTCGCCGTCCTGCGCGGCGATCGACGCCAAGGCGCCGGCGACCGCGTCGAGATCCTGCGCGACATCGCGCAGGACGGGTGCGAGCACCTCGGCGTTGCCCGCGAGAATCTGGGTCCACAGCAGCGGGTCGCTCGCGGCGATCCGTGTGACGTCGCGAATTCCCTGCCCTGCCAGGGCGACTGCCTCGTCCGGCAGCTCGCGCAGCCGGCCGGCGACCAGGCTCGCCGCGACCTGCGGCAGGTGCGAGACGTACGCGACGGCCCGGTCGTGAGCGTCCGCGCCCATCGTCACGACCGCGGCCCCGGTCGACCGGGCGAGTTCGCTCACCCGGTCCGCCGCCCCGGCCTCGCTGCCCTCGTGGGGGCACACCACCCAGGTGCGGCCCTCGAAGAGATCGGCCTGCGCGGCGACCGCGCCGGAGCGCTCGCGCCCCGCCATCGGGTGCGAGCCGACGTAGCGGCCCAGGTCGGACGCGGCGGCCGACGCGCGCACCTGCGCCAGCACCGTCGACTTCACCGACGCGACGTCGGTCACGATGGCGCGCGGCCATCGGATGAGTGCGTCGAGGACGACGGTTGCCGCGACGTCCGGCGGCGCCGCCACCACGACGACGGCGGGGTCGTCGGGCTCGCGCGCCGCGCCGGCGCCGAGATCGGCGGCCAACGCGACCGCCGTCGGGGACGGGTCGTACAGGGTCACCTCGACCCCCTCGCGCGACAACGCGAGGCCGAGCGACGTCCCGATCAGCCCCGCGCCCACGACGTGGACGGGCGAGCTCACAACCCGGCTGCCTTGTAGAGCCCGGCGATCTCTCGGCTCGAGAGGGGACGCAGCTTGCCCGGGCGCAGCTCGCCGAGCTGCACCGGACCGACGTCGGTGCGCACCAGGGACTCGACCGGGTGCCCGGCCTCCTCCAGTAAGCGACGCACGATGTGGTTGCGGCCCTCGTGCAGCACGACCTCGACCATCGCCCAGCCCGGCCGGGAGTCCACGACCCTGAAGGAGTCCACCTTGACCATGCCGTCCTCCAGCTCCACGCCCTCGCGCAGCTGGCGGCCGAGCGCGCGCGGCACGGGGCCGGGCACGACCGCGACGTAGGTCTTGGTCACGCCGTACGACGGGTGCTGCAGTCGGTTGGCGAGCTCACCGTCGTTGGTCAGCAGCAGCAGCCCCTCGGTGTCGACGTCGAGGCGCCCGACGTGGAAGAGCCGCTCCTTGCGCCCCTCGAGGTACTCCCCGACCGAGGGTCGACCGAGCTCGTCGTTCATCGTGGAGATGACGCCGGTGGGCTTGTTGAACGCCAGGTAGACCTTGCTGGAGTCCAGCTGCACCCGCTCGCCGTCCACGTGGATGATCTGGCGGTCCGGATCGACCCGGATGCCCAGCTCGGTGACCCGGTGTCCGTCGACCTCTACCCGGCCGGCGGCGATCAACTCCTCGCAGACCCGGCGGCTGCCGACGCCCGCGGTGGCCAGCACCTTCTGCAGGCGTTCACCGCTCGGAACGTGTTGATCGACGGGGGTCTTCGGCTTCTCGCGCGGCGGCGTGACCTGCCGGGCGGGTCGCTTGGCGGTGCGGCCGGGTGAGGGACGGCCCTTGCGATGCGACGATCCGCCGCTCTTGCCGGCGTCGGAGGAGGAACTTCGTGGGGTGCTCATGCGGGGTCCTCGCGAAGTATTCGGCGGAGCGCAGCGGGGGAGAAACTTCGTGGGGTGCTCATGCATGTCCTTCTTGGATCAGTTCTTCGATGACGTCGGCGTCGGGGAGGTAGGGCGCGAGGGCGGGCAACTCCTCCAGGGAGGTGAGACCGAGGCGCTGCAGGAAGTACGGCGTGGTGCCGTAGAGACCGGCACCGCCCTCCTCCGACTCGCCGATCTGGGCGATGAGCCCGCGGGTGAGCAGGGTGCGGACGACTCCGTCGACGTTGACCCCGCGTACGGCGCTGACGCGCGAACGGGAGATCGGCTGACGATAGGCGATCACGGCCAGGGTCTCCAATGACGCCTGCGTGAGCTTGGCCTGCTGGCCGCCCATGAGGAAGCGCTCGACCACCGGCGCGTAGTCGGCGCGGCTGTAGACGCGCCAGCCCCCGTTGATGCAACGGAGGGTGAAACCCCGGCTCTGCGCGGCGTACCCGGACTCCAACCGCTCCAGCACCTCGCGGATCTCCTCCACGGGAAGATGCAGTCCGTCGGCCAGCTCGTCCTCGGTCAAAGGCTGGTCCACGACCATCAGCACCGCCTCGACGGCGCCGGCGACCCCGCCCGGCAGCTCGCCCAGGTCCAGTTTCAGCTGCGCCTCGGCGTCCGGGACGTCGGGCTCCTGGACGTCGGGTGTGGCCATCTCGGGCTCCTGCTCACTCATCGTGCTCGTCGCCCTCTCCGGTCGGTTCGTCGAATTCGTCACTCACGTCCACCTCGCCGGTGCCCGTCCAACGCACCCGCAGCTCGCCCAGCGACTCGGGCTGGTCGAACGCGACGGCCGCTTCCTTGAACAGCTCCAGCAGGGCCAGGAACCGCGCCACGATCACGAGGGTCGAGTCCGCGTCGGCGACCAGTTCCGCAAACCCGAGCGTATGCCGTTCGCGCAGCATCGCCGACACGATGACGGCCTGCTCGCGCACGTTGACGGTGGGCGCGTGCAGGTGCGTGAGGCCGACGGTGGGCTCCGGACGCGGCGTCATCGCGCGCGCCGCGATACGTGCCAGCTGCTCGGGGCCCACGCCCATCACCAGCTCCGGCAGCAGCGCGGCGAACCGCTCCTCCAGACCCGCCTGGCGGGCCGTGATCCGCCCGGCGGTGGCCATCCGGTCGGCGAAGAACGCAGCGACATCCTTGAACGCGCGGTACTGCAGCAACCGCGCGAAGAGCAGGTCGCGCGCCTCGATGAGCGCGAGGTCCTCCTCGTCCTCGGCCGTGCCGCCGGGCAGCAGCCGCGAGGCCTTGAGGTCCAGCAGGGTCGCCGCGATGAGCAGGAACTCCGAGGCCTGGTCCAGATCCCACTCGGCCGCGCCGTCCTCGCGCACGGCCCGGATGTGGGCCACGAACTCGTCGGTGACCTGGGCCAGCGCGATCTCGGTGACGTCCAGCTGGTGCTTGGAGATCAGCCCCAGCAGCAGGTCGAACGGGCCTGAGAACACGTCGAGGTGCACCTCGAACGGTGTGCTCGCGGTCCGCCGGGTGAGGACCCCGCCCGGGGCCTGCGGCTGCCCGTTCCGCTCGGGAGCGACGGACCGAGGGGGCTCGGGAGGCGCAACGGGCCCAGTGGGCCCAGCAGGTCCGGTCGCGTCTGCGCCGGTCACGTCAGGCAGCGGCGCCGCGAGAGATGAGCTCGCGGGCCAACTGCCGGTAGGCCTCCGCGGCACCATGACCGGAGGCGTACCTGGTGATGGGCTCGGCGGCGAGGCTCGCGTCGGGGAACTTCACGGTGCGGTTGATCGCCGTGTGCAGCACGTCCTCGCCGAAGTGGTCGACCACGGAGCGCACCACGTCGCGGCTGTGCAGGGTCCGACCGTCGTACATCGTGGCGAGGATGCCGTCCAGGCGCAGGCTGGGGTTGAGCCGGTCGGTGACCTTGTCGATGGTCTCGATCAGCAGCGCCACCCCGCGCATCGCGAAGAACTCGCACTCCAGCGGGATGAGGACGCCGTGCGACGCGGTCAGCGCGTTGACGGTCAGCAGACCGAGTGAGGGCTGGCAGTCGATCAGGATGACGTCGTACTCGTCGGCGACGGGCCGCAGCACGCGGGAGAGCACCATCTCGCGGGCCACCTCACCGACCAGCTGCACCTCGGCGGCGGACAGGTCGATGTTGGCCGGCAGGACGTCCAGGCCGGGGGTGGTCGTCTGCTGGATGACGTCGTGCACGTCGTGACCACGCTCGACCAGCAGGTTGTAGACGGTGACGTCCAACTCGTTTGCACGCACCCCGAGGCCCACGCTGAGGGCGCCCTGCGGGTCGAAATCGACCAGGAGCACCTTGCGGCCGTATTCGGCCAGGGCGGCGCCCAGGTTGATGGTCGAGGTGGTCTTGCCGACCCCGCCCTTCTGGTTGCACATGGCGATGATGCGGGCCGGCCCATGCGCGGACAACGGGCGCGGGGCCGGGAAGGTCGGAAGGGGGCGGCCGGTCGGGCCCACCTTGTCTGTCGAACTCACGGCTGATCTGTGCTCTTCCGGGTAGGGCGTCGTACGGCTCGCGCCGATCGCGGTTCAACCTAACGCATGCCGCACCCACTGGTGCCGCCCGTCGCCGGTCGTCACCGTGCGCGGGGGTGGGCAGCGGCGAACACCTCCCGCAGCTGCTGCACCGAGACCATCGTGTAGATCTGCGTCGTGGTCACCGAGGCGTGGCCGAGCAGCTCCTGCACCACCCGCACGTCGGCGCCGCCCTCGAGCAGGTGCGTGGCGAAGGAGTGCCGCAGCGTGTGGGGGCTGATGTGCCCGCTCAGATCGGCGCGTTCGGCGCTGGCCTGCACGATGTTCCACACCGACTGGCGCGAGAGTCGGGTGCCGCGCTGCCCCACGAAGAGCGCGGGGGTGCCCTTTCCCGTCGCGACCAGCGCGGGACGTCCGCGCACCAGGTACGCCGTGAGCGCGTCCTTGGCGTAGCCGCCCAGCGGGATGATCCGTTCCTTGCTGCCCTTGCCGAAGACCCGCACCGCGTCGGTGTCCAACTCCAGGTCGTCCACGTCCAGTCCGGTGGCCTCGCTCACCCTGGCGCCGACGCCGTACAGCAGCTCCAGCAGTGCGCGGTCGCGCAGCGAGGCGGGGGTGTCGCCCACCGAGGCCGCCGCGAGCAGGCGTTCGACCTGGTCCAGCGGGATGGCCTTGGGAAGCCGCCGCGGCGGACGCGGCGGAGCCACCGCGGCGGCCGCGTCGGCGACGGTGTCCCCTTCCAGGGTCAGGAACCGGTGGAATCCGCGCACGGCCACCAGATTGCGTGCCGCGGACGACGCGGCCAGCGCCGGATGCTCGGCGGTGCCCTCGCGCAGGGTGGCGGAGTATTCCGCCACATCCGCCTCGGCGATCGCGGCGGGATCGGTGATGCCTCGGGCGGTGAGGTAGGCGACGTACCGGCGCAGATCCCGTTCGTACGCGCTCAGTGTGTGCTGGGAGACCCCGCGCTCGACCCGCAGGTGGTCCAGCCACCCGCGCACCGCCCGCTCGACCGCACCCGTCACGGTGCACCATTCAAGGTCATCCCGACCACGGCTCACGGCAGGCCGCGCCGCGATCGCGGCGCCGATGTCACCCGGCGATGGACGCCGGTCGGGCGTGCGAGCTGCTCGCGGCCTCCGCCGCGTTCTCCCGGGCGGCGGACGCCGACCGCCGGGTCAGCTGGTCGTAGATGGGTGCGCACCGCAGCGCCATGGCCACCAGCATCGCGATGGCGCACGCGCCCAGCATCGGGGCGAGCTGCGAGGTGGACCCGGTCATCTCCGTGGCGAGCACGATCCCGGTGACCGGCGCGCGCACCGTGGACGTGAAGAACGCCGCCATGCCGATCAGCGCGAGCCCGGCGGGCGCGAGCGTCGCGTGCGGCGCGACCGCGTGGCCGAGGAGCCCCACGAGCAGGCCGAGCTGCGAACCGAGCACCAGCATGGGCGCGAACAGACCACCCGGAGTCGCCGCGGCGTACGAGACGACACCCAGCGCGAATCGCACGGTGATCAGGCCGAGCACCGCGAGGACGGCTCCGTGGCCGAGCAGCGCTCGCTGGGTCAGGTTGTCGCCACCGCCCACCAGCGGGGTGGCCCACCAGCCGATCGCCCCCACTGCCGCACCGACGGCGAGGGCTCTCGCGACGACGGGGACGCGGCTGCGGTCCGCGATGCGCAGCCCTGCCATGACGGCGCCGTTGTAGGCCACGCCCAGCAAGCCGGCGGCCACCCCGAGTGTGACCACCGACGGTGCCTGGGCGAGGGTGGGCTCGCCGAGCGCAGGCACCCGGAAGTCGGTGGTCGTGGTGGCGTGCAGCACCAGGTGGGCGCCGGCGAAACCGGCGGCGGATGCGACCAGCGTGGCCAGGGTCGTCCGCGGGTCGAACCGCTTGACCAGTTCCTCCAGGACGAAGACGCCGCCCGCGATGGGCGCGTTGAACGCCGTCGCCAGACCCGCCGCCGCGCCGGCCGCGACGAGCACGCGCACGTCGCTGCGGCTTCGGCGGAGGACGGCGGCGACGATCACCGCGATGTTGCCGCCCATCTGCACGGAGGGGCCCTCCCGACCGAGCGCCAGACCCGAGCCGATGGAGAGCAGGCCTCCCACGTACTTCACCGGCAGGATCCGGAACCGCCCCGGCTCCGCCCTGCCCTCCACCACCGCCTCGACACGCGGGATGCCACTGCCTTCGGCGTGCGGTTCGACCCGGTGCACCAGCCAGGCCGCGGCCCCGGTGGCCGCGGCGCAGATCGCGACGACCAGGAGGAACCCGGGCACCTGCCAGCCGTGGGCCCATCGGACCAGGTCCACCCGACCGCGTCCCGCCGCGTCCAGCAGCAGCCCGAAGCTGCCCGCGACCAGACCGGTGAGCAGCCCGACCACCGCCGCTGCCGCCACGAAGGTCGGCTGCCCCTCCGCCGTCGCCTTCCGGATCGTCGCCATCACCCCTGCATTCTGCAATGATTGCAGTGTGCAACGAAATCAGCCCTCGTCGGACGAGCAGAGCGACCGGGACACCGAGGACTTCGTCAGTGCGCTTCTGACGGCCTCCAGGGCACTGGTCGGCGTGTCCGCACGGTCGCTCGCCGACGTCGAGGACACGGTGACCCCCACCCAGTTCCGTGCGCTCGTCGTACTCGCGGCGGACGGCGACGGCACCCTGAGTCGGCTGGCCGCACGTCTCGGTGTCAACGCATCCACGGCGCAGCGTCAGGTCGAGCGGCTGGTCCGAGACGGCCTGGTGGACCGGCGGGAGAATCCGCAGGACCGCCGCGAGGTCTCGATCGCACTGACGTCGCACGGATCCCGGTTGGTGGACGCGGTCACGAGCCGCCGCCGCGCGGCCATCGCCCGAATCGTGCGGGACATGCCCGACACCGACCGCGGGGCCCTCATCGCAGCGCTCGAGGCGTTCGCGACCGCTGCGGACGAGCCCACCGCCGGACCCGACCACGCCCACCGTCTCGGCTGGTGACGCTCAGGCCGAGGAACGACCGCTCACCCAGGCCAGCACCTTCTGCGCCTGGGCCTGCGTCCACGCCGTGGTCGATGCGGCCCCCAGGCCGCGCCGCCCGTCGGCGTCCATGAAGTCGTAGAGGGTCCGCGGGACGGTGCCCTTCGCGGCGTAGGGCGCGCCTTCCAGGACGAAGCGCTCGTGCCCGCGACCGTCGAGGAAGAACACCTCGTCGGAGTGCTGGACGTCGTAGGTCAGGGGTGCGTTCGTGCGCCAGTTGCGGGGAGCCGGGCCGGAGCCCTCGCCGACCTTCTGGCGCCATACGCCGAGGTAGTTCCACAGGGCGTTCACCGTCGATGCGGTGCCGGTCAGGGCCAGCCAGTTCCCCGGGGGTGTGACGAACAGGTTGCGGTAGGCCGCGAGTTGCGCAGCCGTGTCGCGCGCCGGGTCGACGGTGATGGAGAGGAACACCTCCCCCGATCCGCGGCCGGCGTCGTCCTCGGCTCGGACGGTCTGCACCAGCGTGGCGGTGTCGGCCGGGCAGGTCTCCTGGCACAGCGTCATGACGTCGGAGATCGCGACCGTCTTGCCCGCGAAGTCCGCCAACCGCACCGTGCGACCGTCGCTTGCGGTGAACCGCAGGTCGCGGATCGACGCCGGGAGCGCGCTGTCGAGCGGCGTCCCGATCCGGTCCATGGCGCTCGATGCCGGGGAATCGGACGCCTGGCTGTGGCCCGCACCCGATGCCTGCGCGGAGCATGCCGCCAGGCACACCACCGCGGCAACCGATGCCGCCACCGTCTTCAACCGCCCCACGCCCGCGATGGTGGCACCGCAACCTGAGCGGTTCCCGCACTAGGTTCGTCAGCACGCTGAGCCCGCGATCGACGAGGGCGGAGGCGACCGCGACCATCGAGACTGCGACGGAACCCATGAAGCTGTACGCCGACCGCCAGGACCGGTTGATCCGCCAGATCGTCTTCGACGCGCTGGTGGCGATCTGGGTGATCGCCTGGGCGCGCGCCGGGTGGGCGGTCTACCGGCACACCGTCGCCGCCAAGAGCGGCGCGCGGGACCTGTCGGCCGGCGGGGAACGGCTACGGACCCAGATGGGCAACGCCGCACGCGCCGTCGACGGGGTGCCGCTGGTCGGCGGCAAGCTCAAGGAGCCGTTCGTGCAGGCGCAAGGCGCGGGCAGCTCGATGACGAACGCCGGTCACCAGTTGGGCGACACGATCGAGACGCTCGGCCGGGTGCTGGGTTCTCTCACGGCGGGCATCCCGATCGCGATCGCGCTGTTGGTCTGGGCGCTCGTCCGCCTGCCCTACGTACGCCGCGCCTCCCGTGCCCGGTCGCTGACACGCACTCCCGGCGGGATGGACCTGCTGGCGTTCGACGCCCTGCGGTCGGCCACGCCGCGCGAGCTCGCAACCGTCGGCGACGAACCCGTCGACGGGTGGCGCCGCCGCGACCCGGAGACCATCGAGGCGCTCGCGCGGCTGCGGCTGCGCGCCCTCGGCCTGCAGCTGGAAGAACTGCCCTAGCAGCACTTTGGACATGCGCAGCGGGTCACAGATGACCCGGTGTGCATGTCCAAAAGCGAAGGCTCAGGGAAGCACGAGCGACGGACGAAGGTCCGCCTCCGGCGGCGACCAGGTGTCGCGGTCGGCGGGCACCTGGTCCCCGCTGCGGATGTCCTTCACCTCGTCGCCGTCCTCCGACGGGAACCACACGAACGGGATGCCCCGCCGGTCGGCGAACTGGATCTGCTTGCCGAACCGGGCGGCCTTCGGAGCCACCAGCGTCGCGATCCCCCGGGCCCGTAGCGCCGCGGCGACCCGCATGGAGTCCGAGCGGGACTCCTCGTCGGTCACCGCGACGAGGACTGCGGCGGGGGTCTCGCGCGACGCGGTCAGCCCGCCCTCGGAGATCAGCAGACCGAGCAGCCGGGACACCCCGATCGAGATGCCGACACCGGGGTAGGTGCGCTTGCCGTCGCTGGCCAGGGCGTCGTACCGGCCGCCGGAGCAGATGGAGCCGAAGTCCTCGTGGCCCTCGATGACCGTCTCGTAGACGGTGCCGGTGTAGTAGTCCAGACCGCGGGCGATCTTCAGCTCGGCGGACAGCACCCCCGGTGCGTGCTCGTTGCCGGCGTCCATGACCGCCGCGAGCTGGGCCAGGCCCTCGTCGAGCAAGGGGTGCTCCACACCGAGCGCACGCACCTGACCCACGAAGCTGCTGTCCGGTGTCGCGATCGCCGCGAGGTCCAGGCACTTGCCCGCCTGCTCCTCGCTGAGGCCGGCTGCCAGCAGGACCTTGCGCACGCCGTCCGCGCCGATCTTGTCCAGCTTGTCCACCGTCCGTAGCGTGCCCGCGACGTCCTCGATGCCCAGCCCGAGGTAGAACCCCTCGCAGATCTTGCGGTTGTTGACCTGGATCTTGTACGGCCCGATCGGCAGCCGGGAGAACGCGTCCGCGATCACCAGCGGCAGCTCGACCTCGTAGTGCCCGGGCAGCGTGTCGGCCTCGACGATGTCGATGTCGGCCTGGATGAACTCGCGGTAGCGGCCGCGCTGGGGCCGCTCGCCGCGCCACGCGGGCTGGATCTGGTACCGGCGGAACGGGAAGGTCAGCTTGCCGCCGTTCTCCAGCACGTACCGCGCGAACGGCACCGTGAGGTCGAAGTGCAGACCGAGCGCGGGCGTGCTGCCGTCGTCGCCCGCGAGCCGGCGTACGCCGTAGATCTCCTTGTCGGCGTCCTCCCCCTGATCGGACAGGCGCTCGACGGGTTCCAGCGCGCGGGTGTTGACCGAGGCGAACCCGTGCAACTCGAAGACCTCGCGGATGGTGTCGAGGAAGTGCTGCTCGACGATCCGCTGCGTCGGCAACCACTCCTGGAAGCCGCTGATGGGGGTGACTCTGCTCGCCATGAGGTGCGTGAACGTCCTTCTCGTCTAGAGGTTCTGCAAGTAGGGGTTGGTGGTGCGCTCCCGCGCCATCGTGCTGCCGGGTCCGTGCCCGGGCAGCACCAGCGTCTGGTCCGACAACGGGAGCACGACCTCCCGCAGCGACGTCGTCATCGCCTCGGAGGACCCGCCGGGCAGGTCGGTGCGCCCGATCGACCCGGCGAAGAGCACGTCGCCGGTGAGCATCGTCGTCGTGCAGGCGGCTTCGTCCGGTACGCCGTCCGGGATCCCGTCCACCCCGAACATCACCGAGCCCTCGGTGTGTCCCGGGGCGTGGAGCACGTCGAGCATAAGCCCGGCCAGGTCGAGCCGGGCGCCGCCGTCGACCTCGACGATGCGCGACGGTTCGCTCCAGGTCGCCGCCTTGCCGAACTGCTGCTCGAACATCGCCAGCACGCCCCCGTCGAGGGATCCGAGGGGATCCTTGAGCCGGTAGCGGTCCTCGCGGTGGATGTAGGCCCCGAGTTCCCCGCCGCACACGGGGGTCACGGAGTAGACATGGTCGACGTGCCCGTGGGTCAGGAGCACGGCGCTGGGCCGCAGCCGATGCTCGCGCAGCACCTCCGCCAGGGTGTCCGTGACACCGATCCCCGGGTCGACCACGATGCACTCCTGCCCCGGGCCGGTCGCCAGCACGTAGCAGTTGGTGCCGAACACGGCGGCGGGGAAGGCGAGAGCGAGCACCGCGCGAGCCTACCGACGGGCGGTCGGCCCCTTCTAATCCGTTGCCTACACTGCCGGAAGGCACCACCATCGGTGCCGGTTCGTGTCGAGGCGAGGAGGGGTGTGTGCGACGGTCACGTGGCGCGGTGATCTGCGCTGTCCTCGCAGCCGCCGGTACGACGAGCGCATGCGCCTCGCAGGCCGCCTCGGCCGGCGGCACGACCACGTCGTCCGCCTCCGCGACGTCTCTTGCGACGACCAGCCAGGGCACGTCCGTGTCGCTGCACTGCGGAGCCGCTCCGACCGGGCGTAGCGGCTCCCCCGCTCTGAAGCTGCCGGACAAGAGGATCGCCGCCGGCCGGACCTTCACCGCGACCATCCAGACGAACTGCGGCACCATCACCGCGTCGTTGTTCGGTGCGAAGGCGCCGCAGACCGTTGCTTCCTTCGTGACGCTGGCGAAGTCGTACTACACGAAGACCCCGTGTCACCGACTCACGACGTCCGGCATCTACGTGCTGCAGTGCGGCGATGCGACCGGGACGGGCAGCGGTGGTCCCGGTTACGCGTACGGCATCGAGAACGCCCCGGCGGACGCGATCTACCCGGCCGGCACGCTGGCGATGGCCCGCACGGAGGATCCGAACAGCAACGGCAGCCAGTTCTTCATGGTCTACCGGGAGAGCACGATCGATCCGTCGACCGGTGGATACAGCATCTTCGGGCGGATCACCTCGGGCCTGCCGATCCTGCAGGCTCTGGCGAAGAAGGGCGTCAACGGTGTGGGGGACGGTCCCCCGCTCCAGCACATCGGCATTCTGAAGATCACCGTCACCGAACAGAAGGCATGAGAGCCGTGTCAACGGACATCCCCAAGCCCCATCCCACTCCCGGCCCGCGCCCCGGCCCCAGGCCGGGCGCCCCCGCGGCGGGACCTGCCGCGGTGCAGCCCGTCGCGGTCGCCACCCCGGCGAGCAACGCCGCGTCGTTCGGCAGGGTCGCCGAGGACGGCACCGTCTTCGTGCGGACCCCCGACGGTGAGCGCGAGGTGGGCAGCTACCCGGATGCCACGCACGACGAGGCCCTGGCCTACTTCGCCCGCAAGTACGACGAACTCGCCGCCTCGGCGGCACTGCTCCTGCAGCGTGTGGTCCAGACCGACCTGACGGCGGGGGCGGGTGGCGAGCAGCTGAAGCACCTGCGCACCAGCGTGCGCGAAGCCAGGGTCGTCGGCGACCTGGCCGCCCTCGACGCCACCCTCGAGCAGATCGCCACGGCGTTGAAGGCTAAGGGTCAAGTGGAGGGCGAGCTTCGCGCCGCTGCGCGCGAAGTCGCGATGACGGCACGTGAGGCGCTCGTCGCCGAGGCCGAGAAGATCGCCGCGGTGCCCGAGCGCAGCATCCAGTGGAAGACCAGCACCGCGCGCATGCGCGAGCTGCTCGATGAGTGGAAGGTCGCGCAGCGCACCGGGGCTCGCCTGGAGAAGGCCGCCGAGAACGCCCTCTGGACCCGGTTCAGCGCGGCGCGCAACGGCTTCGACAAGGCCCGGCGTGCGCACTTCGCCGCCCTGGACGACGAACACACGCAGGCCAAGGCGCGCAAGCGTGAGCTGGTCGCCGAAGCGGAGAAGCTCTCGACCTCCACCGAGTGGGGTCCGACGGCAGGCGCTTTCAAGCGGCTGATGAGCGAGTGGAAGCGTGCGGGCCGCGCTGCCCGCTCCGACGACGACAAGCTCTGGGAGCGCTTCAAGGCCGCCCAGGACACCTTCTTCCACGCCAAGGACGAGGTGGTGGCGGCCGAGAACGTGGAGTTCGAGGCCAACCTGGTGGTCAAGGAGGGCCTGCTGAAGGAGGCCGAGGCGATCCTGCCGGTCAAGGATCTGGCCGCTGCGAAGGCCTCGCTGCGCGGCATCCAGCACCGCTGGGACGCCGCCGGCAAGGTGCCCCGCAAGGACATGGAACGGGTCGAAAAGGCGATGCGCCGGGTCGAGACCACCGTGCGGGACGCCGAGAACACCCGCTGGAAGAAGACCGACCCGGAGATCGCGGCCCGCGCCAACTCGATGGTCACCCAGCTGGAGCGCGCGGTCGCCGACCTGCAGGCCGATCTGGACAAGGCGACGGCCGCCGGCGACGAGCGCAAGGCCGCCGAGGTCCGGGAGTCTCTCACCGCGCGTCAGGCCTGGCTCGACCAGGCCCGTGGCGGCGCGGCGGAGTTCGGCGAATAGTGCCCGCGCTCACGGCCGCGGACGGCCTGGTCGATTACCTGAACGCGAGTCCGTCGCCGTTCCACGCCTGCGCCACCACGGCGGCCCGGCTGACGACGGCAGGCTTCGTGCAGCTGCACGAATCCGATACGTGGCCCACCGAGCCCGGTCGCTACCTCGTCGTGCGCGGCGGCTCCCTGGTCGCGTGGTCGACGGAGCACACGGCAGGAGCTGCGACGGCGTACCGGGTCGTGGGAGCCCACACCGACTCCCCCAACCTGCGCATCAAACCGCGCCCCGACCTCGCCCGCGCTGGCTGGCAGCTGCTCGGGGTCGAGGTGTACGGCGGCCCGCTGGTCTCCAGCTGGCTCGACCGTGACCTCGGGCTCTCGGGCCGGGTCGCGGTGCGCGACGGGTCCGGCGTGCGCGCCGAGCTCTTCCGCGACGACGATCCGGTGCTGCGGGTCTCGCGCCTCGCGATCCACCTCGACCGCAGCGTGCGTGAGGGCGAACAGCTGAACGCCCAACAGCATCTGGCACCGCACTGGGGCCTCGGGGAGACCCCCGGCGACTTCCAGGCCTACCTGGCGCACCAGGTCGGAGTCGATACCGCCGACGTGCTGGGTTGGGACGCGATGACGCACGACCTGCAGCCCGCCCGGGTCTTCGAGCGGGAGCGCGACCTGGTCGTCGGCGCCCGGATGGACAACCTGGCCACCTGCCATGCAGGCACCTCGGCGCTGGTAACGGCGCTGGAGCAGCCGACGGACGCTCTCGTGCCCGTCTTCGCGATGTTCGATCACGAAGAGGTCGGCAGCGTCTCCGAGCGCGGCGCAGCCAGTGTCTTCCTGCCCGTCGTGCTGGAGCGGATCACCGCCTCGCTCGGCGGCGACCGCCAGGACCACCTGCGGGCCCTCGCCGGCAGCGTCGTCGCCTCAGGAGACATGGCCCACGGCACCCACCCCCACTACGCCGATCGTCACGAACCGCAGCACCAGATCGCGGTCAACGGCGGCCCGGTGCTCAAGATCAACGCCAATCTGCGCTACGCCACCGACTCGATGGGCGCGGCGGCGTTCCGGCTCGCGTGCGAGCAGGCCGGCGTGCCCGTCCAGGAGTTCGTGACCCGCTCGGACCTGCCCTGCGGCTCGACGGTCGGGCCGGTCACCTCGGCCGGCACCGGTGTCAGCACCGTGGACTTCGGCGCCGCGACCATCTCGATGCACTCGGTGCGCGAACTGGTGGGTGCTGAAGACCAGCAGATGTACGCCGACGCGCTCGCAGCGTTCCTCTCCCCCGCCTGATCCACGGCGAGTGTCCGCAGATTTGTGCGGACGGGTGCACGGAAGTGCGGACAACCGCGGCGGGATGCTCAGCGCAGGTCGAGCACGTACATCATCTTGTCGAAGCGCCGACCCCCGGCGACGATGAAGTCGCCCAGCACGCCGTACCGGCGGAAGCCGACCGACTCGTAGAGGGACTGGGCGCGCACGTTGTCGTCGCGGAAGTCGACGGTGAGCTTCTCGACACCGGCTCGGCGGGCGGTCGCGACCAGTTCCCCGCACAGCCGGCGTCCGACGCCGGCGCCCTGCCAGGTGTCGCCGACGGCCAGCAGCGTCAGGTCCGCGTGCCGGGCGATGGTCGGGCGCGCGTAACGCTCCCAGTAACCGAAACCCGCGAGGTGCCCCTCATGGCGGGCCACGAGAAGCGCAGCGTCACCCTCGTCCGCCGTCGCGATCCGGGACAGCAGCGCCGCGACCTCGGCGCGCGGAGGCGGAGTCAGCCAACCGAGGGCGGCTCCGCGGGTGATCAGATCCCCCAGCAGTCGCGTGCTCTGATCGATCAGGGTTTCATCGAGTCCGCCGTCGGACAGGGACCGCACCGACAGGGCGGTGTCAGGTGGCGGCACGTGCGGCTTCCGTGTCGTCGGTGACCTGAGCGCCCTGAGTGTCGGGCGTGTCCTGCGGCCCCTCGTCGGCCGCCGCGTGCGAGGTCTCGTCAGTACGCCGATGCCCCGACCCGGTGATCCGGTAGACGTCGAAGACGCCGTCGATCCTGCGCACGGCCTGGATCACGTGGTTGAGGTGGCTGGGGTCGCCCATCTCGAAGGTGAACTTCGACAGCGCCACCCGGTTGCGACTGGTCGCGACACTTGCCGACAGGATGTTGACGTGCTGTTCGGACAGGACGCGCGTCACATCGGAGAGCAACGCGTTGCGATCCAGCGCCTCGACCTGCAGCTGCACCAGGAAGACGCTCGCTGCCGAGGGAGACCAGGCGACCGCCAGGATGCGCTCGGGCTGGTTGCGCAGCTGCTCGACGTTCTTGCAGTCGGTGCGGTGCACGGAGACCCCGTTGCCGGTGGTGACGAAACCCATGATGTCGTCGCCCGGCACCGGTGTGCAGCACCGCGCGAGCTTGACCCACACGTCGTCCGTCCCGACGACGGTGACACCGGGGTCGGTCTGCCGACGGCGTGCCGTGCCGTGCGGGGTGGTCGCCTCGGCGAGGTCCTCCGTCGTCGCCTCCTCGCCACCGAGCGACGAAAGCAGTTGACTCACCACGTGATCCGCGGACACATGACCGTCGCCGATGGCGGCGTAGAGCGTGTCGATGTCGTGATAGTGCAGCCCCGCGGCGACCTCGGTCAGCGAGTCGTGCGACATCAGGCGCTGCAGTCCGACGCCCTGCTTGCGCACGTTCTTGGCGAGGGCCTCCTTGCCGGACTCGATGGCCTCCTCGCGGCGTTCGCGGGAGAACCACTGCCGGATCTTGTTGCGGGCGCGCGGGCTCTTGACGAAGTTGAGCCAGTCGCGGCTGGGGCCGGCGCCGTCGGCCTTGGAGGTGAGCACCTCGACGACGTCGCCGTTCTCCAGCGGCGACTCCAGCGGCACGAGCCGGCCGTTGACCCGCCCGCCGATGGTGTGGTGACCGACCTCGGTGTGCACGGCGTACGCGAAGTCCACGGGCGTGGAGCCGGCCGGCAGCCCCATCACCTCGCCCTTGGGCGTGAAGACATAGACCTCGCGGCTGCCGACCTCGAAGCGCAGCGACTCCAGGAACTCCCCCGGGTCGCTGGTCTCCCGCTGCCACTCCAGCAACTGGCGCAGCCACGCCATGTCGTTGACCGGCCCGTCGCGGGTGTCGAGGGTCGCCCCGCCCGCCCCCGCTCGCGCGTCCTCCTTGTACTTCCAGTGCGCCGCGACGCCGTACTCCGCCCGGCGGTGCATCTGGTAGGTGCGGATCTGGATCTCGACCGGCTTGCCCTCGGGACCGATGACCGTCGTGTGCAGCGACTGGTACATGTTGAACTTTGGCATCGCGATGTAGTCCTTGAAGCGCCCGGGGACGGGGCTCCATCGCGTGTGCAGCGTGCCCAGCACCGCGTAGCAGTCGCGCACCGACTCCACCAGGACGCGGACCGCGACGAGGTCGTAGATCTCCTCGAAGTCGCGGCCGCGCACGATCATCTTCTGGTAGACGGAGTAGTAGTGCTTCGGTCGGCCGGTGACCGTGGCCTTGATCTTGGCCGAGCGCAGATCGGCGCTGACCTGCTCTCCCACGCCCTTGAGGTA
The DNA here is from genome assembly GCF_013410455.1 of Allobranchiibius huperziae. Taxonomy (NCBI): domain Bacteria; kingdom Bacillati; phylum Actinomycetota; class Actinomycetes; order Micrococcales; family Dermacoccaceae; genus Allobranchiibius; species Allobranchiibius huperziae. The sequence goes on along the minus strand of NZ_JACCFW010000001.1, from coordinate 1,602,793 downwards.
CTCCTCGCGCGCGGGCGCCCGGTCGGCCACCAGGCGGGCGATCTCGTCGTACACCTTGGGATAGAGCGTCGCGAAGGACAGGTCCTCCAGCTCCCACTTGATGGTGTTCATGCCCAGCCGGTGGGCGAGCGGCGCGAAGATCTCCAGCGTCTCGGTGGCCTTGCGCTGTGCCGATTCCACGGACACGTAGCGCCACGTGCGCGCGTTGTGCAGCCGGTCGGCGAGCTTGATGACCAGCACCCGGATGTCGCGGGCCATCGCCACGACCATCTTGCGCACGGTCTCGGCCTGCGCGGCGTCGCCGTACTTGACCTTGTCCAGCTTGGTGACCCCGTCGACGAGCATCGCGATCTCGGCGCCGAACTCGGTCTTCAGCTGGTCCAGCGAGTACTCCGTGTCCTCGACCGTGTCGTGCAGCAGCGCCGCCGCCAGGGTCGGGGGCGTCATGCCGAGCTCGGCGAGGATGGTCGCGACCGCGAGCGGGTGGGTGATGTAGGGGTCGCCGCTCTTGCGCAGCTGACCCTCGTGGCACCGCTCGGCCACGGCGTACGCGCGCTCGATGACCGACACGTCGGCCTTCGGGTGGGTGGTGCGCACGGTCCGCAGCAGCGGCTCCAACGCACGGTTGCTCCCGGAGCGCGGTCCGCTGAACCGCACGAGACGGGCGCGCACCCGCGAGGCAGCAGCGGATGCGGCTGCGGACGAGGGCGCCGCTGTGGCCCCGCCGTCCTCAGCACTCATGGACAGATCCTAGTCGTCGTCCACCGACACCAGGACGTGGACGTCGCGCTCGCCCAGAGCGTCGCGCCCGTGCAGGAACGCCAGCTCCATCAGCATCTGGATCCCGGTGACCTTGGCGCCCGTTCGCTCCAGCAGCGCGCACGCCGCGGCCGCGGTCCCACCGGTGGCGAGGACGTCGTCGATCACCAGGACCCGGTCACCCGCATCGACGGCGTCGGTGCTGATCTCGATGGTGGCGCTGCCGTACTCCAGGTCGTACTCCTGGCTCAGGGTCTCTCCGGGCAGCTTGCCCGCCTTGCGCACCGCCACGAAGGGCAGTCCCAGCGCGAGGGCGACCGGCGGCCCGATGATGAAACCGCGCGCCTCGACCCCGGCCACCGCGTCGACCCGACCTCTGAACCGCTCCGCGATGTCGTCGACGACCTGCTGGAACGCCGGGGCGTCCGCGAAGAGGGGCGTCAGATCCTTGAACGCGATGCCCGGCTTCGGGAAGTCGGGGATCTCCCGGGTGTGCTCCCGGAGCACCTGGCCGATATCGACCGGCATCAGTCCCTTTCGCTGTCGCGTACGGCGAGCGGGTGGACCTCGCGCTTGCGCACCCGCGTACGGCGTGCGGCGGCGGCCGCTTCGGCGCGCTCCGGCTCGACCACGCCCGAGATGTCCTCGCCCTGCAGGTGCTCGCCGGCCCCGGCACCGCCGGCCTCGGCGAGGACGGCCTGCTGGGAGCTCTGGAAGCTGTGCGCCCTGCGCTCCAGGTCGTGCATCTGCGGCTCCCGGGAGCGCAGCGACGCGAGCAGCGGGGTGGCGATGAAGATCGAGGAGTAGGTGCCGACCGCGATACCGATGAACAACGCCAGCGCCAGGTCGAGCAGCGTGCCCGGGCCGAGCACCGTGAAACCGACCACCAGCAGGGCCGCGATCGGCAGCAGGGCGACGACCGAGGTGTTGATCGAGCGCACCAGGGTCTGGTTGACCGCGTAGTTGGCGGCCTGGGTGTAGGTGCGCGACCCGGCCGCCAGCGCCTCGTCGGTGTTCTCCCGGACCTTGTCGAAGACCACCACGGTGTCGTAGATGGAGTACCCGAGGATCGTGAGGAAGCCGATGACCGTCGCCGGTGACACCTCGATGCCGACCAGGGCGTAGATACCGACCGTCAGCACCAGGTCGTGCACCAGCGCCACGAGTGCGGAGACCGCCATCTTCCAGGTGCGGAAGTAGACCCCGAGCAGCAGTGACACCAGCACCAGGAAGACGACCAGCGCCTGGACGGCCTTGTGGGTGACCTGCGATCCCCAGGACGGTCCGATGAACTGGCTGTCGACCGAGGTGGTCGGCACCTTGAACTCCTTGGCGACCGCCGTGGCGACCTTCTCGGTCGAGTTCGCCGTGTTGTTGCCGACCTTCTTGGAGTCGATGGTGATCGACTTGGCGCCGACCTTGCTGATCTCCAGGTTGGCCGAGGACCCCGTGACCGACGCCACCGCCTTCTGGGCGCGGGCGTCGTAGTTGGACAGGTTGGAGATGCCGGTGACCCGCACCTCCGAACCGCCCTTGAACTCCAGGCTGAGGTTGAGGCCGCGGCCGAAGAGGCCGACGAGGGCGAGTACGAGGAAGACCGCGCTGATCGCGTACCAGGTGCGTCGGCGGCCGACGATGTTCAGCTGCCGGCGACCGGTGTAGAGGTCGTTGCCGAACTGGGAGAAGCTCGCCATATCAGGCCTGCTTTCCAGCCGCGGCTGCGGCCTTGCGCTCGGCGATCGTGACCCGTCCGCGACCGGCGTACGTCACGCCGCGCGCACCCAGCCGCTCCGGGTCGAAACCGGACCACTTGTGCCCGTTGCCGAAGAACGACGTACGCGACAGCAGCGTGAGCACGGGGTGGGTGAACAGGAAGACCACCAGGATGTCGATGAGGGTGGTGAGGCCCAACGTGAAGGCGAAGGCCTTCACGTTGTCCTCGGAGAGGATGTAGAGCACGGCGGCGGCCAGGAAGTTGACCGCGTCGGAGACCAGGACGGTACGACGGGCGCGGGACCAGCCGGTCTGCACGGCCGCGCGCAGCGGCCTTCCTGATCTGACTTCGTCACGCACGCGTTCGAAGTAGACGATGAAGCTGTCGGCCGTGATACCGATCGCGACGATCAGACCGGTCACCCCGGCCATGGTGAGGCGCAGGTTGGAGGTGTAACCGAGCAGCGTGACCGCGCCGTACGTGATCACTGCGGAGGTGACCAGCGAGGCGATGGTGACCAGGCCGAGCAGCCGGTACTGCGCCAGGGAGTAGAGCACCACCAGGATCAGGCCGATGATGCCGGCGATGATGCCGTCACGCAGCTGCTGGGAGCCGAGCTGCGGGCTGACCTGACTGGAGGTCAGCTCGTTGAAGGAGAACGGCAACGCACCGAACTTCAGCTGGTTGGCCAGGGTCTTGGCACTGTTCTCGGTGAAGTTGCCGGTGATCTGCGCCTTGCCGCCGGTGATGGCGCCGTTGGTGTTCGACGGCGCGGAGATGACCAGGCCGTCGACCACGATTCCGAACTGGTTGCGCGGCGCCTGCAGACCGTTCAACCGCCCGGTCACCTTCGCGAACTCCGAGGAGCCCTTGCTGTTGAACGTCAAGTTGACCTCGTACTGGCCGGTGGTCACCCCCTGCTGGGTGGTGGCCTGGCCGAAGCTCGCGTCGGTGATCTGGCTGCCGGTCACCTCCGAGGGGCCCATCAGGTACTTCGTCGCCGGGGCCTGAGCACCGGAGATGGCCCTTCCGGTGTCGCACCCGACGGTCGGCTGGGAGGCCGGGATCTGCCGGGCGACCTGCTGCCACTGCGCGGCGGTCGGGCCGAGCCGGCTGTCGTTGTTGGAGCAGGAGTACGCGGTCAGCAACTGGCTGTAGGTCTCACCCTTGGTGGCCAGTCCGGAGGTGATCCAGTCGTTGCTGACGGTCCGGCTCTCCCACCCGGTGTCGCTGGCGCCCAGACCGTTCGTCGTGACGTTGCCACTCGAGTCGTACGGCGTCGGCAGGTTGCGCGCGGGGGTGGTCGACGAGGCACTGGCCTGCGGGGTGCTACTGGCGGTCGCGCTCGGCGACGTGCTCGATGCGGCCGGAGTGGAGGACGTGCTCGGGGTCGGGGTGGTCGTTGCCGCCCGGAACGCCTGCGGCAGAACGTCATTGGCCGTAGAGCTGCTGGAGCTGCTCGAGCTCGTGCCGGACGGCGTCGCCGTGCCCGAGGGGCTGGTCGACGACTTCGGCGTCGTGGAGCCCTTGGTGGTCGGGGCGGTGTACGGCGTGGGCAACGTGAAGGTCGGCGGGGTGTCCTGGGTGCTGTTGATGACCGCGCGGAAGAACAGCTGCGAGGACTGCGCCAGCGAATTCAGGGTCTCCTGGCTGGGGTTGCCCGGCAGCGAGACCTGGATGTTCTTCGCGCCCAGCCTGCTGACCTGGGCCTCGGAGACGCCGTTGCCGTTGACCCGCTCGCGGATGATGTCGACGGCCTGGTCGACCTGGCCGGTGGTGACGGTCTGGCCCTTTCCGACCGAGGGCTGCAGGACGATCTGGCGCCCGCCCTCGAGGTCCAGTCCGAGCTTCGGGCTCCATTGCCCGGCGGGGTTGCCCAATGCCGCACTCGCGCCGATCGCCGCGAAGAGCGCGATCACCAAGGCGGCGAGGAGGACGAGAGTACGGACGGGTCGTCCGCCCGGCGTCGTACGTCGTGTGCGTGTTGCCACCGGTGCTCAGGCCTCCGCGCGGGTGTCGTTGTGGTCATCGGGCGATCGGTCGGGTGATGCACCCGTCGGGCGATCGTCCTTCGTAGGCAACGCCTGGTCCGCTGCGGCGGGTTCCCCGGCACCCTTCGAGACTCCCGTCTCGAAGGTCGAGTCGGCGTCGGCTGCATCGGCTGCATCGGCTGCAGCAGCGTCGGTTGCGGGGGCGTCGGGCAGCAGCGCGGAGCGCGGCACGACCGCTCGGCGTACGAACTGCAGGTGCACGCCGGGGCTCACCTCGACGGTCGCGGTGCGCTCGTCCAGCGCGGACAGCGTGCCGAGCAGGCCGGAGGTGGTGCTCACGGGGGTGCCGATCTTCAGGCTCTCCTGCTGTTGCTGTGCCTGCCGGCGCTTGCGCCGGTTGGACACGAAGAGCAGGACACCGAGGAGGATGACCACCCCGATGAGGATGAACGTGCCATTGCTCGACCCGGAGTTACCGGAACTGGCTGCTGCAAGAGCGGGCATGGAACGGAACGTCCTTCGGGTCTCACGGTGCGACGGAGCCACGCCGGCCCGTCGTTGGATTGCCAGCGGCAGAGTCTAGGTCAGCTTGGGGGCTTCCCCAACCGCAGGCCACGCCGTCAATCCGTGTCGGACCTGCTGTCACCGAAGCGGCCCTCGATGTCGCCGAAGCCGAGTTGGGTGCCCGCAGCGCTCGGCGTCGGCGGTGTCAGGCCCAGGTGCGCCCACGCCATCGGCGACGCGGCGCGGCCACGCGGCGTGCGCACCAGGTATCCCTCCCGCACCAGATAGGGCTCGGCGACGGTCTCGACCGTGTCGGCCTCCTCCCCCACCGCGACGGCCAGGGTCGACAATCCCACCGGCCCGCCGCCGAAGCGTCGGCAGAGGGCGTCGAGCACCGCCCGGTCGAGTCGGTCCAGGCCGCGGTCGTCGACATCGAAGAGCCGCAGGGCGGCGCGGGCGGCACTCAGATCGACGATGCCGTTGCCCTGCACCTGCGCGTAGTCACGGACGCGTCGTAGCAGCCGGTTGGCGATCCGTGGGGTGCCACGGGACCGTCCCGCCATCTCGTCGATCCCCTGCGGGGTGCTCTCGACACCGAGCAGCGTGGCGTTGCGGGTGAGGATCTGCGCGAGGTCGGCCGTCGCGTAGAAGTCGAGGTGGCCGGTGAAGCCGAAACGGTCGCGCAGCGGCGCGGGCAGCAGGCCCGCTCTCGTCGTCGCGCCGACCACGGTGAACGCCGGCAGCTCCAGCGGGATGGCCGTGGCGCCCGGGCCCTTGCCGACGATGATGTCGACCCGGAAGTCCTCCATCGCCAGGTAGAGCATCTCCTCGGCCGGGCGCGCCATCCGGTGGATCTCGTCGAGGAAGAGCACCTCGCCCTCGGCGAGCGAGGAGAGCACGGCGGCCAGGTCGCCCGCGTGCTGGATGGCGGGCCCGCTGGTGATGCGGATCGGCTGCTCCAGCTCGGCGGCGATGATCATCGCCAGCGAGGTCTTGCCCAGGCCGGGCGGGCCGGACAGCAGCACATGGTCCGGAGGTGCGCCGCGGCGTCGCGCCGCCTCCAGCAGCAGACCCAACTGATCGCGGACCCGCGGCTGGCCGGGGAAATCGGCGAGCCTGCGCGGCCGCAGGGCCGCCTCGAAGCGGCGGTCCTCGTCGGCCGGGTGACCCCCCGGATCCACGATCCGCGCCGTCGCGTCGTACGACTCGTCGTCGTACGACGGGTCGTCGCTCTCGCTCACCGGCCGAGCTCCCGCAGCGCTGCGCGCAGCAGACCCGACACGTCGCTCACGTGGCCGTCACCGGGGGCCGCATCGACGACCCGCTCGACGGCGTCCTGGGCCTGCTTGGTCGACCAGCCCAGGCCGACGAGCGCCTCAATCACCTGGCCGTGCTCGCCGTCGACGATGCTGGACGCCTGCTGCGCCGCGTCCTCGAGACCGGCGGCCGACACCGGGCCGACCTTGTCCTTCAGCTCCAGGACGATCCGTTCGGCGCCCTTCTTGCCGATGCCCGGCACCTTCACGAGTGTCGCGAGGTCGCCGCCGGCGATCGCGGCGCGCAGCACCTCCGGGGCGTGGATGGCCAGCATCGCCAGCGCGAGCCGCGGACCGACGCCGCTGACGGTCTGCACCAGCTCGAAGAGGTCCCGCTCGCTGGTGGTGGCGAAGCCGAAGAGGGTGAGCGAGTCCTCGCGCACGACGAGCGTGGTCGCCAGGGTGGCTGTCTCGCCGACGCGCACCGACGCCGCGGTGGACGGGGTCGTGAGCACCGACAGTCCGACACCGCCGACCTCGACCACGAGGGTGCCGAGGCCGGTCGCGAGCACCGAGCCCCGCAGACTTGCGATCACCGGGCCACCCGCTGTGACTGTGCTGCTGCCTGGGCTGCGTACGCCGCCTTCTGTCGAGCGAGAGCCTGGGCGATCCGATCTTGTGCGCCGCCGCGCCATACGTGGCAGATCGCCAGCGCCAGGGCGTCGGCCGCATCGGCGGGCGTGGGGGCGACCTTCAGCTTGAGGATGCGGGTCACCATGGCCGTTACCTGCGCCTTGTCGGCGCGGCCGTTGCCGGTGACCGCGGCCTTGACCTCGGACGGGGTGTGCATCGCGAGCGGCAGCCCCAGACGGGCCGCAGCGAGCATCGGGACGGCGGAGGCCTGCGCGGTGCCCATGATCCCCTTGATGTTGGCCTTGGCGAAGACGCGTTCGACGGCGACGGCGTCCGGCGCGTAGCGCTGCAGCCACTCATCGATCTCGGTCTGCAGGGTGAGCAGCCGCTCGGCGGGGTCGTCACCGGGCGGCGTACGCACGACACCGACGGCGATCATCCGGACCGGTTCGCCGATGCCGCCCTCCACCACGCCCAGGCCGCACCGGGTCAGTCCGGGGTCGACGCCGAGGACACGCACGCAAGCCTCCTGCAGATTGAATCGCCGTGTGCCGAACACCTGTTCGGCACACGGCGACGCTACCCGGTGCGACGATCGGCCGCGGGCAGGCGACCCGGCGAGTCGCCTACTCCTCGTCGAGCTCGGCCAGGACCTCGTCGGACACCTCGCCGTTGGCGTAGACGTTCTGTACGTCGTCGCTGTCCTCGAGCGCGTCGATGATGCGGAACATCTTGCGGGCGCCGTCGGCGTCCAGCGGCACCTCGACCGTGGGCAGCCACGACGACTCGGCCGAGTCGTAGTCGATGCCCGCGGCCTGCACGGCCTCGCGCACGGCGACGAAGTCATGGGCCTCGGAGACGATCTCGAAGGACTCACCCAGGTCGTTGATCTCCTCGGCGCCGGCGTCCATCACGACCTCGAGGATGTCCTCCTCCGTCTTGTCCGCCTTGGGCACCGTCACCAGGCCCTTGCGGTGGAACTGGAAGGCGACCGAACCGCTCTCGGCCATCGTGCCGCCGTTGCGCTGCAGGGCCGTGCGCACCTCGGCCACCGCACGGTTCTTGTTGTCGGTGAGGCACTCGATGAGCAGCGCCACGCCGCCGGGCGCGTAGCCCTCGTACGTCAGCGCCAGATACTCCGCGGCACCGGCCTCCGCACCCGACCCGCGCTTGACCGCGCGGTCGATGTTGTCGTTCGGGACCGAGGACTTCTTGGCCTTCTGCACCGCGTCGTACAGCGTGGGGTTGCCCACCACGTCGCCGCCGCCGGAACGCGCCGCCACCTCGATGTTCTTGATCAGCTTCGCGAACAGCTTGGCGCGCTTGGCATCGACCACCGCCTTCTTGTGCTTGGTGGTGGCCCACTTGGAGTGCCCGCTCATGTTCTCCCTGCTTCGTGCTCGGTGCTGTGAGGCCGTCGTGGACGGCTGATCCGCCCGTCATCGTAACGATTCGCGCGGAGGCCCGGATCGCGACGGCGTACGCCGCACCCCTCACGACACGCGAACGGCGTCGCGCACCATGGCGGCGAAGTAGTGGTGCACCCGATAATCGTCGGTGACCTCGGGGTGGAAGGACGTCGCGAGCAGCGCCCCCTCACGGCATGCCACGACGCGACCCTGCGCCGGCCCGGTCGGCACCGTGGCGAGCACCTGCACCCCGTCGCCGGCACGCTCGACCCAGGGCGCGCGGATGAAGACCGCGTGCACCGGGGTGTGTGCACCGTCCGCGAGCGACGGCATCACCAGGTCGGTCTCGAAGGAGTCCATCTGCCGCCCGAACGCGTTGCGCCGGACCGTGATGTCCATCCCGCCCAGCGTCTGCTGCCCCGGCTGGCCGTCCAGCACCTCGTCGGCGAGCAGGATCATCCCGGCGCAGGATCCGTAGACCGGCATGCCCGCTGCGATGCGCGCGCGGATCGGCTCCTGCAGCTCGAAGATGCGCAGCAGCTTGTCGATGGTGGTCGACTCCCCGCCGGGCAGCACCAGGCCGTCGATGCGCGCGACCTCCTGGGGGCGGCGTACCGGGACCGCCTCGACGTCGGCGCTGGCGAGCGCCCGCAGGTGCTCGCGCACGTCCCCTTGTACGGCGAGCACTCCGATGCGCGGTTTCGTCACGCGCCGATCGTACGGAGCGCCGGTTGCGCGGGACGTTGGGAGTCGTTGCGCGCTCCATCGAGCGCGCGACGACCCCACATGTTCGGCCTACGTCAGCCGGACGCGCCGAACCAGCTGCTGCCGCCGTACGTGCGCCCCGACAGATAGCTGTCGACGACCGCGGCGCCCAGGCCCTCCAGCTCCGGTGCCAGCACGCGTCCGCCGGCTCGCTTGGCCAGCTGGTCCAGGAAGCGCGCCAGACCGGGGTCCTCGCCGAGCCGGAAGATCGTCGTCTGCGCGCCGAGGCGGGTCGACTGGTCCAGCTCGCGGACGGCGTACGCCACGGTCAACGGGTGCGGCGGATAGTCGAAGAAGACCTCGCCGTCGGACTCCAGGTGCGCCGTCGGCTCGCCGTCGGTGACCACGAGGAGCACCGGCTGGGCGTTGGGATACCTGCGGAAGTGCTGGTTGGCCAGGATCAGCGCGTGGTGCAGGTTGGTGCCCTTGTCCCACTCCGGCGCGAGCCCGGTCAGCTCCGCGATCTCCATGGTCTGCGCGTGCCGGCCGAAGGCCACCAGCTCCAGATGGTCACCGCGGAACCTGGTCGAGATGAGCTGGTGCAGCGCGAGCGCCGTACGTTTCATGGGCAGCCAGCGACCGTCCATCGCCATCGAGAACGACGTGTCGACCAGCAGCGCGACAGCCGCCTGGGTGCGTGCCTCGGTCTCCTGCACCTCCACGTCCTCGAAGGAGATGACAGGACCGGGGTGGTCCTTGTCCTCGCCCACTCGGCGCAGCGTCGCGTTGGTCAGCGTGCGCGTGACGTCCCACGACTCGGTGTCGCCGAACTCCCAGGGGCGCGAGGCACCGGAGGGCTCGCCCGCCGTACCCGCCTTGCGCGCGTCGCGCTGCCCCTGCCGACCGGACAGCGTCTGGCTGACGTCGCGCAGCAACGACTTGCCGAGCTCGCGCATGGCGCGCGGCGACAGGCGCAGGTCTCCCTGGGCGTCGGACTGCAGGTAGTCGCGGTTGCGCAGCTGTCGCTCCAGCTCCGCGAGCCGTTGCGCGTCCACTGCCGCCTCATCGCCCAGCTGGCGCCGCAGCGCGTCCAGGTCGAGGTCGTCCATCCGTGCCCCGGCGTACTGCTGGGACAACTGCTCGCTCAGTGCGTCGAGGTCGGCGAGGTCCTGCAGCATCCCGGTGCCGTCGCCGAGGCCCATCCCCTGCTCACCGCCGAACTCCTCCCCGCCGCTCCAGTCCTCGCCGGGACGCAGGGCGCGCAGGTTGTCGTCGAGGGCGCCGAGCTGATCCATCAACTCGGGCGATCCGAAAGCCTGGGTGGCCAGGGCGTCCAGCTCGTCGCGCTGCTCCTGGGTCATCGAGTTGCGCATCCGCTGCGCCGCCGCGGCGCGCTGCGCCAGCGAGTCCAGCAGCTCCTCGATGGTCTCGGGCTGCTCGGGGAAGAGGTCGCCGTGCTTGTCCATGAACTGCTCGAACGCCGCGTCGGTGTCCTCACCGTTGCGGTGCTTGGTGAGCAGGTCGTTGAGGTCCTTCAGCATCTCGCTGATCTGTGCGCGGTCCTCGTCGGTGGCGCCCTCGAGCGCCTGCTTCATACCGGCGAACCGTTGGTCGAGCATCTCGCGGCCGAGCAGATCCTTGATCCGCTCGTAGTCCTCGCGCGCCTCGGGGTCGCGCCACGGGTAGTCGCTGAGCTCGTTGACCGCGGCGGCGGTGGAGGGCGGAAGGTTCTCGATGCGCATCTCGGCGAACCGCGCGTCGTCGTCCAGGTCGCGGGCCAGCCGCTTGCGTTCGGTGAGCACCGCTTTGTCGAGCAGCTCCTTCACCTCCTGGAAGGTGCCGTCCAGGTTGTGCTTGGCGAGCATCTCGCGGCGCTTCTGCGCGACCTGACGGGCCAACTCGTCCAGGCCCTGCTGGTCACGGGTCCCGCGGCGCAGGAACTCCCGCATCGCGTGCTCGGGTGAGTAGCCGGACATGACGTCCTCGCCGATCGCGTCCAGCGCTTCGGCCAGGTCGACCGGCGGCGCGAGCGGGTCCGGCCCGCCGACGTACCGGCCGTAGCGGGAGCGGTGAGTTCGCTTACTGGCCAAAGAAATGCGCCTCCTCGAAACGGGATGCGACGGTGCCCGGACCGGACACCTCGATCATACGGCGGGCACCGGATGGTCCCCGCGTGGTGCGACGACGCCCCGCCGATGCCCACGGTGACGGCGTTCGCGACGGTTGACGGTGTTCGAACGCCGTCAACGGTCGCAAAAGCCGTCAGCGTGGACCCCGCACGCTCAGCGGTACGTCGCGCGTCCGTCGTCGTCGACGTCCTTGCTGACCTTGCGGGCCAGGTAGAGACCCTCCAGGGCCAGCTCGACGGCGCTGGCGCGCTCACCCGGGGTGTGCGCGCCGAGCCGCTCGGCGATCTGGTCGTAGAGGTCGGACTCGCCGAGCACGGGCAGCGCGGCGAGCAGATCGGCGCTCGTTACATCGTCGCCGGTGCTGATCTCGGCGCCCTCCTCGATGCTGCGTACCAGCAGGCCGAGATCGATGCCGCGCAACCGGGAGCGTGCGGTGTCGGCGACCGCCATCCGCAGCAGGTGCTCCAGCACCGGCTCCTCACGCCCCTCGTGACCGCTCTCGAACTCGACCTTGCCGGTGAGCACGTCGGACGCCGTGTCCAGGTCGACGACCCGGGCGACGGCCTCGTCCTCGTGCCGGATGCTCGCGCGGCGCAGGGCCGCCGCGGCCACCGTCTCGGCCGCTGCGATCGCGAACCGGGCCGAGACGCCCGATCGCTGGTCGATCGCGTTGGACTCGCGCAGGCCGCGCGTGAAGCGGGCCAGGATCTCCACGATGAAGTCCGGCACCGTCGCGACGAGCTGCGCCTCCTGGGAGATGACCGCCACCTCGCCCTCGACGGTGAGCGGGTAGTGGGTGCGCACCTGAGCACCGAAGCGGTCCTTGAGCGGGGTGATGATGCGCCCGCGGTTGGTGTAGTCCTCGGGGTTCGCGCTCGCGACGACGAGGACGTCGAGCGGCAGTCGCAGCACGTAGCCACGCACCTGGATGTCGCGTTCCTCCATCACATTGAGCATCGAGACCTGGATGCGCTCGGCGAGGTCGGGCAGCTCGTTGATGGCGACGATGCCGCGGTGGCTGCGCGGGATGAGCCCGAAGTGGATCGTCTCGGGGTCGCCCAGGCTGCGGCCCTCGGCCACCTTCATCGGATCGATGTCGCCCACCAGGTCGCCGACCGAGGTGTCCGGGGTCGCGAGCTTCTCGGCGTACCGCTGGTCACGGTGTCGCCAGCTGACGGGCAGCTGATCGCCCAACTCGCTCGCGCGCCGGATCGAGGCGGGGGTGATGGGGTCGTACGGATGCTCGCCGAGCTCCGATCCGGCGATGACCGGGGTCCACTCGTCGAGCAGTCCCTGCAGGGTGCGCAGCACACGGGTCTTGCCCTGTCCGCGCTCGCCGAGCAGCACGATGTCGTGCCCGGCCAGCAGCGCGCGTTCGAGTTGCGGGATGACGGTGTCGGCGAATCCCTGGATGCCGGGCCAGGGGTCGCGCCCCTCGGCCAGGGCGCTCAGGAGGTTGCGCCGGATCTCTTCGCGTACGCCGACCTGTTCGTGGCCGCTCGCGCGCAGTTCGCCGACGGTGGAAATGACTGGGGCCGTGGTGGATGCACTCACCACTTCACGCTACGTCACGCGCCTGGGGGCTGTCCGCGACCGTCGACGAGGGCGGAGCCTTGTTGGTAATGATTCTCATTCAGTGGTTATGATCACCATCGAGAATCATTCCCACTTCCCACCTCAGGAGAGCAGATGAAGCGTCCCGTCGCCGCCCTCGCCGCCGCGGTCGCGGTCCTCGTCCTCGCGGGGTGTGGATCCGGCGGCGGGAGCAAGGCCTCCGACGGGAAGGTGCAGGTCTGGACCTCCACCGACGTCTGGGGCTCGGTGGCCCGTTACGTCGGCGGCGAGCGCGCGCAGGTGACCTCGGCCATCACGAGCCCGTCGCAGGACCCCCACGACTACGAGTCGACCGCGCGCGACAAGCTGGCGGTGCGGAAGTCGGCCGTGGCGGTCTACAACGGCGGGGGGTACGACGACTGGGCGCAGAAGCTGGTCACCGGCGACTCGGGTACGACGGCAGTCGACGCGGTCACGGTCTCCGGACTCGACCACGGACACGACCCGTCGTTCAACGAGCACGTCTTCTGGTCATTGCCCACCTCGATCAAGGTGGCCGACGTCCTGGCGGCCGACCTGGCCAAGGCGGACCCGGCGCACGCGGCGTACTTCCGCGCCAACGCCCGCTCCTTCGCCACGAAGATCGGCGCGCTGACCACCCGGGCCCGGTCGATCGGCGTCGCCCACCCGCACCTGTCCGCGCTGATGACCGAGCCGGTCGTGGGCTACCTGCTGTCCACCGCGGGCATCGCCGACGGCACCCCGGCCACCTATCGTGAGCAGTCCGAGGCGGATTCGGTGTCGGCAGTCGCACTGCGTGCCGCGACCACCGCCATCTCGACGAAACGGGTGCAGCTGGTGACCCTGAACGCGCAGACCTCCGACGCGACGTCGGCGGTCCTGCAGAACGCCGCGGACAAGGTCGGCGTTCCGGTCGTGCAGGTCTACGAGACCTTCCCGGCCGGCGAACACGACTACCTGAACTGGGTACTCAGCTGCATCACCACACTGCAACGGGCACTCTCGTGACCCCCGTGGTCTCCCTGCACGACGCGGAGCTGGCCTACGGCAGTCGCGTGCTGTGGAGCGGGCTGGACCTTCAGGTGCAGGCCGGCGAGTTCGTCGGTGTCCTCGGGCCCAACGGCGCAGGAAAGTCGTCCCTGTTGCGGGTGCTGCTCGGCGAGCAGCCGCTGCGTCACGGCCGGGCGCTGGTCTGTGGGGAACCGGTGCACCGCGGTTCGCCCCTGATCGGGTACATCCCCCAGCACGGCGCGCTCGCGCCGGACACCGCGATCCGCGGACGTGACCTGGTGGGCTTCGGCTGGGACGGCCACCGGATCGGCATCAGCCTCGGCTCGCGCGCCAAGAAGGACGCGGTGCAGCGCGCCATGCAGACCGTCGGAGCCACGGCGTACGCCGACGCGCCACTGTCGATGCTCTCCGGCGGGGAGCGCCAGCGCCTCCGGATCGCGCAGGCCCTCGTCACCCGGCCACGGCTGCTGCTGTGCGACGAACCGCTGCTCAACCTCGACCTGCACCACCAGCGCGAGGTCGCGCAGGCCATCGACCGGGTACGCCGCCTCGAGGGCACCGCGGTGCTCTTCGTGACCCATGAGATCAACCCGATCCTGCCGCTCGTCGACCATGTCGCCTACCTCGCCGGCGGCAAGGCACGGGTCGGCACCGCGGAGGAGGTCATGCGCGCGGAGGTGCTGAGCGAGCTCTACGGCGCACCCGTCGACGTGCTGCACCACCACGGGCGGATCGTCGTGCTGGGCGGGGACGACTCGGCAACGCCCGGGCACGACCACCACCACGAGGAGGCGCACGAGCATGGCTGACGCGCTCGCCAAACTGATCTCCTTCGACCAGTTCTGGTCGCTGCTGCCCCTGGTCACGTCGTCGCTCGTCGCGGGAGCGCTGCTCGGCGTCATCGCCGGCGTCATCGGACCGATGATCCAGGCGCGTGACCTGGCATTCGCCGTACACGGCACCGCGGAGCTGTCCTTCGCCGGCGCCGCCGCCGCGCTGCTCGCCGGGGTGAGCATCACCCTCGGTGCGGTCGCCGGGTCCGTGATCGGCGCGATCGTGTTGGCACTCATGGGTATCCGCGCACGGCAGAGCAACTCGCTCATCGGCATCGTGCTGCCCTTCGGGCTCGGACTCGGGGTGCTCTTCCTGTCGCTCTACGACGGTCGCAGCAGCAACAAGTTCGGCCTGCTGCTCGGCCAGATCGTCTCGGTCGACAACGCTCAGCTGGGATCGCTGGCGCTGCTGACGGTGGTGGTCGCCGTCGTGCTGATCCCGCTGTGGCGCCCGATGTTCTTCGCAGCCGTCGATCCGGTGGTGGCTCAGGCACGCGGCGTACGGGTGCGCGAGCTCTCCCTGATCTTCATGGTGGTGCTCGGCCTCGTCTGCGCCATGTGCGTGCAGCTGGTCGGCGCCCTCCTGGTGATGGCGCTGCTCATCACCCCCACGGCCGCCGCCACGTGTCTGACCGCGCGACCGGCGCTGGTCAGCGTGCTGTCGGTGGCCTTCGCGGTGCTGTCCATGGAGGGCGGGATCCTGCTGTCCCTCTCCCCCGGGCGACCGATCAGCCCGTACGTGACCACGCTCTCCTTCGCGATCTACCTCGTATGCCGTGCCGTGGGCGCCGTCCGGACCCGCCGTGGCTGGTCGACCCGCGCCGTTGCAGCATGACCCGATGAGCACCACGCCTGAGATCCGCGTCCGACCCCGCCGCGAGGAGGACCTCGTCGTCCTCGAGCAGGTGCTGGCAGCGCAGCAGCCGACGTCGCGCTACCCGTTGCGGTGGCCGTTGCCGTTCCCCGTGCGCGAGTTCATCGTCCGGCCCGACGAGCTGGTCGCCCTGGTGGCGGAGGACGAGGGCCGGGTGGTCGGTCACGTCTCGGTGACCGCGGTGCTGCCGGGTGAGCTGGGCGAGGCGTGGGCGGCCGGCGCCGGTCGACCCATCGACGAACTGGCCTGTCTCTCAGTCCTGTTCGTCGACCTCACGGTGCGCGGTCGGCGTATCGGCGGTGCCCTGATGGACGCGGCGGAGGACTGGATCTTCGCCCGCGGCCGGACCGCTGTGCTCGACGTCGTGACCGCCAACGAGCGTCCGCTCGCCGTCTACCGGCACCGTGGGTGGAGCGAGATCGGCCACGCCCGTCCGGACTGGCTGCCCGACACCGAACCCCCGGTCATCCTGATGGCGAAGTCCGCACCCGCTGTCACCCCGGCGACCTAGTCTGCCGACATGGCGAAGGGGTGGCTGGAGAGGACTCCGGTGCCCCTGCGCCGCGTCGCCCCGAGCGAGCACGCGTCGGTCGACTACTCGCACTGGGTGACCTCGCTCGGCCCGGTTCGCCAGCTGCTCGCCGAGGGGCTCGACCTGTCCCCAGCGACCGTGCTGGTCGGAGAGAACGGCACCGGGAAATCCACCCTCGTCGAGGCCATCGCGATGGCGTACGGGATGAACGGTGAGGGTGGTTCGACCGGCGCCACCCACTCGACCTGGGTCAGCGAATCGCCGCTGTGGGATTGGCTGTCTCTCACCCGATCGCCCGGCGGGTCGCGGTGGGGCTACTTCGTACGCGCCGAGACGATGCACGGGTTGTTCACGTTCCTGGACGGCACCCGGGAGGAGAACTACACCCGGGACCCGGAGTTCCACCAGCTCAGCCACGGCGAGGCGTTCCAGACCCTCTTCGACACCACGCGGTTCACCGGCGACGGGTTCTACGTGCTCGACGAGCCCGAGGCGGGGCTCTCCTTCACGGCGCAGCTGCGACTGGTCAGCGAGCTGATGGGCATGTTGGAGCACTCCGGCGTCCAGGTGCTGATCGCCACCCACTCACCGATCATCGCGAGCCTGCCCGGCGCCACGGTGCTCGAGTTGGACGCCGACGGCTTCCACGAGCGTGCGTGGGACGACCTGGATCTGGTGCTGCACTACCGCGGCTTCTGCGAGCTGCCCGAGCGGTACCTGCGCCACCTGCGCTGACCGCTTCCTGGGGACAGGGTGGGCGATGTGCGTCGGTGGCCAGTGCTGCAGCCCTGGCCACCGACGCACACTGCGCACATGGTCGTACGAGGCAGCGATCCCCGCCGCACCTAGCGGCTCGGCGCGACGGTCCAGTCCCGGTCAGTGGGCGGCGTCGTGCCAGGACGAGCCGACACCCACACTGACGTCGAGCGGCACATCCAGGTCGATCGCGGCGCCCATCTCGCGGCGTACGAGCGCCTCGACGTCGGCCCGCTCCCCCGGCGCGATCTCCAGCACCAGTTCGTCGTGCACCTGCAGCAGCATCCGCGACTGCGCGTCGGCGGTGCGCAGTGCGGCGTCGACGCGCAGCATGGCCAGCTTGATGATGTCGGCCGCCGATCCCTGGATGGGTGCATTGAGCGCCATCCGCTCGGCCATGTCGCGGCGCTGCCGGTTGGTCGAGGTCAGGTCGGGCAGGTAACGGCGGCGGCCCAGCATGGTCTCGGTGTAACCGGTCAGACTCGCGGCTGCCACCACCTCGCGCAGGTAGTCGCGCACCCCACCGAACCGGGCGAAGTACTCGTCCATCAGCGCCTTGGCCTCCTCGGTGCTGATGGTCAGCTGCTTGGACAGCCCGAACGCCGACAGCCCGTAGGCCAGGCCGTACGACATCGCCTTCACCTTGGAGCGCATCTCACCGGTGACGTCGGCGGGCTCGACGTGGAAGACCCGCGACCCCACGAACCGGTGCAGGTCCTCACCGGTGCGGAACGCCTCGATGAGGCCTTCGTCGCCGGACAGGTGCGCCATGATGCGCATCTCGATCTGGCTGTAGTCCGCGGACATCAGTGTCTCGTAACCCGATCCGACCACGAAGACCTCGCGGATGCGCCGGCCCGCCTCGGTGCGGATCGGGATGTTCTGCAGGTTGGGATCGGTCGAGGAGAGCCGCCCGGTCGCGGCGATGGTCTGCTGGTACGTCGTGTGGATGCGCCCGTCGTCGGCGACGGACTTGAGCAGCCCCTCCACCGTCACCCGCAGCCGCGAGCTGTCCCGGTGGCGCAGCAGCGCCTCCAGGAACGGGTGCTCGGTGCGCGCGTAGAGGTCGCTCAGTGCGTCGGCGTCGGTCGTGTAGCCGGTCTTGGTGCGCTTGGTCTTGGGCATCCCCAGCGTCTCGAAGAGCACCACCTGCAGCTGCTTCGGCGAGCCGAGGTTGATCTGCTCACCGCCGATGGCCTCGTACGCGTCGGCCGCGGCGGAGGAGACCCCGTCGCCGTAGTCGGCCTCGAGCACCTGCATCGCGTCGACGTCGACGCCGATACCCGCCCGCTCCATGGTCGCGAGCACGCCCACCAGGGGCAGCTCGACGTCGCGCAGCAGCGCGGTCTCGCCGATGGCCTCCAACTCGGTGTCGAGGGACACCGACAGGTCGAGCACGGCACGGGCCTGGGCCATCGCCTCGTCGGACCGTTGGTCGCCCACCCCCAGGTCGAGCACGCCCTGGGCGGCGTTGTCGGGGGTGCCGACGAGTTCGCGTTTGAGGTGGCGCAGCACCAGGTCGGTCAGGTCGTAGGAGCGCTGGTCCGGCCGCACGAGGTAGGCCGCCAATGCGGTGTCGCTCACCACGCCGCGCACCGGCATCCCGCGTGCCATGAGGGCCTGCAGCGGTCCCTTCGCGTCGTGCAGAGCCTTGGGGCGCTCGTCGTCGGCCAGCCAGGCTGCCAGCGCTGCCTCCCCGTCGGGCGCCAGCGTCTCAAGATCGATGTACGCCGCGTCGTCGCGACCCGCCGGGGCGATCGCCACTCCCTGCACGTCACCGGTGCCGCGCGCCCACTGTCCGACGACCTGCAGACCGCTGCGCACGCCGACGCCGGCGGCCTCCGCCAACCACCCGGACACCTCCGAGCTGTCCAACGTGACGCCGTCGACCTCGACGTTGGCGTCGGGGTTGGCCTCGTCCTCGACGGCGTCGAGGGTCGCGAACAACCGGTCGCGCAGCACCCGGAACTCCAGCCCGTCGAAGACGGTGTGCACCTGCTCGCGGTCCCATCCCTGTCGCTCCAGCGCGTCGACGTCGAGCGGCAGCTCCAGATCGCCGAGCAGCTGGTTGAGGCGGCGGTTGCGCAGCACCCCGTCGAGGTGTTCGCGCAGTGCCTCCCCGGCCTTGCCCTTGATCTCCCCGACGTGGTCCACGACGCCCGTCAGGTCGCCGAACTGGTTGATCCACTTCGCGGCGGTCTTGGGGCCGACCCCGGGGACACCGGGCAGGTTGTCGGAGGTCTCACCGACCATGGCGGCCAGGTCGCTGTAACGACCCGGTGGCACGCCGTACTTCTCCTGCACGGCTGCCGGAGTCATCCGTGCGAGGTCGGAGACGCCCTTGCGCGGGTAGAGCAGCGTGACGCGATCGTTGATGAGCTGGATCGCGTCACGGTCACCGGAGCAGATCAGCACCTCGTCGAACTCCGCCGCGTTGGCCTGCGCGGTGAGGGTGGCGATGATGTCGTCGGCCTCGTAACCGGGGAGCTCGACGTAGGCGATCTTCAGCGCGTCGAGCACCTCGCGGACCAGGGAGACCTGGCCCTTGAACTCGTCGGGGGACGCCGAACGGTTGGCCTTGTAACCGGCGTACTCCTCGCTGCGGAACGTCTGCCGGGAGACGTCGAACGCGACGCCCACGTGGGTCGGCTCCTCGTCGCGCAGCACGTTGATGAGCATCGAGGTGAAGCCGTAGACGGCGTTCGTCGGTTGCCCCGTCGTGGTCGAGAAGTTCTCCACCGGGAGCGCGAAGAACGCTCGGTACGCAAGGGAATGCCCGTCCAACAACAGCAGCCGTTTCACGCGTGGCAGCCTAAGCCCCATGACCGACACCCCCACGCACGACGCGGAACCCAGCCAGCCCGGCAAGCCCAGTCAGCCACAGCCCGATGCCACGCCCGCCCAGGACAGAGCGGACCTGCTCGACCGGTTCAACGAGATGAGCGCCGGCTCGCTCAGCGAGCGGATGGGCATCGAGTTCCTCGAGGTGTCGCCGGAGCGGGTGGTCGCACGGATGCCCGTGGAGGGCAACACCCAGCCCTACGGCCTGCTGCACGGCGGCGCGAGCGTGGTGCTCGCGGAGACGGTCGGCTCGATCGGAGCGGCGCTGCACGCCGGCGAGAAGGGCATTGCGGTCGGGCTCGACATCAACGCCACCCACCACCGCGCGGCCCGGTCCGGTCACGTCACCGCGACGGCGACCGCCCTCTCGCTGGGGCGCACGCTCGCGTCGTACGACGTGGCGATCCTCGACGACGACGGGCGCCGGGTGTGCACCGCGCGGATCACCTGCATGGTGCGATCCGCTCCCCCGGGCGCCTGAATCTCCCAGGTTGTCAGCGGTTCTCGGGCACCCGCGTCACGAATCCGCTGACAATCGAGGGGCGTCAGAGGCCGTTCTCTCCCGGCCCCTTCCTCCCCGCTCCGCTGCGCGGTCCGTCAGAGGCCGGAGGCAACCTTCACGTCGTCGCGCGCACGCGCCCGCAGCGAACGCCGCGCCCGCAACGTCGCCGCACCCTTGGACTCGGCCACGCCGGTCAGCTTCCGCCGCAGCGACGCGGTCGAGGTGACGCGCAACGTGACCGTGGAGGCGAACCCGAGTTTGGCGAAGTAGCGGTTGACGCCGCGCTCGTGGGTGGGCACGCAGCACACCACCTGGGTGCTGCCCTGCTCCTCGCCGTACGCCGAGACCCGCGTGAGCAGCGCCTTCGCCACGCCGGTGCCGCGGTGTTCGGGGGCGACCCACATCTGATCGATCCACACGGCCTGCTCGTCACCGAGACCGGACAGCGGGCTGCGGATCACGACGGCGAAGCCGGTGTCGCGATCGTCGCTGGTGGCCAGAAAGACGCGTACGTCGTCGCGCGACAGGGCTGCCTCCATCCGACCGTCCTGAGCGGCGCGCTCAGCCCACTCCTTGGTCTGCCCGGTCTCGGATCGCAGCTGCACCCACAGGGGTATCAAGCGGTCCTGATCACTCGGGGAAGCGATGGTCACCTGGACGGTGGGACGAGCCATTCGGGCGACACCTCGCGCGACGGGGGACGGAACGTACTGACCTTAGTGCCATCCCCTTCACCCTTGAACAGAGGTTGGACGGATCCACCGGATCCGTATCAACCCCGCCCCCTTTCAGTCCTCTCCCAGGTACGCCTTCTTCACGTCGTCGCTGACGAGCAACTCCGACCCGGGACCGTCGAGCACGATCTTGCCGACCTCGAGCACGTAGCCGTGCGATGCGAGTTTCAGTGCCGCACGGGCGTTCTGCTCGACCAACAGGATCGTCGTGCCGCGCTTCTGCAGAGTGCGCACCGTGGTCATGATCTTCTTCATCATGATCGGCGAGAGCCCCATCGACGGCTCGTCCAGCATCAGCAGCTTCGGCCTGCTCATCATCGCCCGGCCCATGGCCAGCATCTGCTGCTCACCACCGGAGAACGTACCGGCCGGCTGCTTGCGACGTTCGGCCAGGATCGGGAAGAGGTCGTAGGCCTCCTTCAGATCCGCCTGGATGTCAGCGCGGTCGCGACGCGCGAACGCGCCCAGCATGAGGTTCTCCTCCACCGACTGCCGGGGGAAGATGCGTCGACCCTCCGGCGAGTGCGCGAGGCCCATCGTGACGATGGAGTGCGCCGGCGCTTTGTCGATGCGCTTGCCCAGGAAGGAGATCTCACCCTTCGAGGGGCGCAACAACCCCGAGATGGTTCGCAGCGTGGTGGTCTTACCGGCACCGTTGGTACCGATCAGGGTGACGACCTGGCCCTCCTCCACCGTGAAGTTGATGCCCTTCACGGCGGTGATCTTGCCGTAGGCCACCGACAGGTCCTTGACCTCGAGCATCGCGGTCACGCCGGGTCCTCCTGCAGATCGTCGTCGTCGAAATCGTCGTCTTCGCCGGTGCCGATGTAGGCCTCGATGACCCGCGGGTCGGACTGCACCTGTTCCGGCGTGCCCTCGACCAGCACCTCGCCGCGCACCAGGCACAGCACCCGGTCGCAGAGGTTGAAGATGAACCGCATGTCGTGCTCGATCACCACGACCGCGCGTCCGGTGTCGCGGATCCGGAAGATCAGATCCGAGGCCTGCTGGGTCTCCTGCGGGTTCATGCCCGCCGTCGGCTCGTCGAGCAGCACCACCTTGGGGTCGGTGGCCAGAGCGCGCGCGACCTCCAACCGGCGCTGGTCGCCGTACGGCAGGTTGCGGGCCAGCAGCTCCGTCGTGTGACCGAGCCCGACGAAGTCCAGCAGCTCCTGCGCCTTGACCCGGGTCTCCCGCTCCTCGCGGTGGAACTTCGGCCCCCGCAGGATCGTGGTGAGCACCCCCGACGTGGTGCGGCAGTAGGTGCCGACCATGACGTTCTCCAGCGCGGTCATGTTGCCGAAGAGCCGGATGTTCTGGAAGGTGCGCGCCATCCCGGCCCGCACGACCTTGCGCGGCTTCGGCGGGATCTGCTCACCGCTGAGCCGCACCGCCCCAGAGGTGGGCTTGTAGAGACCGGTGAGGCAGTTGAAGAAAGTCGTCTTCCCGGCGCCGTTCGGGCCGATCAGACCGACGATCTCGCCCTCGTGGACCGTCATGTTGACGTCCTTGACGGCCGTCAGACCTCCGAACTGCATGAGGACGTCAGAGGCCTCGAGCAGGACGTCGCCCTTGCCGGACGAGAACTCGGTGTCCCGGGGCCGCCGTGTCACGGTGCTCATGCGTTCGCCTTCTGCTCGTCCACGTGTTCCTTCTGAACGACGGTCGCCAGGTCCTCGTCCTCGTCATGGAACTCCAACTGACGCCGGCGGCTCGCGATCAAGCCCTCCGGACGGAAACGCATCATCAGCACCAGAGCCAGACCGAAGATCAGCAGCCGGTAGTCCTCGATGAAACGCAGCTTCTCCGGTAGCAGCTTGAGCACCGTCGCGCCGAGCGCCACACCCACCACCGTGCCCATGCCGCCCAGCACGACCGCCGCGAGCAGGAACGAGGACTCCTGGAAGGTGTAGTTGTCGGGTACGACGGACGGGGTGGCGTGCGCCTGCACCGTGCCCGCCAGCCCGGCGAGGAACGCGCCACCGGCGAAGGCCAGGATCTTCAGTCCGAAGATGTTGACGCCCATCGCCTCGGCGGCCCGCTCGTCCTCACGGATGGCGATCCAGCCGCGCCCGATCCGGCTGTTGTTGAGGCGGGAGAAGATCGTGATGATCAACGCCGCCACGAACACCAGCAGGATGTAGTAATTGGAGTAGTTCGAGATGGTGAACGACCCGAGTCTGTGCGAGGACCCGAAGTTGAACCCGAACAGGTTGAGATCGGGGATTCCCGCGATGCCGTTCGGGCCGTGGGTGAGGTCCGGGCCGTTGGTGCCGTCCATGTTGTTGACGGCGGTGTGGAAGATCTCGCCGAACGCCAGCGTCACGATCGCCAGGTAGTCGCCCGACAACCGCAGGGTGGGCGATCCGATGATCAGGCCGAGCACGGCGGAGGTCAGAGCGCCGAGCAGGGCGACCACGAGGAACGGCGGGTGCCACCCGATCGTGGCGCTCGCCGCGCTCGACATCATCGCGCCGACGTACGCGCCGGTGCCCAGGAAGGCGATGTACCCGAGGTCGAGCAGACCCGCCAGGCCGACGACGATGTTGAGCCCGAGCGCCGCGCACAGGAAGATCGCGATGTCGACGGCGATCGACATGTTGGCGTCGGTGCCGTTCTGGGTGAGCGGGAAGAGCAGCGCCACCACCAGCGCGCCCAGCATGATCACCGGGCGGTGACGGGCGGCCGCGACCGACAGCCAGGTGAAGAATCCACCACGGAAGAGCAGCGTGCCGAAGGTGCCCCCTGCGGCGAGCGCAGCCAGCACGGAGCCGCCGTCGTCGCCGTGCAGGATGAAGGCGACCATCAACAGCAGACCCGCGAGGGTCGCCGCGATCACCACGATCTCCAACCAGTTGGCGCCGTGCACCTTCAGCTGGTTGGTCACCTTGACCGGCGCGAGCAGCAGCGCTCCCGCGACCATCGCGACGGTGGCGACCAGTGCCAGCCAGGCGCCGGGGTCCAGGTTGATGACTCCCCCGGACTGGAAGGCGATGTTGTAGTCGATGAGCACGATGTAGACCAGCGCGCCGACCGCGAGGGCCTTGGCGCTGTAGGTGGTGTCCCACCAGGACAGCGAGGACAGCCGGCGGTGCACGAGGGCGGCCTCGATGAGGCCGACGACGCCCATCACGATGGCGAGCTCCTGCAGCGGCGCGGGATTACCAGTGATCGACAGGTCGCCGAGAATCGTCGAGTCGTAGCTCCAGGCCAGCAGTGCGGAGACGATCAGCAGGACCGAACCGCCCGCGAGCAGAGCCTTGCCGACGTTCGGTCGGGGTTCGATCGTGATCTTGGGGATGTTCATGCGCGGTCCACCACCCGGGCTCCGAAGAGACCCTGCGGCCGGAAGACCAGCACCAGGATCAGGACGATGAATGCGTACACGTCACTCCAGGCGTTCCCGCCGAACTGGCCGGGGATGTACTGGGTGGCCATGGCCTCGATGAGGCCGAGGACCAGACCACCGGCGACGGCACCCTGGATGTTGCCGATGCCGCCGAGGACCGCCGCGG
This sequence comes from Allobranchiibius huperziae, assembly GCF_013410455.1. NCBI lineage: Bacteria > Bacillati > Actinomycetota > Actinomycetes > Micrococcales > Dermacoccaceae > Allobranchiibius > Allobranchiibius huperziae. The sequence continues at coordinate 1,578,520 of NZ_JACCFW010000001.1, read as the reverse complement.
TGAAGGCCTTCAGCCCCGCGAGGAACCCCATCGTGGACGACACGTTGCTGTCGCGCAGGCCCTGGGCGACGCCGGCCAGCGCGGCCAGGATGGCACCCATGGCGAACGCCGCCGCGATGATGCGGTCGACGTTGATCCCCATCAGGCGGGCCGTGTCCGGGTCCTGCGAGACCGCGACCATGGCCTTCCCGGTGCGGGTGCGGCTGATGAAGATGTAGAGAGCCGCCGCACTGACGATCAGGACGCACAGCGTGAAGAGCGTGGTGCGCTGGATGACGACGCTGCCGATGGTGAGGGAGCTTCCGGTCACCCCGTCGATGCTGGGGTAGGACACGTTGCTGGTGGCGCCGGGGTACCAGAGCTGGATGGCGCGCTGCAGGGCGATCGAGATCCCGATGGCGGTGATCAGCGGTGCGAGCCGCGGTGCGTTGCGCAGCGGCCGGTAGGCGAAGCGCTCCATCAGGAGGGCGACGACCACGGAGCACACGGCCCCGCCGACGATCATGATCGGCAGCACCCACAGGCCGGTGTTGGACCGGCACACGACCTGCCAGGTCGCGAGCGACCCGAAGGCGCCGATCATGAAGACCTCGCCGTGGGCGAAGTTGATCAGTTGGACGATGCCGTACACGACGGTGTAGCCGACGGCGATCAAGGCGTACAGCGACCCGACGGTCAGGCCGTTGAGCAACTGCTGGATGAACAGAGTCATCAGGCTCCCAGGAGAGTCAGGGCAACGCGGGGGCGAGAACTCCGATGAGTTCCCGCCCCCGCGCGCTGAGTCAGATCAGAACGTGTCGGTCTTGGCCGCGACCCACGCCCCGCCGGTGACCTTGTAGACGGTCAGCACCTTGTTGGTGGTGTCGCCGAAGGAGTCGAACGCCACCTTGCCGGTGACACCGGTGAAGCTGACGTTCGCCATGGCCTTCACGGTGGCTGCGCGAGCGTCCTGCGCGGTCTTGGCGTCCTTCAGCGAGGTCTTGAGCGCCTCGATGATGGCGTTGGCGGCATCGAACGCGTACGCGCCGTAGCCACCGGCCTCGTTGGAGAACCCGGCAGCCTTGTACTGCGCGAGGAAGGACTTGCCGGCGGCCGTGCTGTCGGTCGGCGCACCCACCGAGGTCGCCAGGTCGTTGGCGCGACCGCCGAGGGCGATGTACTTCGGGTCGTAGATGCCGTCACCGCCCATGACCGGGATGGACAGACCGCCCTGCGCCAGCTGCTTGGACAGCGGGCCGGCCTGCGGGTACTCGCCACCGTAGTAGAGGGCCTGCGGGGCGCCCGGCTTGATCTGGCTGATCACCGAGGAGTAGTTCGTCTGCGCGTCGGTGATCGTCTGGGAGGCGGTGATGGTGCCGCCCTCCTTCTTGAACTCCTTCTCGAATGCCGCGGTCAGACCGGCACCGTAGGTCTTCTGGTCGTTGATCGTGGCGACCTTCTTGATGCCCTGGCTGATCAGGTACTTCGCGGCGAACGGGCCCTGGATGGCGTCCGTGGTGCAGGTGCGGAAGTAGGTGTCATAGGGGCGCTTGCCGTTGACGTTGGTCAGCGCGACACCGGTGTTGGCCGGGGACACCTGCACGATGTTGGCCTTCGCGAAGACCGGCTGGGTGCTGGTGGAGACGCTGGAGTTGAGGTTGCCGACGACGCCAACGACGGTGCTGTCACCCGCGAGCTTAGTGGCGGCGTTGGTGCCGACCTCCGGCTTACCCTGGTCGTCCACGGCCTCGGCCTTGAGGGTCCAGCCGGGGATGGTCTTCTTCGCGTTCGCCTGCTGCACGGCCAGCTTGACCGAGTTCTCGATGCCGAGACCCACTGCCGACAGGTCACCGGAGAAGGGGGCGGTGACGCCGATGGTGGCGACCTTGCTGCTCCCGCCGCCACCGCTGCCGCTGCTGCTCCCGCCGCCGCTGCGGCTTCCGCATGCGGACAGTGCGAGGGCGCCAACGACGACGGGTACACCCACCTTGATCAAGGTCGAACGCACGAGACTGCCTCCTGATTTTCACGATCGGACGCTGCGAGCGCAGCAAGATGGTCGAAGGGTACGGAGCACGAGGGCCCCGAAACGGATTCCGCGCCGGTTCGATTCCGGTTTGTGACCTTTGGTGGACTATCTACTCTGCGGTACGACCGGGCGACGGCTGTGCCCCCGCGATGACGGCGTCGGCCACCTCCCGCATGCCGAGGCGGCGGTCCATCGCGGCCTTCTGGATCCAGCGGAACGCCGCGGGCTCGTCCAGGGACAGCTGTTTCATCAGGACGCCCTTGGCCTTGTCCAGTCGTTTGCGCGTCTCCAGCCGGTCGGACAGGTCGGCCACCTCCGCGGTGAGCGCGCGCCGCTCGGACCACCGGGTCCAGGCGATCGCGAGGGCCGGCCGCAGATCGTCGATCGTGAACGGTTTGAGGACGTAGCCCATCACCCCCGCGTCGCCCGCTCGGTCGACCAGGTCCTTGTCGGAGAAGGCCGTCAGCATGACGACCGGCGCGATGCCCTCCTGCCCGATCGTCTCGGCGGCGCTGATGCCGTCCAGACCGGGCATCTTGACGTCCATCACCACCAGGTCCGGGCGCAGGGTGCGGGCCTGCTCGATCGCGGACCGGCCGTCACGCACCTGGGCGACGACGTCGTACCCCGCCTCCGCCAGCATCTCGGCGAGGTCCATCCGGATCAGCGCCTCGTCCTCGGCGACCAGCACCCGCAGGGCCGCCTGGGCGACACCGCGAGCGGATCCCGACCCGCGCGGGTCTCCCGGGTCTCCCGGGTCGCCCGACTCCGCCGGGTCGCCCGAGGCCGGATAGCGCTGCACTGGACCGTCGTTCGCTTCGTCGCTCACGCCGATCGAGCCTAGTCACGGCGTGTTACGGGCCCGAAAACTCTGGAGCACCACCGCGTGACATCCGCTCCGCCGGATCGGGCGCGTCGGCGATACCCGCGAGGATCGCCTCCACTGCCCACGCCGAACGCGCCCGCCCGCCGGAGAACAGATGGCCCCGCACGCGAGAGATGTTCGGATACCGGAGTGGATCGGCGTCGCGGAAGGCGGCCGCCGCGTCTGTCTTCGTGCCGTCGAGATCCCGCCAGCGATCCTGTTCGGCCGCCGCCGCCGTCATGCGCAGCATCAGCAGGTCGTAGCCCCACGCCGCGCGGCCCGGGCTCAGACCCAGCCGCAGCAGAGAGCCGATCACGGCCTCGGCCAGCGCGAGCGCGTTCTCCCCGTGGGGGATGAACCCGGAGGCGAGGTCGGCCAGCCCTCGATGGTCGAGCAGCATCGTGGCGTACGAGTCGAGGATCCCCTCGACGCGGCTGCGCGGCTCGTCGGCGAGGTCGGCGCGAAGGTCGACGGTGCCCAGCATGCGATCGAGGACGAGCTCGTGCAGTTCCTGCATCGTGCTCACGTGCCCGTAGACCGACGCCGGTCCGGTCTGCAGCTCGGCGGCCACCCGCCGCAGCGTGATCGCGCCCGCGCCCTCTCGCTGGAGCAGACCGACGGCCACGTCGGTGAACGCGGCGACGCTCAGCGTCACCTTCTCTGACCGCGGGCGGACCCGGCGACGTCGTTCCGTCATCGCTGCACCCTTCATTCGTCGGCGCGAGCCCTTGCTCTGCCTGATGCCGGTGGCTACCGTCGTAGTCTCCGGCGATCACTGATCGTATAAGAATCCGAGGATACGGGAGACGTGAGATGACGCAGTCCACCGACGGCGGATCGACACCGCGCAGGCAGGTCGAAGTGACACCGGGCGACGTGTTCCAGCTCGGGCTGCCCTGGGTGCTGCAGAACCAGTCCCTCTTCAACTTCTGGAATGTGCGCAGCGGCGACTACTTCGTCGAACTGGAGGGCGAGCACTACGGATGGGACAACTCGACGGTCCAGGTCACCGAGACCGGACCCGGCTTCGGTCCCCCGCTGCACCAGCACCCGACCGAGGAGGTCTTCGTCCTCGCCGAGGGTGAGGCCGCGTTCGTCTCGGGCGACGACATCCATTACATGAAGGCGCCGGCGATCGTGCGGGTGCCGCCGCACACGACGCACAACGTCACCACGCTCGGCCAGGGCCGCAACAAGCTGGTGACGTTCTTCTCCTCCAACACGCCCGGCGCCTCACCGGTCGAGCTGCACGACCCGTTCGCGCACATCAAGGACCAGAGCAGCGCCGAACGCGACACGATGATCGCGAACTTCAAGAAGGTCCTGGAGGACTTCGACGACGACGGCGACGGTCGCCTCTCGTATGCCGAGGCGCCGCTGCTCATCAAGGCCCAGTTCGGTCGGTACGACACCGATCAGGACGGATTCATCACGCTCGAGGACGCCGAGGGATGGGACTAGAGCGGCAGAGGCTCACTCGTCGCAACGGTGCGCGCCGCGGGCCGGCTGCATCGCGAAGATCACCGGTGCCGTGAGTTCAGCCTCGGCGAACGCGCCCTGAACGGCGTCGGTGACAGCGTCGGTGTCGGTGTCGTCGACGAGTGCGATGGCGCTGCCGCCGAAGCCGCCGCCGGTCATCCGCGCTCCGTGCGCGCCCGTGTCCATCGCCGTCGACACGGCGAGGTCGAGCTCGCGACAGGACACCTCGAAGTCGTCGCGCAGGGAGACGTGGGAGGCGAGCAGGAGGGCACCGATCGCCCGAGGGTCGCCCTGCCCCTCCAGCACCCGCACCGTCTGCAAGGTCCTGGCGTTCTCGGTCACGATGTGCCGGGCGCGGCGCCGCAGCACCGGGTCCGTGAGCCGCTCGAGTGCCCCGGCGAGCCCGTCGTCGTCGATGTCGCGCAGCATGGGCACCCCCAAAAGCTCCGCGGCACGGGCGCATTCGGCGCGCCGTTTGGCGTACTCGCCGTCCGCGAGCTGGTGGCGGGCCTGGGTGTCGATGACCAGCAACCGCAGTCCGGCGCCGTCCAGGTCCAGCGGCACCCGGCGCGTGTCCATCGACCTGAAGTCGATGAAGAGAGCCTCGGCTTCCCGGCACAACACCGACGCGGACTGGTCGAGTGCGCCGGTGGGGACGCCGACGTAGTCGTTCTCGGCCCGCCGCGCCACGGTGATCAGGTCGGCAGGTGTCGAACCGAGACCGAACAGGTCGTCGACCGCCCCGGCGACCGCGCACTCCAGCGCCGCGGACGACGACAGCCCCGATCCGATCGGCACCGATCCGTCGACGACGATGTCCAGGCCCGGCATGTGGTGGCCGGCCTCGCGGAACGCCCAGATCACCCCGACGACGTACCCGGCCCAGCCCTGCACGCTGCCCGGGGCGAGGTCCACGATCGGGACGGTCACCGCGTCGTCATCCTGCACCGACGAGGCCCGGATGACGCCGTCGTCGCGCGCCGCGACCTGTGCCGTCACTCCGAGCGGTAACGCGGCGGGGAGAGCGAATCCGTCGTTGTAGTCGGTGTGTTCGCCGATGATGTTGACCCGGCCGGGCGCGTGCCACGCAAGCTCGGCCGGGCGTCCGTACGCCGCCTCGAAGGCGTCGTCGCTCATCGGACGGCGACTTCGCGCAGCGACGCGGCCTGCATCTCCGGCGCGACGTCGTTGATGAAGACCCCCATCCCGCTCTCGGATCCCGCGGTGTACTTCAGCTTCGTGGGACCGCGGCGGTTGGAGAGCAACCGCAGATGCAGGTACGCATGCTCCGCCCCGAGCGTGTCGCCCCCGGCAGGCGCCTGGTTCCAGCCCGATACGTACGGCATCTGCAGGTCGTAGAGCCCGTCGAGGCGGTGCAGCACGTCGAGGTACACGTGCGCGAAGTCGTCCCGCTGCGCGTCGTCCAGCTCGGGCAACTCGCGCACCCGCCGGTTGGGGTAGAGGTGCACCTCCATGGGCCAGCGCGCGGTAGCGGGCACGAACGCCGTCCAGTGCTCGCTGGCCGTCACCACCCGGGTGCCGCTGCGCTGCTCGGCGTGCAGCAGGTCCTCGAAGAGGTTGGTGCCGTGCTGGTCGTGGTGCTCCGCCGCCGAGGCGAGCATCCGCGCGGTCCACGGCGGCACGAACGGATAGCCGTAGATCTGCCCGTGCGGGTGGCTCAGCGTGACGCCGATCTCGGAGCCGCGGTTCTCGAACGGGAAGACGTGGGAGACCTCCTCCAGCGCGTTCAGCGCCGCGGTGCGGTCGGCCCACGCGTCGACGATCGTGCGCATCCGACGTGGCGACACGTCACCGAGCGACGCGTTGTGGTCGGAGCTGAAACACACCACCTCGCAACGGCCCTCGCCCGGCTTCTGCACGAGGAGCGGCTCGTCGTCGACGCGGTCCAGCACGGGCGGCACCCCCTGGGCAAACGACGGGAACCGGTTCTGGAACACGACCACGTCGTAGTCGTACGACGGGATCTCCGTCGCCCGCTCCGGCGTGCTCGGATCGAGCGGGCAGTCGCTGGTCGGCGGCTGGTAGGTGCGACTCTGACGGTGCGAGGCGATGGCGACCCACTCCTTGAGCAGCGGGTCGTACCGCACCTCGGAGTGCAGGGTGGGCGCTCCGCTCAGATCCCGGGTGTCGACGAGCCGCCGCGCGGCGTCGTCCTCCTCGTCGTAGTAGATGATGTCGCGGCCGTCCGCCAGCGACGCCTTAGTGACCTTCATCGGCGGTGCCTCCTTGCACATCGACGAGGTGGATGGCGCCGATGGCGCCCTCCAGAGCGGTTCGCGCGTCGCGCGGGAGACCGGTGTCGGTCACCAGGATGTCGATCTCGTCGAATCTGGCGAACGTCGCGAGTCCTCCCACTCCCCATTTGCTCGAATCCGCCACGACGATCAGGCGATTGGCGCCGTCGATCATCGCGCGGTTGATCTCCGACTCCATCAGGTTGGGGGTGGTGAGTCCGCGTCCGGGGTCGAAACCGTGGGCGCCCAGGACGAGTGCGTCCAGGTGCAGGCTGCGCATGGTGTTGAGCGCCACCGGCCCGACGAGCGCGTCGGACGGCGTGCGCAGCCCGCCGGTGAGGATGACGTTGGGACCGGCGCCCTCGGGGTCGATCGCCGTCGCCACCTGGATCGAGTTGGTCACGATGGTCAACCCCGTGACCGCGCCGGCGCCGAGTTCCTGCGCGACCTGCCAGGCCGTCGTACCGCCGCCGAAACCGACGGCCCAGCCCGGGCGGATCAGTGCCGCCGCCTCGCGGGCGATGGCCTTCTTCTCCGCCATCTTCAACTGCGACTTGCGGCTGAATCCCGGTTCGTCGGTGACCGCCTGCCGCGGCATCGTCGCGCCGCCGTGCACCTTGTCGACCAGGCCTTCGGAGTCCAACTGGTCCAGATCGCGTCGGATGGTCATCTCCGACACCCCGAACTGGGCCGTCAGCTGAGCGACCCGCGCGCTGCCGTCGGCCCGGACTCGCGACAGGATGCGCTCCTGGCGTTCGCGAGCTAGCACGGGCACTCCCCTAGGTGTGACGGACGCGAGGGCTCGTCGAGAGCCCTGAAGAACCCTCGCGAGAAGCACTGATCGAACAGTAACGCACATCGCACTCGTACACCGTGGCGTGCATGGGCGAGATATGTGTGAACCTGCGCGGTTGATGGGCGAAGCTGGTTGACAATGATCGAACATCCACGCCAGAGTGTCAACGATCACATCGACGACCCGCGGTCCGCGCGTGCTGCCCTCGAGCGAGCACGTCGTCCGCGGGCACTACGGAGGACATCACCATGACGTTGCACACGGGCGGCCGCCGACCCGTCGGCACGATGCCGCCGATTCACGCGAGCACGTGGAGCTCGGACGAGTCGAGCACAGCCATCGGGGTACTCCGGTGAACGCCGTGTCCGGCGGCCTGCGGCTGGATGCCGGGCCGATCGACTACATCCTCATCGCGACCTATTTCGTCTTCGTGCTCGGCATCGGCCTGATTGCCCGCAGTCAGGTCTCCAGCAGCGTCGACTTCTTCCTGTCCGGCCGGTCGCTACCGGCATGGATCACCGGGCTCGCGTTCGTCTCGGCCAACCTCGGCGCGACCGAGATCATGGGCATGTCGGCCAACGGCGCGCAGATCGGGCTGCCGACCTTCCACTACTACTGGATCGGCGCCGTCCCCGCGATGCTCTTCCTCGCCGTGGTGATGATGCCCTTCTACTACGGCTCCGGGGTGCGCAGTGTCCCGGAGTTCATGTACCGGCGCTTCGGTTCCGCGGCCCACCTGGTCAACTCGATCAGTTTCGCCGTGGCCCAGTTGCTGATCGCGGGCATCAACCTCTACCTGCTGGCGACCATCGTCAACACCCTGTTCGGCTGGAACATCTGGCTGTCCACGGTGATCGCTGCGCTCATCGTCCTCAGCTACATCACCCTCGGTGGTCTATCAGCGGCGATCTACAACGAGGTGCTGCAGTTCTTCGTCATCGTGGCGGCGCTGCTGCCGCTCACCATCATCGCGATGAAGAAGATCGGTGGGTGGAACGGCCTCACCAGCAAGCTCACCCACGACCAGACCCACTCGTGGCCGGGCAACGGGCTCACGGGCTTCAGCAGCTCGTTCCTCTCCATCCTCGGCATCGTCTTCGGTCTGGGCTTCGTGCTGTCGTTCGGCTACTGGACGACCAACTTCGTCGAGGTCCAGCGCGCGATGGTCAGCAAGGACATGAACTCCGCCAAGCGGGCGCCGGTCATCGGCTCCTTCCCGAAGATGTTCATCCCCTTCATCGTGATCATCCCGGGCATGGCGGCCGCCGGTCTCGGCGCGTTCGCCGGCGAGAAGAAGCCGGACTACAACAACGCGCTGCTCTTCCTGATGCGCGACCTGTTGCCGAACGGACTGCTCGGCGTCGCCATCGCCGGTCTGCTCGCGGCATTCATGGCCGGTATGGCCGCCAACCTGTCGGCGTTCAACACGGTGATGAGCTACGACATCTGGCAGACCTACATCCAGAAGGACCGCAGCGACGACTACTACCTGGCGTTCGGGCGGATCGCGACGGTCCTCGGCACGCTGGTCGCCGTAGGGACGTCGGCGTTCGCCAGCCAGTACCCGAACGTCATGAACTACCTGCAGACCCTCTTCGGGTTCTTCAACGCACCGCTCTTCGCGACCTTCATCGTCGGCATGTTCTGGAAGCGGATGACCCCCACGGCCGGCTGGACCGGTCTGGTGTCGGGAACGCTCGGCGCTCTCGTAGTGGCGATCCTGTCCAAGGACGCGCTCGGCAACTTGTCCATCGGCGCGCTGAACCTCACCGGCCAGGGCGCCAGCTTCGTCAGTGCAGGTGCGGCATTCGTCGTCGACGTGATCGTGAGCATCGTGGTCACGATGTACACGAGTCCCAAGCCGGAGTCGGAGCTTCGGGGACTGGTCTACTCGATGACCCCCAAGGCCGACTTCGCCGAAGGCGAGGTCGCCCACTGGTGGCTCTCCCCCACCAAGCTGGCCGGTTTGTCCCTGGTCCTCGTCATCATCCTCAACGTCATCTTCCACTAAGGACGTCTCATGGCTCAGACGACAACAGCGCCCGCCCATCGGCGCGCGGCCGGTCTCTTCGACGTCCGCAACATCATCGCCGCGCTCTTCGCGATCTACGGCGTGGTCCTCACGATCATGGGCGCCTTCAACTACACCGACTCCGACAGTCACAAGACGGGCGGGGTCAACCTCAACCTGTGGTCCGGGCTCGCGATGATCCTGGTAGCGGTCCTGATGGCTCTGTGGGCCGGGCTGCGACCGATCATCGTGCCGGTCGAGGACGAATCAGCCGACAAGAGCACGGCACCGAAGGAGTTCTAGCTCTCCTGGCTCGACGTACGACGAACGGGGGGTCCTGGTGGATCCCCCGTTCGTCGTTCTCACGGTGCGAGGCTGGTGCCGGGAGCGGGATTCGAACCCGCACGCCCTTTCGAGCAGAGCATTTTGAGTGCTCCGTGTCTGCCATTCCACCACCCCGGCGGTGGTTCGTGCGCGCGTCAGCATACGGGGCGGCGTACACGGTCGCGACGGTGGCACACGTCGGCCCGAGGGCCACAGGTCGACCTGTGACCCTCGGGCCGAACTGCGTCAGGGTCGGCGGCGCACTGGTCGCGGCTAGATCATCGGGCCGTCGTACGACGTGGCCGGCTCGTCGTACGCAGCCGCCACCTTGTTCTTGGCGTCGCCCATCTGGTGGACCCGCAGCGCATTGGTGGAGCCGGGGATGCCGGGAGGCGATCCGGCGATGATGACCACGAGGTCGCCCTCGACGCAGGCGCCGTTGGCCAGAAGGATCTCATCGACCTGCATGGCCATCTGGTCGGTGTGCTTGACCTCGGGCATCAGGTAGGGGTGCACCCCCCAGACCAGCGCGAGCCGGTTGCGCACGACCGGGTCGCAGGTGAAGGCCAGCATCGGGCGGGGGCTGCGCAACCGGGCCAGCCGCAGCGCGGAATCGCCGCTGGTGGTGAACGGGATGAGGTACTTCACCCCGAGCAGTTCGCCGATGTCGGCGGCGGCCCGTGTGACCGCGCCGCCCTTGGTGTGCGGGCGGGTGCCGAGCGGCGCGATGCGCTCCAGCCCGTGGTCCTCGGTGCTCGCGATGATCCGGGCCATGGTGCGGACGGACTCGATGGGCCACGCGCCGACGCTGGTCTCCCCCGACAGCATGATCGCGTCGGCGCCGTCCAGCACCGCGTTCGCGCAGTCGCTGGCCTCGGCGCGGGTCGGCCGGGAGTTCTCGATCATCGACTCCAGCACCTGGGTGGCGACGATGACCGGCTTGGCCGCGCGCCGGGCGAGCTCGACCGCGTGCTTCTGCACGATCGGCACCTCCTCGAGAGGAAGCTCCACACCCAGGTCGCCGCGCGCCACCATGATCGCGTCGAAGACCTCCACGATCTCGGCCAGGTTGTCGACGGCCTGGGGCTTCTCGATCTTCGCCACGACCGGCACCCGGCGTCCGACCTCGTCCATGATCTCGTGGGCGCGGTCGATGTCGGCCGCCTCGCGCACGAAAGAGAGCGCGATCAGGTCGGCGCCCAGCCGCAGTGCCCACCGCAGGTCGGCCTCGTCCTTGGCGGACAGCGCGGGGACGCTCACCGCGACCCCGGGCAGGTTGATGCCCTTGTTGTTGGAGACCGTGCCGCCTTCGACGACCTCGGTGAGCACGTCGGTCGCGGTGACCTGCAGGGCTCGCAGCGAGACCTTGCCGTCGTCGATGAGCAGGGAGTCGCCGGGCTGCACGTCGCCGGGCAGTCCCTTGTACGTCGTGGACACCCGCTCCTGGGTGCCGTCGACGTCGTCGCTGGTGATGGTGAACCGATCGCCCTTGGTCAGCACGATCGGGCCGGCCGAGAAGCGGCCGGTGCGGATCTTGGGGCCTTGCAGGTCGCAGAGGATGGCCAATGGGCGGCCGCTCTGTTCACTGGCGCGGCGCAGGTTGTTGTAGACCTCCTCGTGGTCCTCGTAGGCGCCGTGCGACAGGTTGAGGCGGGCGACGTCCATGCCCGCCTCGACCAGTTCGCGACAGCGTTCCGCGGAGGAGGTGGCAGGACCGAGCGTGCAGACGATCTTGGCGTGACGCATGCGTCGAGCCTATCGACGGCGCACGGTCTTTCACGCACCTGATACGCCGTACTACCAGGTAACTTCGCCGATCAGACGGTGAGCGGCCGATCGGTCGGAGCGATCGGCGCCGGGAGGTCCGACGCGCCGCTGAGGAACGCGTCCACACCACGTGCGGCGGCCCGCCCCTCGGCGATCGCCCAGACGATCAGGGACTGGCCGCGACCGGCGTCGCCGGCGACGAAGACGCCCGGCACGCTCGACATGAAGTCGGCGTCGCGTCGCACGTTCGTGCGCTCGTCCAACTCGACCCCGAGCTGCTCGATAAGTCCCTCGCTCTGCGGGCCGAGGAAGCCCATGGCGAGCAGCACCAGGTCGGCCGGGATCTCCCGCTCGGAGCCCTCGACCTCCTCGAAGCCGCTGCCCTTGCGCTCGACCTCGACCAGCCGCAGTGCCTTCACGTTGCCGTTGCCGTCGTCCAGGAACTCCTTGGTGCTGATCGCGTAGACCCGCTCGCCGCCCTCCTCGTGCGCGCTCGCCACGCGGTAGAGCATCGGGTACGTCGGCCACGGGTTGGCCTCGGCACGCTCCTCACCGGGCTTGGGCATGATCTCCAGCGACGTCACGGACGCGGCGCCCTGGCGGTGGGAGGTGCCGATGCAGTCGGCCCCGGTGTCGCCGCCGCCGATCACGACCACGTGCTTGTCCTTGGCGGTGATCTGGTCCTCGACCTGCTCACCGAGCGCCGCCCGGTTGGCGCCCGGCAGGAAGTCCATCGCCTGCACCACACCGTTCAGCTCGTGGCCCGGGGCCGGCAGGCCGCGCCGGACCGTGGCGCCGATCGCGAGCACGACCGCGTCGTACCGCTGGCGCAGCGCCGATCCGGTGAGCTCTCCCCCGACGTCGGTCGAGCAGCGGAACCGGGTGCCCTCGGCCATCATCTGCTCGAGGCGACGGTCCAGGACCGCCTTCTCCATCTTGAACTCGGGGATGCCGTAGCGCATCAGACCGCCGGGCTTGTCGTCGCGTTCGTACACGGCGACCGTGTGACCGGCCCGGGTCAGCTGCTGGGCGGCGGCCAGCCCCGAGGGGCCGGAGCCGATGACGGCCACGGTCTTGCCGGTCAGACGGGTGGGCAGTTGCGGCTCGACCGCGCCGGCCTCGAAGGCCTGCTCGATGGTGGTCAGCTCGACCTGCTTGATGGTGACAGCGGGCTCGCTGATCCCGAGCACGCACGCCGTCTCGCACGGTGCAGGGCACAGCCGGCCGGTGAACTCCGGGAAGTTGTTCGTGGCGTGCAGCCGCTCGATCGCGTCGGGCCAATCGCCCTTCCAGGCAAGATCGTTCCATTCGGGGATCAGGTTGCCGAGAGGACACCCGTTGTGGCAGAACGGGATTCCGCAGTCCATGCAACGGCCCGCCTGCTGCTGCAGCTCTGCGAGCTGCTGCTCCTCGTAGACCTCTTTCCAGTCCTTGATCCGTACCGAGACGGGCCGGCGCTTCGGCAGAGCCCGGTCGCGGACCTTCAGGAACCCTCGTGGGTCAGCCACGGTTCACCTCCATGATTCGTTCCCAGACCTGGCCGCCGTCGGGGTCCAGCCCCTCTTCGTCGGCCTTGGCCCGCACGTCCAGCACCCGCTGGTAGTCGCGCGGCAGTACGAGGCTGAGGCGCTCGGCGGCCTCGGGCCAGTTCGCGAGCAGCTTGGCGGCCACCTGCGATTCGGTCCATTCGTGGTGGTCGCGCAGCAGGGTGTGCACCCGCTCCAGGTCGTCCTCGCGGATGGGTAGGACGTCGACGAGTTCCGTGTTGACCATCTGCTCGTCCAGGTCGAGCACGAACGCCACGCCGCCGGACATCCCGGCGCCGAAGTTGCGACCGGTCGGACCGAGCACCAGGACGGTGCCGCCTGTCATGTACTCGCACCCGTGGTCGCCCACGCCCTCGACGACCGCGGTCGCGCCGGAGTTGCGCACGCAGAACCGCTCGCCGACCTGACCGCGCAGGAAGACCTCGCCGCTCGTCGCGCCGTACGCGATCACGTTGCCAGCGATCGCGTTCAGCTCCGGCACGAACGACGCGTCGCGCGTCGGGCGGACGACGACCCGTCCGCCGGACAGGCCCTTGGCGACGTAGTCGTTGCCCTCGCCGAAGACCCGCAGCGTGATGCCCGGGGGCAGGAACGCGCCGAGCGACTGCCCCGCCGTGCCGGTGAGGGAGATGTCGATGGTGCCGTCGGCCAGCCCCTCGGGGTAGCGCTTGGTGACCTCGTGCCCGAGCATCGTGCCGACCGTGCGGTTGACGTTGCTGACGGGCAGCTCGATGCGCACCGGGGCCTTGTCCTGCAGCGCGTCGGCGGACAGCACGATCAGCTGCTGGTCCAGCGCCTTGGCCAGTCCGTGCTCCTGCGCCACCGTGTGATGACGGGGCGAGCCCTCGGGCACGTCGACGTCGGCCAGCACCGGCGACAGGTCCAGCCCCTGCGCCTTCCAGTGGTCGACGGCCTCGCGGGTGTCCAACGCGCCGACCTGGCCGACGGCCTCGTCGATGGTGGCGAAGCCGAGCTCGGCGAGCAGCTCGCGGACCTCCTCGGCGATGTACTCGAAGAAGGTCTCGACGAACTCCGGCTTGCCGCTGAACCGCGCCCGCAGCTCCGGGTTCTGCGTGGCGACGCCCACCGGGCAGGTGTCCAGGTGGCAGACGCGCATCATGATGCAGCCGCTCACCACCAGCGGCGCACTCGCGAAGCCGAACTCCTCGGCGCCGAGCAGGGCGGCCACGACCACGTCGCGGCCGGTCTTCAGCTGGCCGTCGGTCTGCACCACGATGCGGTCGCGCAGATTGTTGAGAAGCAGCGTCTGCTGCGTCTCGGCCAGGCCGATCTCCCAGGGTCCGCCCGCGTGCTTGAGGGACGTCATCGGCGCGGCACCCGTGCCGCCGTCGTGACCGGAGATGAGGACGACGTCCGCGTGCGCCTTGCTGACGCCGGCGGCCACGGTGCCGACACCGACCTCGGAGACCAGCTTGACGTGGATCCGCGCCTGGGGGTTGGCGTTCTTCAGGTCGTGGATCAGCTGCGCCAGGTCCTCGATCGAGTAGATGTCGTGGTGCGGCGGGGGCGAGATCAGCCCGACGCCCGGGGTGGAGTGCCGGGTGCCGGCGATCCACGGGTAGACCTTCGGGCCGGGCAGCTGGCCGCCCTCACCGGGCTTGGCACCCTGCGCCATCTTGATCTGGATGTCGTCGGCCTGGGTCAGGTAGACCGAGGTGACGCCGAACCGGCCCGACGCGACCTGCTTGATCGACGAACGGCGTTCGGGGTCGAGCAACCGGTCCAGGTCCTCACCGCCCTCACCGGTGTTGGAGCGCGCGCCGATCCGGTTCATCGCGACCGCCAGGGTCTCGTGCGCCTCCTTGCTGATCGAGCCGTAGCTCATCGCGCCGGTGGAGAAGCGCTTCACGATCTCGCTGACCGGCTCGACCTCGTCCAGCGGGATGGGCTCGCGGCCGGAGTCGAAGCGGAAGAGCCCGCGCAGCGTCATGAGTCGCGCGGACTGCTCGTCGACGCGTGCGGTGTACTGCTTGAAGATGTCGTAGCGCCGCGACCGGGTCGAGTGCTGCAGCCGGAAGACGGTCTCGGGGTCGAAGAGGTGCGGCTCGCCGTCGCGCCGCCACTGGTACTCCCCGCCGGTCTCGATGGTGCGGTGCGGCGGACGCTGGCCGCTCTTGGGGTACGCCGTGGCGTGCCGGGCGGCGACCTCCTTGGCGATGACGTCCAGCCCGACCCCGCCGAGACGGGAGAAGGTGTCGGTGAAGTAGTCCTTGATGAGCTCGTCGGACAGTCCGACCGCCTCGAAGACCTGCGCGCCCCGGTAGGACGCGACCGTGGAGATGCCCATCTTCGACATCACCTTGAGCAGGCCCTTGCCGAGTGCCTTGATCAGGTTGCGGGTGGCCTGGTCGGCGCTGATCTCGGGCAGCTCGCCGCGCCGGACCATGTCCTCGACGGACTCCATGGCGAGGTAGGGGTTGACCGCGGCCGCGCCGTACCCGACGAGCAGCGCGACGTGGTGCACCTCGCGCACGTCGCCCGCCTCGACCAGCAGCCCGACCTGGGTGCGGGTCTTCTCGCGCACCAGGTGGTGGTGCACGGCGGCGGTCAGCAGCAGCGACGGGATGGGCGCGAACTCGGAGTTGCTGTCCCGGTCCGACAGCACCACGAAGCGGTAGCCGTCGGCGATGGCCTGGCTCACCTCGGCGAAGATGCCCTGCAGCCGCGCGCGCAGCGCGGTCGCGCCGCCCTCGACGTTGTAGGTGCCGCGGATGACGTAGGTGCCGTAGCCCGGGAAGTTGCCCTCGGCGTTGATGTGCACGAGCTTGGACAGCTCGTCGTTGTCGATGACCGGGAAGGGCAGCTCGACCTGGCGGGCGTGCGCCGGCCCGATCTCCAGAGCGTTGCTCTCCGGACCCATCAGGGTGCCGAGGGAGGTGACCAGCTCCTCGCGGATGGAGTCCAGCGGCGGGTTGGTGACCTGGGCGAAGAGCTGGCTGAAGTAGTCGAAGATGAGCCGCGGGCGCTGCGACAGCACCGCGATCGGGGTGTCGGTGCCCATCGAGCCGAGCGCTTCGCCGCCGGTGCGGGCCATGGGCGCCAGGAGCACCCGCAGCTCCTCCTGGGTGTAGCCGAACGTCTGCTGGCGGCGTTCGACCGATGCCGGAGTGTGCCAGACATGCTCGCGCTCCGAGAGGTCCGCGAGCTTGATGATCCCGGCGGTCAGCCACTCGCTGTACGGGTGCTCGGCGGCCAGCTCCTGCTTGACCTCCTCGTCGCTCACGATCCGGCCCTCGGCGGTGTCGAGCAGGAACATCCGACCCGGACGCAGCCGTCCCTTGCGCACGATGCGGGTGGGGTCGAGGTCGAGTACGCCGGCCTCGGAGGCGAGCACGACCAGTCCGTCGTCGGTGACCGAGTAGCGGCCGGGACGCAGTCCGTTGCGATCGAGGACCGCGCCGATCAGGGTGCCGTCGGTGAAGGTCACGCAGGCCGGCCCGTCCCAGGGCTCCATGATCGTGGAGTTGTACTCGTAGTACGCGCGGCGGGCGGGGTCCATCGTCGCGTGGTTCTCCCACGCCTCGGGGATCATCATCAGCACCGAGGCGGGCAGGCTGCGACCCGCCAGGTGCAGCATCTCCAGGACCTCGTCGAACGACGCGGAGTCGGAGTTGCCCGGAGTGCAGACCGGGAACGTGCGCGACAGGTCGCCGCCGAAGACCTCGCTGGCCAGGGTGGACTCGCGGGCGCGCATCCAGTTCTGGTTGCCGCGCACGGTGTTGATCTCGCCGTTGTGCGCGATCATCCGGTAGGGATGGGCCAGCTTCCACGACGGGAAGGTGTTGGTGGAGAAGCGCTGGTGCACCAGGGCCAGCTGGGAGGTGAAGCGCTCGTCGGACAGGTCCGGGAAGAACGGCTCCAGCTGACCGGTGGTGAGCATGCCCTTGTAGACGATGGTCCGCGCCGACAGCGACGGGAAGTACACGTCGGTCTCGTGCTCGATGCGCTTGCGCAGACAGAACGCCATCCGGTCCAGCTCGATCCCCGCAGCCTCACCGTCGGCGTCGGCCACGAAGGCCTGGCGGAAGACCGGCATCACGTCGAGCGCTGCCTGCCCGACACCGTCGGGGTTGACCGGCACGTCGCGCCAGCCGACGACCCGCAGACCCTCCTCGCCGGCGATCTGCGCGAAACGCTCGCCGATGTGCCACTGGGCATCGGGGTCGACGGGCATGAAGGCGATCCCGACGGCGTACCGGCCGGCGGGGGGCAGCTCGAAGTCGCACACCCCGCGCAGCAGCTCGTCGGGGATCTGTGTGAGGACGCCGACGCCGTCGCCGACGCTCGGGTCCGCGCCGGTGGCTCCGCGGTGCTCGAGGTTGCGCAGCGCGGTCAGCGCGTGCTCGACGATGTCGTGCCCGGCCCAGCCGCGCATCGTGGCGACCATGGCCACACCGCACGCATCCCGCTCGAAACGGGGGTCGTAGAGCCCCTGGGCCTTCGGCACCGAGGTGAAGCCGGAGTTGTCGCGAACGCTCATCGCACCCACCGTCCTGTCGTCGTCGTGCGCCCCGGCGAGGGGGCGCATGCGCTCACGCGTCGCGCACATCCTTGAAGAGACCGCGCCCTCGGCGCCGGCTCTGCACTGGTGATCCAGTGACCTGCGGGACGACGTTGGCCTGCGGGGCGCTCAGCGTATCCGGGCCCCTCCGGTGTTCACAAGGTGGACGTATCCGTCTCATCTGTCGAGACGCTTTCGGCCGTGGCAGTGCCGTCGGACGGCCCGTCGCCGGTCGTCCCGGCGTCCTCCTGCCGCTCGGCCAGGCCTTCGCGCACACCGTCCGGATGATGCCGGCCGGTCCACAGGAAGAGTGCCAGTCCGCCGAGGAAGACCAGGATGCAGACCCACACGTTCACGCGCAGGCCCAGGATGTGGTTGGCGGGGTCGGTGCGCATCAGCTCGAAGACGATGCGGCCGACCGGGTAGAGCATCACGTAGAGCCCGAGGACCCGGCCGCGCCCGAGGAGCAGGCGTCGATCGAGCACGAGGATGACCGCCGCGATGAGCAGGCACCAGATGGCCTCGTAGAGGAAGGTCGGCTGGTAGTAGCCGAGCACGACCGCGTGACCGTCCTGGAAGACCGCGTGGCCGCGCGACTCGTCCCACTCGTGGATCTGCAGCTTCCAGGGCAGGTCGGTCCGGCCGCCGTACAGCTCGTTGTTGAACCAGTTGCCCCAGCGCCCGACCGCCTGCGCGACCAGCACGCCGGGCACCGCCGCGTCGGCGAAGTCCAGGAAGCTGATGCCCGCCTTGCGGGATCCGATCCAGCCCCCGAGCGCGCCGAGGGCGACGGCGCCCCAGATACCGAGGCCGCCGTGCCAGATGGCGAACGCGTTGAGCGGGTGGCCGCCCTCGCCGAAGTAGGCCTGCGGCGAGGTGATCAGGTGGTAGATCCGGCCGCCGACGATGCCGAACGGCACGGCCCACCAGGCGACGGTGTAGACGTCGTCGGGGGTGCCGCCGCGCGGTATCAGGCGACGGCCGGCGATCCAGACGGCGACGAAGATCCCCACGAGGATGCACAGCGCGTACGCGCGCAACGGGAGCGGCCCGATCCAGAGGACTCCCTGGGTCGGGCTGGGCAGGTACGAGGTCATGTCCGGCGCACGCCGTCCGCGAGACGGCCGGTGAGCGAGCGCAGCTCGTCCAGGCCGGCGGCGAAGGAGTCGGCCTCGAGCAGACACCGCACCAGGGCCGACCCGACGATGACACCGTCGGCGAACCGGGCGACCTGGTGCGCCTGCTCGGGCGTCGACACGCCGAGGCCGACGCAGACGGGAAGGTCGGTCACCTCACGGGTGCGCTCGACGAGCACCTGCGCCTGGTCGCCCACACTGTCGCGAGCTCCGGTGACGCCCATCAGCGACGCGGCGTAGACGAAGCCGCGGGTGGCCGCCGTGGTGCTGGCCAACCGCTGCGGGGTCGAACTCGGGGCGACCAGGAAGATCCGGTCCAGGTCGTGGTCGTCGCTGGCGGTGATCCACTCGCCGGCCTCGTCGGGGACGAGGTCGGGGGTGATCAGACCGCTCGCGCCGCTCTCGCGCAGCTTCGCCGCGAACGTGTCGACGCCGAAGCGCAGCACGGGGTTCCAGTAGGTCATCACCACGGCCGCGCTTCCGGCCTGCGTGATCGCCGCAGCAGCATCGAAGACGTCGGCGACGCGTACGCCGTTCTCCAGCGCCTTCGTCGCAGCGGTCTGGATGACCGGACCGTCCATCAGCGGGTCGGTGTAGGGCAGGCCGACCTCGACGATGTCCGCGCCGGACTGCGCCATCGCGACCATCGCCTCGATGGACTGCTCGACGGTGGGGAATCCGGTGGGCAGGTAGCCGATCAGCGCCGCGCGGCCCTCCTTCTTGGTGCGGGCCAGGACCTCGCTCACCCCGGTCACGTCTGGCTCTCCCCGCCACCGGTCGCGGCCTCGTCGTCCGCGGGCCGCGGCGCGTCGCCCGGAGGGGTCGTCGCCTCGTCGTCCAGCAGACCGAACCAGCTCGCCGCCGTGTGCACGTCCTTGTCGCCACGCCCCGACAGGTTGACCAGCACCATCCCGGACGGACCGAGCTCACGGCCGATCTTCATGGCGCCGGCCAGCGCGTGCGCGCTCTCGATCGCCGGGATGATTCCTTCGGTCCGGCACAGCAGGCGGAACGCCTCCATGGCCTCGTCGTCGGTCACCGGGTAGTACTCCGCGCGACCGCTGTCGCGCAGGAACGCGTGCTCGGGGCCGACGCTGGGGTAGTCGAGTCCGGCTGACACCGAATGGGATTCGACGGTCTGGCCGTCCTCGTCCTGCAGCACGTAGGTGTAGGCGCCATGCAGGACTCCGGGCTCGGCCTGACCGCTGAAGCGCGACGCGTGCCGACCGGAGTGGACTCCCTCCCCGCCGCCCTCGAGACCCACGAGGCGTACGCCGGCGTCGTCGATGAACCGGTGGAAGATCCCCATCGCGTTCGATCCGCCGCCCACGCACGCGCAGATCGCGTCCGGCAGCCGGCCGTACTCGTCGAGCATCTGGGCCCTGGCCTCCACCCCGATGATGCGGTGGAAGTCGCGCACCATCTCCGGAAAGGGGTAGGGCCCGGTGACGGTGCCGAGCACGTAGTGGGTGTGGTCGACGTTGGCGACCCAGTCGCGGAACGCCTCGTTGACCGCGTCCTTCAGTGTCTGCGAGCCGTGCTCGACCGGCACGACCGTCGCGCCGAGCAGCCGCATCCGGGCGACATTCAGCGCCTGGCGCTCGGTGTCGACCTTGCCCATGTAGACGACGCACTCCAGGCCGAGCAGCGCGGCCGCCGTCGCGGTCGCGACACCGTGCTGGCCCGCTCCGGTCTCGGCGATGACCCGCGTCTTGCCCATCCGGCGGGTGAGCAGCGCCTGCCCCAGCACGTTGTTGATCTTGTGCGAGCCGGTGTGGTTGAGATCCTCGCGCTTCAGCACGACCTGGGCCCCGCCGCAGTGCTCGGCGAAGCGCGGGACCGCCGTGAGGATGCTCGGCCGTCCGGTGTAGGTGCGGTGCAACTGGGTGAGCTCACCGATGAACGCCGGGTCGACCATGGCCTTGGTGCGGAACTCGTCGAGCTCCTCCAGTGCGGCGACCAGGGCCTCGGGCACGTAGCGGCCCCCGAACTCGCCGAACCGGCCGAGCCCCGCAGAATGCACAGCCGTCGTCATACCGTCGCCGCCCGTCCTGCGTCGATGAGTGCCGCCGCCGCCTCGCGCGGGGAGCCGCCGGTGACCAGCGCCTCGCCCACCAGCACTGCGGACGCGCCGTCGCGGACCACCGCCGTGACGTCGGCCGGTCCGCCGATACTGGACTCGGCGACCTTCACTCTGTCATCGGGTACGAACGGCGCAAGGCGCCCGAATGCCGCGGGGTCGACCTCGAGGGTCTTCAGGTTGCGGGCGTTGACGCCGATCAGCTGCGCGCCGAGCGCGACCGCGCGCTCCAGCTCGGCCTCGTCGTGCACCTCGACCAGGGCCGCCATGCCGAGTGCGGTGGCCTGCTGGTGGAGGTCGCGCAGCAGATGGTCGTCGAGGGCCGCGACGATGAGCAGGATCAGGTCGGCGCCGTGCGCGCGCGCCTCTGTGACCTGGTAGGGGTCGACCATGAAGTCCTTGCGCAGGACCGGGATCCGCACCCGTTCGCGGACGGCGTCCAGATCGCGCAGCGACCCGCCGAAGCGACGTCGCTCGGTCAGGACCGAGATGGCCGTGGCACCACCGGCCTCGTAGTCGGCGGCCAGCCCGGCCGGGTCGGCGATGTCGGCCAGCTCGCCCTTGCTCGGGCTGCGACGCTTGACCTCGGCGATCAGCTTCACCGGCCCGGGGGCGGTGAAGCGGGCGAGTGCGTCCAGAGCAGGCACTGCCTGGGCGGCGTCCTGTGCGAGTTGGGTGAGGGGCAGCAGCCGGCGGCGTTCCTCGAGGTCTTCGCGGACGCCGGCGACGATGTCGTCGAGAACAGTGCCCACGCCGGTCAGTGCACTCCGGTCTGTGCCTGGGTGGACACCTCGTGGTGCTCCTGCTTGCCGGGCGCCTGCAGCGCGGGAGCCCCGAAGCCGGCCTTGGCCAGGATCTTGCCCGCGGCCACTCCGACCACGCAGATGACGACCCCGACGATGTCCAGCGAGTGCCGCCCGAAGGCGACCCCGAAGGCGATGAAGACCGAGCCCAGCATCATCAGGCCGACCAGGGTCCACGCAGCGATGCTGTGTCCGTGGTTCTCGTGTTCTTCGGCCATCCGCGGTGCCCTCCGTGTACGACGTCGTCCCGCTGACTGCGCGGGGTGCCCCTGACGGGCGCTTCATTCTGTCAGGCCGGTCCGCGCGCGTCGCCCCGCGGGTCGTCCGCCGTCGGGTCCTCGCCCTGGCTGAGCCGGTCCCACGCCGACACGGTGCGCTTGCGCGCCGCCGGGGCGTCGTACCTGCTGGACAGTCCGCTCCATCGCCGGCCGCCCACGAACCCGAGGACGCCGGTGAGGATCAGAAGGACGGCGCCCAGCACACCGACCCACGGCCAGAAGGTGAGCGCGCCGTGCGCGACGGCATCGCCCGTGCGACCGGTGGACCCCGCGGCGTGGTCACGGATCGTGCCATCCGGGTCGGTGATCACGTGCAGCGCGCCGTAGAGCGCGAGCACCCCGGCCAGCGCGGCCAGCACGGCGGCGACCGAGCGCGGCAGCCGCCCGACGGTCAGCAACGCGATGACCGCGGCGGCACCCACCAGCGCGCCGGCCGTCACGACCGGGGCGGCGCTGGATCCACCGACCTGCACGTCGGCTCGTTGCAGCACCGCGTCGGCGACACTCCCGGTCACCCAGGTGCGGCTCCCGGCCAACAACAGGAGTAGCGCCGCCACCAGACCGACGAGGAAGACCGACCGCTTGCTCGTCATGAGATGTCGCTCATTCCCTGCGCGGTGGCGACCGCTCGCAGCGCGGCGCGGGCCTTGCTCCAGGTCTCCTGGTACTCACTCTCGGGCACCGAGTCGGCGACGATGCCGGCGCCGGCCTGCACATGGGCCCGGCCGTCCTTGATGACGGCGGTGCGGATCGCGATCGCGAGATCGAGGTCGCCGGCGAAGTCCAGATAGCCGACGACACCGCCGTAGACGCCGCGGCGCACCCCTTCGTAGCGGTCGATCAGGGCCATCGCGCGCGGTTTCGGCGCGCCGGACAGGGTACCCGCGGGGAACGTCGCGACCAGCACGTCGTACGCGCTGACACCCTCCCGCAGCCGGCCGACGACCGTGGACTCCAGATGCATGATGTGGCTGTAGTAGCGGGTCTGCATGAACTCCACCGTCTCGACGCTGCCGGGTGCACAGACCCGCTGCAGGTCGTTGCGTGACAGGTCCACGAGCATCAGGTGCTCCGCGCGTTCCTTGGGATCCGCGGCGAGTTCGGACGCGAGCCGCTGATCGTCCTCGGGGGTCTTCCCGCGCGGACGCGAGCCCGCGATCGGGTGCGTCGTGACCCGCTCACCCTCGACCTTGACCAGAGCTTCAGGGCTGGAGCCGACGATGTCGTAGGTCGATCCGTCGTCCAGGGGGATCCGCAGCAGGTACATGTACGGACTGGGGTTGCTCACCCGCAGTGCTCGGTAGACGTCGAGCGCGTCGGCTGCGCACGGCACCGAGAAGCGTTGGGACACCACGATCTGGAAGGCCTCCCCGGAGCGGATCGCCTCCTTGGCCTCCTCGACCATGTCGTGGTACTGCTCACGCGAATGGGTGCTGACGGGCTCGTCCTCGCGCGGATCCGGCGCCGACACGGTGCTGCGGGCGGGCGCCGCCAGCTCCGACTGCATCCGTTCCAGGCGCGCCAGCGCGTCGTAGTAGGAGCGCTCGACGCCTTCGGGGCGCCGGTCGTAGTTGATGGCGTTCGCGACCAGCAGGATCGAGCCGTCGGAGTGGTCCAGCACCGCCAGGTCCGAGGCCAGCATCATGCTGATCTCCGGCAGACCCAGGTCGTCGCGACCGGCGTCCGGCAGCTTCTCGAAGCGGCGCACGGCGTCGTAGGTGACCGCCCCGACCATGCCGCCGGTGAGCGGTGGCAGACCCGGGATGCGCGGTGTGCGCAGGGCGTCGAGCGTGTCGGCGAGCGCCTGGGTGGGCGCACCGTCGGTGGGCACCCCGACCGGCGGCTCACCGATCCAGTGCGCCTGCCCGTCGCGTTCGCTGAGGGTGGCGCGGCTCGCGGCTCCGACGATGGAGTAGCGCGACCACACTCCCCCGTGCTCGGCGGACTCCAGCAGGAAGGTGCCGGGTCGGTCCTTGGCCAGCTTGCGGTAGACCCCGAGCGGAGTCTCGGCGTCCGCGAGCAGGCGGCGTACGACGGGGATCACCCGCCGGTCCCGGGCCAGCTCGGCGAAGAGATCCGCTGAGGGCCAGTCCCGCCCGAACGTCAGGTCGGCGTGCAGATCGGTCGCGGTCACCGCGTTCACGCGAACTCCCCCACCGGCCGGTGGAAGCAGCTGTGCTCGCCCGTGTGACAGGCGGCGCCGACCTGTTCCACCTGCAGCAGCAGGGCGTCACCGTCGCAGTCGAGGGACGCCGACCGCAGGTGCTGCACGTGACCGGAGGTGTCGCCCTTGCGCCAGTACTCCTGGCGGCTGCGCGACCAGAACGTCACCCGACCCTCGTGCAGCGTGCGGCGCAGCGCCTCGTCGTCCATCCAGCCGAGCATCAGCACCTCGCCGGTGTCGTGCTGCTGGACGATCGCGGCGACCAGTCCGGCGGCGTCGCGACGCAGGGATCGCAGGAGTTCGGCGGGCAGGGTGGGTGTGTCGGACACGCAGCCATTGTGCCGCCGGGTCCCGGTGCCTACCGAATCGGCAGCCCCTCCCGACCCGGCCGCAGCGAGCGCCGCCCGACGACCTGGCGCGGCAAGGCGGTGGATCGTAGTCCACTAGACGCCATCGGCACAGCTTCAGGGGCCACCGATTTCCGCGGAATCGGTGCACGAGCCCTCTCGCCGATATTTACTTACCGCTACGAGCCGGTCGATGGCGACAGCAGTGTCCTCGTCGGACTGAACGCGCCATCGCTGACGGAGGACGGGGGGACGGACTGTGAGACGGATACGCGCCGCGTGGGCGCTGGCCGCCGTGGTCCTCCCGATGGCGATCATCCCGCAGAGCCGGGCCACGACGCCGGTGAGCCCGGTGAACCATTACCAGAAGCAGGTCGCCAACCTCTTCTTCAACCGGGGCGACGTGCCGTCCGGGAACCTGTGGGTCCCCACCTCGGACGCGGGCCAACTGCCGGCCGCGAACCCCTACCGCGGCCGTCTGACGACCTACCCCACGGGGTGGGGGTCGCCGGCCGCGGGTTTCTACCACCCCGAGACGGCGCTCAGCGTGTCCGGCGGGGTCCTGAGCATCACGGGCAAGGCCGTCAACGGGGTCGTCTGGGGCGGCAATGTGGAACCGGTGGCGACCGACGACCCGCTCGGAGCCCGCACCTACGGACGGGTGGTCTATCGGATGCGGGCGACCGGCGCTTCGGGGTTCGGATTCGCGGCGTTGCAGTGGCCCTCCGACGACAGTGGACAGTTCGAGTTCGACCACGAGGGTGCGATGCTGCCCGGCACCGTCGACAACGGGAACTACCACTACGCCTACCACGACGGCTCCATCGGCTGGCGAGCCGCCGGCGGACAGCAACTGAGCAACTGGCACACCTACCAGAACGACTGGTGGCCCGGCGGTATGGCGTTCTACATCGACGGCACCCAGGTCTTCACCACCGTGGGCTCGGGATTCCCCTACCCGACCATCCCGATGCGCTGGCTGGTCCAACTGCAACGGATGTGGGGAAATCCTCCGCTCGTCGCGAATTCCACCGCGACGATCCAGCTGGCCTACGTCAAGGAATGGGCCTACAACAGCTGAGCCGATGCGAGGGCGTCGGAGGCCTCGGTGGCGCATCGGCGGCGGTACGGTGCTGGGTCGGATCAAGGGGGAGAGATCGATGATGGAACCACGACCGTTCGAGGTCCATGCGTCCGGATCGTTGCTGCACGGGACGAAGGCCGATCTCGTGCCGGGCGATCTGCTCGTGCCGGGGCACGCGTCGAACTTCGAGGCCGGCAGGACGGCCAACCACGTCTACGTGACGGCGACCCTCGATGCGGCGACGTGGGGCGCCGAACTCGCGGCGGGGCAGGGTCGCGGCCGGATCTACCTGGTCGAACCGGTGGGCGCGCTGGAGGACGACCCCAACGTGACGGACCGGAAATACCCGGGCAATCCGACCCGCTCCTACCGCACCCGCGAGGCGGTGCGTGTCGTGGACGAGCTCGTGGGCTGGGTGGGGCACTCCCCCGCACAGCTGCAGGCCCGGCGTGACGGGCTCGCCGACCTGCAGCGTCGCGGCCTCGCGGTCATCGACGACTGAGCAGGGCGTCGGTCAGACCCGCAGGCGGTAGCCCTGCCCCGGCTCGGTGAGCAGGTAGCGGGGGTGCCCGGGTGCGGGTTCGAGCTTGCGGCGGATGCCGGCGGCGTAGACCCGCAGATAGTGCGCCTCGCGCTCGTACCCCGGTCCCCACACGGCGCGCAGCAGATCCGCCTGAGGCACCAGGCGGCCCGGTGTGGCGGCGAGGCGTTCCAGCAGTTGCCATTCGGTGGGTGTCAGACGAACGACGGAGCCGCCGCGGGTGGCGCGTCGTTCCACGAAGTCGAGGGTGAAGTCGGGGGTGCGCACCGTGGCCGCGTGCGCCGCGTCGCTGGCGGCGCGGCGGACGCTGGAGCGCACCCGGGCGAGCAGCTCGTCCATCCCGAACGGCTTGGTGACGTAGTCGTCGGCTCCTTCGTCGAGGGCCTCGACCTTGTCGTCGGAGTCGTGCCGCGCCGACAGCACGATGATCGGCACCTCACTCGCGGCGCGGACCCGGCGGATGACCTCGACGCCGTCGATGTCGGGCAGGCCGAGGTCGAGCACGATCAGGTCCGGGACGGAGTCGACGACGCTCTGCAGCGCCGTGCGCCCGTCGAACGCGTGCTCCACGTCGTACCCGCGGGCGCGCAGGTTGATGCTGAGGGTGCGGACCAGGGACGGTTCGTCGTCGACGACCAGGATGCGGGTCACGACAGCCGCACCGTCATGGTGAGCCCGCCGCCGGGGGTGTCGTCCGCGGTCAGGGTCGCGCCCATCGCCTCCGAGAGGCCCTTGGCCACCGCGAGGCCGAGGCCGATACCGCCGCCGCGCGGGGCGTCGCCGTACCGCTGGAACGGCGCGAAGATCGTCTCACGTCGTGCCGGTGGGACGCCGGGACCGCGATCCACCACCCGGAACTCCACGTGCCCGGCCACGTCCTCTGCATCCACAGCGACGGGCGTGCCGTTCGGCGTGTGGCGGATCGCGTTCTCGATCAGATTGGCGAGGACGCGCTCGGCCAGGCCGGGGTCGACCGCGCACGTCAGGTGCGGGTCGGGCTGGCGCACCTTCACCTGCGCCCGATCGGTGACCGAGTGCAGCGCGCCCTCGATCAGATCCGCCGCCAGGGTCTCGTCCCGGCGCACGGTGAGACTGCCGGACTGGATGCGCGACATGTCCAGCAGGTTCTCGATGAGCGCGTCGAGGCGGTCGGTGGACTCCTCCACCGTCTCCAGCAGCTCCACCTGGTCCGAGCGCGACAGCTCGATGTCGGTGCTGCGCAGGCCGGAGACCCCGGCCTTGATCGCCGAGAGCGGAGTCCGCAGATCGTGGGAGACGGCGGCCAGCAGCGCCGTCCGGTAGTCGTTGTCCTTGGCGAGCACCGCCGCGTCGTCGGCCTTGGCGGCGAGTTCCTCGCGGTGCAGGATCGCCTCGGCGTGATCGGCGAAGGCCTCGACGAGGCGTCGTTCACGGGCATCGACGGTCCGGGTGGCGAGCACCAGGCGGTGATCGTCGCCCACGTCCGCGCAGGTGAGGCGGGTCTCGTCGGACACGTCGATGACGCCGCTGGAGGCCACCACCACCTGGGACTCACGGCCGCTGCCCCGGTCCGCCGTCCTGACGAGGGCGGCGCCCGGGACGGCGAAGGTGTCCCGGGCCTGCTCCAGCAGCGCGGGCAGTTGCTCCTGCGCGTCCAGCAGGGAGTGCGCGAGCGCCGCCATCAGCTGGGCGTCGCGGCCGGCGGCGGAGGCCTGCACGCTGCGCCGTGCCGTCAGGTGGACGACGGTCGCGACGGCCGCGGCGACCAGCACGAACAGCACGAGCGCCGCGACGTTCTCCGGGCGGCCGATCGTGAAGGTGCCGGTGGGCTGGGTGAAGTACCAGTTGAGCGCCAGGCTCGCGAGCACCGCCGCCGTCACGGCGGGCAGCAGGCCGCCCACGATCGCGACCAGCACCGTGAGCGCCAGGTAGAGCAGCATCTCCAACGGCAGGGAGTGGTACTGCCGGGTCACGTCCAGCACAAGGGTCAGCAACGCCACCCCGACCGTCGCCAGCAGGAACCCCAGCATCGTGCGACGCCGCCCCAGCCCGGGCATCGAGATCCCGGCGGACCGGCCGCTGCGGGTGAGGGGGTGGGTGACCATCAGCACGTCGATCTCGCCGGAACCCGCCACCACGGTCTCCCCGACACCGCGGCCGAAGAGCTGCTGCCAATGCGACCGACGGCTCGCCCCGACGACGATCTGCGAGGCGTTGACCCCGCGCGCGAACTCCAGGATCGCCTCGCCCACGTCGTCACCGGTGACGGTGTGGAAGCGTCCGCCGAGCTTCTCGGTGAGCGCGCTCGCCGCGGCCGTGGAGTCCGGCGAGGTCTCCCGCAGGCCGGACTCGGTGAGCACCTGTACGGCGATCAGCTCGCCCCCGGCACCGCGATCGGCCAGGCGCGCTCCCCGCCGCAGCAGGGTGTCCTGCTCGGGACCGCCGGTGAGGGCGACGACCACGCGTTCGCGGGCGGCCCAGGTGGGCCGGATGTCGTGCTCGCTGCGGTACCGCAGCAGGGCCTCGTCGACCCGGTCGGCGACCCAGAGCAGAGCCAGCTCGCGCAGTGCGGACAGATTGCCCGGCCGGAAGTAGTTCGACAGCGCGGCGTCGACCTTGTCGGCGCCGTACACATTGCCGTGGGCCAGGCGGCGGCGCAGTGCCTCGGGCGCCATGTCGACCAGCTCGATCTGGTCGGCGCTGCGGACCACGGCGTCGGGGACCGTCTCGCGTTGTCGGACCCCGGTGATCTCCCGGACCACGTCGTTGAGGGACTCCAGGTGCTGCACGTTCACCGTGGAGATCACGTCGATGCCGTGACTCAGCAGCTCCTCGATGTCCTCCCACCGCCGTTCATGGCGGGAGCCGGCGGCGTTGGTGTGCGCCAGTTCGTCGACGAGGACGACCTCCGGGCGCCGGGCGAGGACCGCGTCCACGTCCAGCTCGTCCAGGTGCGTCCCGCGGTGCTGCACGCTGCATCGCGGCACCAGAGGCAGGTCGCCGATCTGTTCGGCCGTGTACGCGCGGTCGTGGGTCTCGACCAGACCCACCACCACGTCGGTGCCGCGGTCGCGTCGACGGCGACCCTCCTGCAGCATCCGCACCGTCTTGCCCACTCCGGGCGCCGCACCGAGATAGATGCGCAGTCGACCCCTGGACATGCCGCCATCCTCTCCTACCGTGCGCCGTCTATGACTCTGCAGATCACCCGGACCGTTCGGGCCGCTCAGCGCGCCCCCGCGGACAGATCCTGCAGCGCGAGGTTGAGCTCCAGGACGTCGACCCGCGGCTCGCCCAGGTATCCGAGCGTCCGGCCGGTGGTGTGCTGCGCGACCAGGCGGCGGACCTGCGCGACCGGCAGCTGCCGGGCCGCTGCGATCTGCGGAGCCTGCAGTTCGGCGTACGCCGGGGAGATGTCCGGGTCCAGCCCGCTGGCACTGGTGGTCAGCGCGTCCGGCGGCAGCCGGTCACCGATACTCCCGGCGGCCCTGCGCATCGCCGCCGCCGCCTTCCACAGCTGCGGGTCGGACTCCGGCAGGTTCGTGCCGCCGCTGGTGTTCCCGGCGTACGACGATGCGGACGCCCGGCCGTGGAACCAGGTCGCGCCGGAGAAGTTCTGCCCGAGCAGTGAGGAGCCGACGACCCGTCCGTCGTGATGGACGAGGGAGCCGGTCGCCTGGTCGTGCAGACCGACCCGCCCGACCGCCCACACCACGGCGGGGTATCCCACGCCGAGCAGGAGCGTGAGCACCAGCAGGAGGCGGACGGCGGCGACGGTCTGTCGGCGCCAGGACAGGGAGGAGGAGGCCATCGTGGATCACATTCCGGGTAGGAGCTGGACGAGCAGGTCGATGAGCTTGATCCCGACGAACGGCGCGATGACGCCGCCGACGCCGTAGATCAGGAGGTTGCGGGCCAACAGCTGGTCGGCGCGCAACGGTCGGTAGCGAACACCCCGCAGCGACAACGGGATCAGCGCCACGATGATCAGGGCGTTGAAGATCACCGCCGAGAGCATCGCCGAGTTCGGCGAGTGCAGGTGCATCACGTTGAGCGTGTGCAGCCCCGGGTAGAGGCCCACGAACATCGCCGGGATGATCGCGAAGTACTTCGCCAGGTCGTTGGCGATGGAGAACGTCGTGAGCGCGCCGCGGGTGATGAGCAGCTGCTTGCCGATCCCGACGATCTCGATCAACTTGGTCGGGTCGGAGTCGAGGTCGACCATGTTGCCGGCCTCCTTGGCGGCGGAGGTGCCGGTGTTCATCGCGACGCCGACGTCGGCCTGGGCCAGTGCGGGAGCATCGTTCGTACCGTCGCCGGCCATCGCGACCAGGCGGCCCCCCTGCTGCTCCTTCTTCATCAGGCGCATCTTGTCCTCGGGCGTGGCCTCCGCCAGGAAGTCGTCGACCCCGGCCTCCTCGGCGATCGCCTTGGCGGTCAACGGGTTGTCGCCGGTGATCATGACGGTGCGGATGCCCATCCGGCGCAGCTCCTCGAAGCGCTGCACCATGCCGGGCTTGATGACGTCCTTGAGGTGGATCACCCCGACGGCGGAGGCCGGCGCATCGCCATGTCGGACCGCGATGACCAGCGGGGTGCCGCCGAGTTCGCTGATCTCGTCCGCCACCCGCATCGCCTCGGACACGCCGTCGCCACCCGACCCCTCGACCCAGCGGCAGACCGAACCCGCGGCGCCCTTGCGCAGCGAGGTGCCGTCGGCGAGGTCCAAGCCGCTCATCCGGGTCTGTGCGGTGAACGGCACCACCGTCGCGTCGGCCGGCGACTCCTGTGTGGAGCCGAGCGCCTCCGCGGTCCAGGTGACGACCGAGCGGCCCTCCGGCGTCTCGTCGGCGAGCGAGGACAGTTGCGCCCACCGCTGTACCTGCGCGGTGTCTGCGCCCTTCATGGCCCGGATGTCCGTCGCCTGCCGGTTGCCCAGGGTGATGGTGCCGGTCTTGTCCAGCAGCAGGGTCGAGATGTCGCCCGCGGCCTCGACGGCGCGGCCGGACATGGCCAGCACGTTGCGCTGCACCAGCCGGTCCATGCCGGCGATGCCGATCGCCGACAGCAGCGCGCCGATGGTCGTCGGGATCAGGCAGACGAGCAACGCGACCAACGTGACCAGTGTCGGCGGCTTCCCGGTGAACGCCGCCAGCGGCGGGATGGTCGCGACGGCCAGCAGGAAGATGATCGTGAGGACCACCAGCAGGATGCCGAGCGCGATCTCGTTCGGCGTCTTCTTGCGTTCGGCGCCTTCGACCAGCGCGATCATCCGGTCGATGAAGGTCTCACCGGGCTTGGACGTGATCCGCACGACGATCCGGTCCGAGAGCACCGTGGTGCCGCCGGTGACCGCGCACCGGTCACCGCCGGCCTCACGGACGACGGGCGCCGACTCGCCGGTGATCGCCGACTCGTCGACGGTGGCGATGCCCTCGACCACGTCCCCGTCGCCGGGGATCACGCCACCTGCCTCCACCACGACGAGGTCGTCCTGGCGCAGGTCCGCGGCGGACACCTCCTCCTCGGTGGTGCGGTCGGCACCCAGTCGGCGCGCCGTCGTACTCGTGCGGGTCTTGCGCAGCGAGTCCGCCTGCGCCTTGCCGCGCCCTTCGGCGATGGCCTCGGCCAGGTTGGCGAAGAGGATCGTCGCCCACAGCCACACCGTGATGCCCCAGCTGAAGACGGACGGGTGCACGATCGCGAGCAGCGTCGTGAGCACCGACCCGACCCCCACCACGAACATCACGGGTGAGCGGTAGAGGTGGGCGGGATGGAACTTGCGGACCGCGTCCGGCATGGAACTGCCCGCGGTGTGCAGCAGGCTGGTGGTCTGGGTGGTCATGAGAGTGCCTCCGCGAGGGGACCGAGAGCGAGTGCCGGCAGGAAGGTCAGACCGGTCACCAGCAGGGCGACGCCGACCATCAGTCCGGTGAAGAGGGGGGTGTGCGTCGGCATGGTGCCGTCGGTGGCCGGCCGCCGGCGTTGCGCTGCAAGGGATCCCGCGAGGGCCAGGACGAGGACGATGGGCAGGAACCTGCCCAGTGCCATCACGAGGCCGAGCGTGGTGTTGAGGTAGGGCTGGTCGGCAGTCAGACCCGCGAAGGCGGAGCCGTTGTTGTTGGCCGTCGAGGTGTAGGCGTAGAGCATCTCGGTGAGCCCGTGCGGGCCGCTGGCCAGGAGACCGGAGCGCGCGGTGCGAAGTGCGAGCGCGGCGCCCGTGCCCAGGAGCACCAGTGCTGGGGTGACCACGGTGTAGAGGGCGGCGTAGGTGATCTCCTTTCGACCGATCGCCTTCCCGAGCAGCTCGGGGGTGCGCCCGACCATCAGGCCGGCGATGAACACCGCGAGGATCGCGACGATCAGGGCGCCGTACAGGCCGGATCCGACGCCGCCGGGCGAGATCTCGCCGAGCGCCATGTTGGTGAGCGCGCCACCTCCGCCGATGGGGCTGTAGCTCTCGTGCAGCGAATTGACCGCACCGGTGGAGGTGCTGGTCGTCGAGCCGGCGAAGATCGTCGAGCCCCACACGCCGAAGCGGACCTCCTTGCCCTCCATCGCGCCGAGAGCGTTGGTGGCGGACGCGCGCTCGGCCAGGGTGATGACGGCGATGCCCGCGGCCCACAGCACGCCCATGAACCCGAGCACGGCGTATCCCTGCCGGCGATCCCCCACCAGCCGGCCGTAGACCCGTGGCAGGGAGAACGGGATGACCAGCATCAGGAAGATCTGCACCAGGTTGGTGAAGGGGTTCGGGTTCTCGAACGGGTGCGCGGAGTTGGCATTGAAGTAGCCGCCGCCGTTGGTGCCGACCTGCTTGATCGCCTCCTGGCTCGCGACCAGGCCGGACTGCACGGTCTGCCGACCGCCGCCCAGGGTCTGGACCACGTGGGGCGCCGCGAGATCCTGGATGACCCCTCCGGCGAGGAGGACGATCGCGCCGATCACCGCGAGCGGCAACAGGATCCGGACGACCCCACGGACCAGGTCGACCCAGAAGTTCCCGACGGTGCCGGACTCCGAGCGGGTCAGGCCGCGGATCAGCGCGACGACTACGGCGAGCCCGACAGCGGCGGAGACGAAGTTCTGGACCGTCAGCCCGAGGGCCTGCACCACGGGTGAGGCGCCGGCCTCACCGGCGTAGCTCTGCCAGTTCGTGTTCGTCACGAAGGAGATCGCCGTGTTGAACGACGTGCTCAGGTCCATCGACGCGCCACGCGCCAGCGGCAGATGCGGTTGCAGGACGCACAGGGCGAAGAGGAGCACGAAGCTCGCCACCGAGAACGCGATCAGCGACACGGCGTACGTCGTCCACCGCTGCTGCGAGCGCGGTGAGACCCCGCACACGCGGTAGATCGCCCGCTCGACGCGCAGGTCACGCTCACTGGTGAACGTGTGGGCGATGTAGTCGCCCAGTGGCACGTGCACGAGAGCGAGGACCACGACCAGCGTCAGCAGCGTGAGCAACCCCGCGGAGGTGTCGCCCATCAGAACTTGTCCGGTCGGATCAGCGCGTAGATGAGGTAGCCCAGCAACGCCAGGGCCAGCACTCCGGCGCCCACATATTCAGCCATACGGACAGTCAAGAACGGCCCGTGAACGCCCCCCTGCCCGTTGACGCCGTCTTCACGGCTCTTGATGCGATCTTGACGGCGCCCGGCTCAGCGGCGCGGGGGCAACCCGTCGAAGGTGACCGGCTCGCGGGTGAACGGGTAGGTGGCCCAGTGAAGTTGGCGGATGCTGCCGTCCGAATGCCGGTCGATCGTGAGGCGCTCGCCGCGCTCGCGGCCGGAGATCGTGCGGAAGGCGTCCGCGTCCTTGCCACTGCCGCTGCTCTCCTTCTCGAAGACGGACGGCGGCAGGTGCGCGGGCTGCCCCTCGACCTTCGCCTCGAGGTGGCCGTCCACGATGCTGAAGACGAACGCGCGTCCCTCGGAGTACCAGCGGCCGATCAAGGGCAGCAGCTCCTGCGGCAGCGCGGTGCCGGGCTCCCACGGTGTGATGTCGACGGGCTCGTGCTCGAGGAGGTGGGCGCCGAGGTCGAGCGCGATCGCCGCCGGGTCAGGAGTGGCGGTGGCGTTCATCAGCACCAGGCCGGTCGTCGCGCTCTCGCGCTCGGTGAAGACGCCGGTGATCGCGCCCGGGAACCCGCCGGTGTGCCCCGCCCAGGTCTTCCCGTCGCGTCGCGCGAGCATCAGGCCGAGGCCCCATGCCGAGGTCCAGCCGGTCGTGTCGGCGACGACCTGCGGCTGGACCATCTCCTCCAGGGTGTCCGGATCGAGGATCTCGCTGCTCGGGTCGGCGAGGAATCCGTGCCACGCGATCAGGTCGCCGGCCGTGCTCCACAGCGCACCGGCCGAACCCGTCGCGGCCAGATCCATCACCGGCTCCCGCAGGGGTACGTCGTGGAAGGGCGGCACGAAGTACTGCCCGGCCGCCGGCGCGACGCGGGTGAGCGTCGTACGCCGCAGCTCCAGGGGCTCGAGCAGCCGGGCCCGCAGGCTCTCGTGCCACTCGCGTCGGTCGAGACGGGCGATGATCTCGCCCAGGATCGCGAAGCCGAGATTGCTGTAGTGCCAGCGGTCGTGGGGACGGCCGACCCGTTCGGCCTCATTCCAGCCCGACACGAGTTCGTCACGCCCGGGGAAGCGCAGCTCCTCCCAGACGTCGCCCACCGGTTCACGGGCCATTCCGGTGGTGTGCGACAGGAGTTGGCGGATGGTGACGCCGGGGTGGGTCGCCTCGGGCAGGTGCCGCTCGACCGTGTCGTCGAGGCTGAGGCGCCCCTCGTCGCGCAGCTGCATGACCATCACGGCGACGAAGGTCTTGGTGTTGGACGCGACGGGGTACTGGGTGTCGGCGTCCGGCGGAGTGCCGGGCCGCTCCAGGTCGGCAGTCCCGATGCCGTCGCTCCACCACACCTCGCCGGCACGACCGACGGCGGCGAGCAGTCCGGGCACGCGCCCCTCGGACTGTCTGGTGGCCGCCTTGCGGTGCAGGTCGCGGGCGGTCTGTGGGAGCAGCTGGCTGCCGACGTGGTCCATCGGGCGACCGTACCCAAAGAGATTGCGCCGATCCCTGTCAGGTGTAGCCTGACACGTGTTGTCAGGAACAGCCTGACGCTAGGACGGGAGACCGACATGCCGACGCTGCAGACCACGACGGTGCGGTGCTCGTTCTGCGCCAAGGACGAGAAGGACATCGCCCAGATCATCGCCGGGCCGGGCATCTACATCTGCAACGAATGCGTGCAGCTGTGCAACGAGATCCTCGCCGGGTCCGCTCCCGACCACGCCCCGGCCGAACTGCCCGAACTCCCCTACTGGCAGAGCATGAGCGATGAGCAGATGCTCGATCTCCTCCCGAAGATCGCCGGCGTCGCCGACCAGGTCGAGACCGGGCTGGGGACGTGGGTGACGCGGCTGCGGGACCGTGGTGTCACCTGGTCGCGCATCGGTACGGCGCTGGGGATGACGCGCCAATCGGCGTGGGGTCGCTTCTCCGGCGAGGAGTGAGTCGTCGCACAGGGTTGATCGGTGTCGTCGCGCGCCCTATACAGCGCGCAACGACCCTGCTCGCCGCGATCGACCTGGGTCGTCAGCCGGACTGGGCCGACCAGGAGGCGTGCATCCGCGCGTAGACGCTCCCCGTCTGGGCCACCAGTTCGTCGTGCGGTCCGCGCTGCACGATGCGCCCGCGGTCGACGACCACGACCTCGTCGGCTGCCTCGGCGGTGGACAGCCGGTGGGCGATGGCGATCGACGTACGACCGCTCGCCAGGCGCTCCAGCGCGCGCTGGATGCGCACCTCGGTCGCCGGGTCGACCGCCGAGGTGGCCTCGTCGAGCAGCAGCAGATCGGGCTCGGTGAGGTAGGCGCGCACCAGCGCGACCAGCTGCCGCTCCCCCGCTGACAACGACTCCCCGCGCTGCCCGACCGCTGTGGCGAGTCCGCTCGGCAGCCCGTCGAGCCAGTCGCCGAGACCGAGGGTCGCGAAGGCCAGCAGCACCTCCTCCTGCGTCACGCCCGGGCGCGCGAACCGCACGTTCTCCAGCAGCGAGGCGTCGAAGAGGAAGCCTTCCTGCGGCACCAGCACGACGCGGGGCCGCAACGAGGAGAAACGGATCCGGCGTACGTCGACCCCGTTCAGCAGCACCGCTCCCGACACCGGGTCCATCAGCCGGGTGAGCAGCTTGCCGATCGTGGTCTTGCCGGATCCGGTCTCGCCGACGATCGCCACGCGCGATCCCGGCGTGATGTCGAGGTCGATGTCGTGCAGCACGGTCGGGCCGCCGGGGTAGGCGAAACCGACGTCCTGCAACTGCACGCGCACCGGACCCCGCGGCAGGTCGACCCCGCCCTCGCCGGGGTCGGGGACGTCGGCGGGTGTGTCGATCAGCCCGATGACCCGGCGCCACCCCGCCACGGCGTTCTGCAATTCGTTGAGGTTCTCGGTGGCCGTCTGCACCGGCTGGGTGAAGAGGTTGACCAGGAAGAGGAACGCCACGAGCTCACCGATCGTGAGCCGGCCGTGGGCGGCGAGGATCGTGCCGACCCCGAGCGCCGCGATGGTGGTGGCACCCGCGACGACCTGGCCGGAGACGAACGCGCTGACCGTGCGGATCTGCGCGGTGATGGCGGCCCGGCGATGCGCCTCGACGGCGACGTCGATCCGCTCGGCGGTGCGGTCCTCGACGCCGTACGCGCGGATCGTCGTGGCACCCACCACCGACTCCGAGATCGCGCCGAGCATGTCGCCGACGCGCTCGCGCACCGCGAGGTAGGCACGCCCGATCCTCGCCTGGAACTTGCGCAGCAGCAGGAAGAGCGGCACGAAGCAGATCCAGACGACCCCGGTCAGTTCCGGGCTGTAGAAGAGCATCAGCGCGGTGGCGATCAGGATCTGGGCGCCGGAGATGATCAAGGTCAACCCGCTGGACTGCACGAACTTGGAGATCTGGTCCACGTCGCTCGTCACCCGGGAGACGAGCGACCCGCGCCGCTCGGCGTTCTGGGTGAGCATCGACAGGTCGTGGATCTGACGGAAACCCTTGATCCGCAACGTCGCCAACCCGCTCTCCGAGGAGCGGAAGAGGCGCAGATTGACCGCGTACGACGCCACGCTGGTGAGGACGACGGCCCCGGCCACCACGAGCACCAGGCGCAGCACCAGGCCGACGTCCGGGCCGCCGGCGGCGAGGATCCCCTTGTCGGTGGTCTGCTGCACCGCGATGGGGACGAGCACCTGACCGAGCGTCGCGACCAGCGCCAGCGCCAGGGTGATCGAGAAGCCCCGGCCGAGCTCGGGCGACAGGGCGAGCCCGCGCCGCAGGATGGCCCACGTGCCCATGCTCTCGGTGTCGCCCAGGCTGCGGGTGCGGGTGTCGGGGCGCTCCTTCGTGACGGTGCTCATCGCGCGTCCACCGCCTGCGTGTCCTTGCCGGAAGCGGCCTTGGCGTCCGCCCGATCCTGCGCGTCGTCGGCGTACGCGCTCACGATGCGTGCGTACGGCGCGCACCGGGCCATCAGCTCGGCGTGCGTGCCGGTGTCGACGACCCGCCCGCGCTCGACGTAGACCACCGTGTCGGCGAGCGAGATGGTGGACAGCCGGTAGGCGACGACCAGCGTGGTGCTGCGGCTGCCCCGGCGCTGCGCCTCCTCGCGCAGACCGTCGAGGATCGCGACCTCGACCGTCGGGTCGACCGCGGACGTCGCATCGTCGAGGACCAGCAGGTGCGGCGAGCGGATCACCGCCCGTGCCAGGGCGATCCGCTGACGTTGACCGCCGGACAACGTCGCCCCACGCTCGCCGACGCGGGTGTCGAGACCTTGCGGCAGCCCTGCGACGAACCCGGTCGCCTGTGCGATCCGCAGCGCGCGGTCGACCTCGGCGTCGTCGTACGGTCCGCCGAGGGTGATGTTGCCCCGCACGGTGTCGTCGAAGAGGAACGTCTCCTGGGAGACCAGGGTGGCGGCCGCGGGGATGCCGTGCCGGCGTACGTCGGCCAACCGGACGTCGTCGACCAGTACGTCGCCGGAGTCCGGGTCGACCAGCCGCAGGGCGACATTGGTGAGCGTCGACTTGCCCGACCCGGTGGGCCCGACGAGCGCGGTGAGCGAACCGCCCGCGAGGTCCAGATCGACGCCGTGCAGCACCTGTTCACCGCCGACCGACGCGCTGTCCTTGCTCGACAGGTCGGCCGTGCCGCCCGCCTCGTAGGAGAAGTCGACCGCCCGCATGCTGAGTGCGCCGGACCCGTCGGCGGGCAGGACGCGGTCGCCGTACGTCATGGACCCCCGCGCGGACAGCACGTTGTCGATCCGGGTCCAGCCCACCAGCGTGACCGGGAGGCCTGCGAGCACCCACCCGAACGACCTGACCGGGAACGCGAGCAGCGAGAAGAGGTAGGCGACCTGGACCACGTCGGCGGCGCTGAGGTCGCCGGATCGCACGCGCGCCGTGCCGACGGCCAGCACCGCCAACGTGCCGAAGGTCGGGATCGCGTCGATGACCGGCTCGAAGATTCCCATCACCCGGCCGACCTCGATGGCGGCCCCGCGCAGCTCGTAGGTGCGTTCGGCGAAACGCTCGGTCTCCTGCTCCTCGCGGCCCATGGCCTTGACGACGAGCGCCGCCTCGATGCTCTCGTGGGCGACCTCGCTGACCTCGCCGCGCAGCTGCTGCGCGCGGGTGGCCCGCGGCGACATCTTGGAACGGAAGACGGCGTTCACCGCGAAGAGCGTCGGGAAGACCAGCACCCCGATCAGAGCCAGCCACACATCGATGCGGAGCATCTCCACCACCCCGACCACCAGCATCACCACGACCCCGAGGGCCAGCGGAAGCGGTTGGAAGATGGACCAGGTCGCCTCGACGTCGGCGTTCGCGTTGGACAGCAACTGACCCGAAGGGTGTCGGTGGTGCCACGCGAGCGGGAGGCGCAGGTACTGCCGGGTGACCCGTCGTCGGTAGTGCGCGATCAGGTTGTAGTAGGCCGTGCCGGCCCCGACCCGTCGGCAGACGACGCCGATCGCGTTGAGCAGCACCACGATCCCGAGCTCCCAGACGATCGTCCACACCTGAGAACCGGTGACGTGGTGGGCCTTGACGGCGGGGCTGACGACCGCGCCGACCAGGTGGCCGATGACGCGGGCGGTGAAGACCGTCATCACGCCGTAGACGAAGCTGCCGAGCACCGCGACGGCGAGCGCCCGTGGTTCGCGCCGGAAGCCGACTCCGATGATGCGCAGTGCCGGTCCGAACGCCCTCGCGGTCGAGGGTGCATCGGGCGAGGGCATATGCACCAGTATGGAGGCATGCCGAACATCGCTCAGCAGGAACGTGCCGCCATCTGCCGGACCTTCATCGAGGTCGGCCCCGATGCGCCGACGCTGGACGGGGATTGGCGCGCCCGTGACCTCGCCGCCCACCTGATCCTGCGCGAACGCCGACCGGACGCCGCGCTCGGTGCGGTGCTGCCGGCGCTCGCCGACCGCACCGAACGGATCCAGCGCGAGCTGGCCGCGAAGGACTTCCCCGGCCTGGTCGAGCAGATCCGGCAGGGTCCGCCGGTGTGGCATCCCGCACGGATCGCCAAGATCGACATGCTCAGCAACCTGGGCGAGTTCTTCGTGCACCACGAGGACGTGCTGCGCGGCGGGGAGTCGTGGCAGCGGCGCGAGCTCTCGCCACAGCTGTCCCAGGCGCTGTGGGACAACCTGCCGCAGGTCGCCCGGCTCGCGATGCGCGACGTACGGGTGGGAGTCGTGGCCGATGCGCCGGGGGTGGGGCGGCGTTCGATCCGCAAGCCGAAGGACGAGCACGGCAGTGTGGTGCTCACGGGTCGGCCCGGGGAGATCTTCCTGTCGGTGTTCGGTCGTGACGGGGTCGCGGAGGTGACGTTCGACGGAGCTGACCTCGACGTGGCGGCGTACCGGGAATCCAAGCGCGGGGTATAGCGATGAGAGTCGTTGCGCGCTCTATTGGGCGCGCGACGACACGATGTCTCAGCGGACGGGGTGGCCTGCTGCCCGCAGGGCGTCCTTGACCTGGCCGATCGTGAGCTCGCCGAAGTGGAAGACGGACGCGGCGAGGACGGCGTCGGCTCCCGCGTCGACCGCCTGCACGAAGTGCTCCGGCGCACCCGCTCCGCCGCTGGCGACGAGCGGCACCGACACCTCCCGGCGTACGGCGCGGATCAGCTCCAGGTCGAAGCCGTCCTTGGTGCCGTCGGCGTCCATCGAGTTGAGCAGGATCTCCCCGGCACCGAGCGCGGCGGCGCGCACGCACCATTCGACGGCCTCCAACCCTGCAGATGTGCGACCGCCGTGGGTGGTGATCTCGAAGTGGCCGTCGGCGGCGCGGCGTACGTCGGCCGAGAGCACCAGCACCTGCGCACCGAAGCGGTCGGCGATCTCGGCGATGACCTCCGGCCGGGCGATCGCGCCGGTGTTGATGCCGACCTTGTCGGCGCCGCTGCGCAGGAGACGGTCGACGTCGGCGACGGTGCGCACTCCCCCGCCGACGGTCAGCGGGATGAAGACCTGCTCGGCGGTGCGGCCGACCACCTCGTAGGTCGTGTCGCGCGCGGCGGAGCTGGCCGTGACGTCGAGGAAGGTGAGCTCGTCGGCGCCCTGGCCCTCGTAGCCGTGGGCCAACTCGACGGGATCGCCGGCGTCGCGCAGGTCGACGAAGTTGACGCCCTTCACGACGCGCCCGGCGTCGACGTCGAGGCACGGGATCACGCGCACCGCTGAAGTCACGCGCGCCAGCCTACGGTGGGGTCATGGACGTCGGTGCGCAGAGTTTCGTGTGGGGAGCCAACGACGCGCGCGCCGGCGACGCGAACGCAGTTGCGGCGTGGGCGCGTTCGATTGCCGAACTGGTGGAGCTCGAAGCGGCCCCTCGACCGGTGGTCGTCGCGATCGACGGGCGAGGGGGCGCCGGCAAGTCCAGCCTCGCGGCGCTCGTGGCGCCGCTGCTCGACGACGCGCCGGTGGTGCACATGGACGACATCTACCCCGGGTGGGATGGGTTGGCCCGGGCGGTCCCGCTCTTGGTGGAGCAGGTGCTGGCGCCGCTCGCGCGACGTGACCGGGCGTCGTACCGGCGTTATGACTGGGTCGCGGGCGCCTACGCCGAGACCCTCGTGGTGCCGCCCCAGCGGTACGTCGTGGTCGAGGGTGTGGGGTCCAGCATCGGTGCGGCGCGCGCGTACGCCGATGTGCGGGTGTGGGTACAGGCACCGACCGACCTGCGACGGCGGCGCGGCGAGGATCGCGACGGTGGGGGCTTCGCCGGTCACTGGGAGCGGTGGGCCGCCCAGGAGACGTCGCTCTTCGACGCGGATGGGACACCGGAGCACGCCCACCTCACCATCGAGACCGGCTGAGCTCCGGATCGGCGAGGGATCGCCGGGTCAGTGGTCCTGGACGGTCGAGTGCACCTGCACCAGGGCCGCCATCCGACCGGCTTCGGCCTGCGCGTGCGGCCCGTCGGATCGCTGCACCGCCATCACCGCCAGGTGCTCGGTGTCGTCGAGTTCCAGCACGAGCCAGGGCTGGCCACCGCCGAACTGGACGTTGACCACCTGCACCCACTCGATGGTGCGCGTCGAGAGCAGATTGCGCACCTGCAGGCCGCGCTCGGTCGGCACGGCACGCACGAGCGCGTACCGCATCAGGAACGCGGCGATGAGCACCCCGAAGAGCGTCAGCATCACCGAGTCGATGCCGGCCCAACCGGTCACCCCGCCGCGCGGGACCGTCAGCCCCACGATCGCGAAGGCGATCACGCACGCGACCGCTGCCGCCGTGGCCACCACGCGGGAGCGCCGCGGACGGAAGACGGCGTACGGCTCGGAGGTGGTGGTCATCGGATGCTCATAATCGGCAGGCCGCGATCTCGGTGACGAGGATGGCGCGAGCACCGATCTCGTAGAGCTCGTCCATCACCGCGTTGGTGGAGCGGCGCGGCACCATCGCGCGCACGGCGACGAACTGCTCGTCGTGCAGCGGCGACACGGTCGGGCTCTCCAGCCCGGGCGTGACCGCGAACGCCTGCTCGACCAGCTCGCGTCGGATGTCGTAGTCGACCATGACGTAACGCTGAGCGGTCAGCACGCCTTGCAGACGCCGGATCAGCACTGCCAGCAGCGGATTGGAGTCGGCGTCGGTGCGCTGCACCAGCACGGCCTCGCTCTGCAGGATCGGCTCGCCGAAGACCTCGAGCCCTGCGTTGCGCAGCGTCGTGCCGGTCTCGACGACGTCGGCGATCACGTCCGCGACTCCCAGGGTCACGGCGGTCTCGACCGCACCGTCGAGGCGTACGACCTCCGCGTGCACCCCGTGCTTCTTCAGGTCGGCGCGCACCAGACCCGGGAAGCTGGTCGCGACCCGGCGACCCTCGAGCTGGGAGACGTCGGCGACGCCGCCGGCCAACCCGGCGTAGTGGAAGGTCGACGCACCGAACCCGAGGGGCAGGCACTCGGTGGCCGGGCTGCCGGAGTCCAGCAGCAGATCGCGTCCGGTGAGGCCGACGTCGAGGGTGCCCTGCCCGACGTACACCGCGATGTCGCGCGGGCGCAGGAAGAACAGCTCGACGTCGTTGTCGGCGTCGAGGATCACCAACTCCTTGGCGTCGCGGCGCCCGCGGTAACCGGCCTCGCGCAGCATCTCGGCGGCGGGTTCGGCGAGCGCGCCCTTGTTGGGCATCGCCACTCTCAGCATGGTCGTCCTTCGTCGGTGCCGGTCAGAGGATCACAGGTAGGAGTAGACGTCCTCGAGCGTGAGCCCGCGCGCCAGCATCAGCACCTGCAGGTGGTAGAGCAGCTGACTGATCTCCTCGGCCGTCCGCTCCACGCCCTCGTGCTCGGCGGCCATCCACACCTCGGCGGCCTCCTCGACGATCTTCTTGCCGATGCCGTGCACACCGGTGTCGAGTTCCGCGACGGTGCCGGATCCGGCCGGTCGCTCGCGCGCCTTCTCGGCCAGCTCGGACCACAACTGCTCGAACGTCTTCACGAGGAGCCAGGTTACGGTGCGATGGAGGTCGACCGGGCCAGCGTCCGCAGCGTGATTGCGGTCGCCACGGCCGCCGTCGCCGCCTCGTGGCCCTTGTCCTCGCTCGACCCGGGCAGCCCGGCCCGCGCCAGCGCCTGCTGCTCGTCGTCGCACGTGAGCAGGCCGAAGCCCACGGGCACCCCGGTCTGCACGCTGACCTGGGTCAGCCCCAGGGTCGCGGACTGGCACACGTAGTCGAAGTGCGGTGTGCCGCCGCGGATGACGACCCCCAGCGCCACGAGGGCGTCGTACGACGGTGCGAGACGCGCGCAGGCGACGGTCAGCTCGAAGCTGCCGGGCACCCGCACGAGCTCGACGTCGTCGTCCGCCACCCCGGCGTCGGACAGTCCGCGCCGCGCGCCGTCGACCAGCCCGCTCATCACCCGCTCGTGCCAGGACGCGGCGACCACCGCGACCCGCAGGCCGGTGGCGTCGGTCGTGACGGTCGGGGCTCCGTGCCCGCTCATGCCGACACCCCGTGACCGGTCGTCAGGTCGGTGGGATGCACGGGGGACACCGACTCCAGCGGCGGCGTGTGGCCGAGCCGCTCGCGCTTGGTGCGCAGGTAGCGCTCGTTCTCCGTCGTCTGCCCCACATGCAGCGGCACCATCTCGATGACGTCGACCCCCAACTCCTGCAACGCTTCGGCCTTCCGTGGGTTGTTGGTGAGCAGTCGGACGCCGGTGCTCCCCAGGTCGTGCAGGATCGCCGACGCGGCGTCGTACTCCCGCGCGTCCACGGGCAGACCGAGCCGGGTCTGAGCATCGACGGTGTCGTATCCACCGTCCTGCAGCTCGTACGCGCGCAGCTTGTCGGCGAGCCCGACCCCGCGGCCCTCGTGTCCGCGCAGGTAGACGACGGTGCCGCCGTCACGCCCGATGCGCTCCATCGCCGCCTCGAGCTGCGGACCGCAGTCGCACCGTCGGGATCCGAAGACGTCGCCGGTGAGGCACTCGGAGTGCACCCGCACGAGTCCGTCGCCGGGCCCGGCGGGGCTGGTAAGGGCCAGGTGCTCGGCGCCGGTGAGCCGGTCGACGTACGCC
Organism: Allobranchiibius huperziae; assembly: GCF_013410455.1. NCBI lineage: Bacteria > Bacillati > Actinomycetota > Actinomycetes > Micrococcales > Dermacoccaceae > Allobranchiibius > Allobranchiibius huperziae. The sequence continues at coordinate 1,534,431 of NZ_JACCFW010000001.1, read as the reverse complement.
GTGACGGCGAAGGTGCCGTGCGGGGTGGGGAGCGTCGTGCGGGCCACCGCACGCACCCGGTCCTGTCGGCGGCGCCACGCGACCAGGTCGGCGATGGTGATCGTCAGCAGGCTCTCGCGCTCGGCCAGGTCGAGTGCAGCGTCGAGCCGCATCATCGAGCCGTCGTCGTGCACCAACTCGACGATGACCCCCACCGGGGGCAGGCCGGCCAGACGGCACAGGTCGACGGCCGCCTCGGTGTGGCCTGGCCGCTCCAGCACGCCGCCAGGGCGGGCGCGCAGCGGGAAGACGTGCCCGGGCCGGGTCAGGTCGCTCGCCGTCGCGGCTGGGTCGGCCAGCGCGCGGACCGTGGCGGTGCGATCGGCAGCGCTGATGCCGGTGCTCACCCCGCGAGCCGCGTCCACCGAGACGGTGTAGGCGGTGCCCTTCGGGTCCTGGTTGTCGCGCACCATCGGCGGCAGCGCCAGCAGGTCGGCGACCTCGCCCGGCAGCGGCGCGCAGACGACGCCCGAGCCGTGCCGCACGGCCCAACCCATCCAGGACTCCTCGGCGACCGCCGCGGACATCACCAGGTCGACCTCGTTCTCCCGGTCGGCGTCGTCCGCCACCAGCACCGGTCTGCCCAGCGCCAGTTCGGCCAGCGCGGCGTCGATCGTCGCGAGCCGCATGTCACACGCTCCCGGTCGGCTCGAGGACCAGCGCGTCCCGTCGGGATACGTTGAGCCAGACGAAGAAGCCCCAGATCACGAACGCCGCGTAGACCGCGTACAGCACGGCCGACGGGTAGTACTGGAACTTGATCAGCTCCGGCACGCCGACGAGGTCGACGGCCAGCCACATCAGCCAGAAGTCGTTCCAGCCGCGGGCCATCGCGAAGGTGGCCATCATCGAGCCGATGAAGATCCAGGCGTCGCACCAGTAGTAGTACCAAGGGGCGGGGAACCCGGCGCCGATGAGCTTGAAGAGCCACCAGCAGACGACCAGCCCGACGAGCCACACCCCGACGTACGCCGCCCGTTCGCCGGCCGTGGCCCAGCGCGGGTCGACCGCCGGCGCGTCCTGCCTGCGGGTGCGCTTGGTCTGGCGCCATGCCCACCAGCCGTAGACCGAGGTGAGGATGAAGAACACCTGCCGCCCGGCCTGCCCGAAGAGCACCTGGCCGCCGTGACCGGTGAAGCCCACCGCGAAGAAGACCGTGAAGAGCAGCGCGTTGCCGACGATGCCGATCGGCCAGGCCCACACCTTGCGGCGCATGCCGCCGAGCGCGGACGCGAGGCCGAAGAGGTTGCCGACGATCTCGCGCCAGGTGATCACGTGACCGGAGATGGTCAGGTGCGCGTCGTACAGGTTCTGGAAGAAACTCATGCGTCCTCCTCGGTGGCGGACCGGGCGCCGAGGCGTCCGGCGAGCAGGCGCTCGGTGTACTTGGCGAGGATGTCGACCTCGAGATTGACCGGCTCGCCGACCGCGCGATGGCCCAGCGTGGTCAGCGCCAGGGTCGTGGGGATGAGCGAGACGGTGAAGCTGTCCTCGTCGACGGACGCCACGGTGAGGGATACGCCGTCGACGGTGATCGACCCCTTCTCCACGACGTACGCCGAGAGCTGATGCGGTAGTTCGATCCGTACGACGGTCCACCGGTCCCCCGGCTCGCGACCCAGTACGCGCGCGGTGCCGTCGACGTGGCCCTGCACGATGTGCCCGCCGAAGCGACCGTCGGCGGGCATCACGCGCTCGAGGTTGACGGGGTCGCCGGGCGCGATCCCGGCGAGGCTCGAGCGACGCAGCGTCTCGGCCATCACGTCGACGGTGAACCCGTGCTCGTCGTGGTCGACGACGGTCAGGCACACGCCGTTGACCGCGATGGACGCGCCGTGCCGCGCATCGGACACGACGGTCGCGCCGTTGATGCGCAGGACGGCCGAATCGCTGCCGTGCTCGATCGATCCCAGCGAGCCGAGCTCCTCCACGATGCCGGTGAACATTCAGGCTTCCTTCGTCGTCGGGTGCAGCAGTAGCCGCAGGTCGTCGCCGAGCCGGGTGACCTCGGTCAGCTGAAAGCGGCGGATCCCGTCGATGGACCCGATGCCGAGTCCGGCGACCGCCGTCGGGCCGTCGCCGAGCAGCGCGGGCGCCAGGTAGGCGACGACCTCGTCGACCAGCCCGGCCCGTAGGAAGGCCGCCGCCAGGGTGGGGCCGCCCTCGAGCCACACGTGCCGAATCTCCTGCGCGTGCAGCTGTTTCAGCACGAGGTGCGGGTCGTGGCTGTGCAGTTGCACCGTGGGGGCGGCGTCGTCCAGCACCATTGCGGTGGCGGGGATCTCCCGCTCCCCCACGACCACCCGTGTCGGCGGGCGGCGGGGCGCGTCCGGCGTACGCACCGTCAGTGCGGGGTCGTCGGCCAGGACGGTGCCGGTGCCGACCACGAGAGCGCCCGCCCCGGCCCGCAGTCGGTGCACGTCGGCGCGGGCCTGCGCGCCGGTGATCCACCGGCTGCTGCCGTCGGCCGCGGCACTGCGCCCGTCGAGGGTGGCGGCGAACTTCCAGGTGACGTAGGGGCGTTCGTGCTCGACGGCGAAGGTCCAGTGGGCGTTGAGCGCGGCAGCCTCCGCTGCAAGGAGCCCGCCCGACACCTCGACATCCGCGTCGCGCAGCACGGCGGCGCCACCCCGGGCGGCGGGATTGGGGTCGGACTGGGCGTAGACGACCCGGCGTACGCCGGCTTCGACGAGCGCCTCGGCACACGGGCCGGTGCGGCTGACGTGAGCACAGGGTTCGAGGGTGGCGTACGCCGTGGCTCCCCGTGCCCGATCGCCTGCGGCGCCGAGGGCCATGACCTCGGCGTGCGCAGTGCCGGCGCCGTCGTGCCATCCCTCCCCGACGACCGAATCGCCTGCGACGACAACACATCCCACCCGAGGATTGGCGTCGACGGCCGGACCGCGCTGCGCCAGTTCGAGGGCGCGCAGCAGAAAGGTCTCGTCGCGGGATCGGGTGTCCATCGCGCTTCACAACTCCTGTCGGCCGGCCGGTCGGGCACGGGCTCCAGGGCGATGGGCGACATAGCGGTCCGCGACGGGACGCAGCCCCCGAAAGGGTGCGCTCCGTCGCGACACGCGTGTCGCGGACCCGCCGAAGCGGGTCACGTGCTGCCTACCATCCGGACTTTCACCGTCGGTCCCGGAATTCCACCAGGTCAACCGGCCCACTGATCGAAGCTGGACCGGGTCGCGGACTGTCACCGCCGGTTCGGAATTACACCGACCCCGGAGCACGTTCTGCAGCGATGTTACCGCAGCGTCACCATGCCGCTCGCCGCGGACCGGTTGTCAGCGGATCTCCGACGTCGGCACCAGAAAGACGCTGACAACCGCGGGTGCCGGCCGATCAGCAGCAGTTCTGGGCGAGTTCGCGCAGGCGGTCTATCGCCGCCGCCGCGTCGTCCGCGCCGTACACGGCCGATCCCGCGACGAAGACGTCGGCACCGGCCCGGGCGCACTGCTCGATGGTCTCGGTCGAGACTCCCCCGTCGACCTGCACCCAGATCTCGCCGCCGCGACGTCGGACGGCCTCGCGCACCTGCGCCACCTTCGGCATCTGGTCGGCCATGAAGGACTGGCCGCCGAACCCCGGCTCGACGGTCATCACCAGCACCATGTCGACCTCGTCGAGCAGTTCCTCGTACGGCGCGAACTCCGTGCCCGGCTTGATGGCCACACTCGCCCGCGCACCGGCCGCGCGGATCGCGCGGGCGAGCCGCACCGGGTCGTGCGCGGCCTCGATGTGGAAGGTGACGCTGCCGGCGCCGGCCTCGGCGTAGTCCGTGGCCCAACGGTCGGGGTCATCGATCATCAGGTGGCAGTCCAGCGGGATCGGGCTGACCTTGGCCAGCGCCTCCACCACCGGCGCGCCCAGCGTCAGGTTGGGCACGAAATGCCCGTCCATCACGTCGACGTGGGCCCAGTCGGCATGGGAGATCCGCTGCAGCTCCGCCTGCAGGTTGGCGAAGTCGGCGGACAGGATGCTCGGCGCGATCTGCACGAAATGTCCTCTCAGTCCTGGGTTTCCGGCTTACGCAGCAGCGCGAAGTACATGGCGTCGGTGCCGTGCAGGTGAGGCCACAGCTGCACGTCGGGACCGTTGCCCAGGTGCTCGATCGGCGCGCCCGCGGTGTCGCGGAAGAGCGGGCGAGCGTCCTGCAGAGTGGCCCCCGTCTGCTCCACCACCGATGCCACCAGCTGAGAGGTCTCGGCCAGGTGCGGGCTGCAGGTGGAGTAGCCGACGACGCCGCCCGGCCGGGTGGTGGCGAGAGCCGACAGCAGCAGCTGCCGCTGCAGCGTCACCAACGGGGTGACGTCGGACGGCGTACGCCGCCAGCGCGCCTCCGGGCGGCGGCGCAGCGCGCCCAGACCGGTGCAGGGCACGTCGGCGAGCACGCGCTCGTAGGTGTCGGGCTCCTCGACGCCCAGGTCGCGCCCGTCACCGGTGCCGATCATCACCTCGATCCCTGCTTCGAGGGTGGCGCGTAGTGACTTGCGCACCAACGTGGTCCGGTGCTCGCTGACCTCGTTGGCGAAGACGACAGCGCCCTGTTCGGCCGCGAGGTTCGCCAGCAGTGCGGTCTTGCCGCCCGGCCCGGCGCACAGGTCGAGCCACTCCTGGTGTTCGCGCCCCTCGACCAGACCCGGTTCGGCCAGCGCGAGGGTGAGCAGCTGGGAGCCCTCGTCCTGCACGGCCGCACGCATCCGGCGTACGGCGTCGATCTGCGCCGGATCGCCTCCGTCGAGCACCGCGCCCACCCGGGACAGCTGGGAGGCGTGAGCGCCCGCGGCGACCAGCTCCTCCACGGTTGCCAGACCGGGCCTTGCCACCAGCGACACCAGGGGTGGCGCGTTGTCGGCCTGCAGCAGCGCGAGCAGCTGCTCGTCCACGTCGTCGGAGGTGGCCGTGCCACGCTCGAGCAGAGCGGCACGCATCGCGCGAACGACCCACATCGGGTGGGAGTGTTCGATCGACAGGCGCTCCAACGGTTCCCGGCCGGCGATGACCTCGGCGACCCACTCCTCGCGGGTGCGTTCACTGACGCGGCGTAGTACGGCGTTGACGAAGCCGGCGGCGCCCGCTCCATTGACCTCGCGCGCCAGCGCCACCGTCTCGGACGCCGCGGCATGCGCGGGCACGCGCATGCCGAGCAGCTGGTGTGCACCGAGCCGCAGCGTGTCGAGCACCGGTGCGTCGATCTGCGCGACCGGACGGCCGGCGCAGCGCTCGATGATCGGGTCGTAAAGCCCGCGCATCCGGATCGCGCCGTAGGTCAGCTCGGTCGCGAAACCGGCGTCCCGGCCGTGCAGGCCGGCCTCGCGCAGCAGCTTCTGCAGGTCGAGGTTGGCGTACGCGCCGTCCGCGACGTTGCGGGTCACCTGCCAGGCGACGCGCCGGGCGGGGTCACCCGAACGCCGCCGATCGGTGGGTCGCTGAGCCGAGCGACCGTCGTTCGAGCGACGTCGCGCCGCGGGACGCTGACGCCCCTTCGCGTCGCGGTAGCCGCCGCCGTCGTCACTCATCCGAGCACCTCGTCCTCGCCGATCCGGGAGCCGCGTGCCCAGTCTGCCGCCGGCATCGCCTTCCTGCCCTGGGGCTGCACCGTGCCGAGGCGCACGGCTCCGGCGCCGGTCTGGACGTCGACACCCGCCTTGCCCACCCGGATCGCGCCGGGAGCGTCGCGCACCTCTTCGTCGAGGAGGCTCACCGGCCCCACCTTGAGCCGCTCCTCCCGGAACGTGGTCCACGCACCGGGTGCCGGCGTGACTCCGCGGACTCTGCGGTCGACGGCGAACGCCGGCTCGTGCCACCGGATCCGGGCATCCTCGACCGAGATCTTGGGTGCGAGCGAGACGCCTTCGGAGGGCTGCGGCATCGGCGTGAGATCACCCTGGGCCAGCGTGTCCAGCGTGGCCACCAGGAGCCCGGCGCCCGCCGTCGCCAGCCGCTCGAGGAGGTCGCCGCTGGTGTCCCGCGGCCGCACGGTCTCGGTCATCGTGCCGAGGATCGGGCCGGTGTCCATGCCCTCCTCCAGCAGGAAGGTGGTGGCACCGGTGACCTCGTCGCCGTGGATGACCGCGTGCTGCACGGGTGCCGCACCGCGCCAGGCAGGCAGCAGCGAGAAGTGCAGGTTGATCCAGCCGAGGCGCGGCACGTCGAGCGCGACCCGCGGCACCAGCGCGCCGTACGCGACCACGGGGCACACGTCGGGCGCGAGTTCGGCCAACTGCGCGAGGAAGTCGGGATCACGCGGTCGCTGCGGCGTGAGCACCGGCACGCCCACCTCGTCGGCGAGCACACCCACCGGCGAACGACGTACCGAACGCCCGCGCCCCGCGGGCGCGTCGGGGCGGGTGATGACGCCGACCACGTCGTGCGCGGAGTCGAGCAACGCCCGCAGGGACGGGACGGCGACCTGCGGCGTGCCGGCGAAGACGACCCTCACAGCGCACGTCCGTACGTCGCATGCGGGCTGTCGCGGATGATCGGTCCGGGCAGCCCGGCCCACTCTGCGTCCCGGATGGCCTTGAGCGCGCGACGACGAGCGGTCGGGTCGAGCCGGTCGACGAAGAGGATGCCGTCGAGATGATCGGTCTCGTGCTGGAAGCAGCGGGCGAGCATGTCGCTGCCCTCGATGGTCACCGGTTCGCCGTGCATGTCGAAGCCGCGGGCGACGGCCCGCAACGACCGGGTCGTGTCGAAGCGCAGGTCGGGGATCGACAGGCACCCTTCGGGTCCGCACTGCAGCTCCGGGGAGAGGGTGAGCTCGGGGTTGATCACATGCCCCAGCTGCCCGTCGACGTAGTAGGTGAAGACGCGCAATCCCACGCCGATCTGCGGGGCCGCCAGACCGGCGCCGGGCGCGTTCATCATCGTGTCGGTCAGGTCGGCGACGAGGGTCTGCAGCTCACGGTCGAAGACGGTGACGGGTGCGGCCGGCGTCCGCAGCACCGGATCGCCGAAGAGGCGGATGGGGGTGACGGACATCTCAGATCGCCTTCACCGAAAGCCCGCGGAAGAGCAGGTCCGCGCGCAGATCGGACGGGCTGGTGAACTGCACCGCGTCCATCCCGGCGAGCACGGCCGCCTGGACGTTGTCGAGTCGGTCGTCAATGAAGATCGTCTCCTCCAGGTCGCCGATGTGCTCCACCCGCTCGGCCAGCACCTCGAAGATCTCCGGATCGGGTTTGGCGATCCCCTCCTCGCCGGAGATCACGATGTCCTCGAAGAGCTGCAGGAAGTCGAAGCGCGCGAGCGCCACCGGGAAGAGTTCGTGCGACCAGTTGGTCAGCGCGAAGAGGGGTGTCCCCGCGGCGTGCAGCTCGCGCAGGATGGCGACCGTCCCCTCGATCGGGCCCACCAGGGAGGCCTCGAAATGCTCGCGGTAGGCCAGGATCTCCTCGCGGTAGTGCGGGTGCCGGGCGATCGCGTCGGCCTCGGCGTCCTCCCAGGCGCGACCGGCGTCCTGCTGCATGTTCCAGGCGTGGAAGTCGAACGTCTCGTCGGCGAGGAAGGCCCGAGCCCGCTCGTCGCCGACGGCGGTGCTGATGGCGGCGTACGCGTCCCACTCGATCAGCACGTTGCCGAGGTCGAAGACCACGGCCAGCACGGGCGCGGGTGCGAGAGGGTCGCGATCGACCGTCGTGGGCGAGGGCAGGGTGGATCCGCCGGACTCCGGAAGGCTCGAACTCATGGTGAAGGGAGCCTAACGGCGACCCGCGCTGGCACGATCGGGGCATGACCACCGAGACCGTGCCCGCGCGCAAGCAGATCGGCATCCTGCTCTTCGACGGGGTGGAGGAACTCGACGCCGTCGGCCCGTGGGAGGTGCTGTCGTTCTGGACCAGGGAGTACCCGGACGACGGGTACGACGTCTCCTGCTTCTCGCGCGAGGGTGGCCCGGTGCGGTGCGCCAAGGGCCTCACCCTGGTCGCGCCGCTGTCCTACGCCGACGCGCCGTCATGGGAGGTGCTGGTCTACCCCGGCGGCGAGGGCACCAGGCCGCAGCTGGTCGACGAGGCGCAGTTGCACTGGGTGCGCGATCAGCGCGAGTCGGTCCCGCTGCTCACGAGCGTCTGCACCGGCTCGCTGGTGTACGCCGCTGCGGGCCTGCTCGCGGGGCGACCGGCCACGACGTACTGGGGAGCGCTGGAGCGGTTGCACGAACTGGATCCGAGCATCGAGATCCGCAGGGACGACCGCTTCGTCGACTCCGGCGACATGATCACCGCATCCGGGGTGTCCGCCGGGATCGACATGGCGCTGCACCTCGTACGCCGGCTCGCCGGTGAGGAGCGCGCGCGCCAGGTGCGGCGCGGCATCCAGTACGACCCGCAGCCCCCGGTCTGACCCGTCCCTCTCCGTCGGGGGTAGCGCAACCATCGAGGGGTGGGCCTCGGTCGCCACCCCTCGACGGGTGGGGTCAGAGCAGGTCGCCCGCCGGGTCGACGCGGACGGTGACGCTACCCGGCTCCTTACGGGCGCTGCGACCGGCGCGCGCCGCGTGCAGCGCGGCTGCCGCCCGCGGACCGTCCTCGAGCGACGTACGCAACAGCAGCCGCTCCTGAACGGTGCCGTCGCGCTCCGGGTGTGCCAGCGGACCGATCCGCTCGAACCCGTCGCCGACGCCGCGGTCCGTCGACGCGACCGCCGGAGCATCGCCGGTGAGACCGGCCATCCACACGGCCGGCGGCAGCGCGAGCGCCTCCCGCTCGGCCAGCTCCCGCTCCGCGAGCCACCCGGGCGCCCATCGCACGAGCGCCTGCACCACGGGCAGCGGTTCGTCGTCGCGCACCCCGCACACGACGACCACGCCGTCGTCGTCGTGCGACCGGGTCAGGGCGGCGGCCGCGCACCATCGCCGCAGCGTCTCCTCGCCGGCGGACAACACCGGCCGGTCGACCAGCGCCCACGCGTCCAACAGCAGCGTCGCCCGGTAGCCCTGCGCCGCAACGGGTTCGGCACCCGGGGTGGCGATCACCAACGCGGGCGAGGACGACACATGGGCCACCACCTCACCGGCGCCCGAGCGCACGACCGGCACGCCCGGGAACGCCCGCCCCAGCTCCTCGGCCGTACGGCGCGCGCCCACGACACCCGCCCGCAGCCGGTGCGAGTGACAGTTGGGGCAGTCGAACGGGGTCGCCGGGACGCCGCACCACCGGCACACCGGGGTCTGCCCCGACCCCGTCAACGCCAGCGGGCCGTGACAGACCGCGCAGCGAGCGGGGTCGCGGCAGGTGTCGCAGCGCAACGACGGCAGGTAGCCCCGGCGGGGCACCTGCACCAGCACCGGCCCGTGCTGCAGCGCCTCGTGCGCGGCGCGCCACGCCGCTGACGGCAGGTGAGCCCGCGCCGCGGCGCCGGAGCGTTCGACGTCGCGCTCGTCGCCGGCCACGATCACCCGTGGCACCGCCGCGCGGCGCACCGGAAGGTCGACCGATTGCAGTGCGCCCTGCTGCACCCACTGCTGGATCGCGACCGACCGGGCGAAACCGCCGCTCAGCAGGCCGGCGCCCTCGTGGTCGGCGCGCAGCCGCAGCACCTCGCGCACGTGCGGGTACGGCGCCCGCGGCTCGCCCAGCAGGTCGTCGCCGTCGTCCCACCACGCCACCAGACCCAGATCGGCCACCGGCGCGAACGCCGCGGCCCGGGTCCCGACGACGCAGCGCACGTGTCTGCGCAGCAGCTTCAGGAAGGCGGTGTAGCGCGCCTGCGGGCCCTGGCTCGCTGTGAGCCGCACGTGCCGGCCGGGTCCGAGCTGCTCGGTCAGGGCCTCGTCGAGCCGGTCGACGTCGCGGTGGTCGGGCACCACCAGCACCGCTCCGCGACCCCCGTCGAGCGTCGCGCGGGCCGCCTGCGCCATCGCGGTCGGCCAGTCGAGCACGGGATCGGTGGTGGGCGCTGCGAGCCAGGCGGCGGCCGGCGCGCCGCCGCTGCCCAGCCGGTGCAGGAACGCCGGGCCGGCGGGGTACCGCCCCCAGGCACCCGTCCCGGGGCTCGTCGGATCGGGCGCGGCGGATGCGGCGTGTTCCTCCCCGCCGTTGTCGGGTGAGGGGGCGTCGGCACCCTCCACCTTGGCGTCCAACGCCTTCTCCGCGGCCGCGTGGCGGGCGGGCACGGCGAGGCGCACGACGTCGCTGAACGTCCCGGCGTACCGGTCGGCCACCTCGCGGCACAGCCGGGCGATCGCCGGGGTGAGCGCCGCCTCGGGCGACACGACGCGCCGGATGTCCGTCAGCTTCCCGACGTGCTCGGCCTCCCGGACGCGGGCCAGCACGAAGCCGGAGACGTCCTTGCCCGCGAACCGCACCTTGACCCGGGCGCCGGGCAGGGCGGTGTCGTCGAGGTCGACGGGCACGGCGTACTCGAACGGCCGGTCCAGGTGGGGCAGCCCCACGTCGACGGCCACCTGAGCGACCGGGAGTTCGGGACCGTCGTAAGAGGTCGCGCGTGCGGTCGTACGGCGGGTCGCGGCGGCGGCGTGCAGCAACGCCAGCTGATGCTCGCTCGGCGCCTGCGCTGCACCTCTCTCGTCGTCCACGCGCTCAGTTATACGGGGCAGGACGGACACCACGTCCGCGCGTACGACAGATGGGGTCGTAGCGCGCTCCGTAGAGCGCGCCACGACCCCACCTGTGGGACAAGCTTGGTGCGCCCCGCCTCGGGGTCCTCGCGAAGTATTCGGAGGAGCGAAGCGGGGGAGAAACTTCGTGGGGTATTACCCGCGGACGGCCTTCTGCAGGTGCTCGATGCGGTCGGTGCGCTCCCAGGTGAACGCGTCCCGGATGCCGGGCGCCTCGGTGCGACCGAAGTGGCCGTAGGCGGCGGTCGGCTGGTAGATCGGGCGGAGCAGGTCCAGCTCCTCCACGATCGCGGCGGGCCGCAGGTCGAAGACGTCCGTGATGGCCTTCTGGATGTCGTCCAGGGGCGCGGTCTCGGTGCCGAAGGTCTCGACGTAGAGACCGACCGGCTGCGCCTTGCCGATCGCGTAGGCGACCTGCACCTCGCACCGGGTCGCGAGCCCGGCGGCCACGACGTTCTTGGCCACCCAGCGCATCGCGTACGCCGCGGACCGGTCGACCTTCGAGGGGTCCTTGCCGGAGAACGCGCCGCCGCCGTGGCGGGCCATGCCGCCGTAGGTGTCGACGATGATCTTGCGGCCGGTCAGGCCGGCGTCGCCCATCGGGCCGCCGATGATGAACTGCCCGGTCGGGTTGATCAGCTTGCGGTACGACGAGGTGTCGAGGGTGTTGCCCGCCGCGGCGAGGTCCTCCAGCACCGGCCGGATGACGTGCTCGTCGATGTCCGGCGCCAGCATCCCGTCCAGCGAGATGTCGTCGGCGTGCTGCGTGGAGAGCACGACGGTGTCCAGGCCGACGGCCCGGTCACCCTCGTAGGAGATGGTCACCTGGGTCTTGCCGTCCGGGCGCAGGTAGGGCAGCGTGCCGTCCTTGCGGACCCGGGTGAGGCGCTCGGACAGGCGGTGCGCCAGGAAGATCGGCAGCGGCATCAGCTCGGCGGTGTCGTCGCACGCGTACCCGAACATCAGGCCCTGATCGCCTGCGCCCTGGCTGTCCAGGGCCTCGGTGCCGCCCTCGGCGCGGTGCTCGTGCGCGGTGTCGACGCCCTGGGCGATGTCGGAGCTCTGCGCGCCGATCGAGATGGACACTCCGCAGGAGTGCCCGTCGAAGCCCTTGAGCGAGGAGTCGTAGCCGACGTTCACGATCGTGTCGCGGACGATCTGCGCGATCGGGACGTAGCTGTTGGTGGTGACCTCACCGGCCACGTGCACCAGGCCGGTGGTGACCATGGTCTCCACCGCGACCCGGGATCGCGAGTCCTCTTTCAGCATGGCGTCAAGGATCGAGTCGCTGATCTGGTCGCAGATCTTGTCGGGGTGTCCCTCGGTGACCGATTCGGACGTGAAGAGTCGTACCACTGCAGGCTTCTCCTATGGGTCGCGGCCCTCGTGCGGCGTGTGCCGCGTGATCGCGCGGCACCCGTCATCCGGGGCACCGAGCGGCCGACGGCCGAGTCTAGACGGTGGGTGCGATGGCGCGTACGGCGTCCCACACGGCGTGCGCGACGGTCGTCTTGTCCGCCGGGCCGATGTCGTGCGAGCTGGAGCCGTCGCCGCTCAGCAGGTGCACCGTGGTGTCGTCCTGACCGAAGGTCACACCGTCGCCCACCTCGTTGGCGACCAGCAGATCGACCGGTTTGCGGGCCAGCTTGGATCGGGCGTGGTCGAGCACGCTGCCCTGCTCGTCGCCGGTCTCGGCCGCGAACCCGACCAGCACCGGCGTCGTGCCCTCGCCGCGCCGGGTCAGCAGCTCGGCGAGGATGTCCGGGTTGCGCACCAGGCGGACGACGGGCACCGCGTCCGGCGCGGCCGGGTCGAAGGTCTTCTTGATCTTGGCGGTGGCGGCGTGCTCGGGGCGGAAGTCCGCCACGGCCGCGGCCATCACGACGACGTCGGCGTCCGCGGCCAGCACGGCGTCGCGCAACTGCAGGGCGGTCTCGACACGCACCAGCGCGCATCCGGGCGGCGCGGGCGTGCTGACCGTGGAGACGAGGGTGACCTGCGCGCCGCGCTGCGCTGCCACCGCCGCCAGCGCGTATCCCTGCTTGCCGGACGACCGGTTGCCGAGGTAGCGCACCGGGTCCAGTGGTTCGCGGGTGCCGCCGGCGGTGACGAGCACGTGCAGACCGGCGAGGTCACGGTCGCGCGCATCGTCAGGATCGCCGGTGAGGAACGGCGCGCAGTACGCGGCGATGTCGGCGGGTTCGGGCAGCCGGCCCGGGCCGCTGTCGGCGCCGGTGAGACGCCCGCTGGCGGGTTCGATGACGTGCACGCCGCGCTCGCGCAGCGTCGCGACGTTGGCGACGGTGGCGGGGTGCTGCCACATCTCGGTGTGCATGGCCGGGGCCAGGACGACCGGACAGTGTGCTGTCAGCAGGGTGTTGGTGAGCAGGTCGTCGGCGATGCCGTGGGCGGCCTTCGCGAGGAGGTCGGCCGTCGCCGGCGCCACCACGACGAGGTCGGCCTGCTGGCCCAGCCGCACGTGGGGCACCTCGTGCACCTGCGACCAGACGTCGTCGCTCACGGGCTTGCCCGACAGGGCCGCCCAGGTGGGTGCGCCCACGAACCGCAGTGCTGCGGCCGTGGGCACGACGGTCACGTCATGGCCGTCCTCGGAGAACGATCGCAGCAGTGAGCATGCCTTGTAGGCGGCGATACCACCGCTGACGCCGAGGACGATCCGCATGATGCGACCGGAAGGGGTCGTGAGACCTAGGCTTCGACCTTCTCGATGTCGAGCAGACCCTGGTTGATCTCGCGGAGCGCGATCGAGAGGGGCTTGTCGTTGACCTGGCTGTCGACGAGCGGGCCGGCGTACTCCAGCAGTCCCTCGGACAGCTGGGAGTAGTAGGCGTTGATCTGGCGGGCGCGCTTCGCGCCGTAGATCACCAGGGCGTACTTGGAGTCGGCGACGCGCAGCAGGTCGTCGATGGGCGGGTCGGTGATGCCCTCGGGGGTGGCGTGGGTGCCGGACACGAAGAGTCTCTTTCCGTTGCGGTGCAAGTGCGTTCATGGTGGCGACCGGCGTTGCGCCCGGCATCCAGTGCTGGGCGCGACGGTCGCGCAACTGCAGCAGTCTAGTGCTGCTGCATCAAGTGTACGAGTTCGCCGGCGGCCCGCCGTACGTCGTCGTTGACGATGACGGTGTCGAACTCGTCCGCGGCGGCCAGTTCGAGGCGGGCCGTGGCGAGCCGGCGCTCACGTTCCTCCGGGGTCTCGGTGCCGCGCCCGACGAGCCGACGGACCAGTTCGTCCCACGACGGCGGCGCCAGGAAGACGAAGTGCGCCTCGGGCAGTTGTTCGCGCACCTGCCGCGCGCCCTGCAGGTCGATCTCCAGCAGCGGCAGCAGCCCCGCCTCGATCGCGGCCTGCATCGGGGCCCGCGGGGTGCCGTAGCTCGCCCGACCGTGCACGACGGCGTACTCGAGGAACTCCCCCTGCGCCGCGAGCTCGTCGAAGCGCTCCTGGGAGACGAAGTGGTAGTGGCGGCCCTCGACCTCACCGGGGCGGGGGCGGCGGGTCGTCACCGACACCGAGAGCCACACCTGGGGGTAGTGCTCGCGGATGTACGCCGAGACCGTGCCCTTCCCGACCGCGGTGGGTCCGGCCAGCACGAAGAGTGCAGGCATCCCTCAGGCCTCGAACCGCTCCAGCAGGGCGGTGATCTGGTTTGTCCCGAGGCCCCGCACCCGCCGACTCTCGGAGATGCCGATCTCCTGCATGATCTGCGCGGCGCGCACCCGGCCCACCCCGGGCATCGACTCCAGCAGCGCCGAGACCTTCATCTTGCCGATGACCTCGGAGTGTTTCCCGCTCTCGATCACGTCGCGCAACGACCCCTGCGCGTACTTGAGGCGGTTCTTGACCTCCGCCCGCTCCCGACGGGCTGCCGCCGCCTTCTCCAACGCCTGGGCTCGTTGCTCGGGCGTCAGTTCGGGGAGGGCCACCGGGTTACTCCTGAGTTGGTCTGAAGTCAGTCTGCATCGTCGATGGCCACCCGCGAATCCGCGACAGCCGTTCCGGCGAACCTATCCACCGACAGGGACGTTGGGCAATCCGGGTCCCCAATCATGCTGCGCGACAGCGGCACTGACGCAAGGAACGGGCGTGGAAATCAGTCAAGGAGACCCGTGACGGCGCGCTGACTGCTCCCGTCGGTGCCATCTTCCGGGGTGCCGGGCCGGTCAGACCCGCAGAGCGTCCGCGGTACGCCGGGCGGCGTCCCGCAAGGTGCGCACGTCCGGTCCCGCGCCCAGCACCTCCCTGCTGCTCGCGGCCAGCACCTGCGGAAGCGCCGCCCCGAACACGTCCCGCAGCTGCGCCGGCCCGGCCCCCTGGGCGCCCACGCCGGGCGCGAGGACCGGCGTGGCGGCACCGACGAGGTCCAGGTCCAGGCGTCGTACGGCGTCGCCGACGGTCGCCCCGACGACGAGCCCGACGCTGCCGAGCTCGCCCCGACCGCGCGCCGGTGCATTGTCGACGGCAGCGCCGGAGACGACGCTGCGCGCCACGCTCACCCCGTCGAGCGTCGCGTGCTGCACGCTCGCACCCTCGGGATTGGAGGTCAGCGCCAGCACGAAGACACCGCGGCCGGTCGCGTGGGCCAGGTCGATCGCCGGGCGCAGCGACTCGTACCCCAGGTACGGGCTGAGCGTGATCGCGTCGGGTGCGTGCGGGGACTCGCGCAGGAACGCGTCGGCGTACGCCGCCATCGTGCTGCCGATGTCGCCGCGCTTGACGTCGAGCACGGTCAGGGTGCCCGCGTCCCGCAGCGCCGCGACCACCCGCTCCAGCAGCGCCACTCCCCCGGACCCGAAGACCTCGAAGAACGCCGACTGCGGCTTGACCGCCGCCACCTGCCCGCCGAACGCCTCGGCGCAGGTCATCGCGAACCGCTCGACCCCCGCCAGGGTGTAGGGCAGTCCCCACGCCTCGACCAGCGCGCGGTGCGGGTCGATCCCGGCGCAGAGCGGACCGTGCGCGTCCATCGCGGCGCGCAACCGGACCCCGAACGGCGTCCGCTCCCCGGCACCGTCCGCCGAGCTCCCGGAACTCCCCGAGGTCATCGTGCGTAGAGGTTCAGGTCCCGGGCGTGCGCCTGCAGCGGCTTGACCTTCATCGGCCCGGCCAGCTGCGCCTCGATGCCCTGCACCGCGGCCGCCAGCTGCTGCACCGTGGTGATGATCGGCCGGTCCATGCTCGTGGTGGCCGCCCGGATGGCGTAGCCGTCGACGCGCGCGCCCTGCCCGGACGGGGTGTTGACCACCATCGCCACGTCTCCGGCCAGGATGCGGTCGACCACGGTCGGCTCGCCCTGCGGTCCGCGACCCTCGCTGTGCTTGCGCACGACCTGGGCGTGGACGCCGTTGCGGCGCAGCACGTCCGCCGTGCCCTCGGTCGCGAGCAGGTCGAAGCCCAGGTCCGCGAGCCGCTTGAGCGGGAAGATCATCGCGCGCTTGTCGCGGTTGGCGATCGAGACGAAGATCAGCCCCTCGCGCGGCAGTCCGGTCACCGAGCCCAGCTGGCTCTTGGCGAACGCCGAGCCGAAGTCGTCGTCGATGCCCATCACCTCGCCGGTCGAGCGCATCTCCGGCCCGAGCAGGCTGTCGACGACCTCGCCGTCGGTGGTCAGGAAGCGCTTGAACGGCAGCACCGCCTCCTTCACCGCGGTCGGCGCCGAGGACGGCAGGGTGCTCCCGTCGCCGCGCGGCGGCAGGATCCCCTCGTCGCGCAGCTGCTGGACGCTCGCCCCCAGCATCACCCGCGCCGCGGCCTTGGCCATCGGTACGCCGGTCGCCTTGGCCACGAACGGCACCGTGCGGCTGGCGCGGGGGTTGGCCTCGAGCACGTAGAGGATGTCCTGCGCGAGGGCGAACTGCACGTTCATCAGACCGCGCACGCCGATGCCCCGCGCGAGCTTCAGGGTGTACTCGCGCACCCGCGCGACCTCCTGCGCGCCGAGCGTCACCGGCGGCAGCGCGCACGCGGAGTCGCCGGAGTGGATCCCGGCCTCCTCGATGTGCTCCATGATCCCGCCGAGGTACATCTCGTGCCCGTCGTAGAGCGCGTCCACGTCGATCTCGATGGCGTCGTCGAGGAAGCGGTCGACCAAGACCGGGTGCTCCGGGGAGGCGTCCGTGGCGCGGGTGACGTACTGGGCCAGCGTGTCGTCGTCGTAGACGATCTCCATGCCGCGCCCGCCGAGCACGTACGACGGCCGCACCAGCACGGGGTAGCCGATCTCCTGCGCGACGGCCAGGGCCTCGTCGGCGCTGTAGGCGATGCCGTGCTTCGGCGCGGGCAGCTTCGCCTCGGCCAGCACCCGGCCGAACGCGCCGCGGTCCTCGGCCAGGTCGATGGCCTCGGGCGAGGTGCCGACGATGGGCACGCCGGCCTCCTTGAGCGCCTTGGCAAGGCCCAGCGGGGTCTGCCCGCCGAGCTGCACGATGACGCCCGCGACGGGGCCGGCGGCGCGTTCGGCGTGCACGACCTCGAGCACGTCCTCCAGCGTGAGCGGCTCGAAGTAGAGCCGGCTGGACGTGTCGTAGTCGGTGGAGACGGTCTCGGGGTTGCAGTTGACCATCACCGTGTCGAAGCCGGCGTCGCGCAGGGCGAACGACGCGTGCACGCAGGAGTAGTCGAACTCCACGCCCTGCCCGATCCGGTTGGGGCCCGAGCCGAGGATCAGCACGGCGGGCCGCTCGCGCGGCGACACCTCGCTCTCCTGGTCGTAGCTGGAGTAGTAGTACGGCGTGCTGGCGGCGAACTCCGCGGCGCAGGTGTCGACCGTCTTGTAGACCGGGCGCACCCCGAGGGCGTGCCGCACCCCGCGTACGACGGCCTCCGGCGTGCCGCTCAGCTGCGCCAGCTGGGCGTCGGAGAAGCCGTGCCGCTTGGCGAGGCGCAGCTGCGCGGGGGTCAGCTCCGGCGCGGTGCGCACGCGCCGCGCGACGGTGTTGATCAGCTCGATCTGGTCCAGGAACCACGGGTCGATCTTGGTGGCGTCGTGCACCTCCTCGACGGACAGTCCGGACCGAAGTGCCTGCTGCACCAGCACGATCCGCCCGTCGGTCGGCGTACGCGCCTGGTCCAGCAGGGCACGCCCCATCTCCTTGGACGGCTCGTCGTCGGGGTTCCAGTGGAAGGAGGAGCCGGAGCGCTCCATCGAGCGCAGCGCCTTCTGCAGCGCCTCGGTAAAATTGCGTCCGATAGACATGGCCTCGCCGACCGACTTCATCGTGGTGGTGAGGGTCGGGTCGGCGGCCGGGAACTTCTCGAACGCGAAGCGCGGCACCTTGACCACGACGTAGTCCAGCGACGGCTCGAAGCTGGCGGGCGTCTGCTCGGTGATGTCGTTGGGGACCTCGTCGAGGGTGTAGCCGATGGCCATCTTGGCGGCGATCTTGGCGATCGGGAAACCGGTGGCCTTGCTGGCGAGCGCGCTCGATCGCGACACCCGCGGGTTCATCTCGATGACGATGATCCGCCCGTCCTCGGGGTTCACCGCGAACTGGATGTTGCAGCCACCGGTGTCGACGCCGACCTCGCGGATGACCGCGATGCCGATGTCGCGCAGCCGCTGGTACTCCCGGTCGGTCAGGGTGAGCGCGGGCGCGACGGTGATCGAGTCGCCGGTGTGCACGCCCATCGGGTCGAGGTTCTCGATGGAGCAGACGACCACCACGTTGTCGGCGTGGTCGCGCATGACCTCCAGCTCGTACTCCTTCCAGCCGAGGATCGACTCCTCCAGGAGCACCTCGGTGGTCGGGCTGGCCTGCAGGCCGGCGCCGGCGATCCGGCGCAGCCCCTTCTCGTCGTACGCGAACCCGGAGCCGAGGCCACCCATGGTGAACGACGGTCGCACCACCATCGGGTAGCCGAGCTGCTCTGCGGCAGCGAGGCATTCGTCCATTGTGCGGGCGATGATCGACTTCGCCGACTCCGCGCCGCAGCGGGCGACCACGCCCTTGAAGCGCTCGCGGTCCTCCCCCAGCTCGATGGCCTCGACATTGGCACCGATCAGCGGGCAGTTGTACTTCTCCAGCACCCCCGCCTCGTGCAGCGCGATCGCGGTGTTGAGCGCGGTCTGGCCGCCCAGGGTCGCGAGCACCGCGTCCGGGCGCTCGGCCGCGATGATCGACTCCACGACCGCCGGATTGATCGGCTCGACGTACGTCGCGTCGGCGAACTCGGGGTCGGTCATGATCGTGGCCGGGTTGGAGTTGACGAGGATGACCCGCAGGCCCTCCTCGCGCAGCACCCGGCACGCCTGGGTGCCGGAGTAGTCGAACTCGCACGCCTGGCCGATCACGATCGGCCCGGAGCCGATGACCAGCACGCTCTTGATGTCGTCCCGCCTGGGCATTACTTGTTCTCCTTGTTGCTGGCCATCAGGTCGGTGAACCGGTCGAAGAGGTACGCCGCGTCGTGCGGGCCGGCCGCGGACTCGGGGTGGTACTGCACCGAGAACGCCGGCAGGTCGAGGCACTCCAGCCCCTCCACGACGTCGTCGTTGAGGCAGACGTGCGAGACCCGCACCCGCCCGTACGGCGCACCCTCGGGCGCCAGCACGTCACCGTCCAGTGGCGCGTCGACGGCGAATCCATGGTTGTGCGCGGTGATCTCGACCTTGCTGGTGCTCCGGTCGAGCACCGGCTGGTTGATGCCGCGGTGGCCGTACTTCAGCTTGTAGGTGCCGAAGCCGAGCGCCCGGCCGAGCAGCTGGTTGCCGAAGCAGATGCCGAAGAACGGGATCCGCGCGAGCAGCACCTCGCGCAGCAGCGTCACCTGGGGCGCGGTCGCCGGGTCGCCCGGTCCGTTGGAGAAGAACACCCCGTCGGGGGCGAGCGCCTCGATCTGCGCGTACGTCGTGTCCGCCGGCAGCACGTGCACCTCGACGCCGCGAGCCGCGAGACTCGCAGGCGTGGCGGCCTTGATGCCGAGGTCGATCGCGGCGACGGTGAAGCGCTTCTCCCCCACCGCCGGCACCACGTACGCGGTCGGCGTCGTGACCTCGGATGCCAGCTCGGCTCCGTCCATCCGGGGCGCGTCCTGCACCCGGGCGACCAGATCGCCGGTAGTAAGGGCGTCGCCGGAGAAGATGCCGACGCGCATCGCCCCTCGCTCGCGCAGGTGGCGGGTGAGCGCGCGGGTGTCGATCCCGCAGATGCCGACCACGCCCTGGTCGCGCAGGTCGTCCTCCAGGGTGCGCACCGAGCGCCAGTTGGACGGTCGCAGCGCGGGGTCGCGCACGACGTATCCCGACACCCAGATCCGTCGCGACTCCCCGTCCTCGTCGTTGACGCCCGTGTTCCCGACGTGCGGCGCGGTCATCACGACCACCTGCCGGTGGTAGCTGGGGTCGGTGAGCGTCTCCTGGTAGCCGGTCATACCGGTGGAGAAGACGGCCTCGCCGAAGGTGACGCCGCTCGCGCCGTAGGCCTGGCCGGTGAACGTCGTGCCGTCCTCCAAAACCAGGGTCGCGGGCGACCTGTCCAGTGCGAAGAGATCCTGTGCTGTCTGCTGATTCACGCGTGCACCTCGCCGTCGAGCAGCGTCGCCCGACCTCGTAGGAAAGTGGCGTGCACCGCGCCGTCGAGCGCGACGCCGTGCCATGGGTTGTTGGACGAGAGCGACCGCGAGGCGTCCCGGTCGACCGTGACGCGGGCAGCCGGGTCGAAGAGCACCAGGTTGGCCGGAGCCCCGTCGGCGAGGCCACCGCCCTGATCGTCGAGCCCGGCGATCCGAGCCGGCGTCGTCGACATCGCGGCCGTCACCTGCGACCAGTCCATCGAGCCGGCGCGCACCATCACCGTGTGCACGACCTGCAGCGCCTGCTCCAGGCCGAGCATCCCGAACGCCGCCTCGGCGAACGCGTGCTCCTTGTCGTGCCGGGCGTGCGGTGCGTGGTCGGTGGCGACCGCGTCGATGGTGCCGTCCGCCAGCGCTTCCCGCAGCGCGGCGATGTCCTCGGCGGGTCGCAGCGGCGGGTTGACCTTGAAGGTCGGGTCGTACGTCGCGACCTTCTCGACCGGCAGCATCAGGTGGTGCGGGGTCACCTCGGCGGTGACCGCGATGCCCTGCGCCTTGGCCCAGCGCAGCACCTCCACCGAGCCGGCCGTTGAGACGTGCGCGATGTGCACCCGGCTGCCGGTGTGCCGCGCGAGCATCACGTCGCGGGCGACGATGACCTCCTCCGCGACCCCTGGCCAGCCCGGGAGGCCGAGCCGCCCGGACAGTTCGCCCTCGTGGGCGCACGCGTCGGAGCCCGCCAGGCGCGGATCCTGGGCGTGCTGGGAGACCACGCCGCCGAACGCCTTGACGTACTCCAACGCCCGGCGCATGAGCCGCGCGTCCTGCACGCACTTGCCGTCGTCGGAGAAGACCCGCACGCGGGCGCGGGACCGGGCCATCAGCCCTAGCTCGGCGAGCTGCTCCCCGGCGAGGGCCTTGGTGACGGCGCCCACGGGGTGCACGTCGACCAGCCCGGCCTGCCGGCCCAGCTCGCGCACCCGTTCCGCGGCCTCGGCCGTGTCGGTGACCGGGTCGGTGTTGGCCATCGCGAGCACGGCCGTGAAGCCACCCGCGGCCGCGGCCGCGGACCCCGTGGCGATCGTCTCGGCGTCCTCGCGGCCCGGTTCGCGCAGGTGGGTGTGCAGGTCGACGAGGCCGGGCAGCGCCACGAGGCCGTCGGCGTCGATACGCCGGGCGTCGCGGGGGGCATCGGAGCCGGTCTCCACGCGGCGGACGACGCCGTCCTGCAGCAGGAGGTCGGCGCGGCCCTCGCCGACGACGTCCGCGCCCACGATCAGATACGAATCAGTCACTGTGCTCCTCCCAGGAGGTGGTAGAGCACGCTCATCCGCACCGCGACGCCGGCCGAGACCTGGTCGAGGATGAGCGAGCGGGCCTCGTCGGCGGCGTCGGCGGTGATCTCCAGCCCCCGGTTCATCGGACCGGGGTGGGCGATCACGGCGTTCGGCGGGAGCAGCTTCAGCCGCTCCCGGGTGAGGCCGTAGCCGACGGTGTACTCGCGCGGCGTCGGGAAGTACCCGCCGGTCATCCGCTCCTTCTGCACCCGCAGCATCATCACCGCGTCGGCGTCCGGCAGCACCGCGTCGAAGTCGTACGTCGTGGCGAAGCCCGCCGCCTCGCTCCAGGCGCCGATCCCACTGGGCATCAGCGTCGGCGGGGCCACCAGCGTCACCTGCGCGCCGAGGGTCTTGAGCAGCAGCAGGTTGCTGCGCACCACACGGGAGTGCGTCAGATCCCCGGCGATCACCACGTGCTTGCCGGCGAGGTCGCCGATGCGGCGACTGATGGAGTACGCGTCCAGCAGGGCCTGGGTGGGGTGTTCGTGGGTGCCGTCACCGGCATTGACGACGATGGCGTCCACCCAGTCGGCGACCTGCGCAGGCGCACCGCTCGCGTGGTGACGGATCACCAGCCCGTCGACGCCCATGGCCGCGACCGTGGTGACGGTGTCGCGCAGCGACTCCCCCTTGCTCACCGAGGAGCCCTTGGCGGAGATGTTGATGACGTCCGCCGACAGCCACTTCCCGGCGATCTCGAACGACGACCGGGTGCGGGTGGAGTCCTCGAAGAAGAGGTTGACGACCGTGCGGCCGCGCAGGGCGGGCAGCTTCTTGACCTCGCGGTGCTGCACGTCGTGCATCTGGGTAGCGGTCTCCAGGATGGTCAGTGCCTGGTCCCGGTCCAGGTCGGCAGCAGACAGCAGGTGCCTCACGACGTCACCTCCGAGGTGTCGGCGGCGGGCGCGTCGACGATGCGCACCTCGTCGATCCCGTCGTCCTCCACCAGGGAGACGTGCACGCGTTCGCGCAGTGCGGTGGGGAGGTTCTTGCCGACGTGGTCCGCGCGGATCGGCAGGTCGCGGTGTCCCCGGTCGATCAGCACGGCGAGGCGTACGGCGCGCGGGCGGCCGAGGTCGCCGATCGCGTCGAGCGCAGCACGCACGGTCCGCCCGTGGAAGAGCACGTCGTCCACGAGCACGACGACGGCGTCGTCGATGCCGGCGGGCGGGATCTGGGTGGGTGCGGCGGTGCGGATGGGCTGCAGGCGCAGGTCGTCGCGGTACATCGTGACGTCGAGCGCGCCGGTGGGCACGTGCACGCCCTCCACCTCGGCGATCGCCTCGGCCAGACGCGCGGCCAGGGTGGCACCGCGGCGCGGGATCCCGAGGAGCACCAGGTCATCGGCGCCCTTGTTGCGTTCGAGCAACTCGTGCGCCACACGGCGCAGGGCGCGACGGATCTCGTTCTCGGAGAGGACTACTCGACCGGTGGATGCACCGGGAGCCTTACGGTCTGGACGCGTCGACAAGCGTCATGACCTCCTTCGCCGCCTCGCAGGACGGATCGTTAAAGGATGTCTGTCGGCCCCGATGGTAGCGGAGGGAGCGCCCGCCCGCCGACGGCGTCCACGCGTTCGGACTCGCTCGGCCGGCGATTGTCAGCGTTTCTCTGGCGTATCCACCAGAGAAACGCTGACAACCGCGCCGTGCGCCGCGCTGCGCAAGGGTCAGGGACCGGTGTACGCCGTGACGTCGAGCGTGAGCCGGACGGTCCCGCCCGACACGTTGGTGATCGTCACCGTGCCCCTGCCGCTGATCGGCAGCAGTGCGGTGTTGGTGCCCGCTCCACCCGCGGTGAAGCCCAGCAGCGAGCTCGCGCTGGAGACCGTGCCGTTCGTCAGATACCCCGAGGCCTGAGCAGACTCGGCGTCGAGCACGACCTCGACACCGGTCGCCGTGCCGGGCACCGGCGTGCCGTAGGTGTCGCGCACCTGCACCGTCACCGACCCGCGGGCGGGGATCTGCACCGCGCGGGAGAACGCCGCCGTGGCAGTGACACCGGACAGGATCCGCGTCGGCGGCACCTGGGTCCACTGGCCACCGGACGCACCGCCGTACCCCTGCACATCGACGATGACGTGCAGGCTGTGCGCCGAGCGGTTGGTCACGGTGATCGTGCCCGACGAGCCGAGCCGGACCAGCGTCGTGCTCGCGACGCTGCGCCCCGCACCGAAAGCCAGCACCGAGGTGCTGGTGCTGCTCACCGTGAGGTAGCCCGCGGAGCCTGCCGAGGTCGCGGTGACGTTCAGCAGCGCGCTCGCGGACCCGGTGGGGACCGGTGAACCGGACGCACCGGCCACCTTGAAGGTGACCGTGGCGCCGGCCCCGATCGCGGTACGCCGGCTGTTGGACCGGGTGCCGACGCGGGTGTCGACGATCCGGGTGTGCGTCGTCGCCGTCCACCGGCTGCCGCCGGTCGACGCGTAGCCCTCGACGTCGATCATCAGGTGCACCGCGGCCGGGCCGTGGTTGGTGACCGTCACCGAACGGCCGGTCAGCGGGAAGAGCCGCGAGGAGGATGTGACCTGCGATCCGCCGAACACCACGGCCCCTCCGGGGGTGGTGAGCCAGCCCGGCCTGGACGTGGAGACGCTCAGGTGCAACTGGGCGCCGGTCGCAGAGGACGGCACGGGCGATCCGACCAGACCGCTGACCCAGATCTTCAGTGATGCCCCGGGCGCGAGCGGCGTGTGGACGGCGTTGAAACGGGTGCCGAAGCGGGTGTCGACCAGCCGCACAGGACCGACGGCGGTCAGACGGGTCGATGCGGTCGGCACGACGGTGCCCGTGGTGACGCCCGGCCCCGAGCCGCCGGCGTTCTTGGCAACGACGGTGAAGCGGTAGGTCGTGCCGTTGCTGAGCCCGGTCAGCGTGGCCTTGCGCGCGCCGGCGCCCACGCTGACCGACCGCCCGCCGGGGGACGCCGTGACGGTGTAGCTGCCGACCGTGCCGCCGGTGGTCGGGGCCGCCCAGTCGACCGTCGAGGAGCCGCTGCCGACCGTGGAGGACAGCCGCGACGAAGGACCGGGTACTGCCGGTGCGGGCGGCGGCGGGGGCGTCGACGAGAGCGCCTTGAACCACATGGCGTCGACCGCGAACGGCGTGTGCGCTGCACTGCCGCCGTTGTCGCCGACGTGCACCGCCACCGTGGCGGCCGAGTGCAGCGTGAAGGTGCCGACCGAGCGGTACCCCTTGGCGCTGGACTGGTCGAGCACCGAACTGGTCGACACGCCGCCGCCGGTGATGGAGTAGCGCGCCCGCCCGCTGCTGTTGCTGGACGGCACGTATGCCATCGCGCTGTAGGTGCCCGCCCCCAGGTACCTCGACCATGTGGCGCCGTTGACCTCCGTGGAGGTGCCGCTGCTGCCGGTGTAGAGCGCGTGGCCACCCAGCCCTTGGCCGGTCATCGTGTGCCAGGACGACATCGGTCCGGTCAAGGAGAACCCGGCTCCGACGGGCCCGGTGGTGTTGCTGCCGTACGAGACGGGCGTCGCGTTACCGGCGAGGGGCGCGTCGATCCAGTTCGCGTCGATGTTGATCCGCACACCGCCCCAGGACTCGGTGACGTTCCCGGCGTACTGGTGCAGCCGCTGGTGGTTCGCCCATTCGGCGTCGGAGAAGCGGGAGTACGACGACTGGGCACTGGTGTTCGCCAGGCCGTTCCAGTACGCGAACCAGACGTGGTCGGGCGCGACGAAGCTGCTGCCGGCGGAGGACATGTCGCTCATCACCGACGGCGGGCCCCCGTACACGCCGGACAGGTAGCCGGACCGGTGGACGGCGGTGGTCCACGCGGAGAGGAACGTCAGCGCCGCGTTGCGGCACGAGCTGCCGAGACCGTAGTTCTCCATGTCGAAGTAGAGGGGCCGGCCGGTGCCGATACCGAACGACCGGGCTTTCGCGACGGCGTCGGCGGCAGCCGCGGTGCCCTGGCTGGCGGCACTGGAGGGAGAGATGGTGGACAGGCCGCCGGCCTGGACGCACGGCGCCTGCAGCCCGACGTAGATCGGGATCAGACCCCATCCCGCGCTGCTGACCGCCGACACGTAGGACGCGGACAGGTTGCCGTCGCCGCACGCGCGGTTCGCGCCGCCGATGTAGACGCCGACGGCGCGGTACGGCGAGCTCTTCCACGCGCTGAGGGCACTGGTCGAGGGAGCGGAGCAGGTGTCCAGCCCGAACCCGGTGAACGCCGAGGTCGATGCGGCCACGGCGCTGGTGCTCGCCTGCGGGCCGGCGGTGGCAGCCGGCTGCGCGGCCGATGCGCCCGGGCTCGTCGCGGCGCGCGCCAAGGCTGCCGCAGGGACCGACCCGGTGGTGCCCGTGACGCTCGCGAGGGCCGCGTCGACGTCCGTCCGGGAGGTGCCCCAGGTCGCCTGGATGACGACCTTGCGTCCGGCGACCGCGGCCAACTGCTCGTGCGCGGTGGCGTCGGTCATCACGCGCGCGGCCATGGTGCCCACCCGGCCGCTCGGCGTGCCCGCGGCGGTGGCCGACGGCGCGAGCCAGAGGGTGTCCGCCCGGCCCACCAGGTGGGCGGGGCAGTCCTGCTGTGCCGCCGCCGCGCCGGTGTAGACCGTCGGGACGTCCAGTCGCACGCAGGCACCGGGGGTCTTGTCCAGGTCTACGACCCGCCAGGCGGCCGGCACCCGCACGGACACCCCGCCGTACGACACGACCCGGGTCCCCGTGGCGCCCGCGGTGGCGGACACCGGAGCGGCGGCACTGGTGACGGGAGGGACTGGCGACGGCGCCGGTGCGGGATCGGCGCCGGCCGGTCCGACCGCGAGACCCATCGTCGCGGCCGCCGTGACGGTGCCGATCAGGGCCGCGCGATAGGCGGCGGACGATCCACGACGGATCTTCACTGGGACTCCTGTGACAGGTGAGGCTGGTGGGCCTCCATACCGTGCCACAGGCAACGTTCAGTGTGGCGGTTACGAGCCTGGCGAAATGCAAGCCGCCACGCCGATCTTCCCGGGATCGGTCACACCAGAGATGACGGAGACGACGGCGGACGACGAGGGTCGCCGCGCGCCGTATGAAGCGCGCCGCGACTCCACCCGGTCGGGGCCGAGAGGGTCGACTCAGGCCAGGGTGTGCTTGACCTGCGCGACCTGGGTGAGCAGGCCGCTCATGAACTGCGGCGAGGCGTCGGTGGACAGCTCACTCGCCAGGTGGGTCGCCTCGGCGATCGCCACCTTCTCCGGTACGTCGTCGTTGAACGCGAGCTCCCAGACCGCGAGCCGCAGCAGGGCCCGGTCGACCGCCGGCATCCGGTCCATCGGCCAGTCGGTGTAGGTCTGGATGGTCTCGTTGATGACCGACCAGTGCGCCACCACGCCGCGGACCAGGTCGGCGGTGTAGTCCGGCAAAGGGGCCGGTGTGACGGGTTCCGCGACCCGCTCGTCGAGCAGCGTCACGGCGTTGACACCGCGCTGCTCGGCCTCGAAGAGCAGGTCGAGCGCGCGCTTGCGAGCCTTGGTGCGAGCGCCCACCGTCGCCTCAGCTCACGCGGCCGAGGTACGACCCGTCGCGGGTGTCGACCTTGACCTTGACGCCGGTCTCCAGGAAGAGCGGGACGGAGATCTCCGCGCCGGTCTCCAGCGTGGCGGGCTTGGTGCCGCCCGTGGAGCGGTCGCCCTGCAGGCCGGGCTCGGTGTGGGTGATCTCCAGGACCACGGAGGTCGGCAGTTCGACGTAGAGCACCGTGCCGTCGTGGGTGGCCACGATCGCCTCGTTGTTCTCGAGCAGGAAGTTCGCGGCGGTCCCGACGGTCGCGCCCGGGATGGTCACCTGGTCGTAGGTCTTGACGTCCATGAAGACGTAGTCGGACCCGTCCTTGTAGAGGTACTGCATGTCGCTGCGGTCCACGGTGGCCGTCTCGACCTTCACGCCGGCGTTGAACGTGCGGTCCACGACCTTGCCGGACAGGACGTTCTTGAGCTTGGTGCGCACGAAGGCCGGCCCCTTGCCGGGCTTGACGTGCTGGAACTCCACCACCGACCACAGCTGGCGGTCGATGGAGAGGACCAGACCGTTCTTCAGTTCGTTCGTGCTCGCCACGGGTAGGACTTCCTTCGGTAGTTCAGGTGCAGGTCTCGGGGATCGATCCTGGAGCCACGCACTCACGGATCGACGCAGACAGGCGCACATGCCGCGTGTCTGCGTCGGGGTGGGTGCTGATTCGGCCGCCGGATCGTCGAGTCCAGTCTACCGGCCGGGACGCCCTGCCCCGAATCAGTCGGTGGCGCTGACCGCGTCGTATGCCGCGCGAAGGTCCGACTCCGCGGGTCCTTCCAGCCGGGTCACCGCCGCGACGTCGGTCAGCACGACGAACCGCAGCAGGTCGCCGCGGGTCTTCTTGTCGCGTCGCATCGCGGCGAGCAGGTCCTCCCAACGGCCGCCCCGGTAGGTCGTCGGCAGGCCGAGCGAGGTCAGCACCCGGCGGTGCTCGGCCACCAGATGCGCGGCGAGCAGCCCTGCCCGATGAGCCAGCTCGGCGACGTAGACCATTCCCACGGCGACGGCGTCACCGTGGCGCCAGGTGTAGTGCTCGACCTGCTCGATGGCGTGCGCGAAGGTATGGCCGTAGTTGAGGATCTCGCGCAGCGAGGACTCCTTGAGGTCCGCGGCGACCACCCGCGCCTTCACCGCGACGGCCCGGCGCACCAGCTCGGGCAGCACCTCACCGTCCGGATCGCTCGCAGCCGCCGGGTCCGCCGTGACGAGCTCCAGGATGCGCGGATCGGCGATGAAACCGCACTTGACGACCTCGGCGAGCCCCGCGACCAGGTCGGCCCGCGGCAACGTGGCCAGCAGGTCCAGGTCGCACAGCACCGCGACCGGTTCGTGGAAGGCACCCACGAGGTTCTTCCCCTCGGGGGTGTTGATGCCGGTCTTGCCGCCGACCGCGGCGTCGACCATCCCGAGCAGCGTCGTCGGCACCTGCACGACCCGGATGCCGCGCAGCCAGGTCGCGGCCACGAACCCGGCCAGGTCGGTGGTGGCTCCCCCGCCGAACCCCACGACGACGTCGGTGCGGGTGAAGCCCGCCTCGCCCAGCCGGGACCACAGACGCGCGGCGACATCGGCGGTCTTCGCGGCCTCGGCATCCGGCAGCTGCGCAACCAGGACCGACCGGTCGCCCGCGCGCAACGCAGCGGCCAGCTCGTCCGCGCGGTGGGCCAGCGTCGGCGGGTGGACGAGCAGGACCCTGGTGGCGTCGTCCGGCACGACCGCCGGCAGCTGCGCGAGGACCCCACGACCGACCAGTACGTCGTACGCGCTGCCGACCGGGATCCGGTCGATCGTCATGCCCGCTCCGTCGAGCCGGGGTCGATCAACTCGGACACCTGAGCGACGACCTCCGCGATCTTGCGGCCGCCGGTGTCGACCCGCCACGTGGCGAGGGCTTCGTACGTCGGGCGTCGGGCGTCCATCATCCGGGTCCAGGTGGCGCGTGGGTTGACGGCCAGCAGAGGCCGCGAACCGTCGAAGCCGACCCGGCCCGCCGCGTCCTTGATCGTCACGTCCAGGAAGACGACCGGCGCACCGCGCAGCAGCTCCGCGGTGCCCGGGTGCATCGCCGCTCCCCCGCCGAGTGCGAGCACGCCCTCGCCCTGCAGGCCGCGTGCGACCGCGGCCGCCTCGAGGGCGCGGAACGCCTGCTCGCCCTGCTCCACGAAGATGTCGGAGATGCTCGCGCCGGCCTCCTGCTCGACCAGATGGTCGGTGTCGACGAACGGCACCTGCAACCGGGCGGCGACCCGCCGACCGACGGTGGTCTTGCCCGCACCGGGGGGTCCGATCAGGACCGCGACGACGCTCACCAGGTCCGCATCTCGGCCGGGATGGACTCCAGGTAGCTCAGGTGGTTGCGCGCGGTCTCCACGACGCTGTCGCCGCCGAACTTCTCCAGGCACGACTGCGCCAGCACGAGCGCGACCATCGCCTCGGCGACGACACCCGCCGCCGGCACCGCGCAGACGTCCGAGCGCTGGTGGATCGCGGTGGCGGGCTTGCCGGTCGCGGTGTCGATCGTGCGCAGCGCCCGCGGCACTGTCGAGATCGGCTTCATGGCGGCGCGCACCCGCAGCACCTCACCGGTGGACATGCCGCCCTCGGTGCCGCCGGCCCGCCCGGACGTGCGGCGTACGACGCCGTCCTGGCGCACGATCTCGTCGTGGGCCTGCGAGCCGGGCCGGGTCGCGGTCCGGAACCCGTCGCCCACCTCGACGCCCTTGATGGCCTGGATGCCCATCAGCGCGCCGGCGAGCCGGGAGTCCAACCGCCGGTCCCAGTGCACGTGGGAACCGAGGCCGGGCGGGACGTCGTAGGCGATGACCTCGACCACTCCGCCGAGCGTGTCCCCGGCCTGCCTGGCGGCGTCGATCGCAGCGACCATCGCCGCGGATCCGGCCGGGTCCAGGGTGCGCACCGGGTCGGCGTCGAGCGAGTCGACGTCGTCCGGATCCGGCAGCGGGACGTCGTCGGCGACCTCGGCACCGCCTATGGCGACCGTGTGCGAGACCAGCCGGATGCCGTACGCCGCCTGCAGGAACCGGGCGGCGACCTCACCGAGGGCAACCCGCGCAGCCGTCTCGCGCGCGGACGCGCGCTCCAGCACCGGGCGGGCCTCGTCGAAGCCGTACTTCTGCATCCCGACCAGGTCGGCGTGGCCGGGCCGGGGCCGGGTCAGTGCCTTGTTCCGGGCCAGTTCCTTCGGGGCGCCCATGTCGTCGGCGGCCCGGAGGTCGTCGACGTCCACAGGCTCCGGACTCATCACCGTCTCCCACTTGGGCCACTCGGTGTTGGCGATGGTGATCGCGACCGGCGAGCCCATCGTGCGGCCGTGTCGCACGCCGCCGGTGAACTGCACCTCGTCCTGCTCGAACTTCATCCGGGCACCGCGGCCGTATCCGAGCCGGCGGCGGGCCAGGGCGACGACCAGATCCTCCCGGCTGACCGGGATCCCGGCGGGCAGACCCTCGATCACCGCGGTGAGGGACGGGCCGTGGGACTCACCGGCGGTCAACCAACGCAACATGCGCCCGAGTTTGTCACGCCCCCTGGGTGCGCTGCGCCGCCCGTCCAGCCGCCTGCATCGCGGCGAGCGGCGCGTCCCGGCCCGTCATGGACCGCACCTGGGCGGCAGCCTGGTGGATCAGCATCTCGATGCCGGGCACGACGCTGAGTCCCGCGCGCCGCGCCGCAGTCCCCAGCGGCGTCGGCCACCCGGCGTAGACCACGTCGAGCAGGACCCCGTCCCCGGTGAGCTGCCGCTCCCCCAGCGTGGCCGCGACCGCGTCGGCGCCGCCGGGCGGCAGGGTGCTCACCGCGACCGGCACCTGGGTGAGCAGATGGGCCGCATCGTCGAGCGGCGCCACCCTGATCGTCATCCCCGCCTCACGGGCCTGCCGCAGCGTCTCGGGGCGGGCCTCGCCGCGCACCGCGAGGACGACGTCGTGCAGATCGAGCCCCGCCAGGGCAGCCAGGGCCGACCGAGCGGTGGCGCCGGACCCGAGGACGAGGGCCCGCCCGGCGCCGGGGGCGACACCCGCGTCGAGCAGCGCCGCGCGGATCCCCAACACGTCGGTGTTGTCCGCGTGCCATGAATCGTCTTGCCGGATCAGGGTGTTCGCCGCCCCGGTATGCAGCGCGGTCGGCGACGCGACATCGGCCAGCGCCAGCGCGGCCTCCTTCAACGGCATCGTGAGAGCCAGTCCGCGCCACCGCTCGTCGAGCGAGGCGAGGAAGCCCGGCAGCTCCTGCGCGCCCACGTCGAACAGGTCGAAGGTCCAGTCGGACAGGCCGAGCGCGTCGTACGCCGCCCGGTGCAGGATCGGCGACAGCGAATGCGCCACCGGCCGGCCGAGGACCGCCGCCCGTGGACCGTTCAGCACTTGCCCGGATGCGCGGTGCACCAGGCCTGGAAACGTCGTACCGCGGCCGCGTGCCCGGTGCTGTCGGAGGCGAAGACCGTCTCGCCCGTGGCCAGGTTGACGGTCACGAAGTACAGCCAGGGACCCGCCGCGGGTCGGTACGCCGCACGCAGGGACGCCAGTCCGGGGTTGTCGATCGGCCCGGGAGGCAGTCCGGCGGAGCGGTAGGTGTTGTACGGGCTCGACGAGTCGCGTTCGCCGTTGCTGGTGGTCACCTTGCCGCGGCGGTGCAGCAGGTAGTTCACCGTGGAATCCAACTGCAACGGCATCCCGCGTGCGATGCGGTTGTCGACCACGCGCGCGACCTTCGGGCCGTCCTGTGCACGACTGGCCTCCGCCTCCACCAGCGAGGCCACGATGGTGACCTTCGCGAGGCGGCTCTGCGGGATCCCGAGACTCGCCACCTCCTGCTTGAAGCGGGTCACCATGGCCTGCAGCTGGGTCTGGGCGCTCGCGCCCTTCGGGAAGTCGTACGTCGAGGGGAAGAGGTATCCCTCGACCCGGCCCCGAGCGGCTGCCGGCAGGCCGAGAGACGCGACCGGCACCTTCGTGTAGTCCGCGAGCGGCACCTTGGTCGCCTGGGACAGACGGCTGTAGATCTCGGTGGCCCACAGGCCCTCGGGGATGGTGACTCCCCCGGACACCTTCGCCTTCGGATCCAGCAGTACGTCGAGCGCGTCGGCGGAGCTCATGTGCCTGCGCAGCCGGTAGGTGCCCGGCTGCAGCGCCGCGAACTTGGAGTTGTTGGCGGCGAGCGCGGTGAAGGAGCTGGCCGATTTCACGACCCCCGCCTTCTGCAGGGTCTCGCCGATCGCCGTCCCGGAGTCGCCCGGCGCGACGGTGATGGTCACGCTCCCCGTGCCCGCGCCCACGTAGTCCCCGCCGCCACCGGCGAGCGCGCCGCCCCCGCCGAACTTGGGCAGGAACGAGGAGCCGAGCGTCGAGATGGCGAAGATGAGAGCAGCACCGATCACGAGCGCGCCGACGATCAGCGCCAGGCATCCACGCACCGCGGGCCGACGGCCGTCGTCGTCCGGCCGTCTGCGGGGCCGTGCCTCGCGTGGCCGGGGAGCTGGGGCCTGCCGCTGCAGGTCGCGCTCACGCGCTTCACGCCTGCTCACGGCCGGCGCTGCCACCGCGGGTGGCACCGGCCCGGTGGCGTCCGGGTCCGCATCGGACAGCGGGCCGGTCGCGTCCCGACCACCCTGCCGGGCGCCGCGCCCGGATGAGCCGAAGATCGAATCCCCGAGATGGGAGTCGTTCATCCGGGCCTTCCTTCCGAGGGGCGTCGGCGGCTCTGCCGAGTACGCGGTTTGCGGCCGCCGACGATTTCTCCCGGAGCGTGTCCGGAAACACGCTCGGAGTCAAGCGCGGCTTGCAGGATCAGCACAGCTGCCTGCTGGTCGATGATCTCCCGACTGGTGCGGGCCGTACGCCCGGCGGCGTGCAGGGCGCGCTGTGCGTCCACCGTGCTCAAGCGCTCGTCGACCAGCCGCACGACCACTCCCGGCACCTGTTTCGCCAGGGCGACGGCCCAGGACCGGGCCGTCTGCGCGGCAGCCCGCTCCACCCCGTCCATCGAGAGCGGCAGCCCGACGACGATCTCGAGGACGCCGCGTTCTCCGGCTTCGTGCGCGACCTCGGCGGTGTCGGCGACGCCTGCGGGGTCGCGGCGGACCGTACGCAGCGGGGTGGCGACCGACGCGTCCGGATCGCTGGTCGCGACACCGATGCGCACCGATCCGACGTCGACGCCGAGGCGGGCGCCCGGCCTCATCGCCGCCTCGCGGCAGGATCGATCGGGGTCACCGGGCCGTGACCGTCTCGCCCACCGTGTGCTCGACCCGGGTCAGCGCGTCCCCGGTCTTGCCGGCATCGCTGCCACCGCCCTGGGCGAGGTCGGGCTTGCCGCCGCCACCGCCGCCCAGGACGCCGGCCGCGACCTTCACGAGATCGCCGGCGCGCACGCCCCACTCGCGGGCCTGCGCGTTGGTCGCCACGACCACGACGGGCCGATCCTTGCTGACACCGGTGACCGCCACGACCGCCGGCGTCGCGTCACCGAGCTGGTCGCGCAGCTGCAGCACCAGGGCGCGTACCTCGTCGGCGCTCGCCGCACCGGCATCGTGGCCGACGTACCGCACACCGAAGACGTCCTTGGCGCCCGCGACCAGGTCGCCTGCGCCGGCCAGCACCTGCTGCTGGCGCAGTTTGGCGATCTCCCGCTCCGCGTCCTTGACCCGGGTGAGCAACTCGGAGATACGCGCGGGCAGCTCGGCCGGCTGCACCTTCACCAGCCCGGACAGCTCCGCCACCATCGCCCGCTCGCCGGCCAGGTAGTGCAGCGCGTCCATGCCCACGAAGGCCTCGACACGGCGTACGCCGGAGCCGACCGATGACTCACCGGTCAGGGTCAGCGCGCCCACCTGGGATGAGTGCGCGACGTGGGTGCCACCGCACAACTCCCGCGACCACGGGCCACCGATCTGCACGACGCGCACCTGCTCGTCGTAGGTCTCACCGAACAGCGCCAGGGCGCCCCACTCACGCGCCTCAGGCAGCGTCATGAACTGTGCGGACACCGGAAGGTCCTTGCGCACGGCCAGATTCGCGACCTCCTCGATCTCCGAGCGGGTCTCCGGCGACAGCGCGGAGCCCCACGCGAAGTCGAGCCGTAGGTAGCCCGGCTTGTTGTAGGAGCCGGACTGCAGCGCCGACGGGCCGAGCACCTGGCGCAGCGCGGCGTGGATCACGTGGGTGCCCGAGTGCGCCTGACAGGCCGCGACCCGCCAGCCGGGGTCGACCTTCGCCTGCACCTGCTCACCGACCCGCACGGGCCCGTCCTGGACCTGCACGGTGTGCACGACCAGTCCCTTGACCGGGCGCTGCACGTCGAGCACCTTCAGCACGCCCTGGTCGGTGACGATGTCGCCGGAGTCCGCGATCTGGCCACCGGACTCGGCGTAGAAGCTCGTGCGGTCCAGCACGACCTGCCCGGTCGCGCCCGGCTCGAGCTCCTGCTGGCGCTCACCGTCGCGCACGAGCCCGACGACCGATGCCTCGACCGAAAGGTGCTCGTACGCCTGCCAGTCCGTGCGACCCAGCGACAGCAGCTCGGTCCAGACGCCGACGTCGGCGTGCCCGGACTTCTTGGCCTTGGCATCCGCCTTGGCGCGGTCGCGCTGCTCCTGCATGAGGAAGCGGAAGCCCGCCTCGTCGACCTGCACGCCCTGCTCGGCGGCCATCTCCATAGTGAGGTCGATCGGGAAGCCGTAGGTGTCGTGCAGCTGGAACGCCGCGTCCCCCGACAGCTGCGGGGACGGCTGCTTCTTCGCCTTCGTCACGGCGGTGTCCAGGATCGTGGTCCCGGCGTCGAGGGTGCGCCGGAAGGCGTCCTCCTCGGCATACGCGATCTGGCTGATCCGCGCGAAGTCGGTCTCCAGCTCGGGGTAGCTCGCCTTCATCCGGTCCTTGCTGACCGGCAGCAGCTGGGGCAGCGCGTGGTCGCGGTAGCCGAGCAGTCGCATCGCGCGCACCGCGCGGCGCAGCATCCGTCGCAGCACGTAGCCGCGCCCCTCGTTGCCGGGGGTCACCCCGTCGCCGATCAGCATCAGCGACGAGCGGATGTGGTCCGCGACCACGCGCAGGTGCACGTCGTCGGGGTGCGAGCTGGTCGCGGCATGACCGGACTTCGCGCCGTACGTGCGGCCGGTCATCTCCGCGGCCTTGGCCAGGACCGGATAGACCTCGTCGATCTCGTAGAGGTTGTCCTTGCCCTGGAGCACGGAGGCCATCCGCTCCAGGCCCATCCCGGTGTCGATGTTGCGCCGCGGCAGCGGTCCCCGTATGTCGAAGTCGGACTTGGTGCGGAACGCCGACAGCTCGTCCTGCATGAAGACCAGGTTCCAGATCTCCATGAAGCGGTCCTCGTCGACCGCCGGGCCGCCGGCGGCGCCGTACCGGGCACCGCGGTCGTAGAAGATCTCCGAGCTGGGACCGCCCGGGCCGGGCACGCCCATGCTCCAGTAGTTGTCCTCCTCGTCGCGGCGCACGATGCGCGCCTCGGGCACGCCGATCCGGTCCCGCCACAGCGCGTACGCCTCGTCGTCGTCACGGAAGACGGTCGGCCACAGCAGCTCCGGGTCCAGGCCGTAACCGCCGTCCGCCTGGCTGGTGGTCAGCAGACCCCAGGCGAAGTCGATCGCGCCCTCTTTGAAGTAGTCGCCGAAGGAGAAGTTGCCGTTCATCTGGAAGAACGTGCCGTGCCGGGAGGTCTTCCCGACCTCCTCGATGTCACCGGTGCGCACGCACTTCTGCACGCTGGTGGCACGGTCCCAGGTGGGCTGCTGCTCGCCGAGGAAGTACGGCTTGAACGGCACCATGCCCGCGTTGACGAACAGCAGGTTCGGATCGTCGTAGATCAGCGAGGCGCTGGGTACGACGGTGTGCCCGCGCGCCTCGAAGTAGGCGAGCCAACGGCGACGGATCTCGGCGGTTTCCATGACGCTTCCTGGTCGGTGGGCGGCGACGACGAGCAGGGCCACCCGTGAAGTACGGCGCGCCCGACCCTACAACCGACGACGCCGCCTGCCCGCACGGGTTTGTGCGGGCAGGCGGCGATCGAACGGGTCAGACGCGAGTCGGTCCCTCGGAGCCGGAGTCGCCGCTGCTCGGTGCCACGAAGCTGGCGTCGCCGTCGTTGACGGCGGTGTCGGCCGTGTCGGCGGTGTCGGCCGTGTTGCTGCGGCCGCCGCGCGCGCGCCGACCCATCGACGGCGCGGTGCTGTCGGTGGGGCGGTCGGTGGTGATCGAGGGGAAGAAGCACGCGAGCTGGTGATCGCGCCCGTCGTCGGCCTGCTCCAGCACCGGTTCCTCGGTGGCGCACACGTCCTGCGCCTTCCAGCACCGGGTGCGGAAGACACACCCCGACGGCGGATGCTGCGGGCTGGGGAGGTCTCCGGTGAGCAGGATCCGCTCGCGGTCCCGCGACTGCGCGGGGTCCGGCACCGGCACGGCGGACAGCAGCGCCTGGGTGTACGGATGCTGCGGGGCCTCGTACAGGGTGTCGCGGTCGGCGACCTCCATGACCTTGCCCAGATACATCACGACGACCCGGTCGGAGATGTGGCGCACCACCGAGAGGTCGTGGGCCACGAAGATGTAGGACAGCTGCAGCTCGTCCTGGATCTCCTCCAGCAGGTTGACGACCTGCGCCTGGATCGACACGTCCAACGCCGACACCGGCTCGTCGCACACGATCAGCTGCGGGCGCAGCGCGATCGCACGCGCGACGCCGATCCGCTGGCGCTGACCGCCGGAGAACTCGTGCGGGTAGCGGTTGTAGTGCTCGGGGTTCAGGCCCACCCGGGACATCAGCTCCTGAACGGCCTTCTTCACGCCCCCTTCGGGCTTGACCGCCTGGATCTCGAACGGCGACGCGATGATGCTGCCGATCGTGTGCCGCGGGTTCAGCGACCCGTAGGGGTCCTGGAAGACCATCTGCATCTCGCGACGCAGCTTGCGCAGCCGGGTGCCCTTGGCGTCGGTGATGTCCTCGCCTTCGAAGCTGATGGTGCCGCCGGTGGGCTCCAACAGCTTCAGCATGGTGCGGCCGGCCGTGGACTTGCCGCACCCGGACTCCCCCACCAGGCCGACGGTCTCGCCGCGGCGGACGGTGATGTCCAGACCGTCGACCGCCTTGACCGGGGCATCGGGACGCCGGATCAGCCCGGCCTTCTTCTGCGGGAAGTACTTCTGCAGGCCCTTGACGACCAGCAGCTCCTCACGGTCGCTGACCGCGGTGCCACCGGCCCGGTGCGCACCCTGTGTCTGCTCGCTCATGCACTCTCCTGCGGTTGTTCGGTCGCGTGGGTGCTCGCGTCGTGGGAGGCGGCGATCTCGGCCCGGTCCTGATCGGTCAGGAAGCAACGCGCCTGCTGGGTCCCGATCTGGAACAGCTCCGGCTCCACCGTGCGGCACTTGTCACCGGGCACCCGGTCCCGGTGCGCACACCGCGGGTTGAACGCACACCCGGTCGGCAGATTGATCAGCGAGGGCGGGTTGCCCGGGATCGGATCCAGCTTCTCCGCGCGTGCCTGGTCCAGTCGCGGCATCGAGGCGAGCAGTCCCCAGGTGTAGGGGTGCTTGGGCCGCGCGAACGTGTCGAGCACGGTGCCCTTCTCGACCGGGCGCCCGGCATACATCACCAGGATGTCGTCGGCGATGTCGGCGACGACGCCCAGGTCGTGGGTGATGATGATGATGGCCGACCGGAACTCGTCCTGCAGGCTCACCATCAGGTCGAGGATCTGTGCCTGCACCGTCACGTCGAGTGCGGTGGTCGGCTCATCCGCGATCAGCAGCTTGGGGTCGTTGATCAGGGCCATGGCGACCATGGCGCGCTGGCGCATACCGCCGGAGAACTCGTGCGGATACTGATCGATGCGCCGCGCAGGGCTCGGGATCCCCACCTTGCCCAGCATCTCCAGAGTGCGCTCGCGCGCCTCCTTCTTGTTGGCATCCGGGTGGTGCACCCGGTAGCCCTCGGCGATCTGGGCGCCCACGGTGTAGTACGGGTGCAGAGCCGACAGCGGATCCTGGAAGATCATCGCGATGTCCTGCCCGCGCAGTTCGCGGTACTCCTCGTCGCTCACCTCCATCAGGTCACGACCGTCGAAGACGACCGACCCGGAGACACGCGCGGAGGTCCCGCGCTGCAGGCCCATGATCGCGCTGCTGCTCACGGACTTCCCGGAGCCGGACTCGCCGACGATACCGAGCGTCTGCCCGGCCGCGAGGTCGAAGCTGACGCCGTCGACGGCCTTCACCACGCCGTCGTCGGTGTTGAAGTGCACCTTCAGGTCTTTGACGCTCAACAACGGGCCGCCGGCGGCGCCGTCGTGCCGGGGCTTGTCTACAGTCACTGGGTTGCTCATGCGTTCGCCTTCCTCAGACCAGTTTCACACGGGGGTCGATGAATCCGTACAGCACATCGACCACCAGGTTGGCGATGATGACGAACGTCGCGAGGATCAGCACGACGCCGACGGTGGTGGGCAGGTCGAACGTGACCGCCGACTGCGCCGCGATCTGCCCCAGACCGGGGTAACCGAACACGTTCTCGGTGATGATCGCGCCACCGAGGACCGCGCCGAAGTCCAGACCCGCCTGGGTGACGATCGGGGTGAGCGCGGCTCGCAGCGTGTGTTTGAAGAGGATGCGACGCGGAGCGACCCCCTTGGCCTTGGCGGTCCGCAGGAAGTCCTGCCCCAGGGTCTCGAGGATGAATGCCCGTGTGAGTCGCACGTAGGCACCCGCGTAGAACAGCGCGAGGGTGAGACCGGGTAAGAGCAGTCCCACGAACCAACTCGCTGGATTGTCGGTGATCCCCACATACTCCGGCGTCGGGAAAACCTGCCACTTGATGACCAGGAACTGGTAGAGGACCAGCGCCGTCACGACGGTCGGCATGGCGTACGCCATCAACGCCACACCGACGAGTGTCTTGTCGAGCAGTCCACCGCGGCGCACCGCCGCGACCAGCCCGAAGCCGACGCCCAGGATCATCCACATCACGAACGCCGCCAGCGCCAGGGACGCCGACACCCCGATCCGCGGCTTCAGCGTCTGGGTCACCGTCTGAGCCAGCTGCGGTGAGTAGCCGAGGCACGGCGCGCTGCAGTGCACGATCGTGTTCGGGTCCTTGATCATCGACTTGTCGACCGGGTAGTCACGGCCGACGGCGATGCCCTGGACGAAGCGGCCCCACTGTTCGATGACCGGCTCGTTGTATCCGAGCACCTTGGAGTTCTGCTCCACGATGGCCGGCGTACACGTCTTGCCGCACGTGTACTGCGCTGGGTTCGTACCCGAGGAGAAGAAGAGCAGGAACGTCACGAAGCTGACGACGATGAGCATGACGACGCCGCCGATCAGGCGGCGGACGATATAGGTGAACATGTGGCTCCTGGATACGACGAAGGCCTCGAACCGTGTCAATGGCGACCAGTGGCCGGCCGGGCACGAGATGTGCCCGGCCGGCCACCGTCAGTTCAGATCTACTGCTTGACGCCGATGACTCCGAGGTCGGGGTAGGAGGCCGTGACGGGACCGGCCTGGAAGTTGGTGACCTTCGAGCCGTACACCAGCACGAACTTGCGCTGTGCCAGGGGGATGTAGGCCAGGTCCTTGGCCAACTGGGTGTCCGCCTCGTTGTAGACGGACGCCGCAGCCGACTGGCTGGTCTGCTGAGCGGCCTTGTCGAACAGGCTGTTCACCGTGTTGCTGCTGTAGCTGCCGTAGTCCGAGCTCTTGCTCGAGGACGACAGGTTGATGCGCGCATCGAACAGCGGCGGGAGGATCGTGGACGCTGCCGCCCAGTCCTGGCTCCAGCTGGCCCAGTAGACGTCCGAGTTGTCACTGGGCGTCCGGATGGTCGGGTAGTAGTGCGCCGACACCGCGTTCAACGTGACCTTGAAGCCTGCCTGGTCCCAGGTGGCCGCGAGGGCCTGTGCCTGCGACGTGGCGTTCGCGGTGTTGTTGGAGTAGGTGTACTTGATCGGGTAGGGCATCGGGACGCCGGCCGACTGCAGGATCTTCTTGGCGGCGGCCGCGTTACCGGTGATCTCCGACTTGAAGGTGCTGTTCAGCTGGTAACCGGTGACGGTCGGGTTCAGCAGCGAGTACGCCGCCGTTCCGTACGCCGACCCGCCGAGGGCCTTGATGTACGCGTTCTGGTCGGTGGCCATGGCCAGCGCCTGACGCACCTTCGGGTTGGTCATCCGCTTCATGTTCGGCTGCAGGTAGTCGATGTACGTCGTGCCCACGTTGTCGACGCGGTCCTTGACGTTGGCACCGGTGGTCTGCGAGAAGCTGGCCGACGGCACGTTGATGTACGTGACGGCTGCCTGGTCAGCAGGGTTGTCCTGGATCAGGCTGCTGATCGTGGTGACCTGGTTGGTGTTGTCCTTGAAGATGATCTTGTCCGGCAGCGCCTTGCGGACGCCGTCGGTCGAGGCCGAGTACTCCGGGTTGCGCACGAACGTGCCGCCGGTACCGGTGACCCACGAGCCCTGCAGCTTGTACGGGCCGTCGGAGAAGACGGTGTAGTTGCTCTTGGTGCCCTTGTCCTGCGACTTCTTGTACGGGTCGAACTCACGCAGCGACGCGATCGCCAGCGGGAAGTCCGGCCACGCCAGCTTGAAGTTGTAGGTGATGGTGTTGCCCGAGCAGGTCACCTGCTTGTCGAAGTCGGACTGACCGGCCGTGCCGGGACCCGCGTACTTGGACAGACCGAGGTAGGTCTTGGCGTACGTCGGGCCACCCGCGGCAGCCGGCGCGAAGCTGCGCTCGGCGCCGTACTTGACGTCGTCACAGGTGACGGCGCTGCCGTCCTGCCACTTCACGCCCGACTTGAGGGTGAACTTCCAGGTCTTGGCCCCGTTGGAACTCGTGCCCGTGTTGGTCGCGAGGTCCGGGACCGGCTTCGCGGCCGCCGCGGCGGTGTTGGTGGTGGACAACTGCACCAGGCTCCGGGAGAACAGGCGCGACTCGTTGGTCAGGTCGACACCGATGTAGCTGTTCTGCGGATCCCACGAGGTGACCGGGCTGCCCGCGTACTGGTAGGTCAGCGTGCCGCCCTTCTTGGTGCTGGTGCCGCCGTTCTTGGTGCTGCCGCCACCGCCGCAGGCGGAGAGGGCAAGAGCAGCGCCCACCACGCTGACACCGACCAGCGTGAGTGATTTGTTCGCTCGGAGCATGAATGTTCCTTCAGATTGAGATGCGGAATTGGAATTGCAGGTGATGCATTCAGTTAGGTTCAGTCGCCGCGTCAGCGGTCGGATCGGGGGTCGAACGCGTCGCGCAGACCATCGCCCAGCAGGTTGAACGCCAGCACCAGGACCACGATCACGACGGCCGGCTCGAGGAAGAAGGTCGAGTCGGTCTGGATGTAGCCGATCGCGGCGTTGAGGATGTTGCCGAGCGTGGGGGTGGGCGGCTGGATGCTCACTCCCAGGTATGCCAGTGCGGCCTCGGCGGAGATGTACTGCGGGATGTAGAGCGAGCCGTAGACCAGGAACGGCGCCCACAGGTTGGGCAGCAGCTCCTTGATGTAGATCCGGCGCCGCGTCGCGCCCAGGCTCGTGGCGGCCTCGATGAACTCCCGCTGGCGCAGCGAGAGCACCTGTCCGCGGACCACGCGGGCGAACAGCGGCCAGCCGAAGAGTCCGAGGACCAGGATGGCGAAGGTGGCGTGCGCGGTGGCGCCCGCGGGGACGCCGAACCGGTTGCTCAGCAGGTCCACGAACGTCGGGGCGAGCGCCAACAGCATCAGCGTCTGCGGGAAGCACAGCACCAGGTCGATCAGGCGGCCCAGCCAGTAGTCGGTCTTGCCGCCGATGTAGCCGGAGATGATGCCGACGATGGTGCCGAGCAGGAGCGTGATGACGGTGGCGCCCACGGCGATGACCAGGGAGTAGGTCGTACCGAGCAGCAGCCGGTCGAGCAGGTCCGAACCGTTCTGCGGAGTGACACCCAAGGGGTGGGACCACGAGGCGCCGCTGAACGCACCCTGGGTCTGTCCGCTGTCGGTCAGCAGATTCGGATGCGTGTCGTTCGCGTTGTCGATCGCTCCCAGCTTGACGAGGATCGGTGCTGCGATCGCGATGAGGATCCCCAGCGCGGCGACCACGCCGGCACCGAGCGTGACCTTGTCGCGCCGAAGGTGCATCCAGGCCAATTGCCGGGGCGACTTGCCCTCGATCTCCTTGGCACTGTCGCCTTCACCCGGTGCGGATGCTGCGTCGGGACTTTCGATGATCACCGACAACGCAATCTGCCTCCAGACGAGAGATTTTACGGTTTGGCTGCCTCGGCGCACGCGTATTGCAGTGCGCTTCCCGGGGCTGCAGGGAAAGGCTGCCACGGGAACGGTGCCGGATCGAGGACCCCGGGCGACGTGCAACCAAATCGTGACCTGGTCGCGCGCGTCTTGGCGACCGCGATACGCGACGGGGCCGGGATCCGACA
The DNA here is from genome assembly GCF_013410455.1 of Allobranchiibius huperziae. NCBI lineage: Bacteria > Bacillati > Actinomycetota > Actinomycetes > Micrococcales > Dermacoccaceae > Allobranchiibius > Allobranchiibius huperziae. The sequence goes on along the minus strand of NZ_JACCFW010000001.1, from coordinate 1,491,962 downwards.
GCGGATCCCGGCCCCGTCACGACGCCGCAGCGCCGTCAGTGCATCAGCTGGAGTAGCCGACCTGGGTCCAGTCGATCGTCTCGAACTGGGTGGGCCCGTAGTTCACGATGCCCTTCTTCACACCCCAGATGAGCGGGCTCGTGGCCAGCGGGATGATCGCGACGTACGACGTGAGGTCCTTGTCGATGGCGTCGATGTCCTTCAGCCGCGAGGTCGGGTTCAGGTCGCCCAGCGCCTTCGCCCACAGCTTGCCCTGGTTCGGGCCGGTGATCTTGGAGTAGTTCGAACCACCGTCGGCCGGGTAGTAGATCGGCTCGCTGGAGGACACCGGCAGCAGACCGCCCTGCCAGGTGAAGCTGCTCGCCTGGTAGTTGCCGACCTGGATGTAGTCGCTGAAGTACTTCGCCGTCGGGACGGTGTTCAGCGTGACCTTGATGCCGATCTTCTTCAGGAAGGTCTGGATCAGCTGGGCGCGCTGGGCGTTCGTCGGGGTACCCGAGGGCACCAGGATCGCGAACCCCAGGGTCTGGCCGTTCTTCGCGTAGTAGCCGTCGCTGCCCTTGGTGTAGCCCGACTGCTTCAGCAGTGCCTCCGCCTTGGAGGTCGAGTACGGGTAGGCATTGCCGAAGTTGTCGACGTACCCCTTCTGGCCGGGCATCAGGATGCCGTTGCCCTGCGTCTGCGGCGGGACCGTCAGGCCCTTCTGCACAACCTTGGCGAACGTGGTGCGGTCGATGCCGAAGGCGACGGCCTTGCGGACGTTCACGTCGTTGAACGGCGGCTTGCTGTCGTTCATCGTCAGCTGGGTCCAGTTGAGGCCACCGGACTTCTCCAGGGTGGCGTCGGTGCGACCGGACGCCTGCTTGATCACGTCGGCGTTCGCCTGGGTGTCGACGACGTCCAGTTCCTTGTTGACGAACGACTGGCCGATCGAGCTCTGGTCGATGACGCGCCAGACGATCTTGTCCAGCTTGGGCTTACGACCCCACCACCGCGGGTTCGGGGTCTCGGTGATGACCTGCGCGCTGGCGTCGATCTTGCTGATCACGAACGGGCCGTTGGTCGGGTACTGCTTGGTGGCCCACGTCGTGTTGAAGTTCGTGGGCGTGTCCGTCACGGTCGACGGCAGCGCCGGGTAGACGTAGCCGACCCAGTCCGAGTACGCGGTCTTGAAGGTCACCGTGTAGTCGTAGTTGCTGGACCCCTTGGTGACCGCGGTGATCTGGTCCCACCCGGAGGTCGTGGCGGCCTCGTACTTCTTGTTGGTGTTGTTGAGGGCCTTCCAGTTGTTGACCTCGTCCATGTAGGTGATCGGCTTGCCGTCGGACCACACGCCCTTCGGGTTGAGTTTCACCTCGATCTTGGTCGGGCTGGAGGTGACGATCTTGGCCGACTCGATGTAGTCGGGGTTGATCTTGTAAGAGCCGTCGGGGTTGAAGTTGAAACCGCCGCCGGCCGGGGTGATCGGGTTCTGGATCGTCTGGGTGTCACCCAGCAGACCGTTGGCCTGGTAGTTGTTGTAGTTCGCCGGCAGCTGCGAGATCTCGCCGGTCAGCGTGCCGCCCTGCTTGACCGAGGAGTACGCCGCCTTGGTGTAAGCCGACGGCGGGAGGCTCGACGTCGCCCCGTTCGAAGCGCTGCTGCTCTTGGACCCCGACCCCGACGCCGACGACGACTTGCCGCCGCCGCTGCTACCACCACACGCCGACAGGGAGAGGGCCAGCCCCACCCCCATAGCCGTCGCAACCGTCAACTTCGCCCTCATGATTTCTCCTTCTCGGTGATATCGACCCCGGTGACCCGCAGCGGATTCTCTTCCGCGAAGTGGCAGGCGACCGAAGAGTTGTGGACCGAGCGCAGGCTCGGGTCCGTCTGGACGCAGCGCTCTTGATGCGATGCGTCCAAAATCTTGAACAGCGGGCAGCGCCCGTGGAAGTTGCAGCCCGTGATCTCCTGCGTCGGGCTGGGCAGGTCGCCCTCCAGCAGCACCCGCTGACGGGTCCGCTCGACCCTGGGGTCGGGGATCGGCACGGCCGACAGCAGCGCCTGGGTGTAGGGGTGCTGCGGGTGGCTGAACACGTTGTCCGCCTCCCCCAGCTCCACGATGCGCCCCAGGTACATCACGGCCACCACGTCGGCGATCTGGCGTACGACGGCCAGGTCGTGCGCCACGAAGAGGTAGGACAGCCCGCGGCTGTCCTTCAGGTCCTGCAGCAGGTTGATGACACCGGCCTGGATCGACACGTCCAGCGCGGAGACCGGTTCATCGAGGATGAGCAGCTTGGGGTCCGTCGCGAGAGCCCGGGCGATGCCGATCCGCTGACGCTGGCCACCGGAGAACTGGTGGGGGTAGCGGCCCGACATCGCCGGATCCAGGCCGACGGTCTCCAGCAGCTCGCGCACCTTGGCCGATCGCTCCGAACGCGATGCGCCCAGCACGGTCAGCGGCTCGGAGACTATGTCCTCGATGCTGAGTCGGGGGTCGATCGCCGCCATCGGATCCTGGAAGACCACCTGCACGTCGCCGCGCAGCTTCAGCCGGTTGGAGGAGCTCAGACTCGCCACGTCGACGCCGTTCAGCTCGATGGAGCCGCTCTGCGGACGGGCCAACTCGAGGATCTCCAGGATCGTCGTCGACTTGCCGCAGCCGGACTCGCCGACGAGCCCGAGGACCTGCTTCTCCTCGATGTCGAAGGTGATCCCGTCGACGGCCTTGACCGAGCCGATGGTCTTGCGGAACACCACTCCCTTGGTGAGCGGGAAGTGCCGCTTCAGGTCGGTGACCTGCAGGATCTTGGTGCCCTTGACCTGTGCCTGCTCCTCCGGCGGAACCGGCTCGGGGCGAGGGAAGACGTCGGCGATGCCGAGCGTCCCCCGCTCGAACTCATCGGCCCGCACGCAGGCGACCTGGCGGGCGGCCGGGCCCGTACCGCCGATCTGCACCAGCGGCGGCTCGGCCGTGCTGCAGGCGTCGATAGAGGCCGGGCAGCGCGGCTCGAAGGGGCAACCGGGCGGCAGGGCGGCGAGCGACGGCGGGCGTCCCTCCATCGGCACCAGCCGGGAGCGGCCGGCGGTCTGCATGTTGGGCACCGAGCGCAGCAGACCCATCGTGTAGGGCATCCGCGGCGCGGTGAGCACCTGCTCGACCGTGCCGGTCTCCACGAGACGACCGGCGTACATCACGGCGACCCGGTCGACGTTGCCGGCCACCACGCCCAGGTCGTGGGTGATGAGCACGACTGCGGCGCCGGTCACCTCCTTGGCCTTCTGCAGCACCTCGAGGATCTGCGCCTGGATCGTGACGTCGAGGGCCGTGGTCGGCTCGTCTGCGATGATCAGATCGGGGTCGTTCGCGATGGCCATCGCGATCATGACCCGCTGACGCATACCGCCGGAGAACTCGTGCGGGAACGCCTTGGCCCGCCGTTCCGGTGCCGGGATGCCGACAGTGTTGAGAAGCTCGATGACGCGCGCGTCGGCGGCCTTGTCCGACAGCCCGGAGTCGTGCAGCTTCAACGCCTCGGTGATCTGGTTGCCGACCGTGTAGACGGGGGTCAGCGCGGACAGCGGGTCCTGGAAGACCATCGCGATCTCTTTGCCGCGCAGCCGCGACAGCGCCTTGTCGTCTCGCTCCAGCAACGACTCACCGCGGTAACGGATGTCGCCGGTGACCCGGGCTGTGCTCGGCAGCAGGCCCATCACGGCCATCGAGGAGACCGACTTGCCCGACCCGGACTCCCCCACGATGCCGAGGAACTCGCCTCGGTTGACGTGGTAGGAGATGCCGCGGACCGCGTTGACGGTGGGTGCTCCGCGTTGCTGGAACTCGACCGACAGGTTGTCGACCTCGAGCAGGGGGGCATCAGTCACGGGTGACTCCGGAGGTCGGGTCGACGGCGTCGCGCAACGCGTCGCCGACGAGACCGACGGCGAAGAGGAGCAGGACCAGGGCGATGGTGGGGAAGAGGAAGAGCCAGCTCTGCGTGGTGGCACCCGGCGTGCCGTCGGCGATGAGCGTGCCGAGGGAGATCTGCGGTGCCTGGATGCCGTAACCGAAGTAGGACAGCGCCGTCTCGGAGCTGATGGCGTAGACGACGCCGAGCGTGGCGTCGATGATCAGCAGCGAGGCGACGTTCGGGATGATGTGCCGGAAGATGATCGTGCCGGTCTTCACTCCCATGAACCTCGCGGCCTTCACGAAGTCGCGGTCGGTCAGCGATCGGGTCGAGGACCGCACCACCTGCGCCATGATCATCCAGCCGAACGCCGGGATGAAGAAGACCAGGGCCACCCACGAGAGCTTCTTCAGCGCCGGGCTGATCAGCAGCAGGATGAAGAACGAGGGAAGCACCAGCATGAGGTCGATGAACCACGAGACGACCTTGTCGAAGACGCCGCCGATGTAGCCCGCGAAGGCCCCCACGATCGCAGCGATGATCGTGCCGAGCGGACCGCCCACCAGGCCGATGACCAGCGAGATGCGCAACCCGAGCGCCGTCTCGACGTAGAGGTCGTGGCCGATCCCGTCCGTGCCGAACCAGTGCGAACCGCTGGGCCCGACACCGGTGTTGAGCAGGTCGGTGTCGCCGGCGCCGAGATGGCTGAAGATGGGGCCGAAGATCGCCCACAGGATCAGCAGAACCACGATCGTGCTGCCGATCCAGAAGCGGGAGGTCGAGCGCAGCCGTAGCCAGATGAGCTTCCCGCGACTGGCGCTGCCCGCGCTCTTGGCCGAACTGCTGAGAGGTGCGGCCGACGGCTCCGGCTCCTCCAGGATCTCCAGGTTGGTGAGGGTCATCAGATTCTCACTCTCGGGTCGAGCGCGGCGTACAGGATCTGCGACAGCGTGGAGCTGATCAGGATCAGGATGGCCACGTAGAAGATCGAGCCCGTCGTGGCGTTGATGTCGTTCTGGTTGACCGAGTCCAACGCCAACTCGCCCATGCCGTGCCAGCTGAAGATCTTCTCCAGGAAGATCGACCCGGCGACCAGCAGGCCGAAGCTGTAGGCGAAGAACGTCGACATCGGGATGAGCGCCACCCGCACGCCGTGCCTGATCATCGCGGCGTTGCGTGGCCGGCCCTTGGAGCGGGCGGTGCGGATGTAGTCGGCGCTCAGCACGTCGAGCATCGCGTTGCGCTGATAGCGGGAGTACGACGCGGCACTCGTGAGCATCAGCGCGATCGTCGGCAGCAGCAGGTGGCTCAGGCGGTCCAGCAGGATCGACCAGAAGCCGGACGTGCCCGGGGTGTACTGCCCGGTGAAGACAATGGCATTGGTGCCGATGAGGCCGTTGAACTCCGTGGCGACGATCATCAGCAGCACACCGAGCACGTAGACCGGGATCGACAGGATCAGATACGACAGATAGGTCACCGTCTGGTCGCTCGCCTTGTACTGGCGCACGGCGCCCCACACGCCGAGCGCGACGCCCAGCACCGCTCCGAGGATGGAACCGATGAGCAGGAGCTGCAGGCTGACGCCGGACCGCACGACCATGTCGTGCAGCACGCTCGTGCCGTCGTACTCCTGGCCGAGGTTGCCGTGGAAGATCAGCTGGGTGAACCAGTGCCACGTGCGCTCCAGCACCGGGGTGTTCGGGTTGGTGCCATAGCGATCGAGGGTGTGCGCGATGGCCGCGTTGCTCGGGCGGGGGTTCTTGCCCAGGTAGCGCGCCGCGGGGTTCTCGAAGGTGCTCGCCAGGATGTAGCTGAAGGTGGTCGCCACCAGCGTGAGGATCACGTAGTTGATGAACCGACGCAGCAGGAAGAGGCTCATGGGCGAGCCCCCGGGAGATCACCGTCGGGGCAGAACGGGGGCACAGCTGGATGCACGGGGGGAGCGCTCCTTCTGACGAGACGACGTTCCACAGGGCGACTATGTACGAGGCGGAGGTCCGATGTGGGTCTCCGGGTGCGGTGAGTCCGCGTGTCGCGCATGACCGTCACAGCGCCCACGAGCCCGCCGTCACGACGATCGCCGTCAGCACCGCGGCGACGACGGCGACGTTCCAGGTGGAGCGGACGCCAGCGGGCGCGCCGGGCGCCGCGGCATCGATCCGCTCCTCGATGAGTCGCCCAGCCGCACCGCTGCCGGCTTTGAGCGCGTGGGTGTGACCCTGCACGGCGATACCCATACCGCGCAGGTGATTGCGGGCCTGCGGGTCGCTCGCGCGCGGCGCCCGGGAGGTGTTGCCGGGCGCGTTCCACGACCGGTAGACCCGTTCGCGATCCCCCTGCTGCACGACGACCTCGACCAGACCCCGGGTCCGCACGTAGGCGATCGCGGCGAAGGGGATGACGTGCGTGCGCCAGACGTTGGAGACCACGACGCTGGTCTCGCCCACCCGCAGGTGGGGGCGCAGCAGGATCGCCCATGCGAGCAGCGCCGCCGTCGCGCAGGACAGGACCACCCGCACGGCGGTCGGTGCCGGCTCCTGCAGGATCGCCAGTACCGCGCACAGCGCACAGAACGCCCAGACGACGATGGTGTAGCCCCAGGCAGAGGTGCTGCGGAACGTTTGTCCGCGGGAGACCGAACCGACCACGGGATCCGCCACTGCGCTCATCTGGAATGACGGGTCAGGACGTTGACGGACCGCGAACACGAAGCCAGATCCTCCTGAGCAGTCACGACAGGGATGCGTCGAGCAGAACACGAGGCCGCCTGCGGGGTGGTGGGCCGCCTTGGGATGAAACATGCCACACGGCGAGCCGATCGCTTCCGGCCGAGACGTGACGGTGACCAAACCGTTACTGTGCCGAGTCCTCGCCTCGGATCACCGCGCGCAGCGCCTCCCAGCGAGCCCCCAGACTCGTTTCCCAGCCACGCCCCGTCGGGTGGTAGTAGTCGGCCTTCCCCAACAGATCGTCGGGCAGGAACTGCTGCGGTCCCACGCCGTTCGGCTCGTCGTGGCTGTAGCGGTACCCCGCGCCGTGGCCAAGATCGGCCGCGCCGGCGTACCCGCTGCCCCGCAGGTGCGCGGGCACCGCTCCCCCGAATCCGCCGCGTACGTCGGCGATGGCGGCGTTGATGCCGTTGTACGACGCGTTCGACTTCGGCGCGATCGCGTTGTGGACCACGGCCTGCGCCAGGATGATCCGCGCTTCCGGCATGCCGATCTGCGCGACGGCGTGCAGCGCTGCCACCGCGGTCTGCAGCGCGGTGGGGTCCGCCATGCCGACGTCCTCGCTCGCGGCGATCACGATGCGCCGGGCGATGAAGCGCGGGTCCTCCCCCGCCTCGAGCATCCGCGCCAGGTAGTGCAGCGCGGCGTCGACGTCGCTGCCGCGCATGGACTTGATGAGGGCGCTCGCCACGTCGTAGTGCTGATCGCCGGCGCGGTCGTAGCGCACGGCCGCCTGGTCCATGGCCTGCTCGACGTCGGCCAACTCGATCCGTGTCGAGGCCCGGTCCTGCGCGACGCCGGCGGCCGCCTCGAGCGCGGTCAGCGACCGGCGCGCGTCTCCGCCGGCCATCCGGACCAGATGCGCGCGGGCGTCGTCCTCGAGGGTGAACGCCCCCGAGAAGCCGCGCTCGTCCTGGACGGCGTGGCGCAGGAGCGAGGCGATGTCGTCGTCCGACAGCGAGGTCAGGCGCACCAGCACCGACCGGGACAGCAGCGGTGCGATGACGCTGAACGACGGGTTCTCCGTCGTAGCGGCCACGAGCACGATGAGCCGGTTCTCGACGCCGGGCAGCAACGCATCCTGTTGCGCCTTGCTGAACCGGTGGATCTCATCGAGGAAGAGCACGGTCTGGCGGCCGTAGAGGTCACGCTCGCGCGCGGCCTGGTCCATGACCGCGCGCACGTCCTTCACGCCCGCGTTGATCGCCGAGAGCTGCACGAAGGTGCGCTCAGCGGCATCGGCCACCAGGTGTGCCAGCGTGGTCTTTCCGGTGCCGGGCGGTCCCCACAGGATCGCCGACACCGCTCCCGCTGCCCCGCTGGCACCCTCGACCAGCCGTCGCAGGGGGCTTCCCGGACGCAGCACGTCCGTCTGCCCTCGTACCTCGTCAAGCGACCGGGGGCGCATCCGCACCGCGAGCGGCGGCAGCCCCGCCACATCGGAGGGGTCCGTGCCCCGCGGGCGTCCCGGGTCGGAGAACAGGTCTGCCACGCCGTCACCGTATCCGCCGGCCACGACATCCCGGACCCGAGTCCGGGGTGCGAGCCCTGCCCGACATGATGGCCCGATGAGCGAGTTCGACGAGGCCATCACGACCACCGGACCCGGCGACGACGGCGCCTACGTCGGCGCCCTCACCGACGAGTGGGGAATCGGTGAGGCGGTCAACGGCGGCCTGCTGATGGCGCTGGCGGCCCGCGCCACGGGTGACGCCTCACAGCGGGCGGGAGGCCACACGGACACGCTGAGCTTCAGCGGGATCTTCCTGTCACCGAGTTCACCGGGGCAGATCCACGCCCGCCCGACCGTCCTGCGTACGGGTCGCTCGATGAGCAGCGCCGAGGTCGTCGTGACCCAACCTGTCGACGGGGTCGACGTCGAACGCTTCCGCGCGCTGCTCACCCTGGGCGACCTGGACCGCTACACCGACACGCCCCGAAAGAGCGTCATCCCGTCGCCGACCGCGCCGCTCTCCGAATGCATGAGTGCGGGTGACGCACCGCCGAGCCTGTCGCAGTCGGGTCTGCTGAAGCGCCTCGATCTGCGCCTGGACCCGGCCACGGTCGGGTGGGCGGTCGGCGCGCCGAGCGGTCACGGCGAGCTGCGCGGCTGGCTGCGCCTGCAGGACGACCGGGAACCGGACGCGCTGTCGTTGCTGCTCGCGCTCGACGCGTTCCCTCCCGTGGTCTTCGACCTCGGGAGCCAGGGCTGGGCGCCGACCATCGAGTTCACCGGCTATGTGCGCGCCCGGCCCGCTCCCGGATGGCTACAGGTGCGCACCCACACCGACCACGTGGCCGGCGGACTCTTCAACGAGGACTGCACCGTCTGGGACAGCACGGGCGCTCTGGTCGCCCAGTCCCGCCAGCTCGGCGCGGCTCGCTTCCCCGCGACCTGAGCCGGGTGACCCGCGTCCGTCAGCGGCGCCGGTTGCGTCGAGGGTGACGGTTTGCGTCGAGGGTGACCGTTTGCGTCGAGGGTGACCGTTTGCGTCGAGGGTGACGGTTTGCGTTGTCGGCCAGGGCGGCAGTCCTGGCCGCAAACGCAAACCGACCACCGGGTCGTCCGGTGGTCGGTTCGGTCGAGCGCTGTGCGGGTCAGCTCTGCTTGGGGTTGACCTCGGGTGCACCCTGCGCGGGCACGTCGCGCACAACCGCGGCCGGTTTCGCGTCGACCCCGGCCTCCTTGCGCTGTTCGGGCGTGATCGGCGCGGGCGCCGCGGTCAGCGGGTCGAAGCCGCCACCGGACTTCGGGAACGCGATGACCTCGCGGATCGAGTCGGTCCCGGCGAGCAGCGCGCAGATGCGGTCCCAGCCGAACGCGATCCCGCCGTGCGGCGGCGCGCCGAACGCGAACGCGTCGAGCAGGAAGCCGAACTTCTCCTGGGCGTCCTCGTCGGACAGACCCATCACCTTGAAGACGCGCTCCTGGATGTCCCGGCGGTGGATACGGATCGAGCCGCCGCCGATCTCGTTGCCGTTGCAGACCATGTCGTAGGCGTACGCGAGGGCACCGCCGGGGTCGGTGTCGAAGGTGTCGAGGAACTCCTCCTTGGGGCTGGTGAACGCGTGGTGCACCGCCGTCCAGGCACCGGAGCCGACCGCCACGTCACCGGACGCGACCGCGTCGGACGCGGGCTCGAAGAGCGGCGCGTCGAGTACCCACAGGAAGGACCAGGCCGACTCGTCGATCAGCCCGCAGCGGCGGCCGATCTCCAGGCGGGCGGCGCCGAGCAGGGCGCGTTCGCTCTTGCCCGGACCGGCGGCGAAGAAGATGCAGTCGCCGGGCTTCGCGCCGACGTGCGCCGGGAGCGCGGACGTCTCGGCCTCGCTCAGGTTCTTGGCGACCGGGCCACTGAGCGTGCCGTCCTCCTGGACCAGCACGTACGCGAGTCCGCGGGCTCCCCGCTGCTTGGCCCAGTCCTGCCAGGCGTCGAGCTGACGGCGGGGCTGGGAGGCGCCGCCCGGCATGACGACGGCACCGACGTACGGCGCCTGGAAGACCCGGAAGCCGGTGTCGGCGAACAGCTGCGTGCACTCGACGAGCTCGTTCCCGAAGCGCAGGTCGGGCTTGTCGGAGCCGAAGCGGTCCATCGCGTCGCCATAGGTCATCTGCGGGAACGGCGTGGGCAGGTCGACGCCGGCGACGGCCCAGACGGCCTTCGCGATCGACTCCCCCAGCTCGATGATGTCGGCCTGCTCGACGAAGCTCATCTCGATGTCGAGCTGGGTGAACTCCGGCTGCCGGTCGGCCCGGAAGTCCTCGTCGCGGTAGCAGCGGGCGATCTGGTAGTACCGCTCCATCCCCGCCACCATCAGCAGCTGCTTGAACAGCTGCGGGCTCTGCGGCAGCGCGTACCAGCTGCCCGGGGACAGCCGTGCGGGCACCAGGAAGTCGCGCGCGCCCTCAGGGGTCGACCGGGTGAGCGTCGGGGTCTCGATCTCGACGAAGTCGCGGTCGTCGAGGACGCCCCGTGCCGCACGAGTGAGTCTGCTGCGCAACCGGATCGCGCCACCGGCTTCCGGGCGGCGCAGGTCGAGGTAGCGGTACTTCAGGCGGGTCTCCTCACCGACGGTCACCCTCTCGTCCAACTGGAACGGCAGGGTGGCCGAGGCGCTCAGCACCTCGATGTCGGAGGCGACGACCTCGATCTCACCGGTCGGCAGCTCGGTGTTGAAGTTGCCGTCGGGACGCACCCGCACCAGGCCGGTCACCTGCACGCAGTACTCGTTGCGCAGGTCGTGCGCGCCGCCCTCCTCCAGCACCTCGTCGCGGACGACGACCTGGGCCACGCCGCTGGCGTCGCGCAGATCTAGGAACGCGACCCCGCCGTGATCCCGACGCCGGGCGACCCACCCGGCGAGCGTGACGATCTGGTCGGCGTGCTCGGCACGTAGCGTGCCGGCCTCCTGGGTGCGAAGCACAGGGGTTCCTTTGCGGGGGGTTCGAGGATCGTTCGGACGGGCGCACGCGGCGAAGCGGGCCGCCCGCCATCGTACGGAAGCCCGCGGCGTACGGCATCTCGGTATCCGCCGCTCGCGCCACGGTTGTCAGCGGATTCCTGGCGTCGGCGCCAGGAATCCGCTGACGATCAAGGCTGCTCGCCCCGGTAGAGCCACCGCCCGCCGCGTCGTTCGAAGAGGCTGCGCTCGCGCAACGACCCGCCGTCGTACGACGCGACGAACTCCACGACACCGGTGTCGTCCCCGGGCTCTCCGTCGACCACGGCGAGGATTCGCAGACCCGTCCACGTCAGGTCGCGGTCGAGCGTGACCTCCGCCGGACGCGACGCGGGATGCCAGGTGCGCCAGAGGTGTTCGGCGTTGCCGTAGTAGTACGCGGTGTAGCGCGAGCGCATCAGCTCGAGCGCGGTCCCGGGGAGCCGGGTCGTGGTGAGCAGGGGGCCGCAGCAGTCGTCGTACGGCAGGCCGGAGCCGCACGGGCAGGGGTCGGACATGTCGTCAGGATAGAAACCGATGGACAGCCCGACGGCCGGTGCGGCATAACTGGGCGGCGTGGACGATCTGCCCGCCGGTCTCACGACCCGCCCGCTCAGCCTCGCGGACGCTCCCGAGGTCGCCGCGCTGATCGGCGCGGAGAAGGCCGCCGCGCTGGGCTACCCGGAGATCACGACCGCCGATCTGGTCGCCGACTGGCAGCGCCCGAGCTTCGACCCCGCCACCGGCACCGTCGGGGTGTTCGAGGAGCGGCGGCTCGTCGGGTACGCCGCGTACACGGGATCCGGCAACTGCGACGTTGCCGTCGACCCCGGCCGGCACGGGCAGGGCATCGGCACGGCGCTCGCGCGGTGGTGCCAGGAGCGGGCGCGGGCGGACGGCGCCGTGCGGGTGGGCATGCAGGTGCCGCAAGGCAGCGCGGCCGACCGGTTCATGGAACGGCACGGGTACCGGCTGCGCTGGACCGCGTGGGATCTGGAACTGCCCGCCTCGGCGCAGCTGGACGCCGCATCGGTCCCCGCCGGATTCCACGTCCGCGAGGCGGCCCCCGACGACTACGACGACGTCTGGCAGGTGATGGAGGACGCCTTCCTTGAGTGGTCGGACCGCGCGAGGGCCTCGCGGGAGGACTTCCTGGCGCGCACCGTGCAGCGGCCGGGGTTCGAGCCGTCGCACCTGCGGGTCATCGCCGACGCCGAGGGGACGGTGGTCGGCGCGGCGTACGCCATCCTCGAGGAGGGCACCGGCAACGTCGAGCGCCTCGCCGTCCGCGCGACCCACCGCCGGCGCGGGCTGGCACGTGCGCTGCTCGCCGACACCTTCGCGACGTTGCGGGAGCAGGGCGCGGCCCGCTCCACTCTGGCGACGGACAGCCGCACGGGCGCACTCCCCGTCTACGAGCATCTGGGGATGCGGATCGTCTCGACCTGGGTCAACCGGGCCATCGAGCTGTCGCCGGTGCCGCCCGGCATCTGACGCGCTCGGCGGAGGGTGGCATCGCGCCGTTAGCCTGTGCGCGTGTCCAAGGTTCTGAACTCCCTGCCCGTCGGCGAGCGCGTCGGCATTGCCTTCTCCGGTGGTCTCGACACGTCGTGCGCCGTCGCCTGGATGCGCGAGGGCGGTGCGGTGCCGTGCACCTACACGGCCGACCTCGGTCAGTACGACGAGTCCGACATCGCCTCGGTGCCCGGTCGTGCCGGCCAGTACGGCGCGGAGCTCGCCCGGCTCGTGGACTGCCGCCGTCCGCTGGTCGAGGAGGGCCTGGCCGCGATCGCGTGCGGCGCCTTCCACATCCGCTCCGGCGGACGCACCTACTTCAACACCACGCCGCTCGGTCGCGCCGTCACCGGCACCCTGCTGGTGCGCGCCATGCAGGACGACGGCGTGTCCATCTGGGGTGACGGATCGACGTACAAGGGCAACGACATCGAGCGGTTCTACCGCTACGGCCTGCTCGCCAACCCCGCGCTGCGCATCTACAAGCCGTGGCTCGACGCCGATTTCGTGGGCGAGCTCGGCGGTCGGCACGAGATGTCGCAGTGGCTGATCTCGCGCGACCTGCCCTACCGGGACAGCGCGGAGAAGGCCTACTCCACCGACGCGAACATCCTCGGCGCCACCCACGAGGCGAAATCGCTGGAGCACCTGGACACCAGCCTGGAGATCGTGCAGCCGATCATGGGCGTGCCCTTCTGGGATGAGTCGGTGTCGATCCCGACCGAGGACATCACCATCTCCTTCGAGCGCGGCCGCCCGATCGCCATCAACGGCAACGCATTCGAGGACTCCGTCGATCTGATGCTGGAGGCCAACTCGATCGGCGGCCGCCACGGCCTCGGTATGTCCGACCAGATCGAGAACCGGATCATCGAGGCCAAGTCGCGCGGCATCTACGAGGCGCCGGGGATGGCGCTGCTCTTCATCGCGTATGAGCGCCTGGTCGCCGCGATCCACAACGAGGACACCCTGGCGTCCTACCACCAGGAGGGCCGCCGCCTCGGTCGGCTGCTCTACGAAGGGCGCTGGTTCGACCCGCAGGCCCTGATGATCCGCGAGGGTCTGCTGCGGTGGGTCGCCTCCGCGGTCACCGGCGAGGTGACGCTCCGGCTGCGCCGCGGCGAGGACTACTCGATCCTCGCGACCGACGGCCCCGCGTTCTCCTACCACCCGGACAAGCTCTCGATGGAGCGCACCCAGGACGCGGCGTTCGGCCCGGTCGACCGGATCGGTCAGCTGACGATGCGCAACCTGGACATCGCCGACACCCGCGCCAAGCTCGAGCTGTACGCGGCGCAGGGTCAGCTCGGCGCGCAGACCCAGCTCATCGGCGAGATGGAGCCCGGCGGTGCGGCGCAGATCTCCGCGAACCCGGCGGCGGACGGCGACGACGACCTGCTCGACCGTGCGGCGTTCGACGCCGGCACCGACTGACGGCAGCCTCCCGGTTGTCCGCAGATTCGTGACCCCGTCTACACGAAAATGCGGACACCGACGGCGAGGCCGGCGCCAAGCTCAGGCGGTGAGCGCCAGGGCGATCAGGCCCAGTGCCGGCGCGGCACCCTGGATGGCGGCGGCGCGCAGCTTGGAGTGATCGCTGGTCGCCAGGACCAGCGCTGCGGCGACCATCGACCCGGCGCCCGCGATCGCCAGCGCCACCGACGCCTGGGTCTGGCCCGTGATCCGAAGCACGATCGACGCCGCGAGCACCACCGCGAGGAACAGGTTGTAGAACCCCTGGTTGTAGGCCAGGGCCCGCGTGACCTCCGCCTCCTCGGGGCTGGTGCCGAACGCGGCGCGAGTGCGCGGCGCCGTCCAGGCGAACGACTCGAGCCGGAAGATGTAGACGTGCACGAGCGCGGCCAGGCCGAGCAGCACGTACGCGAGGTAGACCACACCGGCAATCTAGCGGTGCCGGGTGTCCGCAGATCCGTGCGACCGTCTGCACGAAAGTGCGGACAAGCGAGGCGGGCAGGCGGTCAGCAGACCGCCGCGAGGCGATCGAGAGCCTCATTCAGGTCGGCCGTGTCGCCGCAGAACGACAACCGCATGTAGTGGTGCCCGTCGATCGGGTCGAAGTCGATCCCCGGCGCGAGCGCCACCCCGGTCTTCCCCAGGACGTCGTGGCACCAGGTCAGGGAGTCGGTCGTCAGGTGACCGATGTCGCAGTACGCGTAGAACGCACCGTCCGGCGGAGCGAACGACGTGATCCCGAGCTCTGGGAGCCGACGCAGCAGGACATCCCGGTTACGCGCGTATCGCTCGACGTGCGAACGCAGTTCGGCTTGAGCGCCCGAGGAGAACGCCGCCACAGCCCCGACCTGCGACACGGCCGGCGCGCAGATCGCCAGGTTGCCCTGGAGCCGGTCGACCGACGTACGCAGCTCCGGCGGCAGCAACGCCCAGCCCAGCCGCCATCCGGTCATCGAGTGGTACTTGCTGATCGACCCCATCACCGCACCGGCCCGGGAGAACTCCCACGCGCTGGCGCACTCGCGGCCGTAGGAGATGCCGTGGTAGATCTCGTCGGAGATCAGCAGCACGTCGTTCGCCTCGCACCAGTGCGCGATCCGCTCCAACTCGCGGGCGTCGATGATCGTGCCGGTGGGGTTGGCCGGGCTCGCGATGATGACCCCGTCCGGTCGCTGCGGAAGCTCCTCAAGCAGCTCGACGGTCGGCTGGAACCTGGTCTCCGGACCGCAGACCAGATCCACCGGCACGCACCCGAGGGCCTGCACCGTGTTGCGGTAGGCCGGGTAGCCGGGACGGGTCATCGCGATCCGTGCGCCCGGCTCGAACGCGGCCAGCAGCAGCGTGCTGAAACCGCCGGAGGATCCGTTGGTCGCCAGCACATCCTGCGCAGTGACCGGCACGCCGTACGCCGCCTGGTAGTGCTCGGCGATTGCCACACGCAGGGCGGGGATACCGTCGGATTCGGTGTAGCCGAGCACCTGGGTGTCGATCGCGCCGTGCACCGCGTCGAGCACAGCTCGCGGCGCCGGCGTCGACGGCTGCCCCACGCACAGCAGGATCGCGTCGCCGTGGCTGCGCTGCCGAGCCGCCGCGGCGCGCACCAGCTGCATCACCTGAAAGGGTGCGACCGCGCTACGGGACGACGGGGTGCGGCTCACGGTGACGCCAGTGCCTACCGGTAGGCCGGGTGGAACGGCCACGGCGCGTCGGAGGCGCGCAACCTGGACCAGTCCCGCTGCCGGGCGATGTACGCCGCCATGACCGCGGCCGAGCCGGGGCCGTTGTGCATCCGCCCGTCGAGCACGGCGTCGACCGCGTCGTCGAGGCGGACCCAGGTCGTCGTCATACCGGCTTCCTCGCCCTCGCGCTCGAAACCCTCTGCGGTGGCATCGAACACGTCACGCGCGAGGAAGACGCGGATGTTCTCCGACAACGCCCCCGGTGAGGTGAACAGGTCGATCAGCACGTCCCACCGGTGAGCATCGAGGTCGGCCTCCTCACGCAGCTCGCGGGCGGCCGCGTCGCGGGGGTCCTCACCGGGCTGGTCGAGCAGGCCGGCGGGGATCTCCCAGTCATAGGTGCGCACCGGGTGGCGGTACTGCTGGATCATCGCCACCTCCTCGGCGCCCGGCTCGCCGCGCAGCGCGACGACCGCGACGGCTCCGGTGTGCTCGATGTAGTCGCGCGTCACCTCACCCGCGTCGCCGAGATCGACGACGTCGGTGCGCACGTCCCAGACGTGCCCGTGGAAGGGGTGCTCGGAGGAGACGACCGGCCGGGGGTCGTACCGGTCAGCGAACGTCACGGCGCGACGGCGGTCTCGGCGGGTCGGGTGCTGGGCACGTCGACCAGCCGGCTGGCGCGCTGCTCGTCGATCGCGGCGCCGATCAGCCCGGCGAAGAGCGGGTGCGCGCGGTGCGGACGCGACAGGAACTCCGGGTGCGCCTGCGTCGAGACGTAGTACGGGTGCACGTCGCGCGGCAGCTCGACGAACTCCACCAGCGTGCCGTCCGGTGAGGTGCCGCTGAAGACCAGGCCGGCCTCCGCGAGCTGCTCGCGGTAGGCGTTGTTGACCTCGTAGCGGTGGCGGTGTCGCTCGGACACGCGAGTCGTGCCGTAGGCATCGGCGATCACCGAACCCTCTTCCAGCAGAGCGGGATACGCGCCGAGGCGCATGGTGCCGCCCAGGTCGCCCGCGCCCTCGACGAAGGCCTTCTGCTCCTCCATGGTGGCGATGACCGGCGCCGGCGTCTCGGGGTCGAACTCCGAGGACGATGCCCCCTCGATCTTCGCGACGTCGCGCGCGTACTCGATGACCATGCACTGCAGCCCCAGGCAGATGCCGAGCGTGGGCACCTTGTTCTCGCGCGCCCAGCGCAGCGCGCCGAGCTTGCCCTCGATGCCGCGTACGCCGAAACCGCCCGGCACCAGGACCGCGTCGACTCCCCCGAGCGCCCTTTGGGCACCGCCGGGGGTCTTGCACTCGTCGCTGGCGACCCAGCGGATGCGCGCCTTGGCGTCGTGGTGGAATCCGCCGGCGCGCAGGGCCTCGGTGACCGACAGGTAGGCGTCGGGCAGGTCGACGTACTTGCCGACCAGCGCGACCTCGACCTCGTGCTGCGGGCGGTGCACCCGCTGCAGCAGCTCGTCCCAGTCATGCCAGTCCACGTCCCGGAAGGACAGCCCGAGGCGGCGTACGACGTAGGCGTCCAGCCCCTGCGTGTGCAGCACCTTGGGGATGTCGTAGATGCTCGGCGCGTCGATCGCGGCCGCGCACGCCTCGGTGTCCACATCGCACATCAACGAGATCTTCGCCTTGATGCTCTCCGGGATCTCCCGATCGGCACGCAGCACAAGACCATCGGGCTGGATACCGACCTGCCGCAGCGCGGCGACGGAGTGCTGGGTCGGCTTGGTCTTGAGCTCGCCGCTCGGCGCGAGGTAGGGCACGAGGGACACGTGCAGGAAGAAGACGTTGTCGCGGCCCACGTCCTGGCGCACCTGACGGGCGGCCTCCAGGAAGGGCAGCGACTCGATGTCGCCGACGGTCCCGCCGATCTCGGTGATGATCAGGTCGACGTCGTCGGCGGCCTGCGCGCGCATCTGCGTCTTGATCTCGTTGGTGACGTGCGGGATGACCTGCACCGTGTCGCCGAGGTACTCACCGCGCCGCTCCCGGGCGAGCACCCGGCTGTAGACCTTGCCGGTGGTGACGTTGGCGTCACCCGCGAGATTCACGTCGAGGAAGCGCTCGTAGTGCCCGACGTCCAGGTCGGTCTCGGCGCCGTCCTCGGTGACGAAGACCTCACCGTGCTGGAACGGGTTCATGGTGCCGGGATCGACGTTCAGATACGGATCCAGCTTCTGCATGGTGACCCGCAGTCCGCGCGCCCGAAGCAGATGTCCGAGGCTGGAGGCGGTCAGGCCCTTGCCGAGTGAAGAGGCGACGCCTCCGGTGACGAATATGTGTTTCGTAATGTCCACCACGGGCTCTCAGCCTACGTTATCCACGGGCCGTCGCCGTCCTACGGGCGTGGCCGACACGCCCGTTCCGCGCGACCTCGGGCCCTGTGCCGCGTCGAGCAGCTCGCGGGCGTGGTCCTGGGCGACCTGGCTGTCGCTCACTCCGCCCAGCATCCGCGCGAGCTCGGCGAGCCGGTCCTCGCCCTCGACGACGGCGACATCGCTCTGGGTGACCTGTCCGTCGCTCTCCTTACGGACGACCAGGTGCCGGTCGGCGTACGCGGCGACCTGGGCCAGGTGGGTGACCACGATGACCTGCGCGTGCTCGGCGAGTCGCTGCAGCCGGGCGCCGACGTCGAGCGCCGCGGCTCCGCCGACACCGGCGTCCACCTCGTCGAAGACGAACGTCGGCACCGCTCCGGAGCCGGTGACCACCTCCAGTGCCAGCATCACCCGGGACAGTTCACCCCCGGAGGCGGCCTTCGCGAGGTTGCGCAGCGCGGCGCCCTTGTTGGCCGCCAGCATGATCTCGACCCGGTCGACGCCGTGGCCGGTGTACTCCCCCGGTGTCGGGGTCACCACCACCTCGATGCGCGCCGAGCCCATCGCCAGATGGGTCAACTCCTGCGCCACCTGCTCCTGCAACGTCGTGGCCGCCGTACGACGCGCGGTGGTCAACGCGTCGGCCGCGTCCACCAGCTGGGTCGCCAACTGCTCGAGCCGCGTGTCCAGGTGGGCGATGCGGTCGTCGCTGCCGGCGAGCGCGTCGACGGACGCTGCCGCGTCCTTGGCCCAGGCGAGCACCTCGGCCACGTCCGCGCCGTACTTGCGGGTCAGCCTGCCGAGCGCCGCACGCCGCTGCTGCACGGCTTCGAGACGGCCCGGTTCGATGTCGAGGCCGGCCAGGTAGCCACCCAGGTCGGCACCCAGCTCACCGGCGAGGATGCCGATCTCGCGCAGTCGGTCGGCGAGGCCTGCGAGCTCGACGTCGTGCTCCCCCTCCCCTGCCAGCGACTGGCGGGCGTGCGAGACCAGGTCGACGACGTACGGCGCCCGCTCGGGATCGTCGTCGTCGCCCACCAGCGCTGCGTGGGCCAGGGCGGCAGCCTCCCGCAGCGCGTCGACGTGCAGCATCCGCTCGCTCTGCGCGGCGAGGTCCTCGTCCTCACCCGGCTGCGGATCGACGGCGGCGATCTCCTCCAGGCCCGCGGTGAGCAGCTCCAGGCGTTGGGCCCGCTCCCGGGACTCCTCGCGCAGAGTGGTGACTTCCGCCCGTACAGCGGTCCATTCCTCGTAGAGGGCCACGTACTCGGCGCGCGTCCGGGCGAGCGGCGTCCCGCCGAACTCATCGAGCACCGCGCGGTGCTGGTCGGGGCGTTGCAGACGCCACTGGTCCGCTTGGCCGTGCACGGCGACCAGGTGCTCCCCGATCTCGGCGAGCACTCCGATGGGGGCCGTGCGGCCACCGATGTGGGCACGGGAGCGGCCCGCCGTGGACACGCTGCGCACCAGGACGAGCCCGTCCCGGACAGCGTCCTCGCCGTCGGCGCCCGCCTCGAGAGCCCTGGCCAGCGCCGGATCCCCGTCGGCCACCTGCACCACGCCCTCGACGACGGCCTGCCCGCTCCCGGCGCGCACCAGGCCCGGGTCCGCCCGGCCGCCGAGCAGCAGCCCGAGACCCTGCACGACCATCGTCTTGCCGGCGCCGGTCTCGCCGGTGACCACGTTCAGGCCGTCGGACAGCTCCAGCAGCGCATCCTCGATGACCCCGAGGCCCCGCAGGTGGATCTCCTGGAGCATCAGGCCTCGCTGGGTCCGGGCGCGGGACCCATCCCACGCCATCCGGACACCGACAGGTCGAACTTCGCGACGAGTCGGTCGGTGAACGGCGCTGTGGAGAGCCGGGCCAGCCGCACCGGACGCCCGCTGCGTCGTACGTCGATGCGGGCCGACGGCGGGATGTCGAACGAGCGGCGCCCGTCGCACCAGACGACGGCGTGGGCGCCGGTGCGCTCCAGCAGCTCGATGCCGACGTGGGAGTTGTGGTCCAGCACCAGGGGCCGCGCGAAGAGGGCGTGGGCGGAGATGGGCACGAGCAGCAGCGCGTCGACACCCGGCCAGACGACGGGTCCGCCGGCGGAGAAGGCGTACGCCGTCGAGCCCGTCGGGGTGGCCATCACGATGCCGTCGGCTCCCCAGGTGGACAGCGGGCGGTCGTCGATCTCGAGCACCAGCTCGAGCATCCGCTCGCGGGCGCGCTTCTCCACCGAGGCCTCGTTGAGAGCCCAGCTCTTCCAGACGACCCGACCGTCGATGCTGACCTCGACCTCGAGGGTCATCCGCTCCTCGACGCTCCAGGACCGCTCGACGATCTTCTTGACCGTGGCGTGCACGTCGTCGCGGTCGGCCTCGGCCAAGAAGCCGACGTGGCCGAGGTTGATCCCGAGGAGCGGCACTCCGATGTCGCGCACCAGCTCGGCTGCTCGCAGGATCGTGCCGTCCCCGCCCAGCACCACGGCCAGTTCGGCGCCGTCCATCGATTCACGGCAATCGGCGATCGAGACGTTGGGCTCGTGCAGCACCCCGAACGCCTCGAGCTCGTCGGCCGGACCGGTGACCTCGACGTCGGCCGCGGCCAGGTCACGTACGAGCTTGATGGCGATGTCGAGTGCCTCGGCCCGTCGCGGGTGGCCGATCAGGACGATGCGGCGGCTCATCGCTGCTCACCTGCCACGCCGCTCACGAACTCCTCGATGGCCACGTCGGTCATCTTGCCTTCCGACGCGGGTCGCGCCCACATCAGGTACTCCGTGTTGCCGGATCCGCCGACGACCGGACTGCGCAGCAGTCCATGCACGTGCAGCGCGGCGGCCTGCGCGTGCTCGACCACCTTGCGCAGCACCTCCGCGTGCTGCTGCGCCGAGATCACCACCCCCGTGCGTCCGAGGCGTTCGCGGCCGACCTCGAACTGCGGTTTGACGAGCGTGACGAGGTCGCCCGTGGGTGCGGTGAACCGGGCCAGGGTGCCGAGCACCAGGCGCAGGGAGATGAAGCTGAGGTCGGCCACCACGACGTCGGCGGGACCACCGACCCGTTCGGGATCGAGATCGCGCACATTCACCCCGGACATCTCGATCACGCGCGGGTCGTCCGCGACGACCGCGGCGAGCTGGTCGTGCCCGACGTCGAGAGCGACCACCTGGCGCGCGCCCGCATCGAGCAGCACCTGGGTGAATCCTCCGGTCGAGGCGCCCACGTCGATGCAGCGAGCCTCCGACGGGTCGACGGGGAAGGCCTGCAGGGCGGCCACCAGCTTGTAGGCCGCGCGCCCCACCCAGCGCTCCGGTTCTCCCTCGACGGCGACGGCGGTGTCCTCGCACACCCGCATCGAGGCCTTCTGGGCGACCGTGCCGTCGACCCGCACCCGCCCGTCCTGCACCAGGTCGGCGGCCACGGCGCGCGAGCGGGCCAGGCCACGGGCGACGAGCGCCTGGTCCAGGCGCGTCGTCGGCCCGTCGTCAGCTGGACAGGTCACTCAACCGGCGCTGCAGCGCATCGTGAGCCGCCACGAGTGTCTCGGTGGCCACGGCGAGGTCGATGTCCGGAGCGATCTGCAGATCGAGCGCTGCTCGAACCGCCTCGGGCTGGTCCGCCACGGGTGACGCGACGCCCTGCGAATCGGCCGCCACACCGGCGCCTGGCGCGGCATCGGGGCGCCGGCCCATCGAGGCCGGGCTCGGCGGTACGAGGCTCACGCGTCGTCACCCGATCCCGTGCCGGTCGTGCGTGCGGGGGCGACGTCGAACTCGGCGGCGTCGCCGGGCTCGGTCGAGGGAGCAGGCGCGGCGACACGCGGCGCGTCTGCGGCGGAGGCCGTTCCGGTAGCTCCCGCCGAATCGCCGGCGGCCGAACCACCGTCGAGGTGTCGGGTGTTGCCCTGCTCGACGACGGCATCAGTCGAGTGACTCATCGGGGCCTGCGCACCGGTGCCGTACGCGGGAGCGGTGGCGGTCGTGTCCGCGTCGAGATGGCGGGTGTTGCCCTGCTCCACGATCGGGTCGGTCGGCGTGTGGATTCCGCTGCCCGGCGTCGCGGGCGAGCTCGAGGTGCTCGTGGCGTCGGCGGACGGGGTCGGCGTGGTGGTGGCTGCCTTGGTCGTCGCTGCCTTCTTGGTCGCGCTCGTCGTGGCTGCCTTCCTGGGTGCCGACGTCGTCGCAGACTTCTTGGCTGCGGTGCTCCTGGCCGCCGTGTTCCTGGCAGCCGACGTCTTGGCTGCGGAGGACTTCTTCGCAGTCGACGGCGTCGACTTCTGTGCGGTCGACTTCTGTGCGGTCGACTTCTGTGCGACCGCCTTCGCAGGGGACGCGCTGGACGTCGACGTCTTCTTGGCCGCGGTGCTCTTCGTTGCCGAGCTCCTCGTTGCCGAGCTCTTCGTTGCCGCGCTCTTGGCAGTGGAGGACTTCTTCGCGGTCGACGGCGTCGCCTTCTTACTCGCCGAACGTGCGGCCGACGGGGTCGCCGCCGACGCCGTCCGGGAATCGGCGGCCTTCGTCGTCTTCTTCGCCGCGGTCTTGGTCGTCGTCGCTGCCGACGGCGTCGCCCTCCTGCTCGCCGTCGAGGCCGTCTTCGCTGCGGACTTCTTCGCCGTCCCCGACGTGGCAGCGGCCGTCTTCGTGGTCCTCGTGGCGACCGACGGCGTCGCCTTCTTGCTCGCCGAACGCGCGGCCGATGCCGTCCCCGAAGCCGTGGCGGTCTTCTTCGCTGCGGATGCCTTCGTGGCTCTCTTCGCTGCAGACTTCTTCGCGGTGACGGAGGGGGTAGCGGCGGACGGGGTCGCCTTCTTCGTCGCAGCCGTTGCAGATGCCGTCGCCTTCGTGGCGGCGGCCGGCGTCGCCTTCTTGCTCGCCGAACGTGCCGCGGACTTCGTCGCCGCCTTCGATGGTCGGTTCGTCGCGGAGGTGGTCGTGCCGGCACGGCGGGCGACCGCCTCACGCGACGGGCGGCCGGCGCGAGGGATCGTCGCGTCGTCCACCGGCGTCGCGGGAGCGCGGTTGGCCAGCGCCCGCCGGAGATCGGCGACCTGAGCCTTCAAACGGTCGATCTCGTCGCGCGCGGAGGTGAGTCCGCCGGACGTGGTGAGACCGACTCGCTGCAACTGCAGATCGACCTCGGCCCGGACGGTGTCGGAGATCATCGCGCGATTGGCTGCAGCGGCCGCGACCAGTTCGTCGGCCAACGCGCTGACCTGACCGGTCACCTGCGCGGCCCTTGCGGTCGTCGGGCCGATCCCGGGAAGGCCCAGCAGGCCCTCGGCGGCCTCCGTCGCACGCGCGCGGGTGGCCTCGCTGACCCCGGTGATCATTGCCAGCGCCGAGCGCAGACCGTCTAATGCCATGTCGGGCTTCCTTCGCGGTAGGTCCGGCACGTGCGGCACGCGCCCGTATGGGCGACCACGCTACTGCCAGCGCTGGGTGGCCGACACTGCCGCCTTGAGGGAGATCCGGCCATCGTCCAGTGCGGCCCACAGCACGCGTAACGCGATGCGTAGCCCGTCCTGTCCCTGCGCAGCACCGTCATCGCTGCCTTCGAAGCGCACGTTCGGCTGCGCGGAGGTCTCCAGCGCACCGACCAGACCGCCCACCCGCCAGCCGGGACCGTCGGCCACCGGTTCGTCGTACACCTCGCCGAGGGATCGAAGATCCCCCGCGACGTACCGCGGACGCAGGTGCCGGTCGGCTGCGACGACATCAGCCACACCGTGCACCCCGGTGAACACCAGCAGTGAATCCATTCCTGCCGCATGCGCGCCGGCGATGTCCGTCTCGAGGCGGTCACCGATGCCGAGGGTGTGCTCAGGATCGGTGCCGAGCCGTTGCGCGGCCAACTGATACATCAACGGGCCGGGCTTGCCGACGATCTCGGGGTCGACGTCGACCGCGCTCCGTACCGCGTTGACCAGCGATCCGTTGCCCGGCGCGATCCCCCGATCGGTCGGAAGGGTGCGGTCGGCGTTGGTGACGACCCAGTCCGCTCCGGACTGGACGGCGTACGCGACCTCGGCCAGGTCGCTGGCACGCACGTCGGGACCATATCCCTGCAGCACCGCTTTGACCGGCCTGATCGTCTCCGCGACCTCCGAAGGGAGAACCGGACTCAACCCCGCGCCGCGCAGCGCATCCGCGACGCCTCCTCCACCGACCGCCAGTACCGGCGATCCGGCGGCCAGACGCCCCGCCAGCACCTGCGCGCCGGCCACCGAGCTGTTGACGACGTGGTCGCCGGAAACGGCCAGCCCCAGTGAACGGAGCTGCTCGGCGACCTGCTCGGGAGGCCGGGAAGCGTTGTTGGTGGCGTACACGACTCCCCCGGGTGACGTCGACGCCACTTCCGAGAGACCCTCGACGGCGTACGGCACCGCGTCGGCGCCTCGGTACACCACCCCGTCGAGGTCGCAGACGAGGCCGGGGTAGAGATCACGCAGGGCACGGGGCATATCTCATTGTCACCGCCGCGCGCCGACCCCGCGCACCCTGGCCACCGACGCGGCTTCCACCTCATGGCGGCTTACGGCGCCGCCGCCAGCCTTCCAGAAGCGCCGCCGAAGGGCTCCCTGCACCCGAACGACGTCTCCGGGCTGCAACGCGAGCGCCACCTTGCGGGTCCTGGCCGTCCAGCACGCGACGTCGATGACGTCGACGGTCGGTCTCTTGCGATCCGTCACGGGCTTGCCAAGCCGGGCGCGATCCACGACCAGTCGGAAACTGACCAGCTCATCGTCGCTCGGCATCACCCGGCGTTCCGCCGGCGCGCTGATCCGACCGATCAGCTGTACGTCGTTGAGCACCGATCCGGCGCCCGGTCCCTCATTCGCTGCTTGTGCCATGTCCCGCTCCTCGTCCCTCTGCTGTGCTCACAGAGTGAACGCAGCAGAGACGAAGGCACAGCGATCAGAACGCGGGTGTGCACAGCCGGCGCCGCGGTCGGGGGATGTGTACAAAGCAACCGCCCCCAGCCGCTGACGTCACGGATGCTGCTGCGGGGACTCCTCGTCGAATCGCTCCCGCTCGACGGCGTCGTACTCGTCATCGGACGCGTCGGACTCGTCGAGCAGGTCGGTCATCTCGACGTCGGATCCGATTCCGAGGCGCTCCGCAGCGTCCGTCTCGTCGTCGGTGTCGGCCTCCATCGCCTTGGTGAACCAGGTGCGGGCCCCTTCTTCGTCCCCGGTCGCCAGCAGCGCGTCGGCGTACGCGTAGAACAACCGCGCCGCCCACGGTTGGTTGGTGGCGCGGTCCAGAGCCGGAATTCGCAGCCCCATGACCGCGGCGTCCGCCTGACCCAGGTCGCGCCGCACCCCGGACACCACGATCGCCAACTCGATGTTGTCGGCCTCGGCCAGATTCCTGGCGTCCGCGGACGAGGCGAGCTCCAACGCACGGTCGGCACGGCCGAGGCCACGCTCGCAGTCGACCATGTAGGCTATCAGGTGGTTCGAGCCGGACAACCGGCGAGCCGTCCGGAACTCGCGCAACGCATCGGCGAATTCCGCGCGCCGGTAACGCACCAGGCCGAGGGCCTCACGCACAGCGGGGACACGACCGGCGCGCTTGGCAGCGTGTTCCGCGTGCTCCAGTGCCAGATCCGGATCGTCGTCCAGGAACTGTGCCGCGGCCACGAGGTGCCGTGCGACGCCTTGAGCGTTCTCCTTGCTGAGGGTCCGCAGCTGGGTCCAGACCTGGCGGTCCAGCTCCTTGCCGGTGATCTCCTCGGGCAGCTCCGGCTCACGCACGCGTGGCCGATCCGAGGCACGCCCGGGCGAGTTGAGCTCCCAGCTACGCGGACCTCGGTCACGGCGCTCGGGACGATCATCGCCGCGACCGGCACGCGGTGCATGACCAGATGCGCGCCCCTCCCGGGAGCCACCGGCCCCGGGCGGCCCGCCGCCTTGGCGTGCGTCCCGGCCACCCGCTGCCCCACGCTCACCACGCGACCGATCCGGCGCTCCACCAGCGCGGCCACCACCAGAACGACCTCGCTCCGGCGCACCGCCAGAGCGGCCACCACCCGAACGGGTCCGATCCGGACGCTGCCCGTCACCGGTGCGACGCTGGTCCGGGCGCTCACCGCGGCTGCGCGACGTCGCGTCGTCGCCGCCCGAACGGTCGGCGGAGCCCGCTTCGCGACCGCGGGCCGCACTCCATCGTGAGGAGTGCTGCGTCGACTCCGATTCTGCTCCGGGGTTCTGGTCCTCGTCGGGCATCGCCGACACCTGCCTTCTGATAGATCGCTCGTCTGCACCCTAGTGCGACAGCGAGATCGCGTGAGCCCGCCGGTCGCCCCGCGCGTGGGCCGACACCCACGTTCCCACCGGGAACGGGATAGACAAAAAGAATGCGGGGGTGCAAGACAACCATTCGGTTATCTCGCACCCCCGCATTCATAAAGGTAGTTCGGCGGTGTCCTACTCTCCCACACACTCCCGTGTGCAGTACCATCGGCGCTGAAGGGCTTAGCTTCCGGGTTCGGTATGGGACCGGGCGTTTCCCGCTTCGCTATGACCGCCGTAACACTATGGAACTATTCGACCTGCCGGCCACCACGCAACCCCGTGTTCGGGGTGGTGGTGGGGTGGGTGTGTTGTTCCAGAATCACACAGTGGACGCGAGCAAGCTCTTAAAGTTTTGGTTGTGGTGTCAAGTTGTCGGCAGATTAGTACCGGTCAGCTACGCACCTTACGGTGTGTCCACATCCGGCCTATCAACCCAGTAGTCTAGCTGGGTGCCTTCACACCCCAAGGGGTGATGGAAACCTCATCTTGAAGCGTGCTTCCCGCTTAGATGCTTTCAGCGGTTATCACTTCCGAACGTAGCGAATCAGCCGTGCCACTGGCGTGACAACTGACATACCAGAGGTTCGTCCATCCCGGTCCTCTCGTACTAGGGACAGGTCTTCTCAAGTTTCCTGCGCGCGCAGCGGATAGGGACCGAACTGTCTCACGACGTTCTAAACCCAGCTCGCGTACCGCTTTAATGGGCGAACAGCCCAACCCTTGGGACCTACTCCAGCCCCAGGATGCGACGAGCCGACATCGAGGTGCCAAACCATGCCGTCGATATGAGCTCTTGGGCAAGATCAGCCTGTTATCCCCGGGGTACCTTTTATCCGTTGAGCGACGGCGCTTCCACAAGCCACCGTCGGGTCACTAGTCCCGACTTTCGTCTCTGCTCGACGTGTCTGTCTCACAGTCAAGCTCCCTTGTGCACTTACACTCGAAACCTGATTGCCAACCAGGCTGAGGGAACCTTTGGGCGCCTCCGTTACTCTTTAGGAGGCAACCGCCCCAGTTAAACTACCCACCAGGCACTGTCCCTGATCCGGATCACGGACCGAAGTTAGGTGCTCAGAACGACCAGAGTGGTATTTCAACGATGACTCCACGAACACTGGCGTGCCCGCTTCATAGTCTCCCACCTATCCTGCACAAACCGTACCAAACACCAATACCAAGCTATAGTAAAGGTCCCGGGGTCTTTCCGTCCTGCTGCGCGTAACGAGCATCTTTACTCGTACTGCAATTTCGCCGAGTTCGTGGTTGAGACAGTGGAGAAGTCGTTACGCCATTCGTGCAGGTCGGAACTTACCCGACAAGGAATTTCGCTACCTTAGGATGGTTATAGTTACCACCGCCGTTTACTGGCGCTTAAGTTCTCAGCTTCGCCACCGAAGTGACTGACCGGTCCCCTTAACGTTCCAGCACCGGGCAGGCGTCAGTCCGTATACATCGAATTACTTCTTCGCACGGACCTGTGTTTTTAGTAAACAGTCGCTTCTCCCTGGTCTCTGCGACCCTCACCCCTAACCCGCATGGGGTTTCAAGGATTGGGCCCCCCTTCTCCCGAAGTTACGGGGGTATTTTGCCGAATTCCTTAACCACGATTCACTCGATCGCCTTGGTATTCTCTACCTAACCACCTGAGTCGGTTTAGGGTACGGGCGGCTCGAACCTCGCTAGAAGTTTTTCTTGGCAGCATAGGATCACCCTACTTCCCACATTCGTGGTCACTATCAACTCTCAGGATATGTGTGGTGCGGATTTGCCTACACCACTCCCTACAGTTTTAGACGTGGACAACCATCGCCACGCGGAGGCTACCTTCCTGCGTCACTCCATCGCTTACCTACTACAAGATCGGGTCCCACGCTCCCCCACACAACACGTACACCACCCCGAAAGGTGACGCACGCGAAACGGTGGGTTCGGATGGTTAGCATCCCCTGATTCGATATGGGCGGTTCTTCGCCGGTTCCGGAATATCAACCGGATGTCCATCGACTACGCCTGTCGGCCTCGCCTTAGGTCCCGACTTACCCAGGGCAGATTAGCTTGACCCTGGAACCCTTGGTTATTCGGCGGACGGGTTTCTCACCCGTCATGCGCTACTCATGCCTGCATTCTCACTCGTGTGGCCTCCACGCCTGGGTCACCCCGGCGCTTCACTGCCCACACGACGCTCCCCTACCCATCCACACCCCTGAACCACCAGGACAAGCCTGGTACCTAGGGGACTGTGTGAATGCCACAGCTTCGGTGGTGTGCTTGAGCCCCGCTACATTGTCGGCGCGGAATCACTTGACCAGTGAGCTATTACGCACTCTTTAAAGGGTGGCTGCTTCTAAGCCAACCTCCTGGTTGTCACAGCAACTCCACATCCTTTTCCACTTAGCACACGCTTAGGGACCTTAGCTGGTGATCTGGGCTGTTTCCCTCTCGACGACGAAGCTTATCCCCCGCCGTCTCACTGCCACGCTCTGACTTACCGGCATTCGGAGTTTGGTTGACGCCAGTAACCTGGTGAGGCCCATCAGCCATCCAGTAGCTCTACCTCCGGTAAGAAACACGTGACGCTGCACCTAAATGCATTTCGGGGAGAACCAGCTATCACGGAGTTTGATTGGCCTTTCACCCCTACCCACAGCTCATCCCCTCAGTTTTCAACCTAAGTGGGTTCGGTCCTCCACGCCGTCTTACCGGCGCTTCAACCTGGCCATGGGTAGATCACTCCGCTTCGGGTCTAGACCCAGCGACTCATACGCCCTCTTCGGACTCGCTTTCGCTACGGCTACCCCACACGGGTTAACCTCGCCACTGAGCACTAACTCGCAGGCTCATTCTTCAAAAGGCACGCCATCACCGCACATGTCGGCTTTGACGGATTGTAAGCACACGGTTTCAGGTACTATTTCACTCCCCTCCCGGGGTACTTTTCACCTTTCCCTCACGGTACTTGTCCGCTATCGGTCACCAGGGAATATTTAGGCTTAGCAGGTGGTCCTGCCAGATTCACACGAGATTTCACGGGCCCCGTGCTACTCGGGTACCAGTCCAGACAGTCACACATGTTTCGGTTACGGGAGTCACACCCTCTACGCCGCACCATTCAAGATGCTTCACCTACACGCGCGATTTTTTACTGTCCTCCATCCTGTCAGAGATGAAAAAGACCGGCCCCACAACACCGCAGCTGCAACCCCTGACAGGTATCACACAACTACGGTTTAGCCTCTTCCGCTTTCGCTCGCCACTACTCACGGAATCACATGTTGTTTTCTCTTCCTGTGGGTACTGAGATGTTTCACTTCCCCACGTTCCCTCCACACACCCTATGAGTTCAGATGTGGGTACCACGACATATCTCGTGGTGGGTTCCCCCATTCGGAAACCCTCGGATCACAGCCTGGTTATCGGCTCCCCGAGGCTTATCGCAGATTCCTACGTCCTTCATCGGTTCCTGGTGCCAAGGCATCCACCGTGCGCCCTTAAAAACTTGAGCCACAAAAACAAAGATGCTCGCGTCCACTGTGTAATTCTCAAACAACACACACCCAACCGATCACCAACCCCACACACGCGGGACCAGGACCTGAAGGTGCCACCCAACAAGAGAAAACAACGATCGTTTCCTCATAACCCCAACAGCGTGTCGACACTCCCGCCTGCCACCACCCGCACGCCTCCACACCACGGCCAGCCCCGCAAAGGAACCAACCCGGTAGTACTACGACACAAACAGCACCAGAACAACAGCACCATGATTGATGATTCCACCCATGAGCACACCCGGCCACACATTCGGCGACCGCAGGTGTATCGCTCCTTAGAAAGGAGGTGATCCAGCCGCACCTTCCGGTACGGCTACCTTGTTACGACTTAGTCCCAATCGCCAATCCCACCTTCGACCACTCCCTCCACACAAGGTGGTTAGGCCGTGGGCTTCGGGTGTTACCAACTTTCGTGACTTGACGGGCGGTGTGTACAAGGCCCGGGAACGTATTCACCGCAGCGTTGCTGATCTGCGATTACTAGCGACTCCGACTTCATGGGGTCGAGTTGCAGACCCCAATCCGAACTGAGACCAGCTTTAAGGGATTCGCTCCGCCTCGCGGCATCGCAACCCTCTGTACTAGCCATTGTAGCATGCGTGAAGCCCAAGACATAAGGGGCATGATGATTTGACCTCATCCCCACCTTCCTCCGAGTTGACCCCGGCAGTCTCCCATGAGTCCCCACCATTACGTGCTGGCAACATGGAACGAGGGTTGCGCTCGTTGCGGGACTTAACCCAACATCTCACGACACGAGCTGACGACAACCATGCACCACCTGTACACCAACCAAAAGGAAACAACATCTCTGCTGCGATCTGGTGTATGTCAAGCCTTGGTAAGGTTCTTCGCGTTGCATCGAATTAATCCGCATGCTCCGCCGCTTGTGCGGGCCCCCGTCAATTCCTTTGAGTTTTAGCCTTGCGGCCGTACTCCCCAGGCGGGGCGCTTAATGCGTTAGCTACGGCACAGACCTCGTGGAATGAGGCCCACACCTAGCGCCCAACGTTTACGGCATGGACTACCAGGGTATCTAATCCTGTTTGCTCCCCATGCTTTCGCTTCTCAGCGTCAGTAATGGCCCAGAGACCTGCCTTCGCCATCGGTGTTCCTCCTGATATCTGCGCATTTCACCGCTACACCAGGAATTCCAGTCTCCCCTACCACACTCTAGCCTGCCCGTACCCACTGCAGACCCGGAGTTAAGCCCCGGGCTTTCACAGCAGACGCGACAAACCGCCTACAAGCTCTTTACGCCCAATAATTCCGGACAACGCTCGCACCCTACGTATTACCGCGGCTGCTGGCACGTAGTTAGCCGGTGCTTCTTCTCCCGCTACCGTCACCCCGAAAGGCTTCGTCACGAGCGAAAGGAGTTTACAACCCGAAGGCCGTCATCCCCCACGCGGCGTCGCTGCATCAGGCTTTCGCCCATTGTGCAATATTCCCCACTGCTGCCTCCCGTAGGAGTCTGGGCCGTGTCTCAGTCCCAATGTGGCCGGTCACCCTCTCAGGCCGGCTAACCGTCATCGCCTTGGTAGGCCACAACCCCACCAACAAGCTGATAGTCCGCGAGTCCATCATCCACCACCAAAAAGGCTTTCCACCCCCAACCATGCGGCCAAGAGTCATATCCAGTATTAGACCTCGTTTCCAAGGCTTATCCCAGAGTGAAAGGCAGGTTACTCACGTGTTACTCACCCGTTCGCCACTAATCCACCCACAGCAAGCTGCGAGCATCATCGTTCGACTTGCATGTGTTAAGCACGCCGCCAGCGTTCGTCCTGAGCCAGGATCAAACTCTCCAAAAAAAACTATTCTGCAAAATCCAATCCCAGCTGAAATCAACAGAAGATCAAACTTCGTCAACATCAACCAAACAAAAAATCTGGCATCAATCACTCGACACGCTGTTGAGTTATCAAGAAACGATCGCGACCGTTACACGCAGATCTTGTCTGCATTTCTCCGGGGCAACTTCTCTAACTTAGCACCACTTCCCGGCTGCTTCCAAATCGAGCGAAGCGGGGTATTTCGTTCGTGGTGCTGGGTTTTCACCGACCTGCGGACCAGCCGGCTGCTCGCCGTCCGTGCCTCCGTCAGGCAGTGGGCAAGAGCGTACGACACCGGGTCGGGTGCGACCAAATCGGCCCTCAGGACCTCCGTGCGGCCACCAGATGCTTGCGTCCGCGCTTGATCAGAGCCACCCGTCCGTGCAGGTAATCAGCCTCGGTCAAGGTGGCCTCCGCGGTCGTCACCTTGACGTTGTTGAGCGAGATGCCGCCCTCGTCGATCAGCCGTCGTGCAGCGTTGCGGCTGTCGGCCACGCCCGTCTGCACCAGGGCGTCGACGATCGTGGACCCGGTGTCCACAACGCCGCCCGGAAGCTCCGCCGTCGCGTCCTGCAGCGTGCGTTCGTCGAGCGCGCTCACATCCCCCTTGGCGAACAGCGCCTCAGCGGCGGCCTGCGCGGACCTGGTGGCGTCGGCGCCGTGCACGAGGGTGGTCACCAGCTCCGCCAGCGTGCGCTGCGCCGTACGACGGAAGGGCTCGTCACGCACCTGCTGCTCCAGGACCGCGATCTGCTCCCGGTCCAGGTCGGTCAGCACCTTGAGCAGAGTCACCACCTCGGCGTCGTCGACGTTGATCCAGAACTGGTAGAAGGCCCACGGGCTGAACATCTTGGCGTCCAGCCAGACGGCGTTGCCCTCGGACTTGCCGTACTTGCGGCCGCTGGAGTCGGTCAGCAACGGGGTCGTGAGCACGTGCACCGCCGCGCCCTCGGTGGACCGGATCAGGTCGGCGCCGGCCAGGATGTTGCCCCACTGGTCGACCGCGCCGGTCTGCAGCGTGCACCCGAACTCCCGGAACAGGTGCAGGTAGTCCAGTCCCTGCAGCACCTGGTAGCTGAACTCGGTGTAGCTGATGCCGTGCTCGCTGTTCAGCCGCGCGGCGACGGCGTCCTTCTTGATCATCGTGTTGACCCGGAAGTGCTTGCCGATGTCGCGCAGGAAGTCCAGGGCGGTGATGCCCCGCGTCCAGTCCAGGTTGTTGACCATACGGGCGGGGTTGGACCCGTCGAAGTCCAGGAACGGCTGCACCTGCTCCTCGATGCGGCTCACCCACTCAGCGGTCTGCTCAGGCGTCTTCAGCGCCCGTTCGGCCGACGGTCGCGGGTCGCCGATCAGGCCCGTCGAGCCGCCCACCAGGCACAGCACGTGGTGCCCGGCACGCTGCAGTCGGCGTAGTAGCACGAGCTGCACCAGGTTGCCGAAGTGCAGCGACGGCGCGGTCGGGTCGAAACCGCAGTAGACCGTCAAGGGGCCGCTCGCGAGTGCCTCGCGCAGGGCGGTCTCGTCGGTGGTCTGGGCCACCATGCCGCGCCACTGCAGCTCCTCGAAGATGTCAGTCACTGGTCTCGGTTCCTTCCGTGGCGCGCCGTCCGGGGCGCCGTGTCGTGGGTGCAGGCTGCCGTACAAGTCTCAGGTACGTCGACGGGGTTTCGACGGGCGGTACGTCGAGACGTGCGGGTCGCCGTCGATCCAGAACCGCCAGGGGTACGTCGCACCGTCCCCGCCGGCACCGCTGACCCCTACCCGCGGGCCGGTCCGGACCGCGGTCAGCGGCACCGGCTCGCCCGCCCGTACGTGCACGGGCGACTCCGGGTCCCTCAGATCGGTGCCGTTGCGGCCCAGGTCGGTGAAACCCAGGGCCAGGGCCAGCCGCGCGGGCCCACGGGCCAGGTCTCGGTCGGGGACCGTGCCTTGTCGGCCTCGAAGGCCACGACGCTCCCGAGCGAGGCCGACGCCCTGCACGACCTCGCCGGCCCGGAGCAGGAGGCCGGCCGCATGCCCGACCGGACCGCAGACGACGTTGATGCAGTAGTGCATCCCGTACGTGAAGTAGACGTACAGGTGCCCCGGAGGCCCGAACATCACCGAGTTGCGCGGCGTCTGCCCCCGGAAGCCGTGCGCTCCCGGGTCGTTCGCACCGTCGTACGCCTCGACCTCGCAGATCCGCACTCCCACGCCGGCGTGCTCGACGTACGCCCCGAGCATCCTCGGCGCCACGTCGAGCACGTCCACCGAACCGTCGAGCGGGAACGGCAGCGAGGCAGGACCGGTCATTCCGCGGCGTGGTCCCCGG
The DNA here is from genome assembly GCF_013410455.1 of Allobranchiibius huperziae. Lineage (NCBI taxonomy): Bacteria > Bacillati > Actinomycetota > Actinomycetes > Micrococcales > Dermacoccaceae > Allobranchiibius > Allobranchiibius huperziae. The sequence goes on along the minus strand of NZ_JACCFW010000001.1, from coordinate 1,457,914 downwards.
GCACTCGCCGGGTCCAGGTGCGCAGCTCGTCGTTGCGCGCATCGACCTCCTGGAGCTGGTCGCGCACCCGCTCCGGCGCCGTGCCGCCCCGGGAGCTGCGCGAGGCCAGAGAGCCCGGCACGCTCAGCACCTCGCGCACCCCGGGCTGCAGGGCCGGATCGATCTCCTGCAGGTCCTCGTCGGTCAGCTCCCACAGCTCGATGCCGCGCGACTCGCACACCCGCACGCATGCGCCGGCCACCTCGTGCGCGATCCGGAACGCGACCCCCTGACGCACCAGCCAGTCGGCGATGTCGGTGGCGAGGGCGAAACCCTGCGGCGCGAGCGACTCGAGGCGCTCGGTGTCGAAGGTGAGGGTGGCGACCATCCCGGAGAACGCCGGGAGCAGCACCTCGAGCGAGTCGACGGCGTCGAAGATCGGCTCCTTGTCCTCCTGCAGATCACGGTTGTAGGCGAGCGGGAGGCCCTTGAGCGTCGTCATCAGTCCCGCGAGATCACCGACGAGGCGACCCGCCTTGCCCCGCGCCAGCTCGGCGACGTCGGGGTTCTTCTTCTGCGGCATGATGCTCGACCCGGTGGAGAACGCGTCGTCCAGCGTCACGAAGGAGAACTCGCGGGTGGCCCAGAGGATGACCTCCTCGGCGATGCGGGAGATGTCCACCGCGGCCATCGCCGCGACGAACGCGAACTCGGCGACGACGTCCCGACTCGCGGTGCCGTCGATGGAGTTCGACGACGAGGTGCTGAAGCCCAGCTCATGGGCCACGGCGAGCGGGTCGAGACCGAGCGCCGTACCCGCCAGTGCCCCGGATCCGTAGGGCGACTCGTCCGCGCGCACGTCCCAGTCACGCAGCCGGTCGACGTCCCGCAGCAACGCCCAGGCGTGGGCGAGCAGGTGATGGGACAACAGCACCGGCTGCGCATGCTGTAGGTGGGTGCGGCCCGGCATCGCGACACCGAGGTGCGCGCGGGCGTGCAGGACCAGGGCGTCGACCACGTCGAGCAGCAGTCCCCCGACCTCACGGGCGTGCTCGCGCAGGTAGACCCGGAAGAGCGTGGCGATCTGGTCGTTGCGCGACCGGCCGGCGCGCAACCGGCCGCCCACCTCCGGACCGGCCCGGTCGATCAGTCCCCGTTCGAGCGCGGTGTGCACGTCCTCGTCGTCCGGTGCGGGACCGAACGCGCCGCTCGCGACGTCGTCCGCCAGTCGGTCCAAGGCGTCCAGCATCGCGGCGAGATCCTCCGGCGACAGCAGTCCCGCTCCGTGCAGCACCCTGGCGTGCGCCCGGGAGCCGCGGATGTCGTACGACGCGAGCCGCCAGTCGAAGTGCGTCGACTTCGACAGCGCCGCCAGGGCGTCCGCCGGCCCGTCGCTGAACCGGCCGCCCCACAGGCTGACGGTGGGCGCTGGGGTCGCTCGGGTCTCGTCGGTCATTGCGGTGAGTCTCCTTGATCGCGTGCGGCATCGGTGTGCTCCGCTGCATCGAGCAGCGCTCGTGCCACCGCAGGTGCGGTGGCGGACGAGCTTGCCACCACCATGACGGTGTCGTCCCCGGCGAGGGTGCCCACCACGTCGGCGGCGAGGGAGTGGTCGATCGCGGACGCCAGGTAGTTCGCGGCTCCCGGTGGGGTGCGCAGGATGACCAGGTTCTCCGTGACCGTCGCGGTGACCAGCAGCTCGGCGCACACGCGGCGCAGCCGCTCGTCCACCTCGCCGCCGTCGGCGGGCAGCCGGGGCCGGTCGTCGCCGCCCTCGGCGGGCACGGCGTACACGAGCTGCGAGCCGTCGCGCACCTTGGCGGCGCGCAGCTGCACGAGGTCCCGCGAGAGCGTCGCCTGGGTGACCTCCACCCCGCTGCGGGCCAGGTGGTCGGCCAGCTCGGACTGTGAGCGGATCCGCTCGGACGTGATCACCTCCACGATGAGCCGCTGGCGCGCCGTCCGCGTCGCCGGGATCACGACTGCTCCAGCAGGAAGGCCAGCAGCGCCTTCTGGGCGTGCAACCTGTTCTCGGCCTCGTCGAAGACCACCGACGCCGGCCCGTCGATCACCTCGGCGCTGATCTCGAACCCGCGGTAGGCCGGGAGGCAGTGCAGGACGATCGCATCGTCGGCGGCGTAGCTCAGCAGGTCGGCGTCGACGGCGTACGGGGCGAACGGGGAGTCGCTGCCCTTGCGGGTCGCGGACTCGCCCTCCTGACCCATCGACACCCAGGTGTCGGTGATGACGACCTGCGCGGCGTCGACCGCGGCGCGCGGGTCGTCCGTGAGGGTGATCGATCCCCCTGTCGTGGCGGCGATCTCGTGCGCACGGCGGACGACCTCGGGGTCCGCCTGCGCCACGTTCGGGCCGCCGACCCTCAGGTGCATGCCCGCGGTCGCGAAGCCGAGCAGGTAGGAGTGGGCCATGTTGTTCGCGGCGTCGCCGACGTATGCCGCGGTGAGACCGGCGAGCCTGCCGCGGTGCTCGGTGATGGTCAGCAGATCGGCCAGGATCTGGCACGGGTGGAACTGGTCGGTGAGCGCATTGACCACCGGCACCCCCGCGTACCGCGCCATCTCCTCGATCCGGGACTGGTCGAACGTGCGCCACACGATCGCGGCTACCTGCCGACCGAGGACCCGGGCGCAGTCGGGGATCGACTCGCGCACCCCGATCTGGGCCATCGACCCGTCGACGACCACGGGGTAACCGCCGAGCTCGGACACCCCTGCGGAGAAGGACAGCTGGGTGCGCAGCGTGGGCTTGTCGAAGACGAGCGCGACGGACCGCGGGCCCTCCAGCGGGCGGGCAGCGAAGCGCTCCCCCTTCAGGCGCGCTGCCTCGTCCAGGATCCTGGCCTGCTCCACCGGAGTGACGTCGTCGTCGCGTAGGAAGTGCCGGGTCATGAGGTTGCCTCCTGCAGGATGCCCGGGAGCGCATCCAGGAACTGGTCGAGTTGGGTCGTGCTCAGGATCAACGGCGGTGCAAGCCGAAGTGCCTGCGGCGCGACGGGATTGACGATGAAGCCGGCGTCGCGGGCGGCGACCGCGACTGCGGGCGCAATCGGCTCGGCGAGGGTGATGGCCTGCAACAGGCCCATCCCCCGCACGCCGGTGACTCCATCCGGGGCCTCGTCGCGGACGCGTTCGGCCAGCAGACGGCCGAGGTGCTCGGCGTTCGCGAGCAGTCCCTGCTCCTCGATGGTCTGAATCACGGCCAGGCCCGCTGCCGCGGCCAGCGGATTGCCCCCGAAGGTGGACCCGTGCTGACCCGGCTGCAGCAGCTGTGACACCTGATCGCCGAACGTCACCAGGGCGCCGACAGGCACTCCCCCACCGAGCCCCTTGGCCACCGTGATGGCGTCCGGCACCACGTCGGTGTGCTGGTGAGCGAACCAGCGGCCGGTGCGTCCCATGCCGGTCTGGATCTCGTCCAGGATCAGCAATGCCCCTGCGGCTGTGGTGATCTCACGGGCCGCCCGCAGGTAGGCCGGGTCGGGCACGATGACGCCCGCCTCACCCTGCACCGGTTCCAGCACGACCGCCCCGGTCTCGGAGGTGACCTGCGACGCCAACGCGTCGACGTCGCCGTACGGGACGTGACTGACGCCGGGCATCAGCGGTTCGAACGGCGCGCGGTAGGCCGGTTTGTGGGTCAGTGCGAGCGCGCCGGTGGTGCGCCCGTGGAAGGCGCCCTCCGCGGCCACGATGCCCGGGCGGCCGGTACGCCGCGCCAGCTTGATGGCCGCTTCGATCGCCTCGGCGCCGGAGTTGGCGAAGAAGACCCGCGAGCCGTCCGGCGCGTCGGCGATCCGCAAGAGCTGCTCGGCGAGCTCGATCTGCGGGCGGGACGTGAAGAGGTTGGAGACGTGGATGGCCTCGGCCGCCTGCTTGGACACCGCCGCCACGAGGGCCGGGTGCCCGTGGCCGAGCACGTTGACGGCGATGCCGCCGAGCAGGTCGAGGTAGCGCCGGCCGTCGGCGTCCCACACGTAGCAGCCGTCGCCGTGCGTCAGCACGAGCGGGGGCGTGCCGAACACGCCCAGCAGGCTGCCCTCGTAGCGCCGCAGCAGGTCCTGCTGGGCGGTCATGCGTCGTCCTGCGGAAGCACCATGGTGCCGATCCCTTCGTCGGTGAAGACCTCGAGCAGCAGCGAGTGCGCCCGGCGGCCGTCGATCACGTGCGCCTGAGGCACTCCGCCGCGGATCGCGCGGATGCACCCCTCCAGCTTGGGCACCATCCCCGAGTCCACCTCCAGCAGCAGCTCTTCGGCGCGCTGCAGGGACAGGGAGCTGAGCAGGCTGTCGCGGTCGGGCCAGTCGGCGTAGATGCCCTCCACGTCGGTGAGCATGACCAGCTTGTGCGCACCCAGCGCGACGGCCAGCGCCGACGCCGCGGTGTCGGCGTTGACGTTGAGCACCTGCCCCCGCTCGGCCAGGTCCGGCGCAACGGAGGACACCACGGGCACCCTGCCGGCGTCGAGCAGGTCGCGGACGGCGGCCGGGTTGACGGTGACGACGTCGCCGACGAGCCCTATGTCGACCTCCTCGCCGTCGATCAGCGCGCCGCGGCGACGTGCGCCGAAGAGCGAGCCGTCCTCGCCGGACAACCCCACGGCCAGCGATCCGTGCTGGTTGATCAGGCCGATGAGCTCACGAGAGACCTGGCCGGTCAGCACCATGCGCACGACCTCCATCACCTCCGGGGTGGTGACGCGCAGACCGGCCTTGAACTCCGATTGCAGGCCCAGCCGGTCGAGCATGATCTGGATCTGCGGGCCGCCGCCGTGCACCACGACCGGGCGGAGCCCGGCGTACCGCAGGAAGGCGACGTCCTGGGCGAACGCGAGCTTGAGCGCGTCGTCGGTCATCGCGTTCCCGCCGTACTTGATCACGACGAGCGCGTCGCGGAACCGCTCCAGCCACGGGAGCGCCTCGACCAGTGTGACGGCCTTGTCGGCGGCGGCGATCAGATCGGTGCGCGGGCGAAGGGTCATGTGCTGTAGGCCGAGTTCTCGTGCACGTACTCGTGGGTGAGATCGTTGGTCCAGATCGTCGCCGCCGCCTCCCCCGCGTGGAGGGCCACGACGACCTGCACCTCCCGACCGCTCAGATCGACGCCCGCCCGGTCCTCGCCCACGCCACCGGACCGGCACACCTGCACGCCGTTCATCCAGACGTCCAGCTCGGCCGGGTCGAAGCTCGCGTACGTCGTGCCGACGGCCGCCAGCACCCGACCCCAGTTCGGGTCGTTGCCGAAGACCGCGCACTTGAAGAGGTTGTTACGCGCGATCGCCCGGCCGACCTCGAGCGCCTCGGTCGTGGAGAGGGCGGAACGGACCTCGATGCTGATGTCGTGATGCGCGCCCTCGGCGTCACCGATGAGCTGGCGGGCCAGGTCGGCGCAGCAGTCGGTCAGAGCATCCGTCAGCTCCGCGCGATCGACAGTGATGCCGGAGGCACCGGAGGCGAGCACCAGGACGGTGTCGTTGGTGGACTGGCACCCGTCGGAGTCGATCCGGTCGAAGGTGATCTCCGTCGCCGCGTGCAGCGCCGGCTCGAGGTCGGTGGGGTCGACCACAGCGTCGGTCGTGATGACCACGAGCATCGTCGCCAGGGCCGGCGCCAGCATCCCGGCGCCTTTGGCCATCCCGCCGACCGACCACCCGGACCGCGCGACCGTCGCCTGTTTGGGGTGGGTGTCGGTGGTCATGATCGCGGTGGCAGCCGCCGTACCGCCCTGTGCGTCGAGGGCCTCGACGCTCCGGGTGACACCCGACAGCAGTCTGTCCATCGGCAGCAGCTCGCCGATCAGACCTGTCGAGCACACCACGACGTCACCCGCGGAGACGCCGATCGCGTCCGCGGTCGCCTCGGCCGTGCGGTGGGTGTCGGCGAATCCCTGCGCACCCGTCAGCGCGTTCGCACCACCGGAGTTGAGGATCACGGCATCCGCTCGGCCGTCGGAGACGACCTGCCTGCTCCAGGTGACCGGCGCTGCCTCGATGCGATTGCTGGTGAAGACGGCGGCCGCGTGATGGTCGGGCCCGTCGTTCACCACGAGCGCGACGTCGGAATCGCCGCTGGCCTTCAGACCCGCGGTCACACCGGCTGCCCGGAACCCCTGCGGTGTGGTGACACTCACGGCCTACTCCCTGTCTCTGCGTTGTCGGTCCTGCTGGTGCCGGTCGTCGTCACGGTGCGATCCCCGCTGTCGGCAGGCCGGTCGTCTCGGGGAGCCCGAGCGCCAGATTCATGCACTGCAGCGCAGCGCCCGCCGTGCCCTTGGTGAGGTTGTCCACGGCTGCGACGGCGACCACCCGGCCGACCCGCTCGTCGACCTCGACCTGCAGATGGACCATGTTGGACCCGAGCACGCTCCCGGTCGACGGCCACGACCCGGACGGGAGGAGCTCGACGAACGGCTCGTCGGTGTACGCCGCGGCATACGCCTCCCGGACCTGCCCCGGTCGGACGCCGTCGGCCAGGGGTGCCGTGCAGGTGGCGAGGATCCCCCGCGGCATCGGGGCGAGGGTGGGGGTGAACGACACCCGCACCGGAGCGCCACCGGCCACGGCGAGATTCTGCTCGATCTCGGGGGTGTGCCGGTGGGTGCCCCCGACGCCGTACGGCGACATCGCGCCCATCACCTCGGCCCCCAGCAGGTGCGGTTTGAGGCTGCGCCCGGCACCGGAGGTGCCGCTGGCAGCGACGATGACCACGTCGCGCGGCTGCACCAGTCCGGCGGCGAACGCAGGAGCAAGTGCCAGCGTGCACGCGGTGGGATAGCAGCCGGGGACCGCGATACGACGGGCACCACGCAAGGCGTCGCGCTGCCGACCGCCGGCCGTGAGCAGCTCGGGCAGGCCGTAGGGCCAGGTGCCGGCGTGCGGGGTGTCGTAGAAGGTGGTCCAGGCGTCGGCGTCCTGCAGCCGGAAGTCCGCGCCGCAGTCGATGACCACGGTGTCGGGCGCGAGCTGCTCGACGACCGAGGCGGACGCGCCGTGCGGCAGCGCCAGGAACACCACGTCGTGATCGCGCAGGTGCTCGGCGGTGGAGTCCAGGAGCACGCGGTCGGCCAGCGGGCTGAGGTGCGGCGCCACCTCGCCGAGCGTCCTACCGGCACTGCTCGCCGCCGTGACGTGCCCGATCTGCACGTCGGGACGGCCCAGCAGCAGGCGCAGGATCTCTCCACCGGCGTACCCGCTCGCTCCGGCGACCGCGATCTTCAGCATTGCATGATCATACATGCCTGCGCATACTCATGCGCCGCGCTGGGACGCCCCCGTCTCCTGCTCCGCGCGAGCCACCGCACGGTCGCGGGCCGCGTTCACCTCGGTCGTGGTGAGCGTGCGGTCCGGCGCCCGGAACTGCAGCCGGTAGGCCAGAGACTTCTTGCCCGCACCGACCTGCTCGCCGGAGTAGAGGTCGAAGAGGGCTGCCGCCTCGAGGTCGTCACCGGCACCCGCGCGCAGGGCGGCTTCGACCCGCGCTGCCGGGACGGTCTCGTCGACGACCAGAGCCACGTCGCTGCTGGCCATCGGGTACGTCGAGACGGGTGCCGAGACCGTGTCGCCCTCGCTCGCGGCGAGCAGCACGTCCAGGTCGAGTTCACCGGCGACCGTGCGTGCGGGCAGTTCCAGGGCCTCGCAGACCTTCGGGTGCACCTCTCCGACCCAGCCGGCGATCCCGCCGCCCGGGACCGTGACCACGGCGCACCGGCCGGGGTGGAACGGTGCCCGCTCGTCGGCGGCTGTGGTGAGCGTGAGGCCGAGGGCCTGGCCCAGGTCGCGCACGATCTCCAGGGCGTCGGTCCAGTCCGCGCCACGTCCGGGACCCCACCAGGCGGTGCGGTCGCGCTCACCGGTCAGGGCGAAAGCGAGCTGTCGCGGCTGCGGCGGTACGGCGGCACGGATCTGCGCCAGCGTCGCATCGTCCGGACGCACGCCCGGTGGTTCCGTGGGCGCCTTGCGGCGCTGACCGTCCGGCAGGGCGACGAGCCCGACCTCGAACAGCGCCAGGTCGCGGGCACCGCGGGACACGTTGCGCCGCAGGGTGTCGAGCAGTCCCGGCAGCAGCGTCGTGCGGAAGAGGTCGGCTTCCTGGGACAGCGGGTTCGCGATCTTGACGGCCCGGCTGCGGGGATCGGCGTCGTCGATCCCGAGCCGCTGCAGCACCTGCGGGTTGACGAACGGCGCGCTCCAGGTCTCCTGCAGGCCGCGACCGGCCAGCAGGTCCGCGATCGTGCGCCGGGTCTGCTGACTGCGCGTCAGACCTCGGCCGCCGGGCGGGCGGGGCACCACCGAGGGGATGGCGTCGTACCCGTGGATGCGCGCCACCTCCTCCACGAGGTCGGGGCCGGTGGTCAGGTCGGGGCGCCACGTGGGCGGCACGACGCTGGCGCGAGTGCCGGACACTTCGACGGCGCAACCGATCTGGCGCAGGACGTCGACGACCTGCTCCTCGTCGTACGCCACACCGACCAGCCGCGTCGGCAGGGTGAGGTCGAAGTCGATGGTGACGGGAGGGAGCCCGTCACCGACGTCGGTCGCGCCATCGTCGGCGACTCCCCCGGCGTACTCGACGAGCAGGTCGACGATCAGTTGTGCGGCCGCGGGGGCCAGGTCGATGTCCACCCCGCGCTCGAACCTGCGCGCGGCCTCCGACGGCAGCTTGTGCCGGCGGGCCGAGCGGGCGATCGAGACGGGGTCGAAGTTCGCCGCCTCGATCAGCACGTCGGTAGTGGTCCCCGAGATCTCCGTGTCGGCGCCGCCCATCACCCCGGCGATGCCGAGCACGCGGTCACCACCGTCGGTGATCAGCAGATCCTCGCCGAAGAGCGAACGCTCCTGATCGTCGAGGGTCTTCAAGGTCTCGCCGGCGGCTGCCCGGCGTACGACGATCGGACCGGAGATCGTCGCGAGGTCGAAGGTGTGGGTGGGCTGGCCGAGCGCCAGCATCACGTAGTTGCTGATGTCGACGGTCAGCGAGATGGGCCGCATGCCGGCCTCGGTGAGCCGGGTGGCCATCCATGCCGGGGTGGGTGCGCCCTGGTCGATGCCCCGCACCGTGCGGGTGACATAGCGGCGGCAGCCGGCCTGTCCGCGCAGCGGCGAGCGGTCGTCCAGGCGCACCGCGAAGCCGGTGTCTGCGTCGTGCGGGGCGCGCTGCGCGAGGGCGGGCACCGGATCGGTGAAGACTGCGCCGGTCGCGTGGGAGTACTCACGGGCGACGCCCCGCAGGCTGAAGCAGTAGCCGCGGTCGGGGGTCACATTGATCTCGACCGTCTCGCGATCCAGACCGAGAAGCGCGACCGCGTCCTGGCCGGGCACCAGCTCCGCGCCCGGCAGCAGCTCGGCCAGCCGGATGATCCCGCCGGAGCCGTCGTCGGGCAGGCCGAGTTCGTCCGCGGCGCAGATCATCCCGGCGCTGACGTGCCCGTAGGTCTTGCGCGCGGCGATGTGGAAATCGCCGGGCAGCACGCCGCCTGGCAGGACGCAGACGACCCAGTCGCCCGCGGCGAAGTTGTGCGCTCCGCAGACGATGCCCTGCGGCTCACCGGTGCCGTTGGCATCGCCCACGTCGACCTGGCACCAGTTGATCGTCTTGCCGTTCTTCTGCGGCTCGGGGTCGGCGGAGATCACCCGGCCGACCACCAGCGGTCCGGTGATGTCGGCGCCGTGCAGGCCCTCCTCCTCCAGACCGACGCGCACCAGGGCGGCCGCGATGTCCGCGCCGGTGGTCCCCGGTGCGATCTCGACGTACTCGCGCAGCCACTCGACGGGCACCCGCATCAGATCTCCATCCCGAACTGGCTGTTGAAGCGCACGTCGCCCTCGATCATCTCCCGCATGTCGGCGACACCGGTGCGGAACATCAGCGCCCGGTCGATGCCCATGCCGAAGGCGAAGCCGGAGTACCTCGCCGGGTCGACGCCGCACGCGCGGAGCACGTTCTCGTTGACCATCCCGCAGCCGCCCCACTCGATCCAGCCGGTGCCGCCGCACGTGCGGCAGTCCGGGTCGTTGCCGTGGCACACGAAGCAGCGCAGGTCCATCTCCGCGGACGGCTCGGTGAACGGGAAGTACGACGGGCGCAGCCGGGTGGTGATGTCCGGGCCGAACAACTCGGCGGCCAGCCGGTCGAGGGTGCCCTTGAGGTGGGCCATCGTGAGGCCCTCGTCGACGGCCAGGCCCTCCAGCTGGTGGAAGGCCGGCATGTGGGTGGCATCCAGCTCGTCGGTGCGGAACACCCGCCCCGGCACCGCGATGTAGAGCGGCACGCCGCGTTCGAGCATGGCGCGGGCCTGCACCGGCGAGGTGTGCGTACGCAGAACGAGACCGGCGTCCGGGGGCTCGACGTAGAACGTGTCCTGCATCTGCCGGGCCGGGTGGTCCTGGTCGAAGTTCAGGGCGTCGAAGGTGAACCACTCGGCCTCGACCTCGGGCCCCTCGGCGATCTCCCAGCCCATCCCGACCATCACGTCGGCCATCTGCTGCCCCATCAACTCCACGGGGTGGCGGCGGCCGAGCGGGCGCCGGTCGGGCACCAGGGTCATGTCGACGCGCTCGTCGGCGAGGATGCGCTCGTCGCGCTCGGCCTCGAGCACCTGCTGGCGTGCCTTGAGCTCCTGGGCGACGCGACCGCGGGCCTGGCCCACGCGCTTGCCCGCCTCGGCCTTCGCGGTCGGCGGCAGCGCCCCGATCTCGCGGTTGGCGAGGGCGAGCGGGCTCTTGTCCCCCTGGTGCTCGGTGCGTGCGATCTTCAACGCCTCGAGGGAGTCGGCGGCCGCGATCCCCTCGATCGCGGACTGCACCGCCGCATCGATCTGAGCGGGGTCCAGAGCAGCCACCTCGACCGGGTCGTACTGCGTGTTGGGGCCTGACATCGACTGCCTTCGTTGAACGTTCGGAGGACTGGCGGAGTCTATCGACGGGAAGCGGTGCTCTTCACGGGTGTTTGCGCCGCGGCGCTGGCGTAGAGGCAGATGGTCGCGGCCATCGCGAGATTGAGGGATTCGGCGTGACCGTGGATCGGCACCCGGACGACCTCGTCGCATCGATCGCGTAACTCGTGCGGCAACCCCCACGCCTCGTTGCCCATCACCCAGGCGTGCGGTCCGTGCAGGTCGGCGTCCGGTAGCAGCACTTCACCGGCACCGTCCGCCGCGAGTACGGCGATCCCGCGCCGCCGGCAGCCGTCGATGACCGACTCCAGGGGCGCGCCGACGACCACCGGCAGGTGCCAGAGGGATCCGGCGGTCGAGCGCACGACCTTCGGGTTGTAGAGGTCGACGCTGGAGTCGGTGACGATCACCGCGCGGGCACCGGCGGCGTCCGCGCCTCGCAGCACGGTGCCGGCGTTGCCCGGATCGCGCACCTGGGCGAGCACGACCACGAAGCCTGCGGTCGGCTCCACGACCGCGTCCAGCGCGTCGTCCAGCGGTACGTCGACCGGCCGACAGACGGCCAGGATGCCTTGCGGGTGCTGGGTGTCGGCCAGTTCGGCCAGCACCTGCGCGGTGCAGTCGTGCACGGGTACGTCGGCGGCGCGTGCCTGCTCGAGCAGGTCGGCGTGACGCTGCGCCGTCTCGGCGTCGACGTACACCTCCACGGCGGTGGCGGGAGAGAACCGCAGCACCTCGCGGACGGACTGCGGCCCATCCGCGACGAACCGGTGGGCCCGCTCACGCACCGAACGCCGACCGAGCGCTCGCACTGCCTTCACCCGCGTCGCGCGGGGGTTGGTCAGCACGGCAGGCTCGGCCGGCGTTCGAGGGTGGTGATGTCGTTCAGGCGGCGCTGGTGGCGTCGGACTTCTCCTCGGTCGCCGGCACGTTGGCCTTGGCGATCTCGACGAGGGCCGCGAAAGCCGGGGCGTCGTTGACGGCCAGCTCGGCCAGCATGCGACGGTCGACCTCGATCTCGGCGGCCTTCAGGCCCTGGATGAACCGGTTGTAGGTCATCCCGTTGGCGCGGGCGCCGGCGTTGATGCGCTGGATCCACAGGCGACGGAAGTCACCCTTGCGGGCCCGGCGGTCCCGGTAGGAGTAACCCATGCTGTGGGTTACCTGCTCCTTGGCCTTGCGGTACAGGCGCGAACGCTGACCGCGGTAGCCGCTCGCCTGTTCCAGGACGACGCGACGCTTCTTGTGGGCGTTGACTGCCCGCTTCACGCGTGCCACGTGAATCTCCTTCGATTAGTGCTACCGGCGCATGCACCGGTGATGCGAGATGGGCAGTGCTTACTTACCGAGCAGGCGCTTGATCCTGCGGGTGTCGGCGGGTGCGACGACGACGTCGTTCACCAGTCGGCGGGCGTTGCTGGAGCTGCGCTCCTGGAACTTGTGCACGTGACGCGCGCGCTGGCGCATCACCTTGCCGGTCCCGGTGGTGCGGAAGCGCTTCTTGGCCCCGCTGTGGGTCTTCATCTTCGGCATCTGCCGGTCTCCTTCGTGTCGCCGGGCCGCGCAGAACGCGCGGGAGGTCCCGGTGTGGCGTGCAAAATCTCTGGGCCCGCTGCGAGGCGGGCCGGTCACTCGGTGGTCGCGAGCTCCGTCTCGGGCTGGTCGGCCGCTTCGGCCTCCCGCTTACGACGTCCCTCGGCGCGGGCCTCGGCCTTCTTCTTGACCGGCCCGATCACCATGACCATGTTGCGACCGTCCTGCTTCGGCGAACTCTCGACGAACCCGATCTCGGACACGTCCTCGGCGAGTCGCTGCAACAGTTTGAAGCCCATCTCGGGGCGGGACTGCTCGCGACCGCGGAACATGATCGTGACCTTGACCTTGTCGCCCGCGTTCAGGAAGCGCTCGACGTGGCCCTTCTTGGTGCCGTAGTCGTGCGGGTCGATCTTCAGGCGGAGTTTGATCTCCTTGATGACCGTGTTGACCTGGTTCTTGCGGGCCTCACGGGCCTTGACGGCAGCCTCGTACTTGAACTTGCCGTAGTCCATGAGCTTGGCGACCGGCGGCTTGGCCATCGGCGCGACCTCGACGAGGTCGAGGTCTGCTTCGCCGGCCAGTCGCAGCGCGTCCTCGACGCGCACGATGCCGACCTGTTCGCCGTTGGGTCCGACCAACCGGACCTCAGGTACCCGGATTCGGTCGTTGATACGTGGTTCAGCGCTGATGTCTGCTCCTTCTTCCGCTGCTCCTTCGAAGCTGCGTGGAGACAAAGAAAGGCTCCTCGTCACCCACGGTGCACGAGGAGCCCACGCTGCAGTTCAGGCGGATCGGTCGATGACCGACGCCGACGCCCCATCGATTCGTCGCCGGTGACGATGCACCGACGGACGACCGAGAGGATCGTCGTACCTGGACCGGAACCCCGCGGCATGCCTGCCGCACAGGGTGGAAGCGGTTGCTTCTCTTGCACACCGGCGATGATGACCCGGGCAGCTGCCCGGACATAACGCCGATCGGTAAGCACAACGGTAACAGCCGCCCTGCCATTCCCACCAATTCGGCGCCATCGGCTCCATCGAACGCGGTGCGAGGACCGGACCACGGCTCGATAATCACCTCATGCCGTACGACAGGGAACTCGCGCAGCGCATCCGCGTCCTGGTGGAAGGCAGCTACGGACTGTCCGAGAAGGCCATGTTCGGTGGGCTCGCGTTCCTGATCAACGGCCACCTCGCGGTCGCCGCGGGCAGCCGGGGCGCCCTGATGGTCCGGGTGGCACCCGAGCAGACGGCGCAGCTGCTCGACCCGCCGCGGGTCGAGCGCTTCGTGATGCGGGGCCGGGCGCTGGACGGCTGGCTCGACGTGTCCCCCGAAGCGGTCGCCGACGACGAGGCGTTGCACCGGTGGGTCGATGAGGGAATGACGTACGCCGCGAGCCTGCCGCGGCGCGAAGGCACCGAGCCCGGCGGCTGAGCCGACCGCCGGCTCAGGCAGCGAGCCGGTGCTCGACCTCGACCGGACGGCCGGTGCGGGGTCGCGCGCCTGCGGCAGCCAGCAGAGCGATGAGCGCACCGAGGATCGACACGGAGACGAAACCTCCGCCGAATCCGAAGTGATCGATCGCCACCCCGCCGATCGGCGCACCGAGCGCCGAGCCGGTCGTCATGAACGAACCGTGCCACCCCATGGCCTCGCCGCGCGCGGACGGCGGGACGACACGGGAGATCGCGTCGACCGTCGCGGTGATGGTGGGAGCGCAGAAGATCCCGGCCAACAGGGAGAACGCCGCCAGCATCCACGGAGAGGTCGCGAGCGCCATGGGGGCGGTCGTGACAGCGAGCCCGAGCAGCAACAGCGACGGCGGGAGCGGGCGCGAGATGGCGCCGTACACGAGACCGCCGACGATCGAACCCACGCTCCACACGACCAGGACCAGCCCGAGGGAGGCCGTGGCGGACCACTGCCTCATGGCTGCGACGAACGCGACGTCGCTGCCGGTGAGCACGATGGTCGACGCGGTGGCAGCCGCGCAGAACAGGACGAACTTCAGCCGGAACCACTCGGCGCGCTGCACCGGCGCGGCCGTCGAACCCGTGGTCGAGGCATCGCGCAGCGGCGGGTCGGCCCACCAGAGCAGCACGCCCACGACGACACCGACCATCTCGATGCCGAAGAGCACCCACGTGGTCGAGACGACGGTCGCGAGCCAGACCACCAGCAGCGGCCCGGTCATGAACGCCAGCTCGACGACGATCCCGTCCAGCGAGAGCGCGGTGCGCCGGTCGACCTCGGTCACGGCGGCGATGACGCCCTGGCGGATCACCGAGAAGGTCGGCACCACGAACAGTCCGGCGACGACCGAGAGAACGAGCAGCGCCCAGTAGCCGACGAACGGCGCGATCGACCAGCAGACACCGTTCACCACGATCGAGGGGGCGACCACGCGCCGTAGGCCGAGACGGTCCAGCAACCGCCCCCGCCAGGGCCCTGAGACGGCGATGGCGATGGTGCCGGCGGCGGCCACCAGGCCGGCCTCGGTGTAGGTGCGGTGCAGGTGGCTGACGACGTGCAGCGTGAGGATGACTCCGGCCGAGAAGATCGGCAGGCGCAGCAGGAATCCGAGCAGCAGTACGCGACGTGCGTCGCGGACGGCGAGCACGCGTCGGTACGGCGTGATGGACATGCGTCAATACTTCCATATCGAAATTCTTGACTCCAGTCGTTTTCGTGTGACGTTGCTCGCCACCTCCCGAGTCGGCAACCGACCGCTGCGCCGACAACCCACCCCGGCAGGTGCACCACGCGCAGGAACGTGATCGCAACGCGTGCAACCCACGCAAGAGACGTCCAGCAGCGCACGCCGAGGGCAACGCTGCGCATCGAGGCTGCCTGAGATCGGGCCCTGTGAAGCGGAAGCCGCCCAGCCGACCTACCCGAGAGGACCACGAGGTAAGCCGACCCTGTCTTGAACGGTTCCAGACTGGTGTGGTGGTGTAGGTCACGATGCACCCGTCAGAGACCCCCATGAAGCTGCGCGCGGCGCAGCTGCGGGTCACCGCGCCTCGCGTCGCGGTCCTGGAGGAGCTCTCCTCTCGGCCGCACGCCGACGCCGACGACCTGGTCATGGCCGTCCGCGAGCGCCTGGGGTCGGTCTCGGTGCAGGCGGTCTACGACGTGCTGCGCGCGCTGACCGCCGCCGGTCTCGTACGTCGCATCGAGCCCGCCGGTCACCCGGCCCGCTACGAGACGCGCACCGGCGACAACCATCACCACGTCGTATGCCGCTCGTGCGGTGCCGTCGGCGACGTCGACTGCGCCGTCGGGCCCGCACCGTGCCTGGAAGCGAGCAACCCCGACGGGTTCACGATCGACGAGGCCGAGGTCATCTACTGGGGCCACTGCTCCGAGTGCCGCGACGACGTTCCGGGTAATGACGAATCGAGTGACCCTCGATCATCGCGGCACCCCGGCACCCCGGGCTCGCAGGTCCCCTGATCCCCCAGACCCCCATCGAAGACCGACCACCGAAGAAGGAAAGTGAGAGCCAGATGACCGGCAACGAATCGATCCAGACCGCTCCGTCCAAGGAGGCGCACCTGGGTTCGCGTACCTCGACCGGCGCCCCCGCGCCGAGCGACCGCAACTCCCTCACCAACGGGCCGGACGGTCCGATCTTCCTGCACGACACCCACTTCATCGAGCAGATGGCGCACTTCAACCGCGAGCGCGTGCCGGAGCGCAACGTGCACGCCAAGGGGTCGGGTGCGTTCGGTGTGTTCGAGGCGACCGAGGACGTCTCGGCGTACACCAAGGCGGCCCTCTTCCAGAAGGGCACCACGACCGACATGCTGGCGCGTTTCTCCACCGTCGCCGGTGAGCAGGGCTCGCCCGACACGTGGCGCGACCCGCGCGGTTTCTCGCTGAAGTTCTACACGACCGAGGGCAACTACGACCTGGTCGGCAACAACACCCCGGTGTTCTTCATCCGCGACACGATGAAGTTCCCGCACTTCATCCGCAGCCAGAAGCGTCGCGGCGGCACCGGCCTGCGCGACAACAACATGCAGTGGGACTTCTGGAGCCTCAACCCCGAGTCGGCGCACCAGGTGACCTACCTGATGGGCGACCGCGGGATCCCGCACACCTGGCGGCACATGAACGGCTACGGCAGCCACACCTTCATGTGGATCAACGAAGCCGGTGAGAAGCACTGGGTGAAGTACCACTTCCACAGCAACCAGGGTGTCGAGGGTCTGACCGGCGAGGCCGCGACCCGGATCGCCGGCGAGGACGCGGACTTCCACCGCCGCGACCTGCACGAGGCCATCGAGGGCGGCGACTTCCCGAGCTGGGATCTGTCGGTGCAGCTCATGCCGTACGAGGACGCCAAGACCTACCACCTCAACCCCTTCGACCTCACGAAGGTGTGGCCGCACAGCGACTACCCGCTGGTCAAGGTCGGCACGATGACCCTGAACCGCAACCCGGAGAACTTCTTCGCCCAGATCGAGCAGGCGGCGTTCGAGCCGTCCGCGACCGTGCCGGGCATCGGCTTCTCCCCCGACAAGATGCTGCTGGGGCGCACCTTCGCCTACAGCGACACGCACCGCTACCGGATCGGCCCGAATTACCTGCAGCTGCCGGTCAACCGGCCGCGGGTGCAGGACCACAACACCTATGCGTTCGACGGCCCGATGGCCTTCGAGCACACCGGTGACGACCCGGTCTACGCGCCGAACAGCTTCGGTCGCGGCTACGCCGACAACGTCGGCGAGGTCGAGGAGAGCTGGGAGTCCGACGGCGAGATGGTGCGCCAGGCCCACACCCTGCGCGCCGACGACGACGACTTCAGCCAGGCCGGTGACCTGGTCCGCAACGTGTGGACCCAGGACCAGCGTGACCGGTTCGTCGACACCGTGGCGGGCCACCTGCTCGGCGGCGTCAAGGGTGAGGTCCTCGAGCGCGCCTTCCAGTACTGGAAGAACGTCGACCCGACGACCGGCGCCAAGATCGAGGAGCAGGTCCGTGCCGAGGTCGGCGGGGAGAACCCCGGCGGTGAGGACGACGACGCCAAGGCGAACGTCGACCTGATCGTGGAGAAGCGCACCCAGGCTGCTCACTGACCTGGGTGACCTGACGCATCGCTGAGGGCGTACGCCGACCGCTTCGGTCGGCGTACGCCCTTCGCGTTGGCGGGCCCGCGCCGTCGGCGAGCGGCTGTCGGTGGGCGGTGTCACCGTGGCGGGATGACGGCGGACATCCAGATCACGTTCGACTGCACCGACCCGGACCGGCTCGCACGGTTCTGGGCGGCCGTACTCGGATACCAGCTGCAGCCACCGCCGCAGGGATTCGACTCCTGGGACGCGGCCCTGGAGGCGTTCGGCGTGCCACCCCAGGAGCGCAATGCCCGGTCGGCCATCCTGCCGCTGGAGGGGTCCGGACCGCGGATCTTCTTCCAACGGGTGCCAGAGAGCAAAGCGGTGAAGAACCGGGTGCACCTGGACGTGCGCGCCGCGCCGGGCGCGGAGGGCGACGCCCGGATGACCGCCCTGGAGGCCGAGGCGACCCGGGTGCAGGCTCTGGGCGCCGTCCGGCTCTACCGGGTGGAGCCGGACCCGGCCACCATGGAGACGGGCTTCATCACCATGGGCGACCCGGAGGGCAACGAGTTCTGCCTCGATTGAGGCTCAGCCGTGCACGGTGTGCCGGAACGCGTCGTACCTGTCCCGGATCCGCGCACCGTCGTCCCCGCTCGGCAGGTCGATCGTCGTATGCGCGTCCACCGACCACGGCGGCAGGTCTCCGCCCCCGGACAGCACCCAGGCGGCCTGCCGGGCTGCGCCGAGCGCGACGTACTCCGCGCTGTCGGGCACGCTCACCGGCACGCCGAGCACCATCGGCGCGATCGCCCGGACCGCTGCCGACGCCGCCGCACCACCGATGAGCAGTGCGCGCTCGACGGGCACGCCGACCGCGCGCAGGTCGGTGATGCCGGCCGCCAGATTGGCGAGCATCCCCTCCACGCAGGCCCGCGCGAGATTCTCCGGGGTCGCGTTGGAGCGAGTGAGACCGCCGAGGCTGCCGGTCGCCTCCGGGAGGTTGGGCGTGCGTTCGCCGTCGAGGTAGGGCAACAGGACCAGTCCCTCCGCGCCCGGCGACGCGGCGAGGGCCAACCGGTCCAGACCGGCAAGGTCGGTCCCGAGCATGGCCGCCGCGGCGCTGAGCACCCGCGCGGCATTGAGCGTGCACATGAGCGGCAGGTGCCCACCTGTCGCGTCGGCGAATCCGGCGACCGCCCCGGTGGGATCGCCGGAGGGCCGCTCATGGGCGGCGTAGACCGTCCCACTGGTCCCGAGCGACACCACGGCATCGCCCGCCTCCAATCCCAGGGACAGAGCGGCGGCCATGTTGTCGCCGGTTCCCGGCGCGACGAGGATGCCGGAGTCCGTGCGACCCGCGGCGGCGTCGGGCGCGAGCACCTGTGGCAGGTCGAGCGCCTTCCCGGCGGCCAACCGCACGAGCTCGTCCTGGTAGGTCCCGGTGACCGGCGACCAGTACCCGGTGCCGGACGCGTCACCGCGATCGGTGGTCCAGCGCTCGAAACCGTTGCCGGACTGCAGGATCCGGCCGGTCAACCAGTCGTGCGGCAGGACGACCCGCTCGGTGCGCGCAGCATGCTCCGGTTCGTGCTCGGCCAGCCAGCGCACCTTGGCCACGGTGAACGCCGCGAGCGGGACGACGTCGACACGGTCGACCCACGCCTGCGGTCCTCCGAGCTCCCGTACGAGGTCGGC
The DNA here is from genome assembly GCF_013410455.1 of Allobranchiibius huperziae. Classification (NCBI taxonomy): domain Bacteria; kingdom Bacillati; phylum Actinomycetota; class Actinomycetes; order Micrococcales; family Dermacoccaceae; genus Allobranchiibius; species Allobranchiibius huperziae. Next base: position 1,438,731 of record NZ_JACCFW010000001.1, on the reverse strand, counting down.
AGCCGCCTCGGCGGAGCGTACGTCGTTCCACAGCAACGCATCCCGCACCAGCTTGTCGTCACCGTCGAGCGTGACCATCCCGTGCTGCTGACCGCCGACCGCCAGGGCGGATACGCCCTCGAGCATCCCGTCGGAGGCAGCCTGCTCATATGCGGTCCACCAGTGGTCGGCGGACACCTCGGTCCCGTCGGGGTGGGCTGCCCGTGACTCCCGGACCACCTCTCCGGTGTCGGCGTCACAGACGACGATCTTGCAGGACTGGGTCGAGGAGTCGACTCCGGCGACGAGGGTGCGGGGCATCGGTGTCCTTGGGTCGGTGGGGCGAAGGGCGGGCGTCAGATAGGTGCCGGACCGGAGTCGACGGCAGGCTGCACCTGTCTACGCCTACCGGACCCGATCGACAAGCTCTTGCAGAGTCTGGCGGGCACCCTTGTCGTGCAACGACTTCAGCGACGCGAGGTAGGGCTCGGTGAATCCCTTCTGCTCGGCCAGGTCGCCGAAGAGCGCTTTGTCGCGGACGAACGCCAGCGGATCGGAGGTGTCGGCGGCGGCGCGCATCACGGCCTCCTTGCGGTGGTCGACGATGTCGATCGGCTCGCCCTCCTCGTCGGTGCCCTCGGCGTAGCGGGCCCACGCGGCGACGACCAGTGCGGAGCGGTCGACGGGGCGGCCCGCCTCCAGGTCGGCCTTGATCACCGGCACCAGCCACTTCGGGATCCGGTCCGAGCTCTCGGCGCACAACCGCGCCAGCGTGTCGCGCACCTCCGGGTTGGCGAAGCGGGACACCAGCTCCTCGCGATAGGCCGCGAGATCCACGCCGGGCACCTCGGGCAGCGTCGGCGTCCCTTCGAACTCCATGTACCCGAGCAGGAACTCGGCGAAGAGCGGGTCGGAGGCGACCTCGTGGGCGTAGCGGTACCCGGACAGGTAACCGAGGTAGCACAACGCCTGGTGGCTGGCGTTGAGCAGCCGCAGCTTCATCAGCTCGTACGGGACGACGTCGTCCACGACCTGCACGCCGACTTTCTCCCACGCGGGTCGACCGTCGGTGAAGCGGTCCTCCAGCACCCACTGGGTGAAGGGTTCGCAGACCACCGGCCAGCCGTCCCGCACTCCGAAACGCTCCTGCAGCGCCGCGATGTCCTCAGGGGCGGTGACCGGGGTGATCCGGTCGACCATGCAGTTGGGGAAGGGGACGTGCTCTTCCATCCAGTCGGCCAGCTCGGCGTCCTTCAGCCGGGCGAAGGCACCGATCGAGTGGTGCGCGGTGTCGCCGTTCCCTGGCAGGTTGTCGCAGGACATGACGGTGAACGGCGCTGTGCCGGCCGCGCGGCGACGACGCAGTGCCTCGACGATGAAACCGAACGCCGTCGAGGGAGTGGCTCCCTCCTTCAGGTCACCCTGGATCGAGGGGTGGTCGGCCTCGAACTCCCCCGTCACCTGGTCGACCAGATAGCCGCCCTCGGTGATGGTGAGGGAGACGATCCGGGTGCTCGGATCGGTCATCGCCGACAGCACGCCGTCGGGGTCGCTCGGTGCGTGCAGCATCCGCAGGAGCGAGCCGATCACCCGCGGCTCCAGACTGCCGTCCGGATGCTTCTGCACCAGGGTGTAGAGCCCGTCCTGCCCGTTGAGGATCTCGACGATGCGCTCGTCCTGCGGCAGCACGCCCACCCCGACGATGCCGAAATCCATGGCAGCGCCGTCGTTCATCAGCGCGTCCGTGTACATCGCCTGGTGGGCCCGGTGGAATCCGCCGACCCCCAGATGGACCATCCCCGGGGTGACCTTCGACCGGTCGTACGACGGGCGTGCGACCTCCGTACTCAGTTGAGCCAGCGTGGACTGCGACAGAGTGACGGTCATCGTCACTTGACTGCGCCGAGCGACAATCCCTGGACCAGCTTGTCCTGGGCCGCGAACCCTGCGGCCAGCACAGGCAGGGAGATGGCGACTGCCGCGGCGCACACCTTCGCCAGGAACAGACCCTGACTGGTCACGAAGCCCGTGAGGAAGACCGGAGCCGTCTGAGCCGTGTTGCCGCCGAGCGTGTTGGCGAGCAGGAGCTCGTTCCAGCTGAAGATGAAGCAGATCAACGCCGCCGACGCCAGACCCGGCATCACCAAGGGGATGACGATCTTGTACATCTGCGTGAAGAACCCCGCACCGTCCACCTGGGAGGCCTCGAGGATCTCGATCGGCATCTCCGCGAGGAACGAACGCAGCATCCAGACGGCGATCGGCAGGTTCATCGAGGTGTAGATGAGAACGAGCGACCATACGTTTCCGAGGAGTCCGGTGTTCTTCGCCACCAGGTAGAGCGGCAGCAGCCCCGCCACGATCGGCATGAACTTCGTGGAGAGGAAGAAGAACATGACATCGGTCCACTTACGCACCGGTTTGATGGACAGCGCGTACGCCGCCGGAAGCGCCAGACACAGCACGAACAGCGTCGACACCAGGGAGGCCGTCAACGAGTTCAGCATGGGCGGGATGGGCTTGGCAGCCCAGAAGTCGCTGAACCCGGAGGTCGACAGGGGCGCGAAGAAGGCCGGGGGGTTCTTCGCCGCGTCGTTCTCCTGGTGGAAGGCGGTGAGCACCATCCAGAGGATCGGGATGATGAACAGCACCGCGATCACCCACGCGGCCGCGCTCAGCAGACCGCCGGCTCGCTTGTTCTGGCCCGCCGACCGGTTGACGACTGCAGCTGCCATCAGCTCTCCTCCTTGAGCACCGAGAGCACGGTGCGTAGCGCGAATGTCGCGATGATGATGGTGCCGATGACCACGACGACACCGGCGGCCGACGCGACGCCGTACTCACCCGTCCCGGCGAAGAAGGTCTGCTGGATGTAGTAGGGCAGGTTGGCGGTGTTCTGACCGCCCGAGGTGATCGTGTAGACGTACTCGAAGTTCTGCACGATGTAGATCGCCCCGAGCAGTCCGGCCAGCTCGATGTAGCGCCGCATGTGCGGCAA